>NZ_SPNG01000007.1:0-315993 GCF_004563845.1 Rhodococcus sp. 1R11 | reverse complement strand
CTCGGCGAACGCGTCGGCAACGGCTGCTTCGAGATCGGTGCTCGGTGCCCGATACGGAGTCGTCGATACCGTCAGTTCCGGCACCGGAAGCGCGCGTCGATCCAGCTTGCCCACCGGAGTGAGCGGGATGTCGGCGAGTTCGATGATGGTCGACGGGACCATGTGGCGCGGAAGCACGGTCGCGACACTGTCGCGCAATGCCTCGACGTCCACCGATGCACCCTCGGCCGGCAGGACGTAGGACACGAGAACCGTATCTCCCGACGCCGCATTGTGACCGATGGTCGCCGCGAAGCCGACCTCGTCGTGATCGGTGAGCGCGGAGTCGATCTCGCCGAGCTCGATACGGAATCCGCGGACCTTGACCTGGAAGTCGCTGCGTCCCACGAACTCGAGCACACCGGTACTCCCCCAGCGCACGACGTCACCGGTTCTATACATCCGCTCACCGGCGGTACCGAACGGGTCTGCGACGAAGCGTTCGGACGTGAGCCCGAACCGTCGCAGATAACCGCGTGCCGTACCGGGGCCTGCGATGTACAGCTCGCCCGACACCCCGGCCGGGACAGGCCGCAGACGTGCGTCGAGCACGAGGAACCGGAATCCGGTACCCGGCCGGCCGACGTCCACCGTGCCGCCTGGCATCAACGGACCGCCGACACTCGCCTGAATGGTCGTCTCGGTCGGACCGTAGCCGTTGAACATCTTGCGGCCCGGTGCCCACTTCGCCACCAGCTCGGGAGTGCAGGCCTCGCCGCCGACGGCGAGGACGCGGACGGTGCCCAGACGGGTCTCGTCGATCGAGGACAACGCCGCCGGAGTCAGGAACGCGTGCGTGACATGTTCCGATTCGAGCAGGTCGGCCAGTTCGCTGCCACCGAACGTTCCCGGCGGCACGATCACCACGGTGGCACCGACGCCGAACGCCATCGTGAGCTCGTACACCGACGCGTCGAAACTCGGCGAGGCGATGTGCGACACCCTCGAATCCCGGGTGGGACGGAATCGGTCGATCACCTCGGCCTGCAGGTTGGCCAGGCCCCGGTGCCGCACTGCGACGCCCTTCGGGCGACCGGTCGAACCCGAGGTGTAGATCAGGTACGCCGGGTGGTCGAGGTGCAGAGTCGCGGTGCGCTCGGCATCGGCGACTGCGGCCACGGGATAGCGAGACAGCTCCGATGACGTCTCGGGATCGTCCAGAACGAGCCACGGCACGGTGTCGGGCAGCGACTGCCGACTGTCGACGTCGGTCAATCCCATTGCCGCACGCGAATCTTCGAGCATGTGCGCAATGCGGTCGGCCGGGTAGTTCGGGTCGACCGGCAAGAATGCCGCACCGGTCTTGGCGACCGCCCACACCGACAGAACCGACTCGATGGACCGAGGCAGTGCCAAGGCGACGAACGTTTCCGGTCCGACTCCGTAGTCGATGAGCATTCGCGCGATTCGGTTCGACCAACTGTCGAGGTCGGCGTAGGACAGGCTCACGCCCCGATACGTGACGGCGACCGCGTACGGGTCGAGCGCCACCGATGCGGCAAGCATTTCCGGCCACGTTCGCAGCGCGACGTCGGCCGGCCCGCGAGCCGGTGCCAGAGCCTGCTTCTCGTCGGCACCGAGGATGTCGATATCCCCCACCGCGGCGAGTCGATCGTTGCCGACGGCGTCGAGCACGCGAACCAGTCGAGCCGCGATCGCATCGACGGTGGCCGCATCGAACAGCGAGGTGGCGTAATCGAACGCTGCCTCGAATCCGGTCGGCCGCCCGTCGTCGTCGAAGGTCTCGGACACCAGGAGTTGCAGATCCTGCTTGGCCACGGGAACGTCGAAGTCGAAACCCTCCACGCGCAGATCCGGTAGCTCGAGTGACGCCTTCTCGTTGTTCTGGAACGACAACGCCACCTGCGACAGCGGTGCATACGCCGTCGATCGCGTGGGATTGAGCACCTCGACGATGCGCTCGAACGGCATCTCGGTGTGATCGAAGGCGTCGAGGTCGTGTGCTTTCACTTGCATGAGCAGATCCACGAACGAGGTGGAGTCGTCGATCCGGCTGCGCAACACCAAGGTGTTGACGAACATGCCGACGAGATCGTCCAGTGCCGCGTCGCCGCGCCCTGCCACCGGAGTGGTGATCGCGATGTCGTCGGTACCGCTCAGGCGCGCCAGCACAACCGCGAACGCGGCGTGCAACACCATGAACATACTGACGTTCTGCTCGCGGGTGATCTCGACGAGTGCCCGATGGATCTCGGCGTCGACGGTGAAGCGAACCCGGCCACCCCGGAAATCCTGCGTGGTGGGCCGCGGGCGATCGGTGGGCAACGGCAGCAGATCGGGTAGACCTGCGAGCGCTGTCGACCAGTACTCGAGCTGGGCCGCGGCCACGCTCGACTCGTCCTTCTCGTCACCGAGCAACGAACGCTGCCACAGCGTGTAGTCGGCGTACTGCACCGGCAGGGGCTCCCAGCCCGGCGCTCCTCCCGCGGTGCGCGCCGAGTACGCGAGCACCACGTCTCGTGCCAGCGGTGCCATCGAGGCTCCGTCGGCCGCGATGTGATGCACCACCATCGCCAGTACGAAGACGGGCTCGGCATCGGTATCGGCACCGACGACGTGGAACAGCTCGACGTGCACCGGAATCTCGGTGGTCACGTCGAATCCACGACCTGCCAGGTGCGCCACCCGGTCGGTCAGCACACCGGCATCGATCGATTTCGGCTCGACCACCGGAGCTACCTCGACGGCCGGATGTACGAGCTGGACCGGGAAGTCCGGTCCGTCCGGGAACGTCGTGCGCAGCGATTCGTGCCGCTCGAGGACGTCCACGACTGCCGCGGCGAGGGCCGCAGTATCGAGCTGCCCGGTCAACTTGACGACCAGTGGCACGTTGTACGCCGCCGAGGTGGTGTCGAACTGGTTGATGAACCACATGCGTTGCTGTGCAAGAGACAGCGGGATGTGATCAGGACGTTGTGCCGCAACGAGATTCGGACGCTGCGCCCGTGTGGGCGTAGCGCCGACCGCGCTCGCCAATCCGGCGACCGTCGGCATCTCGAAGATCGTGCGCACACCGATCGTGGTGCCGAGTTCGGCATTGACGCGAGCGATGACACGGGTGGCGCTGAGTGAGTCGCCACCGAGCTCGAAGAAGCTGTCGTCGGCACCGACCCGATCGACGTCGAGAATCTCGGCGAACACGGCGGCCACGGTGAGCTCTGCCGGCGTGCTCGGCTCGCGGTACGACGTCGCCGACCCGAACTCGGGCACCGGCAACGCGGACCGATCGAGTTTTCCGACCGGCGTGAGCGGAATGGCGTCGAGCACGACGATGGCTGCGGGAACCATGTGCGACGGCAACATGCCGGCCAGGTGGTCACGCAGGACACCGGTATCGAACGCGTCCGCCGCGCCCTCGGTGGTTCGTACGTACGACACCAGAACGGTCGCTCCCGACGGACCCGGAGTGCCGAAGGTCGCGGCGAAGTCCACGGACGGATGCGATGCGAGCGCCGCGTCGATCTCGCCGAGTTCGATGCGGAAGCCGCGAACCTTGACCTGCGAATCACTTCGACCGACATATTCGATGGTCAGGTTGTGCGACCACCGCACCACGTCTCCGGTGCGGTACATCCGCGCACCGGGTGCGCCGAACGGGTCGGCGACGAATCGCTCCGCCGTCAGGCCCGATCGATCGTGGTAACCGCGGGCGAGTCCGACACCCGCGAGATAGAGCTCACCTGCGACGCCGACAGGAACCGGCTGCAGCCGTGAATCGAGCACCACCTCGTACACGCCGCGAACAGGACCACCGATCGAGACGGTCTCACCTGCAGTCATCGGCGTGCTGATGTTGGACATGATCGTGGCCTCGGTCGGACCGTAGCCGTTGTACAGATTCCGGCCGGGGGCCCACTTCGCGACCAACTCGGCCGGTACGGCCTCGCCGCCGACGACGACGTCGGCGAACGTGTCGAGCCCTGCCGGGTCGACCGACGCCAGAGCCGACGGGGTGATGAAGCCGTGGGTGACCGACTCCGCCGCCAACAGTGCCGCGAGTTCGTTGCCGCCGTACACGGTGGGCGGCACGATGACCATCGTCGCACCGACGCCGAAGGCCAGTAGGTACTCGAGCACGGATGCATCGAAGCTCGGGGACGAGACGTGCAGTGTGCGTGAATCTTTCGTGATTCGGTATCGCTCGCGCTGCTCGGTTGCGAAATTGTCGAGACCGGAGTGCGTGACGACGACACCCTTGGGCACACCCGTCGAACCCGAGGTGTAGATGGTGTACGCCGCGCTCTCGAAGGCGATGCGTCCGTTCCGCTCGGTGGCGTCGATCGGCTCGTCGCTGAATGCGTTCGGGCCGTCCGTCGCCAGATCGTCGAGGACGATCCAGGGGACGGTCGACGGCAGGTCGTCGAGATGGGCGCGGGTTGTGACGCCGAACGTTGCTCCGGAGTCGGCCAACATGTGCTCGATGCGATCGGCCGGGTAGTTCGGATCCACCGGAACGAATGCCGCGCCGGATTTTGCGACGGCCCAGACCGTCAGCACCGATTCGATCGATCGTGCGATGCCGAGTGCCACGAAGGTCTCGGTGCGCACGCCGTGGCCCAGCAGAATTCGAGCGAGTCGGTTGGACCGACCGTCCAACTCCCGGTACGTCATTTCGCCGTCGGTGCTGCGGAGTGCGATGGCGTCCGGGTTCACCGCGGCAGCGTCGGAGAAGATCTCCGGAAGCAGCCGGGCCGAGCGTCCATCGGGTCCGAACACCGGTGCCAGCGAGGCGAACTCGGCGTCGCCGAGCAGTCTGAGCCGTCCCAGTGGCTGCTGTTCGTCCTCGAGCACGGCGTCGAGGACACGCTCGACGCGATCGACGATGGCGTGCACGGCATCGACGTCGAACAGTTCCGGCAGGTACTTCGCCTTCAGGTTCAGGCGCTCGTCGACCGACGAGACCAGAGTCAGCGGGTAGTGCGCTGCGTCGGTTCCGAGAATGTCGGTGACCTGCATACCGGCGAAATCGGTTGCCGCAGAAGCACCGGCCCGGTCGACGGGGTACGACTCGAACACCGTCAAGGTGTCGAAAGCCACGCCTGCACCCGCTGCGCGTTGGATATCGGTCAGGCCGAGGTAGTGGTGATCCAACAGCGATGCCTGCTCGGCCTGAACCCGATCGACCAGTGCACCCAGCGTTTCGCTCCGGTCGAGCGTGACCCGGACGGGCAGGGTGTTGATGAACAGCCCGATCATGCCCTCGATACCCGGAACCTCCGGCGGACGACCCGACACCGTCGCACCGAACACGACGTCCTCGCGTCCGGTGAGGGTGGCCAGCACGACGCCCCATGCGGTCTGGACGAGGGTATTGAGGGTAGATCCACGGCGAGCAGCGAAGTCACGCAGTGCCGCGGTGGTCTCGACGGACAACGACCGCTCGGTCTCCTGCGAGACTGTGGACAGTTGCCGGCCACGATCGTCGGTGACCAACAGCGTGGGTTCTTCCACGCCGGCCATCGCACTTACCCATTGCGCAGTGGAGATCGCCACGTCGCGTTGGCGCATCCACGCCAGGTAATCCCGGTAGGCAGGAATGCGCGGCAGCATCGAGTCGTCGGACTCGGTGACGTAGAGCGTGATGAGTTCCTTGACGACCAGTGGCGTCGACCACCCGTCCAACAGGATGTGGTGGTTGGTCAACAGCAGACGCCAGTGATCGTCGGCCAGGGTGATGAGCGTGAAGCGCAGCAGCGGCGCCCGGTTCATCTCGAAGCGCACCGCACGGTCTGCCTCGAGAACTGCTTCGAGGGCCACCTCGACATCGGGCTCGCCCCGAAGATCGATCTCGGACCACGGAACCGTGACCGAGCTCTGCACGATCTGCAGTGACTCGCCATTGCTGTTGTGTACGAACGCTGCTCGCAGGTTGGGATGGCGAGAGACCAGTTTGTCGACGGCAGTATGCATCCGCGCTGCATCGACGGTTCCCCGGAGCTCGAGGCCCAGCTGAACCATGTACGCGTCGACACCCGAACCGGCACTGCCGATTTCGCCGGCCAGGCGAGCGTGGAACAGCAAGCCGGCCTGCAGTGGCGACAACGACCACACGTCGTCGAGATTCGGGAACTGCTCTTCCAGAGCATCGATGGATGTCTGATCGATATCGACCAGCTCGAGATCCGACGGCGTGAAACCGCCCGCACCGTCGGCCGAGGCGTGCTCGGTGATCGAGGTGAGGGCCTGCGTCCACAGTTCGATCAACCTGCCGACCTCGTCGGCGTCGAGAACGCCCGCGGGGAAGGCGAACGTCGCGTCGAGCTGCGGGCCGTCGGGGGTCGAGGTGGTGACAGCGTTGATGTCAAGCGCCGCAGGCACCGGCATGTCCGGATTCTGCGCGTCGCCGAGCTCTGCGTCGGCCACCGGGATCCAACCCACGTCGTCCATGCCTTCGGTGGATCCGGTGGAGAACCGGCCGAGGTAGTTGAAGCTGACCTGTGGGGCGGCGAAGCCGGACAGAGCCTCGGCTGCAGCGGAATCGAGGTACCGCAGCATGCCGTAGCCGATGCCGTGATCGGGGATCTCGAGCAGCTGTTCCTTGATGGTCTTGACCAGGGCACCGGCCGACGCACCGCCCGCCAGAGCGTCGGCGACGTCGAGCGACCCGAGATCGAGACGTACGGGGAAGATGGTGGTGAACCAGCCGACGGTCCGACCGAGATCGGCACCGGGTACCACCGCGTCCTCGCGGCCGTGGCCCTCGAGAGTCACGAGAGCGTCCCGCACCGCGTCGCCGCGTTCGCGACGCCACGCCGTCAGGGCCAGAGCCAAACCGGCCAGCAGGCCGTCGTTGACGCTGCCGCGGAACACCTCCGGGACGGTGGTCAACAGGCGCTCGGTGACCTCGACGGGCAGGGACGTGCGGACACGCTGCACGGTGGCGTCGACGTCGATTCTCTTGTCGAGCGGGCGAGAACCGATAGTCGGGTCGGCTCCGTCGAGGATCCGACGCCACAGTCCGAGCTCGTCGGTTCGGACGGCCGTGACCTCGGTGAGTCCGGTGGACCACCGACGCATCGACGTACCGATCGGAGCCAATCCAGGCTCCTGGCCGGCGACGATCCGACTCCATGCCGTCGCGAGGTCGGGAACCAGAATGCGCCAGGACACGCCGTCGATCACGAGGTGGTGCGCGACCACGAGCAGTCGACCCGAGCCACTGGGGCTCTGGAACCACACCATCTGCACCATGACGCCGTCGGCCGGAACCAGGCGATCGGCAGCGGCGTCGAGCTCGGCCGCGGCGACGACGGAGAATTCGGGGCCGTCGACGGATTCGACCGAGACCGCGTGAAGGACGCTCGCAGCCGAGACTGTTCCGACCGGAGACACTTCCTCGTGCCACTCCCCGTCCGCGTCCTGGTAGAGGCGCGCACGCAGCATGTCGTGACGATCGAGCACCGCTGCCACCGTGCGTTCGAGCGTCTCGCGCTCGATGCCGACCGGAAGCTGGAGCAGCGCTGTTTGGGTGTAACGGCCGAATTCGGTGCTGCGGTCCAACATCCACCGCACGACCGGGGTGAGCGGCATCGGGCCGACTCCCCCACCGTCGAGTTCCTCGAGCACCACGGCGTCGCCGCCGAGAACAGCAACCTCGGCGAGAGCGGCCACGGTCTTGCGCTCGAAGATGTCGCGGGGAGCCAGCACCAGCCCGGCCGCCTTGGCGCGCGAGACCAACTGGATCGACATGATGCTGTCGCCGCCGAGTGCGAAGAACGAATCGTCGACGCCGACGCTGTCGAGCCCGAGAACGTCCGCGAAGAGACCGGCCAGGATCGATTCGACTTCGGTTGCAGGCAAACGGCTTTCGGTGACGTTTGCCGAGAAGTCCGGTGCCGGGAGTGCGCGGCGATCGAGTTTGCCGTTGGCGGTCAGCGGCAGCTCGTCCAGGACGATCAACGCTGCGGGCACCATGTACGAGGTCAACGAGTTGCCCACGAAGTCGAGAACGGCCGCATGGTCGAGTGCGCGACCGGCCTCGGCCACGACGTAGCCGATCAGACGGTCACCGAAACCGTCGTCGCGGACAGCGACCACGGAAGCCGCTACCCCGTCGAATGCCAGTAGCGCGCTTTCGATTTCGCCCAATTCGATACGGAAGCCGTGCAACTGGACCTGCATGTCGCTTCGACCCAGATATTCGAGAGCCCCATCGCGGTTCCACCTGGCGGTGTCACCGGTGCGGTACATACGCGCACCCGCATCGCCGGAAGGGTCGGCAACGAAACGCGTTGCGGACAGCCCTGCTCGGCCGAGGTAGCCGCGAGAGAGCTGTGCCCCGGAGACGTACATTTCCCCCACGACGCCGGGCGGAACAGGATTGAGACGGGTGTCGAGCACTGCGACACGCAGAGCCGGGATCGCCTGGCCGATGACGCTGGCCGAAGCGGACGCCGCGAACTGCTCGGTCAGAGCCAGGTGGCTCACGTGGACCGTCGTCTCGGTGATGCCGTACATGTTGACCAGGGTCGGCGAGGTCTCCTCGTGCCGTGCGTACCAGCGACCGAGCTGCCCGAGATCGAGTGCTTCTCCGCCGAAGATGACGTACCGCAGCGACAGTGCGTCCGATCCGTCGGCGGATCCACCGGCCGCGGTTGCCACACGATCGGCTTCGGCGAACTGGTAGAACGCCGTCGGTGTCTGGTTGAGAACCGTGACCTTCTCACGAATCAGCAACTCGCGGAACAGTTCCGGCGAGCGTGCGGTGTAGTAGTCGACGACCACGAGAGTGCCGCCGTGCAGCAGTGGTCCCCACAGTTCCCACACCGAGAAGTCGAACGCGTAGGAGTGGAACATGGTCCACACGTCGCGGTCGTCGAAGTGGAACAGATCCGTGGTGTTCGCGAACAGCGTCGCCACATTACGGTGCGCGATCTGCACACCCTTGGGACGTCCGGTACTACCCGAGGTGTAGATGACGTAGGCGATCGAATCGGCATCGGTGGTGCCGATGCGGTCGGCGTCGGTCAGCGGGGCTCCGGACACGCTTGCCAGCTCGGCGACCGCTTCGGGTGCATCGAGCAGCAGCATCTCGACATCGGAAGCAGGCACCGATGCACTGTCGGCGACGGTGGAGATCACACAGACCGGTGACGCGTCGTCGAGCATGAAGGCGAGCCGGTCGGCCGGATAGCCGACGTCGATCGGGAGGTAGCCGCCGCCGGATTTGACGACCGCCAGCAGAGCAACGATCAGCTCCTCGGTGCGCGGCATTGCAACCGCCACCAGTGACTCCGACGTCACACCCCGAGCCACGAGGATTCGTGCAAGTCGGTTCGAGCGGTCGTCCAGCTCGGCGTAGGTCAGCGAGCGATCGCCGAACACGACTGCCTGTGCTTCGGGGAACTGCGCCGCGGCAGCGGCGAAGCGGTCGGCCAGTGTCGCATCGGTCGCCGTGTGTCCGTCGTGGTTCCATTGCCGGGCCATGGCGTCGAATTCACCCGGCAACAGGATGTCGATGTCGCCGACAGCGCGATCGGGATCGGTGGTCACGCCGGCGAGGACGGCGCCGAATCGAGTCGAGAACTCGTCCACGGAGGTCTCGTCGAACAGGTCGACCGCATAGGTGATCGCAGCGGTCATACCTGCCGGAGCGCCGGAGTCGTCGAACCGTTCCGCGACGGTCAGCTGGAGGTCGAACTTCGCGACGTGGGCGTCGATGTCGACGGCCTCGACCGTGAGTTCGGGTAGCTCCAGTGCCGCCGAGGTGTTGTTCTGGAATTCGAGCAGTACCTGGAACAACGGCGAGTGATCGGTGGAACGGGCCGGATCGAGGACGTCGACGAGACGCTCGAACGGCACGTCGGTGTTGTCGAACGCCGCCAGGTCCGCCGTACGGGTCCGGCGGAGCAGCTCGGTGAACGAGAGATTTGGCGCTACCTCGGTGCGCAGAACCAGCGTCCCGACGAACATGCCGACCAACTCGTCGAGCGCCGCGTCGCCACGCCCGGCGATGGGCGTGCCGACTGCGATGTCCTCGGTCCCGCTGAGGCGAGCCATGAGGATCGACCATGCTGCATGCATGGCCATGAACACGGTCGCGTCGTTCGCACGGACGAGGTCCACCAGACCGGCGTGGACGTCTGGCTCGATCTCGAACCGAACACTGTTGCCGCGCATCGACTGCCGTGCCGGGCGAGGGTGGTCGAGGGGAAGCGGCAGCAGCTCGGGTAGATCCGCGAGAGTGGACTTCCAGAACTCGAGCTGCTGTGCTGCCACCGAGCTCGGGTCGGATTCGTCGCCGAGGACCGAGCGTTGCCACATCGCGAAATCGGCGTACTGAACGTCGAGCGGTGCCCACATCGGAGCTACTCCCGACACGCGAGATCCGTACGCCACCATGACGTCTCGGGCCAGCGGTGCCATGGACGCGCCGTCGGCGGCAATGTGATGCACGATGATCGACAGCACGAAATCCTCGGGTGCCGTCCGGTACAGAACGGCCCGGAAGGGCAGGTCCTTCGACACGTCGAATCCGCGGGCGGCAGCGGACGAGATCGCGGTGACGATCTCGGTGGCATCGACGTCGACGACGTGCAGATCGGTCGTCGCCGCGTCGGTGCCGAGGATGTGCTGCTCGGGGCGATCGCCGTGCGAAGGGAACACGGTGCGCAGCGACTCGTGCCGCGCCAACACGTCACCGATCGCAGCGTTCATTGCCTCGATGTCGAGACGGCCGGTCAATCGAACCGCGAGCGGGATGTTGTAGGCGGCCGAGTCGACGTCGAACTGGTTGATGAACCACATTCTCTGCTGAGCCATCGACAACGGAATCGAGCTCGGGCGAGGCTTCGCAGTGAGCGCCGGTCGGCGCGCGGAACCGGCCGGGTTGCTGTGCACTCGCACCGCCAACGACTCGACCGTGGGTGCCTCGAACAACGCGCGAACGCTGACAGCGGTGTCGAGGGCTGCGTTCACCCGGGCAGTGAGACGGGTGGCGCTCAGCGAGTCTCCGCCGAGATCGAAGAAGCTCGAGTCGATGCCGACGCTGTCGACGCCGAGAACCTCGCCGAAGATGTCGGCGATGATCCGCTCGGTCTCGTTGCGTGGAGCGCGCGAGTCGCTGCCGAGGTGCAGATCCGGGGCGGGCAGCGCCTGTCGATCGAGCTTGCCCGCAGGCGTGAGCGGGATCGACTCCAGAGCGACGAATGCCGTCGGAATCATGTGTGTCGGAAGTGAACTCGACGCCCGAGTGCGCAGCGTCGGCACATCGATTTCGTGGCCTGGCCGTGGGAGAACGTAGGCGACCAGGATCGTGTTTCCGGAAGGTCCGTCGACACCGATCGTCGTAGCGAATTCGACTGTCGGATCATCGGTCAGCACCGCGTCGATCTCGCCGAGCTCGATACGGAAACCGCGCACCTTGACCTGGAAGTCGCTGCGTCCGACGTACTCGAGGGTGCCCGACTCGGTCCACCGCACGACGTCGCCGGTTCGGTACATCCGCTCGCCGGGCTCGCCGAACGGGTTCGCGACGAAACGCTCGGCGGTCAGACCGAATCGCGAATGGTAGCCACGCGCCAGGGCGGGGCCGGCGAGATAGAGCTCTCCTGCGACACCGACCGGTACCGGATGCAGACGCGAATCCAGCACTACTTCACCGAAACCAATTGTGGGCGAACCGATGTCGATCGGCGAGCCCACGTGCAGCTGGTCGCTGACGGAGGAGAAGATGGTGGCCTCCGTGGGGCCGTACGCATTGAACATGCGCCGGCCCGGTGCCCACCGTGCGACGAGCTCGGGCGGACACACGTCGCCGCCGGTTGCAACGACACTCAGTTCGGTCAGACCGTCGGGGTCCACCGATGCGAGGGCCGCAGGAGTCACGAACGCATGCGTGACGTGCTGCTGTTCCAAGAGCTCGCCGAGCTCCACGCCGCCGTAGACGGAGGTGGGTGCGATCACCATCGTGGCGGCACCCGAGATCACCATGGCCAGCTCGAGAATGGATGCATCGAAGCTCGGTGACGCGAACGCGAGAACCCGAGCGTTCGGAGTCACCTCGAAGCGAGACCGTTCCTCCTCGACCAGGTTGGCCAGGCCGTGATGAGTGACGGTGACGCCCTTGGGAACTCCGGTGGAACCGGAGGTGTAGATCAAGTACGCGACCTGATCGATGTGTACCGGTCGAGTGCGGTCGGAGTCGAGAACCGGCGCGGTCGAGCGGTTCGCGAGATCGCGGCGAGTGTCGTCGTGGTCGAGGACGGACCACGTCGCCGAGCCCAGACCCTCGACGGCACCGACGTGCTCGGTCGACGTGACGCCGATGGACGCGCCGGAGTCGACCAGCATGTGCTCGATTCGATCACGGGGGTAACTCGGATCGATCGGCAGGAAGGCCGCACCGGTCTTGGCCACGGCCCAAATTGCGAGAATCGATTCGATGGAGCGCGGCAACGCAAGTGCCACAACGGTTTCTGAACCTGCTCCGCGGGCGATCAACGCACGCGCAAGCGCGGACGACCGAGTGTCCAATTCGGTGTAGGTCAATGTCCGACCTGCGCTCCACACCGCCGTACCACCGGGGTTGCGGGCAGCAGCATCGGTGAGGATGTCCGGCAGGAGGCGCTCGGTCGTGGAAGCGGGACCACGTACCGGGGACAGCCTGTTCGATTCGTCCGAGGACAGCAGCGACAGCGATGCGACCCGTCGGTCGGTGTCGGTCGCGACCGCCTCGAGAACACGCACGATTCGGTCGACGGTTGCGACGACGACACTGTGCTCGAACAGCTCGGGCAGGTACTTGGCTTCGATGTGCAATCGGTCGTCGACCATCGCGACCAGGGTCAGCGGATACTGCGCGGTGTCGCTGCCGTCGTGCACGTCGTGTACGTGCATGCCGGCGAGATCGGTCTCGGCCGACAGACCCGCACGATCCATCGGATACGACTCGAACACGGTGAGCGTGTCGAACGCGACCGCGGGACCCACGGCACGCTGGATATCGGTCAGGCCCAGGTAGTGGTGATCGAGCAGCGCAGCCTGTTCGGCCTGCACCCGATCGAGGTACTGGCCGAGTGTCTCGGCCGGATCGAGCACGATGCGCACCGGCAGCGTGTTGATGAACAGACCGACCATCGACTCGATGTCCGAGACCTCCGGCGGACGTCCCGAGACGGTGGCACCGAACACGACGTCCGTGCGACCGGTCAACGTGCCCAGCACCATCGCCCATGAGGCCTGCACCATCGAGTTCATCGTGATGCCGCGTGCCCGCGCGAGACTGCGCAGTCGTTCGGTCTGCTCGGTGTCCAGGGAAACCAACGCGCGGCCGGCCAAGGTCGACTCCTGGCGACGGCTCTCGACCGGCGTCAGCAGGGTGGGTTCGGCGAGACCCGCGAGGGCTTCCGTCCATGCCGCACGAGCTGCCGAGTGATCACGCCGCGACAACCACGACAGGTAGTCGCGGTACGCAGGTACGCGCGGAAGAACGGCGTCGTCGCCGTCCACGACGTAGAGCGTGAGCAGGTCCTTCAGGAGCAGCGGCGTCGACCATCCGTCGAGCAGGATGTGGTGGTTGGTCATCACCAGACGCCACTCGCCCGGGGCCAGCGTCACGAGCATGAAGCGCAACAACGGCGCCTGTGCCATGTTGAATCGCGTTGCGCGGTCGTCGTGTTCGATTCGCTCGAGCTCGGCTGCGCGATCGTCGACGCTCAGCGACGACAGATCGACCGAGGTCCACGGCACATCGACGTCGTGATGCACGATCTGGATGGATTCGCCGTCGTTGTTGTGGACGAACGCCGTGCGAAGGTTCGCGTGGCGTCGCAGTAGAGCCTGGGCAGCGCGGCGGAAGCGAGCCTCGTCGACCTCCCCGCGGAGGTCGAGAACCAGCTGCACTATGTAGGCATCGACGGACTGATCCGACAGTTCGGCATGGAAGAGCAAACCGGCTTGCAGAGGCGTCATCGACCAGATGTCGTCGAGAGTCGGGTACACCCGCTCGAGATCGTCGATGGACTTCTGGTCGAGGCTCACCAGATCGAGATCGGACGGGGTGAAACCGCCGGTCCCCGGTCGCTGAGCGAGCTGTGTCAGTACGGTGAGAGCCTGCTTCCACAACTCGGCGAGTTCGATGACCTCGTCGGCGTCGAGCACGCCGGTCGGGAATGCGAAGGTCGCCTCCAACCGAGGTCCGGTCGGTGTCGCCGTGGTGACCGCGTTGATGTCGAGTGCAGCGGCGACCGGCAGGTCCTCGTCCTGGGAATCGCCGACGCCGGAGTCGTCGACCGGGAGCCAGCCGTGTCCGCGGAGCTCGTCCGGAACGTCGGTGCTGTATCGACCGAGGTAGTTGAAACTGACCTGGGGTGCCGGGAAGTCACGCAGCGTCGCACCGGCCTCCTCGTCCAGGTAGCGGAGCATGCCGTACCCGATACCGTGATCGGCAACGGCGAGCAGCTGCTCTTTCACGGACTTGACCAGCGCTGCTGCCGCGTCCCCGCCGGCGAGAGCGTCGTCGAGGTCGATCCCGTCGAGGGTCAGTCGAAGTGGGTAGATGGTGGTGAACCAACCGATGGTGCGGCTGAGATCGGCCCCCGGAACCACATGGTCCTCACGGCCGTGGCCCTCGAGGGAGATGAGTGCGTCGGACACGACGACACCGCGGTTGCGTCGCCACACAGCGGTCGCCAGAGCCAGAGCGGCCAGCAGACCGTCGTTGACGCTGCCGTGGAACGCCTCCGGCAGAGCCGTCAACAGGCCCTCGGTGACATCGGTCGTCAGGGTCACCTCGACCTTGTCCACCGTTCGGTAGACGTCGATCTCGCGGTCGAGTGCGCGCGAACCGATCAGCGGATCGGGCTCGGCGAGCGCATCGCGCCACACTGCGAGCTCGGCCGAACGTGTTGCAGTGACCTCACGCAGGCCGTGCGCCCAACGACGCATCGAGGTACCGACCGGGGCCAGTTCCGGTGTGCTGCCGCCGATGATCTGAGCCCACGCCGACGCGAGGTCGGGCACGAGAATTCGCCACGAGACGCCGTCGATCACGAGGTGGTGCGCGACGACGAGCAGTCGGCTGCCTTCGGAGCCGGCGTCGAACCAGACCATCTGAATCATGACACCGGCATCGGGTGCCAGACGATCCACTGCTGCAGCGGCTTCCGACCTGGCCTGATCCGAGAACTCCGGTCCCCGAACACTGTTCGACTCCACCCGGCGGACGACGGACTGCGCCGTCACGGAACCGATCGGGAGTACCTCCATCGACGGCTCTCCGGCACGGTGCAGAACTGCACGGAGCATGTCGTGGTGATCGAGCACGGTTTGAACGGTTGCTTCGAGAACGTCGAGCTCGATATCGGACGGCAGAGTCAGCACGGCAGTCTGTGTGTGCTTGTCGAGTACCGACGTGCGGTCGAGCATCCAGTGCACGATCGGGGTGAGCGGGACGACTCCGACGCCACCGCCGGGCAGCTCGTCGAGCACGAGCGGAACGGTCCCGTCGCCGGCGGCGACGACCTCGGCCAGTGCCGCAACGGTCTTGTGCTCGAACACATCTCGCGGCGACAGAGCCAGCCCGGCCGCTTTCGCTCGGGAGACGAGCTGAATCGACATGATGCTGTCTCCGCCGAGCGCGAAGAAGGAATCGTCGACTCCGACGCGATCGAGGCGGAGCACCTCGGCGAACAAACCGGCAAGCGTCTTCTCGACGGCATTGTCGGCGTCGCGTCCCGAGGTGACCTGAGCGGACCAGTCGGGTTCGGGGAGGGCTTTGCGGTCGAGTTTGCCGGCCGGAGTCAACGGGATCGACTCCAACATCACGAACGCCGAGGGAACCATGTGTGCAGGCAGCACCGACGCCGCATGATCACGCAGCACACCGGCATCGAACGACGCACCGGCCACCGGCAACACATACGACACCAACACCGTCGACCCCGCCGCGGACTCACGCCCGACAGTGACCACGAAATCGACACCCGACACCGCCGCCAACACCGAATCGATCTCACCCAACTCGATGCGGAAACCGCGCACCTTCACCTGAAAATCGCTGCGCCCCACATACTCCAACGCACCCGAGGCATTCCACCGCACCACATCACCGGTGCGATACATCCGCGAACCCGCACCACCGAACGGATTGGCCACGAACCGCTCCGCCGACAACCCCGACCGCGCGTGATACCCACGAGCCAACGCCGGACCCGCCAGATACAACTCACCCACCACACCGACGGGCACCGGATTCAACCGCGCATCCAACACCACCTCCGCGAAACCGATCGTCGGCGAACCGATATCGACCGACTCCCCCACCACCAACGCCGACGAAATCGACGAGAAAATCGTCGCCTCCGTCGGACCGTACGCATTGAACATCCGCCGACCCGGCGCCCACCGCGCCACCAACTCCGGCGCGCACACATCACCACCGGTGACCACGACCTCCACCGAATCCAACCCCACCGGATCCACCGACGCCAACGCCGCCGGAGTCACGAACGCATGCGTGACCCGCTCCTCGGCGAGCAACGACGCCAACTCCACCCCACCGAACACCATCGCCGGCGCAATCACCATCGTCGCCCCACCCGAGAACGCCAACACGAACTCGAGAATCGAGGCATCGAAACTCGGCGACGCGAACGCCAACACCCGAGACGACGGCCCCACACCGAACCGAACCCGCTCCTCGGCAGCCAAGTTCCCCACACCACGATGAGTGACCACCACACCCTTGGGCACACCAGTGGACCCCGAGGTATAGATCAGATACGCCGCATCATCGAGACGCAACACACCCGAACGCTCCGCATCCAACACCGGAGCAGGCGAAGCGAACGCCAGATCCGCAACCACATCGGCATCGTCGAGCACCACCCACGACACCCCACCCACACCGGACACCGCATCCAGATGCGCACCCAACGTCACACCCACCACAGCACCGGAATCGACCAACATGTGCTCGATCCGATCCACCGGATAATTCGGATCCACCGGCAAGAACGCACCACCGGCCTTCGCCACCGCCCACACCGCCACCACGGACTCCACCGACCGCGACAACGCCAACGCCACGAACGACCCCGGACCCACACCACACGACATCAACACCCGCGCCAAACGCGACGACGCCGCATCCAACTCCCCATACGAGAGCACCCGCGAACCCGACACCACCGCAACACCACCGACACCAGCAACACCGACCGCACCAGCCAACAACTCCGGCAACACCACACCCGCAACCGAACGCGGACCACGAACCGGAGCCAAAGCGGTGTACTCGTCGGTCGAGAGGATGTCGATGTCGCCGACGCGAACGGACGGCGTGGCCGTCACAGCGTCGAGGATCCGCACCAGACGATCGGACATGACGCGCACGGTGTCGGCATCGAACAGTTCTGTGGCGTAACGGAAGCTGGCTTCGATGCCGACCGGGTTCCCGGAAGCGTCGAACTCCTCGGAAACTGTGAGCTGCAGGTCGAAGTTGGAGATGTCGTTGGGCAGCTCGATGCCCTCGATCGACAGCCCCGGCAAGGTCACCGTCGGTCGATCGGTGTGCTGGAACTCGAGCATCACCTGGAACAACGGGGCGTGAGCGGTGGACCTGGCGGGGTCGACGGCGTCGACGACCCGTTCGAACGGCACGTCCGCGTGGGTGAAGGCCGCCAGGTCGACGGTGCGCACATCCGCCAACAGATCCTCGAACGGAGTGGACCCGGGCACCTGGGTACGGAGAACGAGCGTGTTGACGAACATGCCGACGAGCTCGTCGAGTGCGGCATCGCCTCGACCGGAGATCGGTGTGCCGACCGAAATGTCCTCGGTGCCGGACAGCCGTGACAGCAGCACGGCCAGTGCGGCGTGCACGATCATGAACGAACTCGAATTGTGCTGGGCAGCAACGGCGACGAGCCGAGCATGCACAGCAGGATCGATCGCGAACGAGACGGTGTCGCCGCGCAAGGACGCCACTGCCGGACGCGGGCGATCGGTAGGCAGCGGCAGCACTTCCGGGCTACCCGCCAACGCGTCGACCCAGTACGTCACCTGCTTCGCCATCAGGGAGTCGGGATCGGATTCCTCGCCGAGGAAACGGCGCTGCCACAGCGCGTAGTCGGCGTACTGGACCGGCAACGGTTCCTGGCTCGGCGCATGACCTGCAGCTCGGGCGCTGTAGGCCACCATCAGGTCGCGGGCGAGCGGCGCGCTGGAGAAGCCGTCGGAGGAGATGTGATGGACCACCATGACGAGTACGTGTTCGTTCTCGTCCTGACGGATCAGGCGTACGCGCAACGGAACATCGGCCACGACGTCGAAGCCGGCACCGGCGACGGCGCCGATGAGCTCGGCGACCTGCCGGTCGCCGTCAGCGGGAACCGGAGTCAGATCCGGCACGGCCGATGCCACGTCGAGGACGGACTGCACGGGGCCGTCGTCGGTGAGCGGGAACATCGTTCGAAGAGACTCGTGGCGTGTGAGCACGTCCGTTATGGCAGAGCGCATCGCGTCGACGTCGAGGATGCCGCTCAGGCGCATCGCGAATGCGACGTTGTAGGCAGCCGACTCGGTGTCGTACTGATTGATGAACCACATCCGCTGCTGTGCCAGAGACAGCGGCACCACCGCGGGCCGTTCCTGTGGCACCAACCGAGGCGTCGGTGCGGAGTCCTGTGTGCTGACGTCGATGCCCGCGGACAGCGATCGAACAGTCGGCGAATCGAACAGATCTCTGATGCCGATGTCGGTTCCGAGGGCGGCATTGACGCGTGCGACGAGGCGCATCGCGATCAGCGAGTTGCCGCCGATCTCGAAGAAGCTCGAGGTCGCGCTGACCTGTGCGACGCCCAACAGATCCGCGAAGACGCCCGCGACGATCTCTTCGACCGGATTCTCCGGTCCGACGAATTCGGACGCAGCAACGGTGAATTCGGGGGCCGGCAGCGCCTTTCGGTCGAGCTTGCCGCTGGCATTGAGAGGAAGTGAGTCGAGTACGACCACATGCGAGGGCACCATGTACCCCGGCAGCCGACGTCCGGCTTCGGCGATCACCTCGGCCGAGTCGACCGCATGACCGGACGCGGAGACCACGTAGGCCACCAACGTCTCGCCGGTGTTCGGATCCTTGTGCACCAGAGCGATTGCCTGGGCGACGGACTCCGAGCGCAGCAACACCGCTTCGATCTCGGGAAGCTCGATACGCAGACCACGCAGCTTCACCTGGAAGTCGGTACGGCCGATGTACTCGAGTTCGCCGTCGGCGCGCCAACGAACCAGGTCGCCGGTGCGGTAGAGACGCTCGCCCGGCTCTCCGAAGGGATCGGCGACGAAGCGATCGGCGGTGAGATCGCCGCGCCCGACATAGCCGCGAGCGAGCTGAACTCCGGCCAGGTACAGCTCGCCGGGAGCACCGATCGGCGCCGGTCGAAGCGACGCGTCGAGCACGTACAGACGGGTGTTCCAGACTGGTGACCCGATGGGAATCGACACGCCGTCGTCGCCGGTGACGTGGTAGTAGCTGACGTCCACGGCCGCCTCGGTAGGACCGTAGAGGTTGTGCAGGTCGGCCTGTGAGAACTGAGCGAACTGCGCCGCGGTGGCGGGCGGAAGTGCCTCACCACTGCAGAAGACGAGCCGGAGTGACACGCAGTCCGCGGCCCGAGCTCCGGCTGCGAACACCGCGAGCATCGACGGCACGAAGTGCGCCGTGGTGATGTGTTCGGCCGCGATGATCTTCGACAGGTACACCGGGTCGCGATGGCCGTCGGGCTCCGCCACGACGAGCTTGGCACCGACCTGTAGCGGCCAGAAGAACTCCCACACCGATACGTCGAACGTGGCCGGAGTCTTCTGCAACACCGTGTCTGCGGGCTCGAGGTGGTACTCGTCCTGCATCCACAGCAGTCGATTCACGATGGCCGAGTGCGTGACGGCGACGCCCTTGGGTCGGCCGGTGGAGCCGGAGGTGTAGATCACGTAGGCCGTGTTGGCTCCGTGCAGGCTTCCGAGGCGGTCCTGGTCGGTGATCGAGGAGCGGTCGCGATCGGAGACGTCGAGAAGATCCACTGCGAGAACAGGAGTGGCGACCGCGATGTCGATCCAATCGCGGCTCGTGGTGAGAATGCACACCGGCTGAGCGCTCGACAGCACGTAGGACGATCGCTCGACCGGGTGATCGGGGTCGATCGGTACATAGGCACCGCCGGCCTTGACGATCGCGTACATACCCACGAGCAGATCGATCGAACGTCGGATCGCGAGCCCGACGTGGGACTCGGGCCCTACGCCCAGTGAAATGAGATGCCGCGCAAGCTGATTGGCGCGCTCGTCCAGCTCCAGGTAGGTGATGTGCTCGTCCTCGAAGACGAGGGCGGTCGAGTACGGACCACGCAGCACCTGACGGTCGAACAGACTGCTCAGAGTCATCTCGACGGTCCCGGTGTGGAGCTGTCGGTGGACCGGATCCTCGATGAGACGTGCGGTGTCGTTCCACTCGAACAGTACGAGTTCTCGTTCGGCCGGGGACAGAATGTCGATGTCGCCGTTACGAACGTCCGTCGAGCTGCCGATGGTCGCGACGATCCTCAGGAACCGGTCGACGAAACGGTCGATGGTCTCGGGATCGAACAGATCCGTTGCGTACGTGAACGACGCCGACAGGGCTCCGGACTCGTCGACCGGTTCCTGGTCGACCCGAAGCTGCAGATCGAATTTCGCAGTGTCGGTACCGATCTCCTCGAATTCGACGACGAGTTCGGGTAGCTCGAGCACAGCGGTGGCGTTGTTCTGGAACTCGAGGAGCACCTGGAACAGGGGTGAATGATCGGTGGACCTGGCGGGATCGAGTACGTCCACGAGCCGCTCGAACGGAATGTCGGTGTTGTCGAAGGCCGCGAGGTCGGAGCTACGAGCGCCGGCGAGCAGTTCGGCGAAGCTGGCCTGTGGCTCGACCTGCGTGCGGAGAACGAGGGTTCCGACGAACATTCCGACGAGATCGTCGAGTGCTGCGTCCCCTCGGCCGGCGATCGGGGTGCCGATGGCGATGTCCTGGGTGCCGCTCAGGCGCGCGAGGAGCACGGCCAGAGCGGAGTGCACCACCATGAACAGGGTCGACTCGTGTTCGGCAGCAACAGAAGACAGGCGAGCTGCGACATCGGCCGGGATGGTGAACGGGGTGACGCTTCCGCGCATCGACTGACGGGTGGGCCGCGGTCGATCGAGCGGCATCGGTAGTACGTCGGGCAGATCGGTCAGCGCAGACTTCCAGAATTCGATCTGGCGTGCCGCCACCGACGTGGGGTCGTTCTCGTCGCCGAGTACCGCGTGCTGCCACAGCGCGAAGTCCGCGTACTGCACCGGCAGTGGCGTCCACGTGGGCTGCGAACCCGCGGATCGAGCACTGTAGGCGACCATGACATCGCGGGCGAGCGGTGCCATCGAAGCACCGTCGGCCGCGATGTGATGGACCACGATCGAGAGCACGAAGCTCTCCGCGCCGGTGCGGTACAGGACCGCCCGGAAAGGCAGATCGACGGTGACGTCGAATCCCGTTGTGGCAGAAGTGCGTACGAGTGCGTCGACGTCCTCGGCCTCCACATCGACGACACGTAGCGGAAGGTTCGATCCGGTGACGCTCTCGGGCGGCAGTATCACCTGGTTCGGCAGGTCGCCCACTGTGGGGAACACCGTGCGCAGCGACTCGTGTCGAGTCAGCACGTCGCCGACGGCATCGGACATCGCATCGACGTCCAGCCGGCCCGTCAGGCGAACGAGAAGAGGAATGTTGTACGCAGGCGAGGATGCATCGAACTGATTGATGAACCACATGCGTTGTTGCGCCAGCGACAGCGGAACGGAGTCCGGCCGATCGGCGGGAACCAGTGCTGGGCGACGGTGCAGCGATGCGCCCGTCGACTCCGCACGGTCGGCGAGGGTGCGAACCGTCGAGGCCTCGAAAAGATCGAGAACTCGCAGATCCGTGCCCAGAGCTGCGTTGACGCGTGCAATCAAACGTGTTGCGACAAGGGAGTTTCCGCCGAGATCGAAGAAGCTGTCGGTGACGCCGACGCGATCGAGCTCCAGTACGTCGCAGAACACGGCAGCCACAGCCGCCTCGTACTCGGTTTCCGGCGACTCCGTTGCGCTCTGGGAACCGAGTTCGGGTTCGGGGAGGGCTTTGCGGTCGAGTTTGCCGGCCGGAGTCAACGGGATCGACTCCAACATCACGAACGCCGAGGGAACCATGTGTGCAGGCAGCACCGACGCCGCATGATCACGCAGCACACCGGCATCGAACGACGCACCGGCCACCGGCAACACATACGACACCAACACCGTCGACCCCGCCGCGGACTCACGCCCGACAGTGACCACGAAATCGACACCCGACACCGCCGCCAACACCGAATCGATCTCACCCAACTCGATGCGGAAACCGCGCACCTTCACCTGAAAATCGCTGCGCCCCACATACTCCAACGCACCCGAGGCATTCCACCGCACCACATCACCGGTGCGATACATCCGCGAACCCGCACCACCGAACGGATTGGCCACGAACCGCTCCGCCGACAACCCCGACCGCGCGTGATACCCACGAGCCAACGCCGGACCCGCCAGATACAACTCACCCACCACACCGACGGGCACCGGATTCAACCGCGCATCCAACACCACCTCCGCGAAACCGATCGTCGGCGAACCGATATCGACCGACTCCCCCACCACCAACGCCGACGAAATCGACGAGAAAATCGTCGCCTCCGTCGGACCGTACGCATTGAACATCCGCCGACCCGGCGCCCACCGCGCCACCAACTCCGGCGCGCACACATCACCACCGGTGACCACGACCTCCACCGAATCCAACCCCACCGGATCCACCGACGCCAACGCCGCCGGAGTCACGAACGCATGCGTGACCCGCTCCTCGGCGAGCAACGACGCCAACTCCACCCCACCGAACACCATCGCCGGCGCAATCACCATCGTCGCCCCACCCGAGAACGCCAACACGAACTCGAGAATCGAGGCATCGAAACTCGGCGACGCGAACGCCAACACCCGAGACGACGGCCCCACACCGAACCGAACCCGCTCCTCGGCAGCCAAGTTCCCCACACCACGATGAGTGACCACCACACCCTTGGGCACACCAGTGGACCCCGAGGTATAGATCAGATACGCCGCATCATCGAGACGCAACACACCCGAACGCTCCGCATCCAACACCGGAGCAGGCGAAGCGAACGCCAGATCCGCAACCACATCGGCATCGTCGAGCACCACCCACGACACCCCACCCACACCGGACACCGCATCCAGATGCGCACCCAACGTCACACCCACCACAGCACCGGAATCGACCAACATGTGCTCGATCCGATCCACCGGATAATTCGGATCCACCGGCAAGAACGCACCACCGGCCTTCGCCACCGCCCACACCGCCACCACGGACTCCACCGACCGCGACAACGCCAACGCCACGAACGACCCCGGACCCACACCACACGACATCAACACCCGCGCCAAACGCGACGACGCCGCATCCAACTCCCCATACGAGAGCACCCGCGAACCCGACACCACCGCAACACCACCGACACCAGCAACACCGACCGCACCAGCCAACAACTCCGGCAACACCACACCCGCCACCGAACGCGGACCACGAACCGGAGCCAGACGCGCACGTTCGGCGGTGGAGAGCAACTCCACGTCACCGACGGCACGCTGTGGGTCACTCGTCAGTGCGTCGACGATGCGCACCAGACGACGACCGATCTGAGCGACACTGCCGGCATCGAACAGTTCTGTGGCGTAATCGATTACGACATGCGGAGATTCGGACTCGTGAACGGTGACGACGAGATCGAAATCTATTCCGTCGCGCGGAAGCGGAGACTCCCCGAAGCGGAGCGCGACCTGGGCGAGGGGGTTGTGCGAGCCGGTTTCGGCCGAGCCGAGTGCTCGGGCTATCTCGGCGAAGGTGGCATCGGCGTGGGCGGACGCATCGACGAACTCTGCCGCGGTGGCACCGACGAAGTCCGCGAACGGCTGGCGGCCGTCGGGGCGGGTGCGCAGCACAACCGTCTCGCCGCGGCCGGAGGGTACTGCGATCGAGACGTCGTCGGTGGAAGCTAGACGTGAAAGGAGAACGGCCACAGCGGATTCGAGCACGACGAACGGGGTGGTCGAGCTGTCGTCGGCGAGTCGGCTCACCGCATCCCACGCTGCAGACCCGAGGGCAACCTCGTGGGACGCTCGAACATGTCCGATGCGAGAAGGCCGGAGACGGTCGGTCGGTAACGCCAGCACGTCCGGTGCATCGGCCAGTCGATCGACCCAATGGGCCACGTGCGCCGCAGCGCGGCGGCGGCGACGACCTTCGAGGGCGCTGTCGGGATGCACCTGCAGGACGGGCACGTCCGGGCCGGACGCGATGAATTCGGTGACCATGTCGACGAAACTGGAGTGATGCGCCGTCAGGTCGTTGTCGTCGTAGCGGTTGGGGTTTGCCCGGAAATCGACGAAAGTTCTTGCGGGAGTGCCACTCTGATAGACGTTGACCAGGAGGTCCTCGACCGGGCCGGACGTGACGATGTTGAATTCGCCGACGATCGAGCCGAGCTGAATCTGCTGATGGAACAGCATCATGTTGACCATCGGGCCGGCGAGTTGTTTGTCGCTTCCCGTGGCTGCCAACTCGCGCCGGATGTCTTCGATGCTGAACCTCTGGTGCCGCAACGCACCCATCAGCTCGAGTTGTACCTGCTGTACGAGTTCACCGACGGTGGCCTTCTCGGAGACGCGCATCGGAATGGGTGCGACGTTGACCAACATTCCGCCGGATCGACGGAGGAGGGCCGTGGTGCGCGCGGACACAGGGATGTTGACCAGGACGTCTTCTCGCCCGGTCATGCGCGAGAGGTAACAGCCGAATGCAGCGATGAACACCGCGGCGGCCGTCCCGCCCTTCGTCGAGTCCGACGCTTCGAGTTCGGTGACGACGTCAGCGGGCAGTGCGACACTGCGGAGCTTGCTGGCCGCGATGGTACGACCTGGTGTGTTGGACAGGGTGGCACCGTCGTGGATGCCCGCGGCCCGCGATGTCCAGTACTCCTTGTCCGTCTCGAAACGAGTGGACGTCCGGTACTCCTGATCGAGGTCGTACAGTCGCCGAAGTTCGGCTGCCTTGTTCGGCTCGGGTACGACCTGCTCGACCGCAGCGGTGTAGAGCGCGGCGGTGCGCTGGACCAGCGTCATGGCACCGTAGCCGTCGAGGGCGACGTGGTGGATCTTGCTGTACCAAAGGTTGCGCTCGTCCTCGACCTGAAGGATCCAGCTGTCGACGAGCGGATCGTTCTCCATGTCGACCGGCTTGACGTAGTTCTCGTCTATCCACGCCAGCGCCGACGCCATCGGATCGTCTTCGCCGCGAAGATCCAGGTAGTGCACCGACTGATCTATGCCGTGGTCGACCGTCTGAACCGGCTCCCCGTCGACCTGGGCCAGGCGTAGGTAGGCCGACTGGAACTCGTGCCCGGCGCGGGCCGACGCCTCCTGGAGCACCGCTATGTCGAGTGGTCCGCGCAGATCGACGTATTGGGCGATACAGACAGCGACGTCAGGCGCGAGTTGTTGCGCAAACCACATTCCGCGCTGCGCTGAGGACAGCGGGAAGGCATTGTCGAACCCTGTTCCGGTCGGCGGGACCTGAGAGCCGCCGGTGGTCACTGCGCGCATTCACTTGCCTTTCGGCGGGACGGCGACACCGGCAAAAGCCGACGTCGAACCCGTGGAATCGGAGCCTTCGGCCTGATGAGAGATCTCCGGCCGCGGCGGCGTCTGCGCGCGATTGAGCAATTCTGGCGTCCGTTCTGGTCTGCGTTCGTATCGGTCCACACACACTCGATGGCGGTTGTGGGGCTGTTTGGATTCGTCGCCTGGAGCTTGTCGGATTGAAACAGGGAAGACCCCCGTTTTCACCGGGCGGGCTGCATCGCGGGAACCCCACGCGAACTAGAGCCGATCGACGGTGTCCATGAACTCAGGAACACGGTTCCCCCTCCCTGTCAGGCGCTCGATCCGGACGCGGCATCGATGCCGATTGTTCGCTCCCCTGACATCGTGACCGAGGCGGCGTTCGGGGGGACGACGGCGGCCGCATCCTGGACCTCCAACACCTCCAGCGGCTTACAAAGATACAACATCGGCGAAGTTCTTTTGTGCGGTAGTCCTAGTGGGCATCGATTGTTTCGGGAAGCTTGTTACAAGATCGATTGTGTGCGCCACCTGGCCGCTGTTTTTAGATCGAACGAATGACGGTGATTCGGACCGTGAATGCGTCGAATGTCGGCCCGAACGAACTTGACGACTGTTTCATTCACGGAGCCGTCGACGTCGGACGTCGACGAGCGTGGCGACCAACCCCACTGCTGCGGCCAGGATCAGCGCAAGCTCCGCCCCGAATCCGATGCGTGTTGCCAGCGTGAGCGAGCTTCGCAGTTCGACCGTCGATACCAGTACATCCGGCTCGAACAGCGGAGTTTGCTGCAGGACGTCCCCCTCGGGTCCGACCACGGCACTGACACCGCTCGTGGCCGCGACCACGACCGTGCGTCCGTGTTCAACGGCTCGCACCCGCGACATCGCCAGCTGTTGATACGTCATTTCCGTGTCGCCGAACGTGGCGTTGTTGGTGGGGATCGCGATGAATTGCGCGCCCGAACGAACGGACTCGTCGAGGGCCCGATCGAACGCGACTTCGTAGCATGTGGCTATTCCGGCCGCTATTCCTGCAGCGTGTACGACACCGTTTCCATTTCCAGGAACGAAATAACCCGCTCGATCGGCGTATTCCGAAAACAGCCGAAAAAAACTTCGGTAAGGCAAGTATTCACCGAAGGGCTGAATGATCTTCTTGTCGTGCCGCTCCCCTGGTCCGTCGGCGCCGTTCCACGCGATGACGGAATTGGTGTTCGTCTTGTTCGCGTTGACCAGGACGGTGCCCACCAGAATCGGGGCGCCGACGGCAACCGACGCCTGTGTGATCAGCGTCGCAGCGTCGGAGTTGCGCAGCGGGTCGATGTCCGATGCGTTCTCCGGCCACACGACTAGATCCGGCGCGGGTTGTCGGCCTGCGTCGACATCGGCGGCCAGCGCCATCGTTTCGCGCACGTGGTTGTCCAGCACCGCGCGCCGCTGCGCATTGAAGTCCAGCCCCAGGCGCGGAACACTGCCCTGAATCGCAGCGATCGTCACCGTTCGCTCGCCGTCACCGGCGTCGTTGGTGTGCAGAGTCGGGATCAGCGACACCGCAGTGATCGACGCGATCGCCGTGGTCACGACCGGTCCGACGAGTGCTCGGGCGGTGACCCGGCGGGTGAGTGTCAGCACCAGCGCGGCCAGTCCGGTACCGCTGAGCGCGACCCCGAAACTGAGGAGCGGTGCGCCTCCGATGCTTGCCAGCGGAAGCAACCAGCCCTCGGGTTGTCCGAAGGCCAACCGGCCCCACGGAAATCCTCCGAAAGGAACGCTCGACCGAAGCCACTCGGCTGCGCTCCACATCAGCGCCATCGACAGCGGCCACCATGCGCTCCGCGCAACCAGCACGGCCGTCATACCGAACAGACCGAGGAAGACCGATTCGGCTGCGGCCAGCGCGAGCCACGGCACCGGGCCGACATAGACGCCGATCCACGGAAGCAGAGGAACGAAGAAGGCGAGGCCGGCCACGTAGCCGTATCCGAATCCGCCTTTCAGCGACACCGATCGCCGACCGCCGAACCCCGTCAGAACCAGTGCCAGTACTGCGATACCGACGGGTGCCAGAAACCACAGCGTTCGCGGCGGAAAACTGGCGAAGACGAGCGCGCCGGCAACGGCGGCCAGGACGGTCGACAGCGCAGTTCCGTACAGCCGGGTCCGTCGCGCGGTCGGGGGGTTCTCACTGCTCATGGACGACCCGGCCACGGTGCACCGTCATCGAGCAGCGGGGACCGACGGACGACGCCTCGAGGCTGGGCAGCGGTGCCACGCCCGCACGGGGGTCGGTCGACCACCGTTGAACGCTGTCCTTCGGTGCTCGCACGACGAGCTCGTCGACGTCCCACACCGCGAAGGACGCGGGCGCTCCCGGCACGAGTGTGCCGGCCAAACCGTCGCGCACTCCCCCCGCCCGCCAGGCACCGCGCGTGGCAGCCGAGAACGCAGCACGAGGCGACACCGAACTCCCCGGAGTGCGGTGGTTCGCAGCAGCTTTTACCGTTGCCCATGGATCGAGGGGCGTCACCGGCGCATCCGAGCCGAACGCCAGCGAGACTCCCGCAGACGCCAGGCGTGCGAACGGATGGAGTTCGGCCGCGCGCTCGGAACCCAGACGCGCGGCGTAGAGGCCGTCGGCTCCGCCCCACGCGGCGTCGAACGCCGGCTGCATGCTGGCGATGACGCCCCACGACGCCAACAGGCCGGCTTGCTCCGCGGACACCATTGCCACGTGCTCGAGCCGGTGCCCGCAGGCCGCGACGGCGGGTGTGCCCAGATCGGCAACCACGCGGCCGAATGCAGTGACGGCGGCCGACACAGCGGCGTCGCCGATGACGTGGAAGCCGGCCTGAATTCCGGCCGTCGAGCAGACGGCGATGTGTGCCGCTATCGCGTCGACATCTGCGTACGACACACCGGTTCCTGGACCGTCGGCGTACGGCGAGCTCAACCATGCGGTGTGCGACCCGAGGGATCCGTCGACGAAGATATCGCCTGCCAATCCGTGGGCACCGGTCTCTTCGAGCAATTCGCGGGCGCGTTCGGCGGTATCGGCCAGCTCGCCCCAGTAGCCGCGTACTTCTACGCCGTGCTCGGTGTTCATCAGTTCGCGGAAATCGTCGATGCCCGACACCAACGGCCCCGCACATTCGTGAACCGCGACGATTCCGTGCGCCGCGGCGTCATCGAGCGCAGCAGCCCTGGCTCGGCGTCGGGTGTCGGCCGTGAGCAGCGAACGAGCGGTCTGCCGAGCACGATGGTGGGCGTCTGCGGTCAGCGGAGTCTGTTCGGAGTAACCGGAGGTGGCGTCGGCAGCGGACGCGGCGACCCGCAACCGGGTGGATACGGCGGCAGAATGCGAGTCGACTCGGGTGAGGTACACCGCTCGTCCGGGAGCGGCCGCATCGAGTTCGGCGGTGGTGGGAGGACGTTGTTCGGACCAGGTGGACTCGTCCCAACCGTGACCCCAGAGCAGTTCTTCTTGCGAGGACGCCGCATGTTCTCGCACCATGCGCATGCAGTCTTCGACCGACGTGGACCGGCTCAGGTCCAGGCCGATCAGCGACAGTCCGAGGTCGGTCACGTGAACGTGCGTGTCCACGAATGCCGGAGCGACGAACGAACCGGCCAGATCGATGATGGGAACGCCGGGATGCAAGGCTCTTCCGGTGCGATCCTCACCGATCCAGCTGATGATTCCGTCGGTCACGGCCATGGCGGTGGCATCGGGAGCCGAAGGACTGTAGATCCGTCCGCCGCAGAACAATTCGGTGGTCACGAGCGACCAGTCTGCCCCTACCGGTGGTACTTGGGGAAATCCCCGGCAGCGGGATCGACGCGGCCCGGGTCGATCACCTCACCCTCGAGAACGAGCGACGGCCCGGTGGTTCGTGGTCCGCGGTTCTCGCCGGCCGTACGGTCGTCGAGTACCTCACCGTCGATGACCGTGGGGCGCATGCGCCGGGTGGAGGCCGAGGCTCGGGGCAGCCACCGCGCGGCAGCCCACAGCACGGCAGGCCGGAGCAGCCAGCGAGTCGGTGGGATCAACAGCAACAGACCTACCACCGTGGTCACCAGACCGGGCACGAACATGGCCACCGACCCTGCAGCGAAGAGTGCGCCGTCGGCCACGGCTCCCTCGGCCGAGCGTTCACCCTGCGATGCGCGTCGCAGGCCGTACAGCACTCGACGGCCTTGCGAACGGACCAACAACGAACCGACCAACGATCCGCCGACGAGCAGCACCACGGTCCACAGCACACCGAGTGCACTGCCCACAGCGACCAGCGCTGCCACCTCGACCACGACGTAGAGTACGAACAGAGCGAGCATGACGGTCCTTTCTTCGCTTCGTCCGTACAACGTCCGGCACAGTCGTTTTTCTCCCGATGCGTCCCGTTTGCCGGGAGATTCTCAGGAACCAGGCCTGACGAGACCGGATTCGTAGGCCAGTACGACGGCTTGCACTCGGTCACGCACTCCCAACTTGGTCAGTATGCGGCCGATGTGGGTCTTGATCGTCGCCTCGGACAGGTGCAACACCGTCGCGATCTCGGCATTGGACAGCCCGGTTGCCAGGTGCGCCATGACCTCTCGCTCACGCCCGGTGAGGCCGTCCAGTACCGAGGGGTCGACGGCCGGCTCGGTGCGCTCGACGAATCGTGACAACAGCCTTTTGGTGACCTTCGGTGATACGACGGCGTCGCCCGCAGCGACGCTCCTGATCGCGGATACCAGATCCTCGGGCGGTGTGTCCTTGAGCAGAAACCCACTGGCTCCTGCCCTGAGGGCACCGAGAACGTGCTCGTCGAGATCGAACGTCGTCATCACCAGAACCCTGGTGTCCGATCCTGATTCGGTGATCGCTCGAGTGGCGGAGACCCCGTCGATCCCGGGCATGCGGACGTCCATCAAGACCACGGCGGGCGCCAGCCGTGCCACGGCTTCGATGGCACCGGAGCCGTCGGATGCTTCACCGACCACCTCGATGTCGTCCTGGGCTTCGAGCACCATGTTCAGGCCCATTCGCATCAGTTCCTGGTCGTCCACGACGACAACGGTGATCGGCACCGTCACAACCTAACGCCTACTCGATCGGCAGTCTCGCCCGCACGAGCCAGGAGCCCTGGGGTGTTCGACCGACCTGCAACGTGCCCTGCAACACCGCGACTCGCTCCCGCATCCCCACCAGTCCGTGTCCTCCGCCACCGGTCGGTGGCGCCGCACTGCCGGTGCCGTTGTCGGAGATTTCGACGGTGACGGTGTCTGCTTCGCGTGCGACCCGCACGACGGCTCGCGGGGCATGGCCGGCGTGCCGAAGAACGTTCGTCAGCGATTCCTGGACGAGTCGGTGTACGCCGAGACTGATCGCCGGACTGATGTCGTCGAGATTGCCCGTCTGTTCCAACTCGACGTTCAAGCCGGCTCGACTCATCATTTCCACGACGCGGGCCAGACCGGCCGTGCCGTACTCGGGCATGTCGTCCGCGTCGGGGGTCGTCCGCAGCAGCGCGACCGTTCTGCGCAGTTCGGCCAGCGCCTGCCGGCCCGTTGCCGAGATGTTGGCCACCGCCTGCTCGGCACGTTCGGGGTTGCGCCGGATGGCATACGACGCCCCGTCGGCCTGGACCACCATCACGCTCACCCCGTGGGCGACGACATCGTGCAGCTCGCGCGCGATGCGTGTTCTTTCCATGAGCACCGCCTCCTCGGCGCGGCGATCCCGGTCGTACTCGGCCACGATCAGGCGGGCCTCCATCGCCTCGTCGTATGCGCGTCGGGCACCGAGGAATTCGGCAGCGACCCACGACAGTGCGTACAGCAGAGCGCTGAACAGCAGCGTCGTGAACAACGGCTGGTGGAAGAGCAACAACGACGACACCGAGTAGGCGGCCACACCGGCGGCGTAGACGGCCCCCTGCGCGCGGCCGACGTAGGCCACCAGGGTGTAGAGCATGATCGGCAACGCCAGTGCGGCCGGATGGCCGTTGGAGGTATCCCCGACCATGGCTCCCCACACGTCGGCGACGAACGTCGACACGAGCGCCACGGCCGCCACGGACCTGGGGAACCGACGCCGCCACGCGACGGGAACGGTCAGGACCACCGAGAAGGCCAGAAACAACGGCCCGTTCAGGCCGTCGGCCGAACTCACGAAAACGAGAATCTCGATGACGAAAAGCCCACCGGCGAGCAGTGCGTCGGCCACGAACGGTTGGCCACGGAGCCACAGGCTGAATCGACGCATGTGATTGAGTTTGCCGTATGACTGTCGCGGACTGGGGATTGTTGATGGCCGCCGCGACAGCAGCAGGATGGGTCGACGCCGTGGTCGGCGGAGGCGGTCTCATTCTGTTGCCGGCGATCTTGCTCGTGGCACCGCAACTGACACAGCAGGCAGCCCTCGCGACCAACAAGGCGACCGCAGTCTTCGGAACAGTCGCCGCCGTCGTCACGTTCGCCCGCAAGGTCTCGCTCGACTGGAAGGTGCTCGTTCCTGCCGGCGCGATCGCGGCGACGACCTCGGCGGCGGGCGCTGCCGCGGTGTCGTTGATCGACCGCGACCTCTTCGTGCCGATCATCATGGTCGTGCTGGTCGGCGTTGCGGTACTGGTGACCTGCCGACCGACCATCGGTCGTACCGCGGCACCGTCGCCCCCGACACATCGGAAGGTTCTGATCGTCATCGGCCTCGCCGCAGCGGGTATCGGGTTCTACGACGGCATTCTCGGACCCGGCACCGGCACCTTCCTCATCATCGTCTTCGCGACGATGCTGGGCACCGAATTCGTCCGCAGCGCTGCGATGGCCAAAGTGATCAACGTCGGCTCCAATGTCGGTGCGCTGACCTACTTCGCATTCACCGGCAGTGTGTACTGGCAACTCGGTGCTGCGATGGCCGCCTGCAACGTCGTCGGTGCGGTACTCGGTTCGAGGACGGCGGTCGCCAGGGGCGCAGGCTTCGTCAGGATCGTGTTGCTCGTCGTCGTGATCGGCATGGTGCTACGCCTCGGCTGGCAACAATTCGGCTAGCGTCACAGTCGTGACGACACCATCGGACCGGTCGGTCGACGCCGACTTCCTCGCCCTCCCCCTGCGAGAACTGGCCGACGCCGCCCTGAGCGCGGCGCGCACGGCCGGAGCCTCGCATGCGGATTTCCGGGTGCAGCGGCTGACGACCCAGTCGATTTCACTGCGCGACGGCTCGGTGCAATCCGCCGTCGACGCCGGGGAAATCGGGCTGGCTGTGCGGGTGGTGGTCGACGGCACCTGGGGCTTCGCCTCCCACGCGGAGTTGAGTACCGACGCGGCTGCCACCACGGCGCGGCGTGCCGCCGAGGTGGCGACGGCGTTACGCGTGCTCAACCGCGAACGCGTCGAACTCGCGTCCGAACCGGTGTACTCGGACGCAGTGTGGGTCTCGCAGTACGAGATCGACCCGTTCGACGTTCCCACCACCGACAAAGTGGCGCTGCTAGCCGAGTACTCGGCCAGGTTGTCCGCCTCGGACGGCGTCGACCACGTCACGGCGTCGGTGCTGCAGGTGAAGGAACAGTCGTTCTATGCCGATTCGGCGGGCAGCTCGATCACTCAGCAACGGGTACGACTACACCCGCAGTTCGAGGCCACTGCCGTGGACCGAGCGGCCGGTGCGTTCGATTCGATGCGGACATTGGCACCGCCCGTCGGACGCGGCTGGGAATACCTCGGTGAACGCAGCACGTGGGACTGGGCGGACGAACTCGCGCGCATCCCGGAGTGGCTGGCCGAGAAGGTCAAGGCCCCGTCGGTGGTGGCAGGGCCGACGGATCTCGTCATCGATCCCACCAACCTGTGGCTCACCATCCACGAATCCATCGGACACGCAACGGAATACGACCGAGCGATCGGGTACGAGGCCGCCTACGCCGGGACGTCCTTCGCCACACCCGATCAGCTCGGAACCTTGCGTTACGGCTCGCCCATCATGCACGTCACTGCAGACCGTACCGAGGTGAACGGTCTCGCCAGTATCGGCTACGACGACGACGGCGTGGCCGCGCAGAAGTGGGATCTGGTTCGCGACGGAACACTCGTCGGCTACCAACTCGACCGGGTCTTCGCCCCGAGGCTCGGACTGGAGCGGTCCAACGGATGCTCCTACGCCGACTCCGCACATCACGTTCCGATCCAACGCATGGCGAACGTCTCGTTGCAGCCCGATCCCGAGACCGACCGGTCGACCGAGGAGGTCATCGCCGCGGTCGAGGACGGTATCTACGTGGTCGGCGACAAATCGTGGTCGATCGACATGCAGCGGTACAACTTCCAGTTCACCGGACAACGCTTCTACCGGATTCGAAACGGTGTGCTCGACGGCCAGGTGCGCGACGTCGCCTATCAGGCGACGACGACGGATTTCTGGGGTTCGATGGAACTGCTCGGAGGTCGCTCCACCTGGAAACTCGGTGGGGCATTCAACTGCGGCAAGGCCCAACCCGGTCAGGTCGCCGCGGTCAGCCACGGTTGCCCGGTCGCACTCTTCCGCGGGGTCAACGTCCTCAACACCCGATCGGAGGCAGGTCGATGATCGAGCCGCAGCAGGTGATCGAACGTGCGTTGGCGTGCGCGAGCGTCGACGACACCGTCGTTCTCGTCACCGACTCCAGCGACGCGACGCTTCGGTGGGCGGGCAATTCGATGACCACGAACGGCGTCTCCACTTCGAGGCAGTGGGTGGTGGTGTCCATCGTCCGGACCGGGGACGTGGCGCGGGTGGGTTCGGTGTCGTCCACCAGTGTCGATCCGAACGAGATCGCGGACATCGTGCGTGCCAGTGAAGCAGCGGCCCGCGCCGCCGAGCCTGCGGACGACGCGATGCCGCTGCTGACCCCCGATTCCGAGCCGGACGGCTGGGATCGACGCGCGCAGGACACGTCCATCGACGTGTTCGGTTCGCTGGCAACGGAACTGAACGTCGGATTCGACGGCCGAGACACGTTGTACGGATTCGCCGAGCATCGCTTCGACAACGTGTGGCTCGGAACCTCGACCGGAGTGCGACGCACGTTCACACAGCCGACCGGGTCGATCGAGATCAACGGAAAGCGGTCCGGGGCGAGTGCCTGGGTGGGGAAAGGTACAGCCGATTTCCGCGACGTGTCGGCGGCATCGATGCTCGGAGAATTGTCCACCAGGCTGGGCTGGGCGCAGAACACCGTGGAGCGTCCCGCCGGTCGGTACGACACGGTGTTGCCGCCCTCCGCCGTGGCCGATCTGATGATCTACCTGATGTGGACCATGGAGGGGCGCGGGGCCCAGGAGGGGCGCACCGCACTCTCGCGGGCCGGTGGCACCCGAGTCGGCGAGAAGCTCACCGAGCTGCCGCTGACGCTGCACTCCGACCCGCGCGAGCCCGGTCTCGGGTACGCGCCGTTCGTCGCGGCGGGCTCCTCCAGTGATGCGGTGTCGGTGTTCGACAACGGTCTCGGCATCGACCGGGTCGATTGGATCCGGGACGGCGCGATCGCAGCACTGGCCTATACACGCGCCGGAGCCCGGAAGTTCGAGGTACCCGTTGCCGTCCCCGGGGAGAATCTGATCCTCACCGGCGGCAGCGACACCGGGATCGACGCGATGGTCGCGTCGACCGAGCGCGGGCTGTTACTGACGACACTGTGGTACATCCGAGAGGTCGATCCGACCTCGTTGCTGCTCACGGGTCTCACCCGCGACGGTGTCTACGCCATCGAGGACGGCCGGATCATCGGAGCCGTCAACAACTTCCGGTTCAACGAGAGTCCTCTGGATCTGTTGCGACGTGTCACCGAGGCCGGACGGACCGAGGCGACACTGCCGCGCGAGTGGAAGGACTGGTTCACTCGCACGGCAATGCCGCCGCTGCGCATTCCGGACTTTCACATGTCCTCGGTCAGCGCCGCGCAATAGGGTCTGCGGGGTCGTTCCCGCAGGCCCTGCGTCCGACCGTTACTTGTCGGGTCCGGACAACTCGAGAGCGATGTTGTCGGGGTCGCGGAACTCCACGATGGACAGTCCGGGCCCTGCGTCCTTGATGCCCTCGTGCGCGATGCCGAGCTCATCGAGCGTCTTGACTGCATCCTCGAGCGCGGCACGGGTATCGACGGTGAAGCTGAGGTGGTCCAGCCCACAACGATCTTCGGCGAAGGTGTCGTCGCTCGGCGCGACCGGGCGCAGACCGAGCAAACCCCCGCCGAACTTGTAGATCACGCCGCCGAAGAGGAACCACAGGGCTTTCTTGGTCTCCTCGTCCGCGTCGGGATCCCAGGCGTAGGCGACCTCGAAGCCGAACACCGAGTCGTAGAACGATCGGGATCGGTCGATGTCGCTGACGGTGAGTCGGACATGGTTGTAATCGGTCACTGCAATAGGCACGTGGTGCTCCGTTCCGGCAGCAGGGGAAGCCGCCTCACGAAGCATTCGGAACTGCGCATACCAACGATGGTGTCGTCGTGCAGACCGGTTACGCGGGAGTGATCGCGAGCCCGACCGAGCCGCTCTTGCCCCTTCGAAGAACGCTGCCCTTCACGGTGAGCCAGCCCAGGATGCCGTACTTCGACACTATCGCCGCGCGCGCTTTCTCGGTGCCGGCTGCATCGAGGATCTCGGCTGTCGCGTCGACTGCGTCGCCCTGGGGTTTGCCGCGCATGTCGCACGGCGCGAGCAGAACCTTCGAGTTGCGGCGAATGCGCTTGACCTTCCACGAATCCGACACCGTCCACACGAGCAGCCGATCTCCGTCGAGCGCACCCCAGAGCGGGGTCGGTACGGCGGTGCCGTCCTTCTTGAACGTCGTCAGCAGTACGTACTTGCCCTTGGCAATGTCCTCGAAGGTGGCAGTCATACAGAGAAGGGTACGTCGCTACTCCCCTCGAGCTCTCCTTCGGTTTCCAGGTACACCTGGCGCAAGCCGTCGAGAACCTGCTTGTCCGGCTCGGCCCACATCTTGCGCTCCGCGGCCTCGAGCAGTCGTTCGGCAATACCGTGCAGTGCCCAGGGATTGGACTGTTGCATGAACTTCTGGTTCTGCTCGTCGAGCACGTACGTTTCGGCCAGCTTCTCGTACATCCAGTCCTGCACGACATCCGTGGTGGCGTCGTAACCGAACAGGTAGTCCACCGTCGCCGCCATCTCGAAGGCGCCCTTGTAGCCGTGCCTGCGCATGGCCTCGAGCCACTTGGGGTTCACCACGCGGGCGCGGAACACTCGCGCGGTTTCCTCCGACAGTGTGCGCGTGCGTACCGATTCCGGACGCGTGCTGTCGCCGATGTACGCCTCGGGCGACTTTCCGGTCAGCGCGCGAACGGTCGCGACCATGCCGCCGTGGTACTGGAAGTAGTCGTCGGAATCTGCGATGTCGTGCTCACGGGTATCGGTGTTCTTGGCGGCCACGGCAATACGCTTGTACGCGGTGCGCATGTCGTCAGACGCGGGTACTCCGTCGAGTCCGCGGCCGTAGGCGAAGCCGCCCCAGGTGGTGTACACCTGAGCGAGATCGTCGTCGCTGCGCCACGTCTTGCTGTCGATCAGCTGAAGCAACCCGGCACCGTACGTTCCCGGCTTGGATCCGAAAATCCTTGTCGTGGAACGTCGCTCGTCACCGTGTTCGGCCAGATCGGCCTGCGCATGTGCACGGACGTAGTTCTGCTCGGGCTCCTCGTCCAATGCGGCAACCATCCGAACCGCGTCGTCGAGAAGGGCGAGCACGTGCGGGAACGCGTCACGGAAGAAGCCGCTGATCCGTACCGTCACATCGATGCGAGGGCGGCCGAGCTCGTCGAGGTCGATCACCTCGAGGCGCGTCACCCGGCGCGAGGCCTCGTCCCACACCGGGGAGACTCCGAGCAGAGCGAACACCTCGGCGATGTCGTCGCCCGAGGTGCGCATGGCCGAGGTGCCCCACACCGAGAGACCGACCGATTTCGGCCACTCGCCGTGATCCTGGCGGTAGCGTGCGAGCAGGGATTCTGCCATGGCCTGACCGGTCTCCCACGCCAGTTTCGACGGCACGGCCTTCGGGTCCACCGAGTAGAAGTTGCGGCCGGTGGGAAGCACGTTGATCAGGCCGCGCAGCGGCGAACCGCTCGGGCCCGCCGCGATGAACCCGCCGTCGAGAGCGTGCAACACCTGCTCGATCTCGCGGGAAGTTCCGCGTAGACGCGGAACCACCTCGGCGGCTGCGAACTTCAAGATCTCTGCGACCACGTCGCCGTGTTCGCCCGCGACGCGCTCGGCCTCGTCCGGATTCCACTGCGTGGCCTGCATGGCCGCGACCAGCCCGTGCGCCACGGCCTCGATGCTGTCGACACGCGTGCGTTCCTCGTCGCCGTCCTCGCTGAGGCCGAGAGCTTCGCGAAGTCCGGGGACCGTCTGTTCGCCGCCCCACATCTGCCGGGCGCGCAGCATCGCCAGCACCAGCTCGACCTCGGCGTCGCCGACGGGCTCCTGACCCAGGATGTGCAGTCCGTCGCGGATCTGCACGTCCTTGATCTCACACAGCCATCCGTCGACGTTGAGCAGCATGTCGTCGAAAACTTCCTCGTCGGGGCGCTCCTCGAGCCCCAGGTCCTTGTGCATCTGAGCCGCGGTCATGAGCGTCCAGATCTGCTGACGAATAGCGGGCAGCTTGGCTGGATCGAGCGCCGAGATATTCGCGTGCTCGTCGAGCAGCTGCTCGAGCCTCGAGATGTCTCCGTAGCTCTCCGCGCGCGCCATCGGGGGTATGAGGTGGTCGACGAGAGTGGCGTGGGCTCGCCGTTTGGCCTGTGTGCCCTCCCCCGGATCGTTGACCAGGAAGGGATAGATCAGCGGCAAGTCGCCCAGTGCAGCGTCGGTGCCGCAGGAGGCGGACATGCCGAGGGTCTTGCCGGGGAGCCATTCCAGGTTTCCGTGCTTGCCGAGATGAACCATCGCGTCGGCCCCGAAACCGCCGTCCTCGCGGGCTGCGGAGATCCACCGGTAGGCGGCCAGATAATGATGGCTCGGCGGCAGATCCGGGTCGTGGTAGATCGCGACGGGCTTCTCACCGAATCCGCGCGGCGGTTGAACCATGATGACCACATTGCCGAATTGCATTGCTGCGATGACGATCTCACCGTCGGGATCGGCAGAACGATCGACGTAGAGATCACCCGGTGCCGGTCCCCAATGTTCGATCACACCCTCGCGAAGGTCGTCGGGAAGCTGCTCGAACCAGGTTCGATAACGGGCCGCCGAAATGCGAATAGGATTGCCCTCGAGCTGGGCGTCGGTGAGCCAGTTGGGGTCCTGACCGCCACGGGCGATCAAAGCGTGGATCAGTGCGTCACCGTCTCGGGCCGCCAGACCGGGCACCGAATCCGGGCCCTCGAGCGGTCCGAGGTCGTAGCCGGCCTCACGCATGTCCGACATCAACGCGATCGCGCTGGCGGGAGTGTCGAGGCCGACGGCATTGCCGATGCGGGCATGTTTGGTGGGATACGCCGAGAACATCAAGGCGATTCGGCGGTCGGCGGCCGGGATGTGTCGGAGCCGCGCATGGCGGACGGCGATGCCGGCGACGCGTGCTGCTCGCTCGTGGTCCGGAACGTACGTGGTGAGGCCGTCGTCGTCGATCTCCTTGAACGAGAACGGAACCGTGATGAGTCGGCCGTCGAATTCCGGGACAGCGACCTGCGTGGCCACGTCGAGGGGCGAGAGTCCGTCGTCGTTCTCGGACCACGTCGCGCGGGAACTCGTCAGGCACAGACCCTGCAGGATGGGAACGTCGAGGGCGGCGAGTTCGGCGACATCCCAGGCTTCGTCGTCGCCGCCGGCCGAAGCGCCGGCGGGTTTGGTACCGCCTGCAGCCAGCACGGTCACGATCAAGGCATCCGCCGACTTCAGCGTCTCCAGCAAGTCGGCTTCCGCCGTGCGCAGTGACGCACAGTAGATCGGCAGTGCGTTCGCCCCGGCGTTCTCGACTGCGGCGGCGAGGGCATCGATGTAGGTGGTATTTCCCGCGAGATGCTGAGCGCGGTAGTACAGAATCGCCACCGTCGGGCCCTCGGAGTGCTGGGCGGAGTTCCGCTCGAGGTGGCCCCACGTCGGCAGGTGTCGAGGTGCATCGAAACCGTGACCGGTGAGCAGCACTGTGTCGGACAGAAAGTTGTACAGCTGCCGAAGGTTGCCCGAGCCGCCCTCGGCCAGATAGTTGTGTGCTTGGGCGGCGACGTTGGCGGGCACCGTGGAGATCTCCATCAGATCCGCATCCGGGGCCTGCTCGCCGCCCAGCACGACCACGGGCAAACCGGTGGCCAGGACGGCGTCGATTCCCGACTCCCACGAGCGGCGCGATCCGAGAATGCGCACGATGATCAGCTCGGCCGATTCGGCCATCGACGGGATGTCCTCGGCCAGCAGGCGGGACGGATTGCCCCACGTGAAATCGGCCCCACTGGCGCGGGCACTGAGCAGATCGGTGTCCGATGTGGACAGCAACAGAAACACGGGTAACGCCCTCCTCGGGGTTTCGCGCCCCTGGATCGGTGAATCGTCCGAGCTCGTCGGTGAGAGGGTCCGACTCCCGCCCCATCCCGAAGGCACGATCCTCGAGAACAGGTCCCGAGAACCATTCCCGACGAGCTGTTCTCGACGAACTACAGGGCGGTCACGGTGGCGCGACCGTACCGGGGTTTCACCGGTTTCCTCCCGGCCGGAGCCGTGAACATCGAATGCTACCGGTGCCGGGACGAGATCGGGCCACCCGTCGCACTTGTAGCCTGGTGAACATGAGTTCGCCCAGTAGGTCCGTGCCCGACGGCTGCCCCGGAGCTCTGTCGACGCACCGCGCGGCGGACGGTCCGTTGGCCAGAATCCGGCTCCCGGGCGGCCTCGTGCTGCCGGAGCAGATGCAGGTCCTGGCCGAGGTCGCGGCCGAGCTCGGTGACGGCTCGCTCGAACTCACGTCGAGGGGCAACATCCAGGTTCGTGCGGTCTCGGACCCGGACGAGCTCGCGAACAGGTTGGCCGCGGCCGGGTTGCTGCCGTCTCCGACGCACGAGCGCGTGCGCAACATCCTCGCCTCGCCGCTGTCGGGCCGGGTCGGCGGACTCACCGACGTCCGCAGTCTCGTCGGTGAGCTCGACGCTGCCGTGTGCGCTCGCCCCGAGCTCGCCGAACTACCCGGCCGGACATTGTTCGCCCTGGACGACGGCCGCGGGGATCTGTGCGGACTCGAACCCGACTTCGGGGTGTACGCCCAGGCCGACGGGTCGTTCGCAGTGCTGTTGGCAGGGCGCGACAGCGGTGTACGCGTCGACCGCCAGCACGTGGTCTCGACTCTGCTCGACTGCGCGGATGCCTTCGTCCGGTTGCGCCACAAGGAATGGCGACTGGCGGAACTGGACGGCGGTGCCGAGCGCATCGTCGACGTGCTCGGCTTGCAGGCCGGACCGGTACTGGCCATGCCCGCGCCGGTCGAGGTGCCGCCGATCGGCTGGCTGGATCAGGACGACGGCCACGTTGCGCTCGGCGCAGGGCTGGCCAACGGCGTCCTCGGCGCGCGGTTGGCCGAATTCCTCGCGGCCGTCGACCGTCCGCTGATCGTGACGCCATGGCGATCGCTGGTCGTGGGTGATCTGGACGAGGAACCGGCCGAACAGGTCGTTCGAGTTCTCGCACCCATGGGCCTGATCTTCGACGCCGCATCACCGTGGATCCGAGTCAGTGCGTGCACCGGATCGCCCGGCTGCGAGAAGTCCCTCGCCGACGTCCGAGCCGACCTCGCGGCCGCGGTCGACGCACGGATGACGCCGCGGGACGAGCGACAGCATTGGTCCGGGTGCGAGCGTCGATGTGGCCGTCCGAAAGGCGAGGTGACCGACGTGATCGCGACAGGAATCGGCTACCAGGTGTCCTGAGCACCCTGAGACCGGCTTCCGACTGAGGGGTCCCTCTCCCCTATCGTGACACGCATGCACGACTACATCCGCGACGGCGCGGAGATCTACCGCCAGTCTTTCGCAACCATCCGCGCCGAAGCGGATCTGTCTCGGTTCACCCCGGATGTCGCCCAGGTCGTCGTGCGCATGATCCATGCTGTCGGTGAGATCGACCTGACCGAGACGATCGGCTTCACGCCCGACGTGGTGGAGTCCGCCCGAACTGCTCTGCGCGCAGGGGCACCCGTGTTGTGCGACGCCAACATGGTCGCCGCCGGTATCACTCGTCGCCGTCTTCCGGCCGACAACGAGGTGCTGTGCACCCTGTCCGATCCTCGGGTACCGGACTTGGCTCGGAGTATGGGCACCACGAGAACCGCTGCCGCGCTGGAGTTGTGGGGTGACAAGCTGGGCGGTGCCGTCGTCGCGATCGGAAATGCGCCGACCGCCCTGTTCCACCTCATGGAAATGCTCGCGGCCGGAGCTCCGAAGCCGGCAGCCATCGTCGGCGGCCCGGTCGGATTCATCGGCGCGGCGGAGTCCAAGGAAGATCTGATCGCCGCCGACCTCGGCGTGGAATATCTGGTCGTTCGAGGCAGACGCGGCGGCAGCCCCATCACCGTCGCTGCGGTCAATGCCATTGCGAGCGAAAAAGAATGAGCTCCAGCGGAAAGTTGTGGGGTGTGGGCGTCGGCCCGGGCGACCCGGAGTTGTTGACCGTCAAGGCCGCTCGCGTGATCGGCGAGGCCGACGTCGTCGCCTTCCACAGTGCTCGGCACGGACGCAGCATCTCGCGCGCCCTCGCGGCCGGTTACATGCGCGACGGGCAGCTCGAGGAACACCTGGTATACCCGGTGACCACGGAGGCGACGGCTCATCCCGGTGGATACCAGGGGGCCATCGACGAGTTCTACGAGTCCGCTGCGGCGCGACTCGCCGCTCATCTCGACGCCGGACGATCGGTCGTGCTTCTGGCCGAGGGCGATCCGCTGTTCTACAGCTCGTACATGCACATGCACAAACGCCTGGCGCACCGGTTCGAGGTCGAGGTGGTTCCCGGCGTGACCTCGGTCAGTGCTGCGTCGGCCGCACTGGCGACTCCACTGGTGGAGCGCGACGAGGTTTTCACCGTCCTGCCCGGCACCTTGCCCGTGAACGAACTCACTCGCCGACTCCGCGGCACCGACGCCGCGGTCATCATGAAACTCGGTCGAACCTATCCGACCGTGCTCGACGCACTGGAACGATCCGGCAGGCTGGACGAAGCGCGGTACGTCGAGCGGGCCAGCACGGCCGAGCAACGCGTCCTCGATGCCGCCGACGCGGACAACGTGCCGTACTTCTCGATGATCGTCGTGCCGAGTCCGTCGAATCGAACCGAAGTTCCCACCAGCACGGGCGAAGTGGTCGTGGTCGGTCTCGGTCCGGGCGACGACGTGTGGACGACGGACGAAGTGCGAGCCGAACTCGCGGCAGCGACCGATCTGGTCGGGTACATCACCTACATCGATCGAGTTCCTCAGCGACCCGGCCAGATTCGGCATGCGAGCGACAACAAGGTCGAATCCGAGCGCGCGGCATTCGCCCTCGACCTCGCCAAACAGGGTCGCCGCGTCGCCGTGGTGTCCTCGGGTGATCCGGGTGTGTTCGCGATGGCGACAGCGGTCATCGAGGTTGCAGCCGAACAGCAGTGGAGTTCGGTACCGGTACGGGTGGTGCCGGGAATGACGGCAGCCAATGCTGTGGCCAGCCGCGTCGGCGCGCCGCTCGGGCACGATTACGCCGTCATCTCCCTCTCCGATCGCCTCAAGCCCTGGGACGTGGTGGCCCGACGGCTCTCGGCAGTGGCCGAAGCCGACATGGCGATCGCGATCTACAACCCGGCTTCGAAGACTCGCACCTGGCAGGTCGCGGCCATGAAAGATGTTCTGCTCGAACATCGTTCACCGGAGACGCCGGTGGTGATCGGGCGCGCGGTAGGCAGTGCGCAGGAATCGGTGCGCACCGTGACCCTCGGCGAACTCGATCCCGAGTCGATCGACATGCGGTGCCTGCTCATCATCGGCTCCTCGATGACGACGGTGGTGGAGACCGGAAGCGGTCCGAGAGTGTTCACGTCGCGGCGCTACCCGTCAGGGAGTGACGCGTAGGCGTTCGATCAACCACCGAGCGGCGGCATCGACCTCGTCGACCGTCGATGCCGAGGTGTCGACGGTCGGTCGCGAGACCATCAGCACGGGAATCGATGCCGATCGCGCCGCGTCCAGCTTGGCGCGGGTCATGTTTCCGCCGCTGTTCTTGGTGACCAGCACGTCTATCCGGTTGTCGGCCAGTATCGCCGACTCGTGCGCGAGGTCGAACGGTCCGCGGCCGAGTTCGACGGTGGCGCGAGGGGGAACGGCACCGGTCGGTGGATCTATCGAACGAATCAGGAACCACGCATCGGCGACTCCGGCGAAATGGTGCACGCCTTGCCTGCCGATGGTGAGGAACACCCGACTACCCGGTTCTATCGATGCGGCCGCCTCGGGTAGGGATGCCACGGTGGTCCACTGGTCGTCCGTCGACGCGATCCACGGCGGCCGGGTCAGCACGAGATGAGCGACACCGGTTGACCGAGCGGCGTAGTCGGCATGCGCGGTGATGGTGGCGGCAAACGGATGCGTCGCGTCGACCAGTGCGTCGACGGCGTTGTCTCGAATCCACTGTGCCAATGCGTCGGCACCGCCGAAACCGCCGATCCTGGTATGGCCCGACACCGGTGCCGGCTCGGCGACGCGCCCGGCCAGCGAGGTGATCAACTCGATCCCGGGCACGCCGGCCACGGCGACGGCGAGTTGCCTGGATTCGGACGTGCCGCCCAGGAGTAGGACCTTCACTGCTCGTCCGCATCCGCCCCGTCGGGCGCACCCGATGGTTTCGTCACGCACCACTGGGTGACCGGCAGTTGTGGTCGCCAGGTGGTGAAGGACCCCAACGGCTCACCCCGGTAGATCTGGAACCGGCGCAGCCTGCCGCCGTATCGTGCCGCTGCCGAGAGCAGCAGTGAATCCGATTCTGCGGTCACCGAATTGGCGACCAATCGGCCACCGGGACGCACGGCCGCCCAGCACCGCTCGATCATGCCCGGCTCGGTCGCCCCGCCGCCGACGAACACCGCGTCCGGAACGCCTGCACTGCCGGGGACCTCGTCGAAAGCTCCGGGCGCGGTGCCGAGCACTGCCAACCCGGGCACCCCGAGCCGTTGTGCGTTGGTCGTGATCTGGTGTCGACGGTCCGCGGACGACTCGAATGTCACTGCGCGACAGGATGGATCGGTGCGCATCCATTCGATGGCGATCGTCCCCGAGCCCCCGCCGACGTCCCACAGGACCTCGCCGGGTCCGGGCGCCAACGCACACAGCGTCAGTGCGCGCACTTCCTGCTTGGTCATCTGACCGTCGCCGGTGTACTGCGAATCGGGCAGGCCCGGAACGCGAGTGAGTCTGGTGGCACCGCGATCTCGAACGCATTCGAGCGCGACGACGTTCAGCGGGTCGGCATCGGCGAACGTCGAGTCCGTTGCCGTCCCCCGGGCGACGCGTTCGGCCGGGCCGCCGAGTTGTTCGAGCACACTCACCGTACTGGCACCGAAACCGTTGTCACGCAACAGGGCACACACGTCACCCGGTGTCGAGCTGCCTCGGCTCAGCACGAGAAGTCGACGACCGTGGCCGAGTTCCGGGAGGACGGTCTCGACCGGGCTGTTCACCAACGACACCGTCGTGGTGTGCGCGAGCGACCAGCCCAGACGGGCGCAGGCGAGCGAAACCGACGACGGTGCGGGATACACCCTCAATCGTTCGGCGCCGAATTCGCGAGCCAGGCTCACACCGATACCGTGAAACATCGGGTCGCCACTGGCCAGCACACACACGGTCCGGCCGTCACAGGAGTCGATCATCGGCCGCAGGCTCGGCAGCAACGGACTGGGCCACGCACGAGCGTCGGCGCACCTGTCCCCCACGCCGGCAAGCTGCCTCGCCGACCCGAAGACGACATCGGCCTGCTCGACCACGACACGTGCGACAGCAGACAGTCCGTCCCAACCGTCTGCGCCGATTCCCACCACGGCGATGGGGTGAGGGCTGGGCTCCGCCATCAGCGCGGCATCCTGCGCCACAGCCATTGCGGAAGCAGTCGCATCGCGAAGAACACCGGGCGAAGAGTGCCGGGGATCCACACCGTCGACTTCCGGCTGCGCAGCGCAGCCACCACCGCGGCAGCCACCTGATCGGGTGTGCTGGACATCGGTGCCGGGTCCATGCCCTCGGTCATGGAACCGATGACGAACCCTGGGCGCGCGAGCAACAGATGAACGCCGCTGCCGTGCAGGGAATCGCTCAGTCCGCTGGCGAAGCCGTCCAGACCCGCTTTGGCCGAGCCGTAGACGTAGTTGGCCCGCCTGACCCGGACACCCGCGACGGAGGAAAAGACCACCAGATCGCCGCTCTTCTGCGCCCGCAGTACCTTCGCGGCGTGGGTGAGGACGGAAACCTGGGCCAGGAAGTCGGTCGTGATCACCTCCAGCGCATGCGCCGCGTCGTCCTCGGCGCGGCTCTGATCTCCCAGAATCCCGAACGCCAACACCACGATTCCGATGGGTCCGTGCCGTTCCACGACGGAGCGCAGGCATTCCTCGTGGGTGTCCATGGCGTTCGCGTCGAACTCCACCGCATCGACGGTCGTCGCGCCTGCCTGCAGCACGAGTGACCTGTGCGTCGCCAGGTCGGAACTGCGCCGAGCGGCCAGTACGACGGTTCGTCCCGGTGCCAGCCGAGTGGCGACCTCGAGACCGATCTCGCTTCGGCCGCCGAGCAACAACAACGTTCCCGAGGCGGGTTCAGATCGTCTGCTCACGCCGAACAGTCTCTCCGATCGAGCCCCGCTCGTGGCAGTCGGGGCACGTCACTACAGTCGAGTCATGGCCGCTACCCCCGCTGACGCGACTGCCCTCACCGACGAGGCGATCGAATTCCTCACCGAACGGCACCTCGCCACGCTGACGACGTTGCGTCCGGACGGCACGCCCCATGTCGTCGCCGTCGGGTTCACCTACGACGCGGACGCGCACGTCGCCCGTGTCATCACCAACAACGTGTCGCAGAAGGCGATCAACGCCGGCCGCGGTGCCTACGCCGCCGTCACCCAGATCGACGGTGCTCGCTGGCTGACGTTGGAGGGCCCTGCCACCGTTCGTGACGACCACGAGTCGGTCGCCGATGCGGAGAACCGATATTCCCGACGCTATCGAGTGCCGCGGGAGAATCCGACTCGCGTCGTCGTCGAGATAGCGGTGCGGCGGGTACTGGGCAGCCGCTCGCTGCTGCGACGCTAGTCGTCCGTCGGCCAGGGTAGAACGGTCAGGTTCGGCCATTCGGTGGTCCACCGCGCGGCTTTCGCTTCGTAGACGTGCCGCATCGGTAATCGCGGATTCGGCCGGACGATCCCTGCGAACAGGTCGTCGAAGCCGTGTGGGGCATAGACGCGGTCCATACCGTGGGAGTCCACGGTGATCCCGAAACAGCACGTGGTCGATACGAAGTGGTCGATGGCATCCTCGGAGCTTCGGTACGGAGCCAACGTTGCTCCGAAATGCTGCTCGTACCACAGGTGTACACGCGCTTGATTGCGCACTTCGACGTCGACCCCGAGGTCGGCGAACATATCGGCCGCGGTCTCGATCACGTCGTTCTCGGCGGCGTACGACAGATCCGTGTCGTCGAAGTAGAAGAAGTCGTAGTCGCGAATTCCGGCTCCGGCATATCGGTCCGCGACGTGGTTCCACACGGTTTGGAACAGACCGCCCGCCGTCAGGTACCAACCCGGGAGCCCGAGCCGCGGCGCACGCCGAAGCACTTCGGCCACAATCGGATTCGCCCTGACTACGGAGACGAACTCGGCCTCACGGCTATCGTTCACACCGGCAGCACGGCCAGTCCGTGAGGACGAAGATTGACCGATTCGCATCCGTCCGCCGTCACGACGACGATGTCCTCGATCCTGGCACCCCACTGCCCACGAAAATAGATGCCGGGTTCGATGCTGAACGCCATTCCCTCGGTGAGAGTGATGTCGTTGCCCGCCACGATGTACGGCTCCTCGTGCACCGACAGGCCGATACCGTGTCCGGTGCGGTGCAGGAACGCCTCTCCCAGACCGGCTTCGACCAACACCTCGCGTGCCGCCGCGTCGATGGACTCCGCGCTCACCCCAGGCGACACGGCGTCGACTGCCGCCTTCTGGGCTCGCTCGAGCACCGCGTACCGGGCAGCGACCTCAGCCGAAGGCTCGCCGAGACTGTAGGTGCGAGTGGAGTCCGAGTTGTATCCCGGCGCAACGGGTCCACCGATGTCGACGACGACCACGTCGCCGGCCTCGACGACGCGATCGGAGACCTCGTGGTGCGGATCGGCACCATGCGGACCGGAGCCGACGATGATGAATTCCGGTGCGGTGTGGCCTTCCTCGACGATCGCCGTCGCGATGTCTGCCGCGATCTCGGCTTCGGTTCGGCCCACTCGGAGCCACTCGCCCATCCGGGCGTGAACCCGGTCGATGGCATGACCGGCTCGACGCAGAGCATCGATCTCGGCGTCGTCCTTGATCATCCGCAGCTGTCGCAGAACGTCTGTCGCCAGCACCGGCACGGTCCCGAAAATCGTTGCCAGCGGCACGAAGTGCAAGGCGGGCATTGCGTCGGCGACAGCGGTCTTGTTGCCGGCCGGTACGGCCGCAGCCACGAGCGCGTACGGATCGACGCCGTCCACCCAATCGACGAGCGTCAGTGACAGGTCCTCGGCGGCGGAGTCACCCAGCGCGGCGAGCTCGAGCCGCGGCACGACGATGCTGGGAGTGCTGCCGTCGGCCGGCACCACCAACGCGATGAGGCGCTCGAACGAGCTGGCCGTGGACCCGATCAGATACTGCAGATCCGGGCCCGGAGTGATCAGTAAGGCGTCCAAGCCTGCGTCCGACGTCAGGCGGGCTGCGCGCGCGAGCCTGGAGGCGTAGACATCGCTGGGAAAACGAGAAGAATCGACACTCATACCTTCAGGCTAATGCCGTACGGCAAGATGAGCCCCATGACCACCCCCGGAAAGTCGCCGTTGCTGCTCCTCGACGGCGCGAGCCTGTGGTTCAGGGCTTACTACGCTCTGCCCGAGTCGATTACGGCGCCCGACGGCCGTCCCGTCAATGCTGTGCGAGGTTTCCTCGACATGATCTCGGCCCTGATCACGCGAACCGAACCGAGCCGATTGGCTGTGTGCCTCGACCTCGACTGGCGTCCACAGTTCCGAGTGGACCTCGTTCCCTCGTACAAGGCTCACCGGGTTGCCGACGCCGCGCCGGATGTGGCCGAGAGCGAAGAGGTTCCCGAGACCCTGACGCCACAGGTGGACATGATCATGGACGTCCTGGCGGCGTTGGGAATTGCCACCGCGGGGGCCGACGGTCTCGAGGCCGACGACGTGCTCGGAACCTTGGCTGCACAGGAACGACGCGATCCCGTCGTCGTGGTCAGCGGCGACCGAGATCTGTTGCAGGTGGCGGCGGACGAACCGAACGAGGTACGGGTGCTGTACGTGGGTCGTGGCTTGGCCAAGGCCGAACTCTTCGGCCCGGCCGAGGTGGCCGAGCGGTACGGCGTCCCGTTGCACCGCGCGGGAGCGGCCTACGCGGAGTTGGCGCTTCTGCGTGGCGATGCGTCGGACGGGTTACCGGGTGTCAAGGGTGTCGGCGAGAAGACGGCCTCCACACTCATGCTGCAGTACGAGTCCGTCGCGGCCCTGCGTGCAGCGGCACTCGATCCGGAGTCGGACATGGCCAAGGGGATTCGGGCGAAGCTGGCCAACGCCGGCGACTACCTCGATGCGGCACTCCCGGTGGTGCGGGTCGTCACCGATGCCGACGTCGTCCTGTCGAGGTCGGACGAGATTCCGGCCGAACCGGCAGATCTCGCGGCACTCGACCGGCTCGCGGAGACCCTGGGAATCCGAAACGCCGTGGACCGCCTCGTCTCGGCGATGGCGGCCACGGCGTCGCGGAATTGACCGGGTCTATTTCGGGAGCGAGACCTCGTAGTCGGCGTCGTCGTTGAGGAAGGTCAACGTCACCTTCTTGAACGCCCCGTCGACCGTCAGAGTGCAATCGACGCTGGCACCCTTCTTGACTTCGATGTTCTGCGGGCACGACACTCCCGAGACGTTCGTGGCACCGTAGGACTCGGTCAACACCGTGCGGATACCGTCCTGAGCGGCTGTCGTATCGAGGGTGGTCGTGCGCCCGAACGCGAAGTACAGCACTGCCGCGACCACGGCCACGACGGCGATGACGGAGCCCGCGATGATCAGTGGCTTCTTGGACTGTGCGCCACTGCGACCGGGGCCTGGCTGCTGGCCCGGGTACTGCCCGGAGTACTGGCCGGGGTACTGGCCCGGATACTGCTGTCCGGGATACGGCTGACCGGGATACTGCTGGTTCGGATTCTGCGCGCCCGCGAAGGGAGGCTGTTGGCCGTACTGGCCGGCACCGAACTGCCCGCTGGCACCGAATTGTTGTGGTGCGTAGGGATTCTGGTAGGCGGCGTCACCGGCAGGCTGCTGTCCGGGCCCCGGATACGGTGCCCCGTACGGCTGTCCCGCCGGGTATTGCGCGGTCGGATTCTGCGCGGTGGGATTCTGCGCGGTGGGATTCTGCGGGTTGTAGCCCTGCGGGTACTGCCCCTGCGGACCCTGAACCTGCTGCGGGTAGGGCCCGGCCGGATACGCGCCCTGGGGGTATTGCCCCTGGGGATACCCGCCCTGCGGATACTGGCCCTGCGCAGATTGCCCCTGTGGAGACGGGCCGTACGCGCCTCCGGAAGGTTCGCCGTACTGCGTGGTCGAGCCGCCGGTGGGCGGCGCGTACTGTCCCCACGCCGACGGAGTCGGAGTCTGCGATTCGGACGTCGACGCTGCGTCGCCGGTGGATGCTTCCGGTGCGTCCTTCGCGGCACCGTCCTGGTCCGGCGTGCGTGACCAACTGTTGTCGGGGTCGGTCGGACCGTATGGGCCGCTCATCTCGCCTCCACTGAAATCTCGAATCCGTCGGGGGTACAGTATCCCGCTTGTCGCTGCGTCCGCCGTACCGACCCAGCAGTCCGGTTTCGGCCCGTCACGCAGCGCCGGTCACGCAGCATCGACGGCCACCACTCCTTGTCGCAGCGCGGCAACGGCACGGGCGGCGGTTCGCGACAGCTCGGGTTCGGGAGCGGCGAGCCGCACCTGGTCGAGGAGGTCGATGACCTGCCGACACCATCGCACGAAGTCGCCGCCGGACAGCGCCTTGCCGTTGTCGCCCGCCGCGACCAGCGCGTCGACGAGCGAATGGTCGGATGCCCACTTGTAGATCGCCTTGACGAAGCCCATGTCCGGCTCCCTGGTCGGTGGCAGTTTGTGCCGAACCTCGTCGGCCCGCAGCTCGTGCCACACCCGCACGGTCTCGGTCAACGCGTGCCTGATGGGTCCGGTTGGGCCGTGCGGGGTGATGTCACCTTCGGAGCGAGACTCGTAGACCACGGCCGAGACCACTGCCGCCAACTCCGCAGCCGACAGCCCCTGCCACAGACCACCCCGGAGACATTCCGCGACCAGAAGATCTGATTCGGAGTAGATCCGGCTCAACCGCGCTCCGTCGTCGGTCACCTTCGGATCCTTGCCTGGGGTCACGTAACCGCGGTCCGCCAGCAGGGCCAGAATGCGGTCGAACGTTCGGGCCAGCGAGTTCGTGGTGGCCGACACCTTCTGCCGCATCGACTCGGTCTCCCGCGCCAGCCGGTTGTAGCGCTCACCGGTTCGCGAGAGTTCCTCACGATCCGGCCGGCTGTGCACCGGATGCGAGCGGATGGCCCGCCGCAAGGTTGCCAACTCCTTGTCGTCGGCGGCAGTCGACTTTCGTCCCACACGATCCGAAGGCTGGGATATACCGCGGGTGATCAGCGCCGCCGCCAGATCCCGACGGGTCTTGGCGGTGCGGTGATCGACGAACCGTGGCAATCGCATCGAGCCGAGAGGCGTTGCAGGCGTGGGGAAATCGGCGGCGGACAGGCGACCGGCCCATTTGTCCTCGGTCAGCACCAGCGGCCGCGGATCGCCGCGATCGTCGTCCGGTTCGAGTACGACTGCCAGTCCGCTGCGCCGCCCGGACGGCACCGAGATCACGTCGCCGCGGCGCAACGCGCGCAACGAGTCGACGGCTTTGTCCCGCCGATCGGACCTGTTCTGACGCTCGAGGGTCTTCTCTCGATCCTTCAGACGCTCGCGCAGTCGCGCATACTCGAAGTACTCCCCATCGGGGCCACCGAGCGTTGCGCCGAGCGTCTCCAACGTCTTCATGTTCTTCTCGATACCGCGGACCATGCCGACGACGGACCGGTCGGCCTGGAACTGCGCGAACGACCGTTCGAGCAACTGGCGCGAATCCGTCGCCCCGAACTGTTCGATCAAATTGATGGACATGTTGTACGCGGGCGCGAAGGAGCTACGGAGGGGAAACGTTCGCGTCGACGCGAGCCCGGCCACCTCGGTCGGTTCGGTACCGGGCTGCCACAGCACGACCGCGTGCCCCTCGACGTCGATGCCGCGTCGCCCGGCCCGGCCGGTCAACTGGGTGTACTCCCCCGGTGTCAACTCCGCGTGCGTCTCACCGTTGAACTTGACCAGCTTCTCGAGCACCACGGTTCGGGCAGGCATGTTGATCCCGAGAGCCAGAGTTTCGGTGGCGAACACCGCTCTGACCAATCCCTTGACGAACAACTCCTCCACGGTGTGGCGGAAGACCGGCAGCATTCCGGCGTGGTGCGCGGCGAACCCCCGTTCGAGCGCATCTCGCCACTCCCAGAAGCCGAGCACCTCCAGATCCTCGCGAGGGAGTTCGGACGTGTGCTTCTCGACGATGTACCTGATCTCCTCGGCCTGCTCCGGTGTCGTCAGAACCAGGCGCGAACGCATGCACTGAGTCAGGGCCCCGTCGCACCCTGCTCGACTGAAGATGAACGTGATGGCCGGGAGCAGACCTTCCTCGTCGAGCTTGGCGATCACGTCGGGACGAGCCAGCGGACGGTTGGCACCTCCCCCGCCCTGGTGTCCGCCGCGGCCGCCGCCCCCGCTTCGACCTCCGCGTCCTCGACTGTGCGGCGCGTGCCATCGATCCATCGAGTCCAACGACTGACGCTGTTTGACGTGACGCACCAGTTCTCGGTCCACGACGACCTTCTGGTGGCCGTCCGGTGACTGAGCTCGGGTGTCGAAAAGATCGAACAACCGACGTCCCACCATGATGTGCTGGGAGAGCGGAACAGGACGGTTCTCGTCCACGACCACCGACGTATCGCCGCGAACGGTACTCATCCACGCGCCGAACTCCTCGGCATTGCTGACCGTTGCGGACAGGCTCACCAGACGCACGTCGTCCGAGAGATGCAGGATCACTTCTTCCCAGACCGCACCTCGGAACCGATCGGCGAGGTAGTGCACCTCGTCCATCACCACGTGCGAGAGTCCGCGTAACGCGTCGGAGGAGGCGTAGAGCATGTTGCGCAGCACCTCGGTCGTCATGATGACGATGGGTGCATCCGGGTTGATGGACGAATCTCCGGTCAACAGACCGACCGTGTCGCGCCCGTATCGCGCAGTCAACTCGGCGAACTTCTGGTTGCTCAGCGCCTTGATGGGGGTGGTGTAGAAGCATTTGCGACCGGCCGCGAGGGCCAGGTGCACCGCGAATTCGCCGATCACCGTCTTGCCTGCGCCGGTCGGGGCGCAGACCAACACACCGTGACCGTTCTCCAACGCAGTGCATGCATCCACCTGGAAGCGGTCCAGCGGGAAACTCAGCTCCGCGGAAAATCGTTGCAGTTCAGTGGGTTCTGGCCTGGACTGGGTGTCGACAACAGCCTCGCTCATGGTCGCGCCCAGACGCTGGGACCTACATCAGATCGTGTCGTCGTACCGGGCCTGTGTTCGGGACGCAATGCCGATATCGCCCACCGGCGGTGTCGGAGCGACAGCGTGTGGGGCCTGGATAGAACTCGCGCCTTCGATGCGTGTTGCTTCGTCATCTGACACATCACCCCATTCGTCTCTTCTCTTGCGCAACTTACGCTTGTCGTGAATCCGCGCAATCTGCACTGCCATCTCGAAGAGCACCGTCAGAGCCAGCGCCAGGGCCAGCATCGAGAAGGGGTCTTGTCCGGGCGTTGCGATCGCGGCGAACACGAACAGTCCGAAAATCAGCCCGCGTCGCCACGCCTTCAGGCGCTCGTAGGTGAGAACACCGACGAAGTTCAACCCGACGACCAGCAACGGTATTTCGAAGCTGACACCGAAGATGATCAGAAGGTTGATCAGGAAGCCGAAGTACTGATCGCCGCTCAATGCCGTGATCTGGACGTTGTCACCGATCGACAGCAGAAAATGCAAGCCCTTGGCGACGACGAAATACGCCAGAATCGCTCCCGTCACGAACAGCGCAGCTGCACCGGTGACGAAGGAGACAGCATAACGGCGTTCGTTGGCGTACAGGCCGGGAGTGATGAATGCCCAGATCTGGTACAGCCAGATGGGGCAGGCAAGGACGACGCCTGCGGTGAAGGCCACCTTGAAGCGCAACAGGAACTGGTCGAACGGGCCGGTGGCGAGCAGGCGGCACTGATCGTCGTTACTCAGATCCGCACGTAGGCTCGGGTCCAACGTGCAGTACGGGCCTCGCAGCAGATCGCCGAGGCTTTCGACGCCGAAGATCGAGTGTGAGTACCAGAAGAATCCGAATGCAGTGGTCACCGCGATGGCCAGCAGCGACCAGAGCAGCCGGGTTCGCAGCTCGTACAGGTGATCGACCAACGACATCGTGCCGTCGGGATTGACTCGACGCTTACTGCGCCGTGGATCGAACGGAATGCGCATGGTGTTCTACGGTCAGCCTTCTTAGGTCGGCAGGCGGCACGAGGCCGTCACCGACAGCAGTGAACCTGCGGTGCCGACGCGGCACCGCAGGTGTGCTGAGCGGCGTCGCTCAGGCAGACTTCGCGTCGTGCTGGGGTGTGCTCTCGGTCTGCGCCACGGGTGCCGGCGAGGGCAGCTGAGCGGGTGCGGCCGGCTGCTGTGCAGTCGCGGTGTCGGTGTCGGATTTGCCGTCGTTCTGCATCTCCTTGACCTCGCTCTTGAAGATGCGCAACGAGCGTCCGAGTCCACGCGCAGCCTCGGGCAGCTTCTTGGAACCGAACAGAATGATGACGACCACCGCGACGATGGCCCAGTGCCAGGGACTGGTGAATCCCATGTGAACCTCCTGAGATCAGATGAATCGAGCGTACCCGACGGCGGGCGGTGCGCTCGGCAACGGAGCGCACCGCTTCACCTCACGTTCATGTTGCAACAGTGCCGCCGGTGTCGGTGGCGTCGAGCTCCGCGTAGGCATTCAGGGCGGACCGCGCGCGATCGCGGACGGAATTCACCAAGGATTCAGGTCCCAGTACGGTGACGCCACCGCCGAACCCGAGGGTCAACCGGGTCATCCACTGCAGCGTCGCAAAACGCATGGTCACCTCGATGGACCCGTCCGAATCGGCGGCTACCTGCGTCATCGGGTAGTAGTCGAGGATCCAGGTGAACGCAGGTGAGACGCGCAACCGCGCTTGGGACAGTGAGGGGTCGTCGTTGAAGATCTCGAACGCGTCCTCGTCCTGGACCGACTCCGGCGGCGACGACGGTTCGTCGAGTTCGGTGGCCGAGTCGATGCGGTCGAACCTGAACAGACGAACGCCCTCGGCACCGCGACACCAAGCCTGCAGATAACTGTTGTCGTCGACCACCACGGTCCTGATCGGATCGACGATGCGCTCGGTGAGCACGTCTCGCGACGCCGAGTAATAGGTGAGTTCGAGTGCGTGCCGGGCTCGGAGCGCAGACCGGACGGTGCTCGACACCGGACCTTCCTCCTCCGCAGCCGTGTCGTGGTCGGACGAGAGCGGCACGTTCGCCGCTGCCGACCCGGCTGCGGTCTCGATCTTCGCGATCGCCCGCTGAGCAGCCGACGGATCGACCATCCCCGGCATCGAGGTCAACGACCGAAGTGCGACCAACAGTGCCGTGGCCTCGGTGGACGTCAACCGCAGCGGCCTGTCGATCCCGGCGGAGAAGGTGACGTCGATGCTCTCCTCCGAGAACGACAGATCGATGAGGTCACCCGGTCCGTACCCAGGCAGACCGCACATCCAGAGCTGATTGAGATCGGCCATCAGCGTCGCCGTGGTCACGCCCAGTTCCCGAGCGGCCTCCTCGGCGCTCAACCCCGGATTGGCCATGAAGAAGGGCACCATGTTGAGCAGGCGGGCCAACCGCACCGACAGACGCGCGCTCATCGTTCGTTCTCCAGTTCGGCTGCAGTCTGCAAGGTCGAGATGACATCGGCCCGCAGCTCTGCCGGAGCCAACACCATCGCGTCGGGACCGTGACCGGCGATGAGCCGCGAAATCCAATCCCAGGACCGTACCGGAACCTCGACGACCGTTCCGGTACGCGAGCCCACCGTCTGCTCCCCTACCACGGTGCCCATCCTCCGCAGCTCCGTCGCTCGACCGTCCTGCAGCCACACTCGCGCGGTACCCGATACCGAGGACGTGCCCGCGACGCGGCGAACGATGTCCTGTAGATCGATATCGTCGGGCTTGCGGACACTCTGCGGTGAACCGAAGGCTTTGACGTCGTCGCCGATCCGAGACAGTCGGAAGGTTCGGGTGTCGTCTCGGTCCACGTCGTGTCCCACGAGGTACCACCGTCCCCGGAACGTCACAACGCCCCACGGCTGGACGGTTCGAGTGACGAACGGCTCGGTCAACGACGGTCGATGCTCGAACCGCACCGACTTCCCCTGGTCGATCGCTGCGAGCAGGGCACCCAGTGCGGGCTCGGACCCGCGGGTTCGAGCGGGGACGGCTGTGACGGCAGCAGCCGACTCGTTCTGATCGACCTGAATACCTGCGGCGCGAAGCTTGAGCAGCGCACTCTGCGCCGCGGACGTCAGCTCCGGTGATTCCCACAGTTTGACGGCCACCGCGACCGCAGCCGATTCCTCGCTGTTGAGATCGATGTCCGGCAGCTCGTAGGCATCTCGGTTGATGCGATAGCCCTCGACACCACCGAACCGCGTGGCGATGCCGGTCTCGAGCGGCACCCCGAGATCGCGTAGTTCGTTCTTGTCGCGTTCGAACATCCTGCTGAACGCTTCGAGGCTCGTCGAGTCGTCGTACCCGGCGACGCTCTCGCGGATCCACTCCGCGGTCAGGAACTGACGCGTCGACAACAGACAGATGACCAGGTTCATCAGGCGTTCGACTTTGGTGGTGGCCACGACAGTCGAGCCTAGTTGTTCACCGACCACCGGAGCCGTAGCGACCCGAGTTGCCTGAGTCGCTACCTTGCCTCCAGCCGAGTCGCGTTCGTACTACATCGATGCGATGAGTCGCTCGACGCGCTCGTCGACCGAACGGAAGGGGTCCTTGCACAACACCGTTCGCTGCGCCTGATCGTTGAGTTTGAGGTGCACCCAGTCGACGGTGAAGTCGCGTCCGGCTTCCTGGGCCGCGGTGATGAATTCGCCGCGTAGCTTCGCGCGGGTCGTCTGCGGCGGCAGATTCACCGCTTCGTCGATCTGCTCGTCCTCCGTCACCCGCTTGACCAGGCCCTTGCGCTGCAGCACATCGAACACTCCGCGTCCGCGTTTGATGTCGTGGTAGGCAAGGTCGAGCTGAGCGATCTTGGGATCGGAGAGTTCCATCGAGTAGCGGTCTTGATACCGCTCGAACAGCTTGCGTTTGATGACCCAGTCGATTTCGGTGTCGACCTTGGCGAAGTCCTGCGACTCGATGGCATCGAGTGTGCGGCCCCATAGATCGACCACCTGGGTCACCTGATCATTCGGCTCCCGCGTCTGGAGATGCTCGACGGCCCTGGCGTAGTACTCACGCTGGATTTCGAGTGCGCTGGCCTGACGACCACCGGCGAGGCGGACCGGCCTACGGCCGGTAAGATCGTGGCTGACCTCGCGAATGGCCCGAATCGGATTGTCTAGCGCGAAGTCTCGGAAAGAGACGCCTGCCTCGATCATCTCGAGTACGAGTGCGGCCGTCCCCACCTTCAGCATGGTCGAAGTCTCGGCCATGTTGGAGTCGCCGACGATGACATGGAGCCGGCGATACTTCTCGGCATCGGCGTGCGGCTCGTCGCGGGTGTTGATGATCGGCCGCGATCGAGTGGTGGCCGACGACACGCCTTCCCAGATGTGTTCGGCGCGCTGCGAGAGGCAGAACGTCGCGGCCTTGGGTGTCTGCAGCACCTTGCCTGCGCCACAGATCAATTGGCGGGTGACCAGGAACGGTAGGAGCACATCCGAGATGCGGGAGAATTCGCCTGCTCGCTGGACGAGGAAATTCTCGTGGCAACCGTAGGAGTTACCCGCCGAATCGGTGTTGTTCTTGAACAGGTAGATATCTCCGCCGATGCCCTCCTCGGCGAGACGCTGTTCGGCGTCGATCAGCAGATCCTCGAGTACCCGCTCGCCCGCGCGGTCATGCGTGACCAACTGCAGCAGGCTGTCGCACTCGGCAGTGGCGTACTCGGGATGCGAACCGACATCGAGATAGAGGCGAGCGCCGTTGCGGAGGAACACATTCGAGCTGCGGCCCCACGACACCACGCGACGGAAGAGGTAGCGGGCCACCTCGTCCGGACTCAGCCGTCGATGTCCGTGAAAGGTACATGTGACACCGAACTCGGTCTCGATGCCCATAATTCGTCGCTGCACACTTCGACACTACAACGCAACCCACCGATGGATGTGTCGGAGCGCCTCGATGGCGCACATGCCTAGGCTGGGCCCCATGACTTCCACGCCTACGTCTGTTGCGGCCTCGGTTCACGCGTGGGACCTGTCCCTGGTTGCGCGAAGCGCAGCACTGCGCTCGAGCAGGGCCGACGCGGGTCTGCGCGCGCTGAGCACGGCCGCCGATCACAGTCGCCTGTGGCTCGGCGCGGCGGCACTTCTCGGCGCGGCCGGTGGTTCGGCCCGACGCGGCGGCGTGCGGGGGCTGATCGCCGTGGCGGGCGCGAGCGCCGTGGCGAACGGTCTGCTCAAGCCGTTGTTCCCGAGGTCGAGGCCGGCTACCGAGCTGGTTCCCGTGCTGCGCCGGGTGCTCGCCCCGCCGGTGTCCTCGTCGTTTCCCTCCGGTCACTCGGCGTCCGCGGCCGCCTTCGTCACCGCGGTCGCCATCGAATCACCGCAGGCAGGATTGCTGCTGGCTCCGGTCGCCGCCGCAGTCTGCTATTCCCGGGTTCACGTCGGCGTCCACTGGCCCACCGATGTCGTCGCCGGAGCGGCGCTCGGCTCGGCGATCGCGCTGTCGACCCGACGCTGGTGGGCCGTGCGTTCCGCGAAGCCCGCCGATCTCGGCTCGCCGGTCGAGGTCGAGGCGCTACCGGGCGGACGGGGACTGTTGGTGCTGGTCAATCCCGGATCCGGTGACGGTTCGGAGGCGGTACCGGACGCCATCCGTCGCGAGCTCCCCGACGCAGACCTGTTCGTTCCCGATCCCGAGAGGGACTTCAACGAGCAACTGGAAGAGAGAATTCGGGACACGACGCCGCGTGCTCTCGGAGTGTGCGGAGGCGATGGCACGGTCGTCAGCGTCGCCGCCTCGGCTGCCCGTAACGGCTTGCCGCTCGCGGCGTTTCCGGGGGGCACTCTCAACCACTTCGCTCGCGATACCGGTCTGACCGCAGTCGAGGACACCGCTGCCGCCGTCGAGGCGGGCACCGCCGAACTGGTCGATATCGCCGAGGTGGACGTCGACGGCCGTGGTGTGTCGTTCGTCAACACCGCGACGTTCGGGGGGTACCCCGACTCGGTGCGGTTACGGCAGAAGCTGCAGAAGCGAATCGGTAAGTGGCCGGCCGCTGCGGTTGCGATGACGAGAGTGCTCGCGGCTGCAGAGCCACTGAACATTCGACTCGACGGGGTGGCTCACTCGGTGTGGATGCTCTTCGTCGGCAACGGTACCTACGATCCGATCGATCAAGTTCCCATGTCGCGCAGCAGCATTCATACCGGCACCCTCGATGTTCGCTTTCTCCCGTCGGAGCCCAAGGCATCGAGAACACGACTGCTGTGGGCGACGATCACCGGAACGCTCGGCTCGTCGCCTGCCTACGTGCGCAGTGTGGCGCAACGATTGACCGTCGAGGTGGACGGTGCCCCGGTTGCCCTCGCAGCCGACGGCGAGGTCGTCGGGGACGGCACGACATTCCAGTTCACCAGCGACAAGAACGGCCTCGTGCTCTATCGGAAGCGATAGAGCACGAGGCCGTCGCCTCGATCCGAAATGTCGAAGCTACTGCGGAGTCTCAGGTTCAGCAGTGCCGTCGACGGTCTCGGCCGATGCCGGCAACATGTCCGCCAGAGCAGCTCCGGCGATACGCCGGAATGCTCGACGCGGCCGTCCCTGATCCAGGACAGCTACTTCCAGGGCCGACACCTCGAGGACCTTCTTCTCGGGCTCTGCGCCGGCAGTCGCAGGCGACGTCGGACCGGCGGTGAGCGCGTCGACGGCAATCCGAACCGCGTCCGCCAACCCGAGGCCGGAACGGTAAGTATCTTTCAGCGCGGCCACGATGGGCTCGGTGGTCCCGCCCATGACGACGAAATCCTGTTCGTCGACGATGGAGCCGTCGTACGTGATGCGGTACAGCTGCGTGGCCATCGGCTCGTCCTGATGGGACACCTCGGCGACGCAGATCTCGACCTCGTACGGCTTGAGCTGCTCGGTGAAGATCGTGCCCAGCGCCTGGGCGTAGGTCTTCGCCAGCGACCGGCCGGTAACATCGCGTCGATCGTAGGTGTATCCCTTGATGTCCGCGTGCTGGATGCCGGCTTTGCGTAGGTTCTCGAACTCGTTGTACTTGCCGACGGCAGCGAATCCGATGCGGTCGTAGAGTTCACTGACCTTGTGCAGCGCGGTCGAGCGATTCTCGGCGACGAACAGGACCCCGTCGGCGTAGGCCAGCACGATGACACTGCGACCGCGACCGATTCCCTTGCGCGCCAATTCCGAACGATCGCGCATGATCTGCTCGGCAGATGCGTAGTACGGCATCGTCATAGCGCGCTACCCCCTTCGCTGACTTCCTGGCCGGCTCGGGTGTGGTGGTCCGCGCCGCCGGTGTGTGCTGCGCTCTCGGTTCGTTCTGCCAGAACCGATCGGGCAGCAGCCGATATTCGATCGTGCGCGACGTCGTCCGCTCCGACGCTCGTGATGGCAACTGCTGTCGGGTAGATGCCGCGGGTGACATCGGGACCACCGGTGGCCGAGTCGTCGTCGGCGGCGTCGTACAGCGACTCGACTGCAGCACGAAGCGCCTCGTCCTCGGACATTCCGGGGCGGTACAACTTCTTCAGCGCAGACTTGGCGAACAACGAACCCGAACCCACTGCGTGATAGCCCGACCGCTCCTCGTAACGCCCGCCGACCACGTCGTACGACACGATGCGTCCGGCTCTGTCGGGATCGGAGATGTCGATATCGAATCCGACCAGTAACGGCACCGCAGCGAGTCCCTGCATCGCCGCACCCAGATTGCTGCGGACCATCGACGACAACTTGTTGGCCTTGCCGTTGAAGGTGAGCGGTACGCCCTCGATCTTCTCGTAGTGCTCGAGTTCGACAGCGAACAGGCGAACCAATTCGATTGCGATACCGGCAGTTCCGGCGATACCGGCAGCGGAGTACTCGTCGGTGACGTAGACCTTCTGCATGTCACGGTTGGCGATCAGATTGCCCTGAGTGGCGCGCCGATCACCGGCGATCAGCACCCCGCCCGCGTAGGTGAGGGCGACGATCGTCGTCCCGTGCGGAGCGATGCCGGACTTGTCGGTGGTGCCGTTGGCGGCGTGGGACGCCAGGTCCGCGGCGAGGCCGCTCTCCGGCAGCAGGTGCGGGGCGTGCTGCCGGAGGTAGTCGGAGAAGGACGAGCTACTGGACCCCAGCGGAATCGCCGGTCCGTCGCCTGCCGACCGTGGGTCCGAACGATCCACCGTCACTGGCCGCCCTTCTGAACGTAGGCGCGGACGAAGTCCTCGGCATTCTCCTCGAGCACGTCGTCGATCTCGTCGAGAAGATCGTCGGTCTCCTCGGCCAACTTCTCGCGCCGTTCCTGGCCACCGGCCCCCGTGTCGCCTGGGACCTCGTCGTCGTCGCCGCCGCCCGAGCGCCGTGTCTGCTCCTGAGCCATAGTCGCCGACCTCCTCCGTGTATCGAGAAAACACATCTACTGCACGCTCGCCGGGTCATCCGAGGCGCACCGGCGTGGATGTGCAAGTGCTACCGAACGTTCCGCCGAAAGTGCACGGACCTTTACCCTACCGACAGTCCGACCTCGCCGGTTGGCAAGACACCGCCGAACGACCGAACCGAATGCCCTGGCCGATCAGGTGGTGAGCTGGTCGACCAGTTCCGCTGCACTGTCCACGGACTCCAGCAGGGCACCGACGTGGGATTTCGTTCCCCGCAACGGCTCGAGCGTCGGAATCCGAACCAGGGAATCGCCACCGAGGTCGAAGATGACCGAGTCCCAGCTCGCTGCAGCGATGTCGGCACCGAATTTGCGCAGGCATTCGCCGCGGAAGTAGGCCCTCGTGTCGTCCGGCGGTGTACCGACCGCATCGAGAACTTGCTGCTCGGTCACGAGACGATCCATCGAACCGCGGGCGACCAACCTGTTGTAGAGCCCCTTGTCGAGGCGAACATCGGAGTACTGCAGGTCGACCAGGTGCAACCGCGGCGCAGACCAGCCGAGGCCCTCACGCTGTCGGAACCCTTCGAGCAGTCGCAATTTCGCCGGCCAGTCCAGCAGATGCGCGCATTCCATGGGATCGCGCTCGAGCAGGTCAAGCACCATTGCCCACTTGTCGAGCACGTCCAGTGCTCGTGCGTCGTCGCTGCCCTCGGCGGCCACGAACTTCGCCGCCCGCTGGTGGTAGATCCGCTGCAGCGCAAGGCCTGTCAGTTCGCGGCCGTCGGCGAGTGCCACGGCCTTGCGCAGGGTGGGATCGTGGCTGATCTGATGGACAGCCGTGACCGGCCTGGCCAGCTGCAGATCCGACAGATCGACGCCCGCCTCGATGAGGTCGAGCACGAGGGCCGTGGTTCCCACCTTGAGGTAGGTCGACATCTCCGCCAGGTTGGCGTCGCCGATGATGCAGTGCAGACGTCGGTACTTGTCTGCGTCCGCGTGCGGTTCGTCCCTGGTGTTGATGATGCCGCGCTTGAGAGTGGTCTCGAGTCCGACCTCCACCTCGATGTAGTCCGCTCGTTGGGAGAGCTGGAACCCGGCCTCGTCGCCCGATTGGCCGATACCGACTCGGCCGGAACCGGTGATGACCTGCCTGGAGGCGAAGAACGGCGAGAGCCCCGCGATCACCGCCGAGAACGGCGTCTCGCGTGACATCAGGTAGTTCTCGTGCGTGCCGTACGACGCGCCTTTGCCGTCGACGTTGTTCTTGTACAGCTGCAGTCGCGGAGCCCCCGGGACGCTCGACGCATGGCGTGCGGCCGCTTCCATGACGCGTTCGCCGGCCTTGTCCCAGATCACTGCGTCCAGTGGATCCCGCACCTCCGGAGCCGAGTACTCGGGGTGCGCGTGATCGACGTACAGGCGGGCACCGTTGGTGAGAATCATGTTCGCTGCGCCGATCTCGTCGGCGTCGATGACCGGGGCCGGTCCGCTGAACCGTCCGAGATCGAAGCCTCGGGCATCGCGCAGCGGTGATTCCACCTCGTAGTCCCAGCGCGTGCGCTTGGCACGGGGTACTCCTGCGGCTGCCGCGTATGCCAACACCGCCTGGGTGGACGTCAGGATCGGGTTGGCGGTGGGTTCGGTCGGTGAAGAAATGCCGTACTCGACCTCGATACCGATGATGCGCTGCATAAGTCGAGCCTAGACGGCCGACAGATGCAGTTCGGGGCGCGCCCTGTGCGGACGCGCCCCGAAAACTGCTCGATGGTGGATCTACAGGTACTGACCGGTGTTGGCCTCGGTGTCGATCGCCCGGCTCGCGCTGGCGTTCTTGCCGGTGACCAACGTGCGGATGTAGACGATTCGCTCGCCCTTCTTACCGGAGATGCGAGCCCAGTCGTCCGGGTTCGTGGTGTTCGGCAGATCTTCGTTCTCGGCGAATTCGTCGACGATGGAATCGAAGAGGTGCTGAATCCGCAGACCGGCGTTTCCGGTTTCGAGAACCGACTTGATGGCGTACTTCTTCGCCCGGTCGACGATGTTCTGGATCATCGCGCCGGAGTTGAAGTCCTTGAAGTACAGAACTTCCTTGTCCCCGTTGGCATAGGTGACCTCGAGGAACCGATTGTCGTCACTCTCGGCGTACATGCGCTCGACGACACGGTCGATCATGCCCCGGATGCACGCCGCGCGATCGCCGCCGAACTCGGCGACATCGTCGGCGTTGACCGGAAGCGAATCGGTCAGGTACTTCGAGAAGATGTCCTGTGCCGATTCGGCGTCGGGACGCTCGATCTTGATCTTCACATCGAGCCGGCCGGGTCGCAGGATCGCGGGGTCGATCATGTCCTCGCGGTTGGACGCACCGATCACGATGACGTTCTCGAGGCCCTCGACACCGTCGATCTCGGCGAGCAGCTGCGGAACGACCGTCGTCTCCACGTCGGACGAGACGCCCGAGCCACGGGTACGGAAGATCGAGTCCATCTCGTCGAAGAACACGATGACCGGCGTACCCTCGGACGCTTTCTCGCGCGCCCGCTGGAAGATCATGCGGATGTGACGCTCGGTCTCACCGACGAACTTGTTGAGCAGCTCGGGACCCTTGATATTGAGGAAGAACGACTTCGCCTCCCGCGCATCCTGACCACGTGCCTCGGCGATCTTCTTCGCCAGCGAGTTGGCAACGGCCTTGGCAATAAGCGTCTTTCCGCACCCGGGAGGGCCGTACAGCAGCACGCCCTTCGGCGGACGCAGTGAGTACTCGCGGAACAGATCCTTGTGCAGGAAAGGCAGCTCGACGGCGTCCCTGATCTGCTCGATCTGCCGCCCGAGACCGCCGATGTCCTCGTATCCGACGTCCGGCACCTCCTCGAGGACGAGATCCTCCACCTCGGCCTTGGGAACTCGCTCGAACGCGTAACCGGCCTTGGTGTCGACCAGCAGTGAATCGCCGGGACGCAGCTTTCGGGACGGCTCGTCCGGGTCGATCGGGCCGTCGTCGTTGACCATGTCGATCAACGGCTTGGCCAGCCAGACGACCCGTTCCTCGTCGGCATGTCCGACGACGAGAGCGCGCGATCCGTCCCCCAGAAGCTCTCGGAGAGTGCTGATCTCGCCGACCTGATCGAAGGTGCACGCCTCGACGATGGTCAACGCCTCGTTCAACCGGACGGTTTGTCCCGGAGCGAGTGTGTCGGCCTCGATGTTGGGTGAGCACGTCAGCCGCATCTTGCGACCGGACGTGAACACGTCGACGGTGCCGTCCTCGAACACGCTCAGCAGGACGCCGTAGCCGCTCGGCGGTTGGCCGAGACGGTCCACCTCCTCGCGCAGCGCGATGAGCTGTTGCCGGGCCTCCTTGAGAGTGTCGAGCAACTTCGTGTTGCGCAGCGACAAGGAATCGACCCGGCCCTCGAGCTCACGTACCTGCTCGGGGGACTCCCCCAGTTGGCGTCGTAGCGACGCGACTTCGGCTCGCACGGCGTCCAGTTCGGCTCTGGCCGCGGCCACATCCGGATTGTCTGTTGAGCTCATGAGCGACTCCTCCCAGTGACGATCTATCAACGCTACCGGCAGCGGCGCGGAGATGCGGACCGACACCTCGAACGGGGTCGGCATCCACTCTGCTCGCCGGCCCCGAAAGGCCATCCCAGTTCATGTTAGCCTCACCTGACCAAACGATGGACAGACGATGGAATCAGGGGCCTCACCAGTGAAAATGCGTATTCTCTCGGTAAGCGTCGCAGTAGCCGCGGTGGCTCTGGTGGGTGCAGGGTGCAGTTCGAGCGATGAATCCGATCACGCCGATCACAATTCGGCGTCGAGCAGCGACACCACGCAGACGACCACCGCGGGTCCCGCTGTCACAGCACCGACCGTCGCCGAGCTGCAGAGCTCACTGCAGCAATTGGTGGCACCGGACGTGGACGCCGCGACCAAAGCGGCGGCAGTGGAGAACGGTCAGGCGCGCTTGACCAACTTGGAGACGATGACCGCTGCACTGGCGAACTACGGAGCGATCACCTTCGAGGTGTCGGAGCCGACCGTCGCAGGCGAGACGTCCACCGCGGACGTCGCCATCGCCACCCCGCGCGGAACTGCGGCTCCGGCACCGCAGACCTGGGTGCTGATCGACGGCACGTGGAAGCTGTCGGATGCCAGCACCTGCCAGATCCTCGCGATGGGCCAGGCACCCTGCGTCTAGCTCGGCAGCCGAGCCGGCAGCATCAGCCCTTACCGGAACGACGCTGCGGTTTCGGAGTGACAGTGCCCTCGGCGAGGCGTCGAACGCTGACGAGGAATGCCGTGTGACCTTGCATGCGGTGCTCGGGGCGAACCGCGAGCCCCACCACGTGCCAGCCGCGAACCATCGACTCCCACGAACGAGGTTCGGTCCAGCACTCCTGCGCGCGTAGGGCTTCGACGACCTTGGACAGCTGCGTCACCGTTGCCACGTAGACCAGCAGCACTCCGCCGGGGACGAGGGCCTTCGACACCGCGCGCAATGCGTCCCACGGCGCGAGCATGTCCAGAACCACCCGATCGACCTGCTCACCCGGACGATCGACACCGAACTGGTCGACGTCTGCCACGGTCAAGTGCCAGTTGGACGGGCGCTCGCCGAAGAACGTCTCGACGTTCTTGATCGCGTAGTCGGCATGGTCCTGGCGGATCTCGTAGGAGATGACCGTTCCTTCTGTACCGACTGCACGCAGCAGTGAGCACGTCAGAGCGCCGGATCCGGCACCGGCCTCGAGCACGCGCGCACCGGGAAACATGTCACCCTCGTGCACGATCTGCGCCGCGTCCTTGGGGTAGATCACCTGGGCGCCGCGGGGCATCGAGAGCACGTAGTCGGTCAGCAGCGGCCGCAGCGCGAGGTAGGGGGTGCCGTTGACGGAGGTGACGACGCTGCCCTCGTCGGCACCGAGCAGTTTGTCGTGAGTGATGCCGCCGCGGTGCGTATGGAATTCCTTACCGGCTTCCAGCACCACCGTGTAGTGACGACCCTTGCCGTCGGTGAGCTGAACTCGATCGCCGACTCGAAACGGCCCAGTGCGGGCGGGACCGGTCTCCGCCGGTGCGTCGGCAGCTGTGGCGTCGGCAGCTGGAGTGACCTCCGCGCCGGACGTGACATTCGGGTCGAGTTCGATCTCGTCGGTCGTGGCAGTGACCACGTCGTCCGCACTGGGCAGCGATGCGTCGGCCGTGGCGTCGGCCTCGAATCCGTCGGTCGACGCGGATGTGGAATCACCGGAGGACACAGCGGACCTGCTTTCGTTGCGATGTGACGCTCGGCCTCGATCGGCAGGCGTCGGGGGACGACTCGACGTGCCAGACTACGGCCTTCACCGAAGATGTCGGACCAGCGGCATAGTCTCGCAGTCGTGAGTATTTCCGTGTCGAGCCCCATCGACTTACCTCTTCTCGATGTCGGTGACTGCGCCGACGTACCGCGTTCGAGGTCCGGCAGCCGCAGTACTCCGGCTCTGTCCCCTTCTCGCGCAGGTGATTTCAAGCAGTGCCCACTGTTGTATCGCTTCCGTGCCGTGGACCGGCTCCCCGAGGTCTCCACCGAAGCTCAGGTGAAGGGAACTGTGGTGCATGCCGCACTCGAGGCCCTGTACGCACTACCTGCCCGCGATCGAGTGCCCACCACCGCCCGCGACTTGGTGGACCCGGCCTGGGATCGGGTCGTGGCCGAGTCACCCGACATCGCGTCGCTGGTTCCGGCGGACGACCGTCCGGCGTTTCTCGACCGGGCTCGTGCCCTGGTGGACGGGTACTACGAACTCGAAGACCCCACGCACTTCGATCCCGAGTCCTGCGAACAGCGCGTCGAGATCGCGTTGGACGACGGAACGCCGCTGCGCGGATTCATCGACCGGATCGACGTCGCACCCAACGGAATGATTCGCGTCGTCGATTACAAGACCGGACGTGCGCCGCGTGAGTTCACCGAATCCAAAGCGCTGTTCCAGATGAAGTTCTATGCGCTGATGATCATGCGCATGCGCGGAGTCGTTCCCGCGCAGCTGAAGTTGATGTATCTGGCCGACAAGCAGGAGCTGACGTATGCCCCCGACGAGGGTGAGCTGCTGCGCTTCGAGCGTATGCTCTCGGCCATCTGGAAGGCGATTCTGGCGGCCGGTGAGACCGGTGACTTCCGCGCCAAGAAGGGCGCACTGTGCAAGTGGTGCGATCATCAGGCATTGTGCCCCGAGTTCGGCGGCACTCCCCCGCCGTACCCGGGTTGGCCGCAGACCGCATCGGGACAGTCGGAGCCCGAACTGTGACGAGTCCGGACGCCTTCTTCGTTCCCGCCGGTGTCGGCAAGGACGGCTTCGAGAGGGTCACGGCCACCGAGCACACCGTCAGTCTGTGGGCACCGACGATGCAGCACGGCGCTCCGCCGTCCGCTCTGTTGGTGCGTGCACTCGAGCGTGTCGACGCTCGACAGGACACCCGTATCAGTCGAGTCGCGGTCGATATACTCGGTCCGATTCCGGTCGCGGACATCGAGATTCGGGCATGGACGGAGCGCCCCGGGGGCAACGTCGAACTCGTCGTTGCCGAATTGTGGGCGGAAAGTTCGTCCGGCACTGCTCGAGCGGTGGCTCGCGGCAGCGCGTGGCGTATGCGCACCACACCGACGGAGGACGTCGAACACGTCGGCGACCCAGTGATGAAGCCGGTGGGAGGCGGAGTCGACTACACCTTCGGGGGCACGTGGTCGTCGGGCTATCTCGACGCCGTCGAGTTCAAGATTCTCACCGGGCTCGGTGCCGTTGGTCCCGGTGAGGTTTGGGCCAGGCCCAAACCTGTTCTCGTCCAGGGTGAATCCATGACTCCGATGGAGCGACTGTTCTCGATTGCGGACATCGCGAACGGAATCGGCGCGAAGCTCCCGATCGACGAATGGACCTTCTTGAACACCGACCTGACGGTGCACGTGTTCAGGGTGCCTCAGGGTGACTGGGTCGGAGTCTCGGCGGAAACCTCCACCGGTCCGGACGGGATCGCCATGTGCGCAGGCACCCTCAGCGACGAACTGGGACCGGTAGGGCGCATCGCCCAAACAGTGCTGGTTCGCCGGCGCGCGTGATCGTGGCGGAACGACGGGCGTTCCGCCACGCACCTAGAACGCTCGGCAGGACCTGATGTCGGAGGCGAGAATGGCTTTGGCGCCCAGCTCCGCGAGCTCGTCCATGACGTTGTTGTGGACCTTGCGAGAGACCATGGCGCGCACGGCAACCCAGTTGTCGTCGACCATCGGTGCGAGGGTGGGTGATTCGATTCCCGGGGTGATCTTGACGGCTTCGTCGAGGATCGCTTTGGGGCAGTCGTAATCGAGCATCAGGTACTGCTGAGCGAAGACGACTCCCTGTACGCGAGCGATCAACTGCTTACGCGCCGAGTCGGTGCCCGGCGTGCCGGCGCGCTCGATGAGAACACCCTCGGAATCGCACAGTGATTCGCCGAATGCGACGAGATTGTTCTGACGCAGCGAGCGACCCGACTCGACCACGTCCGCGATGGCGTCGGCGACACCGAGTTGAATGGAAATTTCCACGGCCCCGTCGAGACGGATCACCGTGGCCTCCAAGCCGCGCTCGGCCAGGTCCTTACGCACGAGATTGGGGTACGAGGTGGCGATGCGCAGGCCGCCCAAGTCCTCGGGTGCCCATTCCTTGCCTGCGGGTGCCGCGTAGCGGAACGTCGACCGGCCGAATCCGAGCGCCAGGCGCTCTTCGACGGCTGCCCCGGAATCGAGAGCCAGGTCTCGTCCGGTGATGCCCAGGTCGAGCTGCCCCGACCCGACGTAAATGGCGATGTCCTTGGGACGGAGAAAGAAGAATTCGACCCCGTTGGCAGGGTCGAGGACGGTCAGATCCTTGGAGTCGCTCCGACGCCGGTAGCCGGCCTCGCTGAGGATCTCGGCGGCGGATTCGGACAACGCGCCCTTGTTGGGTACGGCTACACGCAGCATGGAGTTTTCCTTCATCGGTGAGTTCACAGGAGACGTTCGGGCCCTACCTCACAGATGTCGGTAGACGTCCTCGAGCTCGATTCCCCTACCCACCATCATGACCTGAACCCAGTACAGTAGCTGCGAAATTTCTTCGGCGAGTGCAGCGTCGCTCTCGTGTTCGGCAGCGATCCACACCTCGCCGGCCTCTTCGAGGACCTTCTTACCCTGGAAATGAACTCCTGCGTCCAACGCAGCGACAGTGCCCGAGCCCTCGGGGCGGGTCTTCGCGCGGTCGGTGAGCTCGGCGAACAGGGAATCGAAAGTCTTCACGGATTCGTATTCTTTCACGTCGGTATCCAGCGGAATCAATTCGGTCGAGATTCGAGGAGTCAGGCTGCCCAGGCCCGCTGGACGTCGTCGGCGGTGAGTCCGACCAGACCGTCGCGGATGGTGTAACCCGGCGCTGCCGGAACCGCCACTTCCGACGGGACGACCAGCACCGGGCAGCCGGCTGTATGTGCCGACAGTGAGCCTGTCGGAGAATCCTCCACCGCAAGGCAGGCACCGACGTCCACGCCGAGCAGCGCGGCACCCCGCAGGTACGGCGCCGGGTGCGGCTTCCCGAACTCGACCTCGTCGCCGCTGACGGTGATGTCGAAGTACTCGCGGCCGAGAGTCTCCAGTGCACGCTCGACCAGTCCACGTTCGGTGTTGGTGACCAACCCGGTCGCCAGGCCCATGTCGCGTACGCGGGCAAGAGCATCCTTGGCGCCGGGCCGCCACGGAATACCGTCGGCGAACATGTCGCCGACGCGTGTGGTCAGCCATTCACGGCCTTCGGCCAGGTTGTCGTCGGTGACAGAAACCGAGGCGTTGGCGAGCACTTTGCGCAACGCGTCGTGCATCGAGTTGCCGAGGGTGCTCTCGCGGACCTCCGCGCTGAGTTCGGTTCCCAACGTGCGGGAGTACTCACCGATGGCGACGTCCCAGATCTTCTCCGAGTCGAGCAGTGTGCCGTCCATGTCCCACAGGACACCGTGCAGGCGGGTTCTAGACATTGAAGTACTTGGCCTCCGGGTGGTGAAGAACGAACGCATCGGTCGACTGTTCGGGGTGCAGCTGCAATTCCTCGGAGAGCTTGACGCCGATTCGTTCGGGTTCGAGCAGTGCGGCGAGTTTGATGCGGTCCTCGAGGTCGGGGCATGCCCCGTAGCCGAACGAATAACGCGCACCGCGATATTCGAGTTTGAAGTACCCCTCGGCCTCGGTGGGATCGTCCGCGGCGACCGAGTTGCCGTCGGACAGCTTCAGTTCCTCGCGTACTCGGCGATGCCAGTACTCGGCGAGAGCCTCGGTGAGCTGCACTCCGATTCCGTGTACCTCGAGATAGTCGCGGTAGGCATCGGCTGCGAACAATTCGTTCGCGAAGTCCGCGATGGGCTGGCCCATCGTCACCAGGTTCATCGGCAGCACGTCGACCTGGCCGGATTCCCTTGCAGCCGAACGAGACCGAACGAAGTCGGCGATGCAGAGGAATCGGTCGCGGTGCTGACGCGGGAACGTGAACCGAAAGCGTTCGGGCGCATCGGGTTCGGGCTCGGTGAGAACGATGACGTCGTCGCCCTCCGAAACGGCCGGGAAGTATCCGTACACCAGGGCGGCGTGCGCGAGAATGCCGTCCGTGCTCAGGCGGTCCAGCCAATACCGAAGGCGCGGTTTGCCTTCCGATTCCACCAGATCCTCGTAGGTGGCACCCTCACCCTTGCGGGCTCCTCGTAGGCCCCACTGCCCCAGGAACAGTGCACGTTCGTCGAGCAGACCCGAGTAATCGGCCAGGGACACGCCTCGGACGATGCGGGTTCCCCAGAACGGTGGTACGGGAATGTCGATGTCCGCAGCGACGTCGGATCGCTCGGGTACCACGACCGGAGCCTCGGCGGCCTTGCGCTTCTCGGCGATGCGCTTGGACCGTTCGTGGCGTTCCTTGCGTTCGGCTGCCTTCGCCTTCGCAGCGAGTGCCTCGGGACTGTCGGGAGCCGGGCCGCCACCGCGTTTGGTGGTCATGATGGTATCCATCAGACGCAGGCCTTCGAACGCGTCCCGCGCGTAGTGAACGTCGCCTTCGTACACGTCCTGCAGATCGTTCTCGACGTACGACCGGGTCAACGCAGCGCCGCCGAGCAGCACCGGGAATTTCTCGGCCACGCCGCGGGAGTTCAGCTCGATCAGGTTGTCCTTCATGACGACCGTCGACTTCACCAGTAGACCGGACATTCCGATGACGTCGGCTCGTTTGTCCAACGCGGCTTCGAGAATGGTCGAAATCGGTTGCTTGATACCGAGATTGACAACTTCGTAGCCGTTGTTGCTCAGGATGATGTCGACGAGGTTCTTGCCGATGTCGTGCACGTCGCCCTTGACGGTGCCGAGCACGATGCGGCCCTTGCCGTCGTCGTCCGTCGCTTCCATGTGTGGCTCGAGATAGGCCACGGCAGCTTTCATCACCTCGGCGGACGCGAGCACGAACGGCAACTGCATCTGGCCGGAACCGAACAGCTCGCCGACGGTCTTCATGCCCGACAACAGCGTCTCGTTGATGATCTCGAGAGGTGGCTTCTCGGCCATCGCGGAGTCGAGGTCCGCGTCGAGACCGTTACGCTCGCCGTCCACGATGCGCCGTTCGAGTCGCTCGAACAACGGCAGCCGACCCAGTTCCTCGGCACGCGACTCTCTGGCCGATGCCGCGGACACGCCTTCGAAGAGCTGCATGAGCTTCTGCAGCGGGTCGTAGCCTTCGCGGCGGCGGTCGTACACCAGATCCAGAGCGGTCTCGCGTTGCTCGTCGGGAATCTTGTTCATAGGCAAGATCTTCGAGGCATGCACGATGGCGGTGTCGAGACCGGCCTGGGTGCATTCGTGCAGGAAGACCGAGTTCAGCACCTGCCTCGCAGCAGGATTGAGGCCGAACGAGATGTTCGACAACCCGAGGGTGGTGTGCACCTTGGGGTACTTCTCCTTGAGCTGGCGGATGGCCTCGATGGTCTCGATGCCGTCGCGTCGCACCTCTTCCTGGCCAGTCGAGATCGGGAAGGTGAGGGTGTCGACGATGATGTCCTCGTGGCGCAGGCCCCAGTTCTCGGTGATGTCGGTGATCAGGCGATCTGCGACACGCACCTTCCACTCGGCAGTACGCGCCTGCCCCTCCTCGTCGATGGTGAGAGCGACGACGGCGGCACCGTGTTCCTTCACCAGACGCATGATCTTCTGGAACCGCGAGTCGGGTCCGTCGCCGTCCTCGTAATTGACCGAGTTGACGGCGCTACGTCCACCGAGGTGCTCGAGGCCGGCCTCGAGCACGGCCGGTTCGGTGGAGTCGAGCATGATCGGCAGCGTCGACGCAGTCGCCAATCTGCTTGCCAGTGCCGCCATGTCGGCGGCACCGTCGCGGCCGACGTAGTCCACGTTGAGGTCCAACATGTGCGCGCCGTCGCGCGTCTGATCCTTGGCGATGTCGAGGCACTTCTCGTAGTCCTCGGCGAGCATCGCGTCACGAAATGCCTTGGAGCCGTTGGAGTTCGTGCGCTCACCGATCATCAGGATGCTGGCGTCCTGCTCGAACGGCACGGCGGTGTAGAGCGAGGAGACGCCTGGCTCCGGTGCCGGCTTCCGTTCCAGCTTCGTCGCCCCGTGCACCATGTCGGCAACCTGACGAATGTGTTCGGGGGTGGTGCCGCAGCATCCGCCGACGAGTGCCAGCCCGTACTCGCGGACGAAACCGCTCAGAGCGTCGGCCAATTCGGGGGCGGTCAGCGGGTATTCGGCACCCTTCGCGCCCAACGTGGGCAGTCCGGCATTGGGCATCACCGACACCGGCAGTCGCGAATGCTTGGACAGGTGGCGCAGGTGTTCGCTCATCTCGGCGGGGCCGGTGGCGCAGTTGAGCCCGATCATGTCGATGCCCAGCGGTTCGAGCGCAGTGAGGGCTGCACCGATCTCGCTGCCGACCAGCATTGCGCCCGTCGTCTCGACCGTCACGTGGGTGATGATCGGGATTCGCACACCGAGCTTGTCCATGGCGTGCTGGCTACCGATGATCGCGGCCTTGACCTGCAGCAGGTCCTGGCACGTCTCGACCAGAATGGCGTCGGCACCGCCGTCGATCATTCCCAGAGCGGCTTCGGTGTACGCGTCGCGCAGCCGTGCGAACGGGGCGTGGCCGAGTGTGGGGAGCTTGGTTCCGGGTCCCATGGAACCCAGGACGTACCGATCCATCCCGTCGCGGCCGGGTCCCATTTCGTCCGCAGTCTCCCGGGCGAGGCGGGTGCCTTTCTCGGCCAACTCGCGGATTCGATCCTCGATGTCGTAATCGGCCAGGTTGGGCAGGTTGCAACCGAACGTGTTCGTTTCCACGGCGTCTGCGCCGGCCGCGAAGTACTCGCGGTGAATCTCGCGCAGCACGTCGGGCCTGGTGTGGTTCAGAATCTCGTTGCATCCCTCGAGGCCGAGGAAGTCGTCGAGAGTGAGGTCGGCGTCCTGGAGCATCGTGCCCATTGCTCCGTCGCCGATGACAACGCGACGTGAAATCGCATCGAGCAGACCGGGCTTGTGTTGATCGGGCATCACTACAGAGTAGTGGGCACCACGGATACCTCGAGTCGTAGGCTGTCGTGGTGAGTCCCCGAAACCTCGATGATCAGTCCCCGCCCGACGACGGTACCGACAAAATGGACAAATCAGGTGCCGACGCGGACATCCCTTTGGACGCCGCGCTGATCGAGGCCGTGCAGGATGCTGTGGCGAACGCCACAGACGTCGACGCCGACTACGACGAGGACGATCCGAACGACGACATTCCCAAGCTGCGTTCCCCGGTACTGGTCGCCGCTTTCGAGGGCTGGAACGACGCAGGCGACGCGGCGAGCGGCGCGGTCGAACATCTGGAGCTCATCTGGGATGCCAGCCCGCTGGCCGAGCTGGACTCCGAGGACTACTACGACTACCAGGTCAATCGGCCGACCGTTCGCCAGGTCGACGGGGTCACCCGCGAGATCGAGTGGCCGTCGACCCGATTGTCGGTGTGTTCACCGCCCGGTAGCGACCGTGACGTGGTCTTGTTGCGTGGTATCGAGCCCAACATGCGGTGGCGAAGCTTCTGCGACGACCTGCTCGAGTTCGTCGAGCAGCTGGGCGTCGAGACCGTCGTCATTCTAGGCGCGCTGCTGGCTGACACGCCGCATACACGCCCCGTCCCGGTGACCGGGACCGCGTACAGCACCGAGTCGGCCGAACAGTTCAACCTCGAGCAGACCCGCTACGAGGGGCCCACCGGCATCACCGGCGTTCTGCAGGACGAATGCGTCAAGGCCGGGGTGCCGGCCGTGTCGTTCTGGGCTGCCGTCCCCCATTACGTGTCGCAGCCACCGAACCCGAAGGCCACCGTGGCGTTGCTGCAGCGGGTCGAAGACGTACTCGACATCGAGGTGCCGCTCGGCGAGCTGCCCACGCAGGCCGAGGAGTGGGAGGAGGCGGTCAACGAGATGACCAAAGAGGACGAGGAGATCAGCGAGTACGTGCGCAGCCTCGAGGAGCGTGGTGACGCGGAGGTGGACATGTCCGATGCGATCGCCAAGATCGACGGTGACGCCATCGCCGCCGAGTTCGAGAAGTACCTCCGGCGACGCGGCCCGGGCAACTTCGGACTCTGACCGAAGCGCACACGAGGTGCCCGGAGCCGGTGAGGTCTTTCTGATCCCGACGTAACGTCACCGCAGCGGTGGCGTCACCCCGACACCGGAGCCTCGTGGGTATGGCCAGCACACCGCGATTTCTGCAAGGCGTCTTCTCCTTCTCCGGCAATGGTCTGGACAAGCCCGAGTTGATCGATCCCAGCCTGAGTTTCGTCGTCCCCGAGGGGGTGACGGCCCAGCCGCTGTACTTCCGCGGCGGGAACTCCAGCGCCGAACTCGTGGTCGTGACGTTGCTGCGCGACGGCAGTCCGATGCGTATGTTCCCGATGGGAGCCAAGACCGGCGTCAACATCCCGCTGCGGGTCGTCGAGGACGTGGATCCCGATACCGTGCTCGAGCTGGTGGTCGCGGCCCCTGCCGGAACCAGCGGAGAGGTCGTCGTCGACTTCGGTCTGGTGCTGGTCTGATGACTGCGGGAAAACAGCGATTGCTGGTGATCGGCAACGGAATGGCCGGTGCCCGGACGGTCGAGCAGATCCTCGAGCGAGACGGCAGCTCGCTGTTCGACATCACGATGATCGGCGACGAACCGTACGGCAATTACAACCGCATCATGCTCTCCCACGTGTTGTCCGGTGAGGCTACAGTCGACGACGAGGATCTCGTTCTCAATCCCATGAGTTGGTACAGCGACAACGGCGTGACGTTGCACGTGGGCGATCGAGCCGTCTCGCTCGACCGGTTCTCCAAGACGGTTGTCTGTGAAAGCGGTCGCTCCGTCGACTACGACGTACTGATCATCGCGACCGGCAGCAACACGTTCTTCCCGAACATGGACGGTCTGCGCGAGTCCGATGGCAGGCTGGCACGCGGGGTGTTCGGATTCCGCACGATCGCCGACACCAACGGCATGCTGCAGATGGCACAGTCGCGCGACGACGTGTCGGCGGTCGTCATCGGCGGCGGTCTGCTGGGCCTCGAAGCAGCGTACGGATTGCGGACGCAGGGGCTGGAGGTGAACGTGGTGCACTCGCCCGGGCACCTGATGAACCAGCAGCTCGACGAGCGCGGTGGACGGGTGTTGCGCAACAAGATCGAGTCACTCGGCGTCGGTGTCCACACCTCGAAGAGAACCACCTCGGTGTTGCGCTCGGACGACGGTACCGTCACCGGCGTCGGTTTCAACGACGGCACCTCGCTGGACGCGGACATGGTCGTCGTGACCGCCGGAATTCGGCCCAGTGTCGATTTCGCCCGCGCCGGCGGCCTGGTCATCGAACGCGGAATCGTCGTCGACGACCAATTGCGCTGCGAGGACGAGGGTTCCATCTATGCCGTCGGCGAATGCTGTCAGCACCGCGGTGAGGTGTACGGCCTCGTCGCGCCCCTCTGGGAGCAGGCCGCTGTCTTGGCCGATGTACTCACCGGGGCAGATCCCGCTGCCGCTTATCACGGTTCGCGTCTGACGACCAAGCTCAAGGTGGCCGGCGTCGACGTCGCGTCGATGGGGATCACTGCGCCCGAGCGCGACGACGACGAATTCGTTCAGTTCTACGAACCCCGTAGTGGCACTTACAAATCGGTCATCGTGCGGAACAACAAGCTCGTCGGCGCCACTCTGCTCGGCGACATCTCCAAGGCCAACTTTCTCACCCAGGCGTTCGACGAGAAGGTGCCGCTGCCCGACGAGCGCATCAGCATGCTCTTCGACATGGGAACGCCCTCTGCGGCAACAGGAGCCGCCGAACTGGCAGACGACGTTCAGGTGTGCAACTGCAACGGCGTCACCAAGGGCACCATCGTGGCCTGCGTGCACGCCGGTGCCAAGAATCTGAGCGACGTGACCGCGAAGACCCGTGCAGGCAAGGGATGTGGGTCCTGCAAGGGATTGGTGAAAGACATCATCGCGTGCGCAGCCGGTGGTGCCGTCGAGGCCGATCCCACGGCGGACCGGTACGTCCCCTGCATCCCGATGACGAAGCCGGAACTGATCGATGCGATCAGGTCGCAAGACCTCCGGGCAGTCTCGCAGGTGTTCACGGCGCTTGCGACCGACGGCATCGAGGATGCCGCCGCCAAGATGCCGCTGGCGTCACTGCTGCGCACCGTCTGGGGTCCGGATTGGGTGGACGAGCGCGGCGCACTGTTCATCAACGACCGGGTGCACGCCAATATCCAGCGGGACGGCACGTTCTCGGTGGTACCGCAGATGAAGGGTGGCGTCACCACCCCGGATCAACTGCGCAAGATCGCCGACGTCGCCGACAAGTACCACGTGCCGCTGGTCAAGGTCACCGGCGGACAGCGCATCGACCTCCTCGGGATCAAGAAGGAAGACCTACCCAAGGTATGGGGCGATCTGGACATGCCCTCCGGCTTCGCCTACGGCAAGAGCATGCGCACGGTGAAAACCTGTGTGGGCAGCGACTTCTGCCGCTTCGGTCTCGGCGACTCGACCGCTCTCGGCATCGCGCTCGAAGAGCGGTTCCAAGGCTTGGAGACTCCCGCGAAACTCAAACTCGCGGTCGCCGGCTGCCCGCGCAACTGCTCGGAGGCGCTGTGCAAGGACTTCGGCGTGGTCTCGGTCGGCGAGGACAGGTGGGAGATCTACGTCGGCGGCGCGGCCGGGGCTCACATCCGCAAGGGAGATCTGCTGGCCACCGTGACAGGAGCCGAGGGGGTGATGACAGTGGCAGGCAGATTCATCCAACACTATCGAGAGAACGCGCAGTGGCTCGAACGGACGTACGCCTGGGTTCCGCGCGTCGGCTTGGAGGAACTGCAGAGCCTTCTGATCGATGACCGTGACGGCATCGTCGCCGGACTCGACGAGCGACTGCAGACATCGGTCGACGGCTACGTCGACCCATGGCAGGACCGTGCAGCGCCCAAATCGCCCGCGCAGTTCGCACCCTCGCTGCCACTGCTCCCGCTGCCCCAGGTGCCGGTCCGATGAGCGTCCCGGTGGGGTCGTTGGAAGACCTGACTCCCGGCGAGGGACGGGCCTACGTCGTCGACGGCAAGCAGGTCGCGGTGTTCCTGCTCGGTGACGGCTCGGTGCGCGCGATGGACGCCGTCTGCCCGCACCGGGGCGGACCACTGGCCGACGGCCAGATCGACGGGTCCGTTGTCGTCTGCCCACTTCATCAGTACGCCTTCTCGCTCGACGACGGCACCTGCCCGAGTGGAATCGACTCGGTGCGCACCTACCTCGCGGCCGTGGTGAACGGAAAAGTGACCGTGGAGCTGTAACCGGCACGGTTGAACAACCGAGACCCTGCACCGCCTGGTCGTTTCGCAGGCTTCCACTCCTACCCCCTACCCTGTTCCAGTGACCGAATCAGGCGAGGACGCACGGCTGGGTGCCGCGAACGCGTTCGTGGAGGAAGACCGTCTCGGTCTCTTCTCGTTCGCCGTCGCCGAGAAAAGATCCGAATACCTGGCAGTACTGCGGGCGTTCGACACCGCTCGCGCGAACTACGTGGTGTTACTGCACTCGGGCGACGTCGCCGATCTCCTCGCTCGTAGCCCCGGGCGTCACAACGCGCTGACCACACTGGACATCGCACCCCTGCTCGATCAGCTCCACGCCTGGGGTCTGCTCGAACGCAGCTACGACGGCACCCGCGCCGCGACCCTTGCCGAATACCGCAACCGGCACTTCGTCTACCAGTTCGGTCAGGCCGGCTACAAGGCCTACCGCGCGGTCGAGGACGTGCTCGGTGCCCGCCTGGACGACGCCTCGCTGTCCCGGCTGGTGCTGCCCGAGCTGCTGGCCGACATGCACGAGCTGGCCGAGGCGAACCGTCAGGCCGACGGCGACCGCATCTACCGCAAGCTCAGCAGACTCGATTCGACGTTGTCGGAGATGGCGACCCGCGCCGCCCACTTCTACCTGGTCCTGGGTGATCTCGTGCGCACGACCGAGATCACTCCCGAGTCTTTTCTGGTCCACAAGGACGCGTTGCTGACGCACATGCGCGAGTTCAGCTCGGATCTCACCCGTTACGCCCCCAAGTTGGCAGAAGCGATCGCACTCGTCGAGAGCACCGGCATCGAGGAACTCGTCGACCGTGCCGCGATCAGCGACGAACGAGTCTTTCTCTCCGTCGACGAACGGCGAGCGGACTGGACCGACCGATGGGCCGGGTTGTCGCACTGGTTCGTCGCGGCCGAATCCGAGCTCAGCGAATCCGAGCGCCTCCGCGAGGGCACGATGAGCGCAATCGCTGCTGTGCTGTCACTGCTGCGACGCGTCACCGAAACTCGTAAGGGCGGTGTGAGTCGGGAGAGCCAACTGCGTCACCTGGCCGGCTGGTTCGCCGCTGCCCCCACCGAGGACAGCGCGCATGCTCTGTTTCACGCAGTGTTCGGTCTCGGCCGGCCCCGGCACCTGTCGATGGTTCATCCCGACGCCGACATCATCTCCACATCCCGATCGTGGTGGGAAGCACCGCCGGTCGAGATTTCGCGCACGCTGGCCGAGACCGGACGCACACCGACCCCCGGCGTTCCGGGACGCGTGCAGCGCAACGACGGCAGCATCAGACGACTGCGGGAGCAACAACTCGAGTCGCAGCGATCGCGCAGTGCCGCCGCGCAGTCCCTCGCCTCGGCCGGAATCCACGACAGAATTCTGAACGAGCAGGAAACCGAAGTGTTGCTGAGCCTGCTCAACGCCGCGTTGACTGCCCGGGTACGCGTGAGCGGACGCACCTCGGACTCGTCCGGATCGGACAGCGGCGTGCGCCTGACGCTGAGCGACAGCGACCGTTCGACGATCGTGCGCACCAGCCGAGGCCGATTGCATCTGGACCGCCTCGCCCTCGACGTCAGTGAGGTGGCACGTCGATGAGAGCACGTGAAATCTCCTCGCTCGCTTTGGATTCCTACCAGCGCGCCGCCCGCGTTGCGTTGTCCAATCACCTGGTTACCGCGACGTACCCCGATCGAATTGCGCTACCGCTGCTGCGCAGGTGGGCAACCGAACTGCGCGAGGACCTCCTCGAGCTGTTCGGTTATCGCTTCGAGGTCACCGAGACGACCGCCCGTCTGTTCCCCGTGATCGATCGCCTCGACGACAGTCAACCCGCGCGAACGCCCTCCGAGCGGGTGTTCGACCGCCGCAGGTACGCGTACCTGGCGTTGGCGCTCGCCGCGCTCGGTCGTGCCGGTAACCAGATCACTCTGTCCGAACTCGCCGATCACGTTGCGACGGAGTCGAGTCAGGTGGATGGCGTCGAACTCACGACCGACCGCGCGAGCGACCGAGACGCATTCGTCGACGCGATCGGATGGCTGGCCACGCGTGGTGCAATCTCGCTGGCCGACGGCGACGCCACCGGCTGGGCGAACAATCCAACGGCCGGTGAGGCCCTGTACGACATCGACAGATCGGTGGTCGTCGCAATGTTTCGGCCTCCGCGTGCCGTGCAGCACCTGCGTTCGATTCGCGGCCTGCTGGCCGGCTCGGATGCACCACTCGATCCCGAGGACCCCGATCTCGGCCATTCCGATTCCGCGCGGGACACAGATCCGAAAGAAGTTCTGCGCGCGGTCCGCCGGGCGCTGGTCGAGCACCCCGTCGTCTATCTCGACGATCTCGATGGAGACGCACGCACCGCCCTGACCGCCTCGCGCACCGTCGCCGACGTCGAGTTGCTCACCGGTCTCGTTGCCGAGCGTCGCGCCGAGGGCGTGGCCCTCATCGACACCTCTGGACGGTTGTCCGACCACCGCTTTCCCAGCACCGGAACGATCGCCCAGGTTGCGTTGCTCATCGCGGGAGAAATCTCCGATCGGGTGGTGGATCCGGATGCTCCGGCACTGACCACGTATCCGCTGCCCGCGAGCGACCTACTCGTCGAACAGTTGGACGACGCGATCCCCGGCGGCGGAATCTTCGGTGACCTGGCCGACTTCGGATTTCCCGCCGATCCGAGGACGGTCGAGAACTCGGCGGAGCGCACACAGTATCCGTTGATCGAGGACAGTTGGCTGGTCTCGATCGTCGACGATCTCGTGGACCGATTCGGTCGCACGTTCGCAGCGCAGTGGCAGACCGACCGGGACGGTCTGCGCATCCGTGCGATAGCGCTGTTGCATCGACTTCGCTTGATACACAGCGTATCCGGCGGCGTATTGGTGCTACCGGTGATCGCTCGGTACCGAGACGTGATGGTCAGCGTGCGTGACCGAGTCCCGCAGGACTCGCTCTTCGGCACCGAACAAGCCCCCAGTACCGATCCATCCGAAGTAGAGGCCTGAGTAGATGACCGCACACTCGAATCGCTTCCGGCCCACGCGCGCCGGAATCGTCAACCTGTGGGACTACCGAGATCAGGAGTTCTCCTTCGCCGACGGTCGATTGGTGCTGCGTGGACCCAACGGATCCGGCAAGACCAAAGCGCTCGAAGTGCTGTTTCCCTTCGTCCTCGACGGCCGGATCGAGCCGCGCAGACTCAACCCGTTCGCCGGTGAAGAACGAACGATGAAGTCCAACCTGCTCTACCGAGGCCAGGAAAGCGCCCATTCGTACGTGTGGATGGAGTTCGGCCGCGGCTCGCGCGAGGACCCCGAATCGGTGACGGTCGGAATCGGTATGCGAGCGAGCCGCCACAACGACAAGGTGACGCGCTGGTACTTCGTGGCCGACGGCCGAGTGGGCGTCGACTTCTCGTTGTTGGGCTCCGACGACCGGCCGCTGACGAAGAAGCAATTGGCCGAACAACTCGGCAGCGATGCCCTGACCGATCGTCCGGTCGACTACCGCGCCGCGATCGATGCCCGGATGTTCGGGCTCGGCGCGCAACGGTACGACCAGTTGATCAATCTGATTCTGACACTTCGCCGTCCGCAGTTGGCCAAGAATCTCGACCCGAAAGGGTTGTCCCAAGCCCTGACCGACGGTCTACGTCCCCTCGACGAGCAACTGGTGCTCGAGGCGGCACGCTCCTTCAGCGACATGGAGGAAGTCGGACGCGCGCTGGAGGGACTGGCCCAAGCCGATCAGGCGGCCAGGAACTTCGTGTCGGTCTATTCCAAATACCTTCGCGTACAAACCCGTTCGGATGTCGAGCAAGTCTCGCGTCGGCTCGAAGCAGTGACGCACGCGACCACCGCGCATTTCGCCGCGGCCGCCCTGAAGGACCGGCGCCTGCTGGAACGGGCGGCAGCCGAGACGCGGTTCGACGAGGCCGAGCGTGCGCTCGATCAAGCCGTCGCAGACCGAGAAACGCTGCAGCGATCGAGCGCGTACGAGGGCAAGCAGCAACTGGACGATCTCGCCGAATCCGCGGCGAAGCTGGAGGTCTCGACGGCGCAGCAGGCCGACCGAGCACGCAAAGCGCAAGCAGAACTGGAGCAGCGCACGGCCGAGGCCGCCCGGGCGGACTCCGCACTCCGGGACTCCGTTGCCGGAGTGACTCGCGCGGAGGACGAGCTGCAGACTGCGGCCGAGGACGCGGGCATCGTGTGGACACCACTGCCCGGTACGGCGCGCAGTGATCAGATCAGTACTGCACTTCGCGGGCACGCCGAGGAACGGGACGGCGACGTACGCGCAGTGCGTGAGGCGCTGGCCACCGTCGAGAAGGCGTCGACGGAACGCGCTCGCGCGGAGAAGGCCGCCACGAAGGCGCGCGAGTTGCTCGAAGCAGCCGCGGCTGCCGTCACCGAGGCCGAGGCGACGGTGGACCTGGAGAAGGCGCAGTTCGCTTCGGGCCTGCGGGCCTGGTGGTCGAGCAACTCGTCGCTCTACTCCTCCGCAGGCATCACCTCCGCTGTGTTCGAGGCCCTCGACGCAGCCCTGGCAGGCATCGGCGACGACGACGCCCCGAGCCTCGAATCGGTGCTCGCCGAGCAGACCTCGGACGGTATCGACGCGATTCGCGCCCGGCAGGCACAGGCACGCGTCGACGTGGCCGCGCGCGAGGCCGAGGTGAAGGCGCTGCGCGACGAACTGTCCCTGGTGCGGGCCGAACACGACGATGCCCCACCACCGTTCGTAGCGCGCACCGACAGCCGTGCCGATCTCTCGGGCGCACCGCTGTGGCAACTGGTTCGGTTTGCCGATGCGGTCTCCTCCGCCGACGCGGCGGGGATCGAATCCGCACTGCAGGCCGCGAACCTGCTCGACGGATGGATCCACCCGACCGCAGACTCCCCCGTCGACGCGACGTCGGAGCAATATCTGTCGCCGCTACCGGTGGCCGCGAGGCCGACCGGGTCGACGCTCGCGTCCGTGCTGGAACCCGAATCCGGTACTGCCGTCCAGGAATCGCGCATCCTCGATGTACTGAATTCGATTGCATTGCAGCAGGATCGGAACGACCGATCGAACAGTTCTGTCTCGATAGGCGTCGACGGTCGGTACTGGCAGGGAGTGCAGCAGGGTCGCCACGCGAAACCGGATGCCGAGTACATCGGTGCGACGGCGCGGGCCCGCAGGCGGGAGCAGCGCATCGCCGATCTCGGTGCGGCGATCGATTCCGCGACAGCCGAACTCGCGACCGCGACCGCCGACGAGCTGGCGGCGCGCGAGCTGGTGCAGGCGTTGAACGCGGCCGCCAAGCAGCTCCCCCGAGTCTCGGCCATCGTGAAGGCGCAACGTGCCGTCACGGCAGCCGCAGGCGCGCTGCGCACCTCGAAAGATGCGTCTGCAGCGGCTGACCGCGAGTTCGACCAGGCGATCGCCGACCTGTCCGCGAAAGAGAAGCAACTGCGGTCCGTCGCCGTGGCCCATCGCACCCCGCACCTGGGCCGCGATGTCGACGCCCTTGCCGCAGCGATTCGCCATTTCGAGCACCAGGGTGCAGCGGTCATCCGTAAGCGCAGCGACCATGCACGCGAGACCGAGCGGGCGCGCGAGGCCACCAATCGCCTCGAGGAAGCGACCGGCCTGGCCGAGGAACTCGCCGAGGAAGCTGCAATAGCCGAGGAGAGCTACCGGCAACAGCTGCAGCGTCTGGAATTGCTGAGCGAGAAACTCGGTGCCACGGCCGAACAGATCGACACCGATCTCGACAATGCGCGTGATCGCATCGAGAAGTGCCGAGCCGAGCAGCGAGCAGCCCGAAAGGCGGACAAGGAAGCCGGCGAGGCGATCGGCAAGGCCGAGGGTGCATGCAACACGGCGCTCGAAAGCCTGCGCGCGGCCGTGACCGAGACCTTGGGTGATGCCGTCCGACTGGCACCGTACGCCCGCAAGGATCTGCTGGCCATCCTCGGCGTGCACGAGACGTACACGTGGCCGGCCAGCGACTCGGCGTGGCTGACGGTCGATCAGATCCTGTATCGAGTTCAGCAGGCCGCCGGCCCCGACGACGAAGTCCCGGTGCTACCACCGGTGGTGCTCGCGCTGCATTCGGCACTCGACACGGCGACGGCGTCGGTGAAGGTGACCGACTCGAGCCGGAAGTCGACACGAACGGCGCTGACGAGTGCGCTGCAGGAGTTCGACTCGCAACTGGCCGCTTCCGGTCAGGACTACCGGCTGCAGTGGGACGCACCGGACGGGTTGACGGTGGTACGCGTGCAGGACGAACAGGGCTATTCCTCGGTCGGAGACTTCGCCGACCGCATCGGTGCCGCCAGGGCCGACCAGGAACTGCTCTTGACCGAGCAGGAACGCCGAATTCTCGAAGACGCGCTGCTGACCGGGTTGGCGCAGCAGATACACGAGCGCACCGTCGACGCACGCGAGCTGATCGCCCAGATGTCCGCCGAGATGAAGCAACGCCGTATGTCCTCGGGCAACACGATCGGCGTGCACTGGGTGCTGGCGGACAACCTCGACGACGGGGCGCGGGCGGTGTCCAAGCTGCTCGACCGCGATACCTCGGCGCTGAGCCAGGACGATCTGGCCGCGATGCGCGCACACTTCGCATCGGAGATCAGGATCGCTCGTGCGGCACATCCGGAACGGTCGTATCCCGAGATCCTGTCCGCGACACTGGACTATCGTCGCTGGCGGGTGTTCGCGTTCACGCTCATCAGCGGCGACGGCAACGAGGATCGTCTGACCGTCGCTCGTCACAGTGCGCTCTCGGGCGGTGAGCAGTCGGTGTCGCTGCATTTGCCGCTGTTCGCCGCGGCGCACGTAATGCTCTCGTCCGCCGATCCGCATTCACCGCGGCTCCTGGCGCTGGACGAGGCGTTCGCCGGTGTCGACGACAACGGCCGTAGCGAATTGCTCGGCCTGAGTGTGCAATTCGACCTGGATCTGTTCATGACCGGTTACGACCTGTGGATCACCTACGCGGATGTCCCCGGTTGTGCACACTACGATTTGGCGCACTCGACCGCCGAGAACACCGTCAGCGCAGCCCTTCTGGTGTGGGAGAACGGTGAACTGTTCGCCGAACACGACGGCACCGACCTCGCAGCCGCCCTCGGATCACCGTTGACCCGCCGGGTGCCGACCCGAACCGAAGGTGGGCTGGAGTTTGGCCGGTAACGGTGAGTGGCGAGGCAGCGCCGAATTGGCGGCGCTGTTGGACGCTGCGCGAAAGAAGTTGGAGTCCAACTGGCTTCGGGTCGGCGGTAACATCACCGTCGACTTGAGTGATGCCCCGGAACTGTGGCGTCTGTGCAGTGCCATCTCGAAGTCCAACTCCAGCCTGCACTCTCGGGCACGGAGCACCCGGCTCGATCTCGAGCGGTTCGACGCGTGGCTGAGCCATCCGCCCAACGGCGGTATCGGTCTGATCGACACCCTCGCCGGGCAGGCACCGCTGCAGGACAAGAAGCGCATTGCGGCCGACAAGGCTCAGGTGCGCGCCGATGCGCTCGATCGGGCACGTGAGGTACTCGGCGGTGGTACCGACCGCGAGTGGATCGAGCACTGGATCGCGTCGCTGCTCAATCAGGACGGTACCCTCGGCGGCCGCGTCGCCGTCGACGCGCTCGGGGTCGCAACACAGGTCCTGGCGCTCCTTCCGGTGGACGGGATGTCGCTCACCGAGCTGGCGGAACTGGCCACCGGTGATACCAAGGCCCTCACGGGCGGCGGTGCCGCGAAACTCGTCCTCGATGCACTGTCGTTGCGCGAGAACGTGCCTCGGCCCGTCGATCCCGTGGGCATCCGGGCACTGTGGGAAACGGCCGGGGTGTCGGTCGACGCACTGTCGAGTCGGGTGCTGGTCCTCGGCTACCGCGTCGCAGAGACCCACACCGTTGCTCGCTGGCTCAACGAAGCAGCCGACGAGGGCGTGCCCTTTCCTGTCACCGTGGACATGCTCGCGCGCGGCCCGCTCACCAACAGCTCGTCGAGAGTGTTCGTGTGCGAGAACGTCGCGGTGCTCGCGGCCGCAGCCCGCTCTCTCGGCTCGAATTGTGCGAGCCTGATCTGCACCGACGGTCAGCCCTCGGCCGCCGTGCATCGGCTTCTTGCTGCGCGCGCCCCTGGCACGGTGATCGAATGGCGTGCCGACTTCGACTGGGCAGGAGTGCACATGGTGACCCGTGCTCTAGCCCGGTACGACGCGGTGCCGTGGCGAATGGACGTCGACTCGTACCGCCGCGCACTGGACGCGCGCAACTCGGAACCACTGAAGGGGTATCCCACGGACACTCCGTGGGACCCGGAACTGGCTGCGGCACTGCGTGATTCGGGGCGAGCGGTCATGGAAGAACGCCTGATCCCGGATCTGCTGGCGGATCTACGCCTGGGGCCCGCGGACTAATGCAGCGGAACCCCTAGCAGCGCATCGACCGCATCGGCGAAAGTGCCTGGTGCGCTCGCATCCGATCCACCGCGCTCGACTGCCAAACTTGCCCACGCATCGAGGGCGTCGAGAGCCTTGGGTGTGTCCAGGTCGTCGGCCAGATGCTGACGCAGGCGGTTGACGACGTCCTCCGCCGACGCTGCGGACTCGAGCGCCGCTGCTCGACGCCACAGCGCGAGGCGGGTGTGTGCTCGCTCGAGGACCTCGTCGGACCACGGCCGATCCTGCCGGTAGTGGCCCGCGAGCAGGCCCAGCCGCACCGCGGCCGGATCGACGTTCTCTGCGCGGAGCTTCGAGACGAACACCAGGTTGCCGCGGCTCTTGGACATCTTCTCGCCGTCGAGACCGATCATTCCCGTGTGCACGTAGTGCCGGGCGAACCGAGGGTCACCGGTTGCTGCTTCGGCGTGTGCCGCCGAGAATTCGTGGTGCGGGAAGATGAGATCGCTTCCGCCGCCCTGGATGTCGAAACCGGTTCCGATGCGGTTGAGTGCAATGGCCGCGCATTCGATGTGCCAGCCCGGTCGGCCGGGGCCCCACGGCGACGGCCACGACGGTTCGCCGGGACGTACCGCGCGCCACAGCAGCGCATCGAGTGAATCGCGCTTGCCCGCACGATCGGGATCTCCGCCGCGTTCGGCGAAGAACGTGTCCATGGTGGGACGGTCGTAGCCGGATTCGTAGCCGAACTGCTCGGTGGCGTCGGCACGGAAGTACACGTCGGGGTACTCGGCGTCGTCGACGACGTAGGCCGCGCCCGACGCCACCAGCTTCTCCACCAGTTCGACGACCTCGTCGACCGACTCGACGGCACCGATGTAGTCCTGCGGAGGCACGACGCGCAGAGCTTCCATGTCGGCGCGGAACAGCTCGATCTCGCGCGCACCGAGATCGCGCCAATCCTCACCGTCGCGATCCGCGCGCTCGAAGAGTGGATCGTCGACATCGGTGACGTTCTGCACGTAGTGCACCTCGATACCCGCATCCCGCCACAAGCGGTTGATCAGATCGAACGTCAGATACGTTGCCGCGTGACCGAGGTGGGTGGCGTCGTACGGGGTGATTCCGCAGACGTACATGCGTGCGGTCGAACCGGGGGTGACCGGACGGACCTGGCGGTCTGCGGTATCGAACAACCGAAGCGCTGGACCCTGTCCTGGGATTGTCGGGATCTCCGGGCTGGACCAAGAATGCATGCAGCCGAGCCTATCCGAGCCCGTTCAGAAGGCGGGCCACGGTATCGGTCTGCTCGATCGAGGTTCCGGCATGACCGGGCGCGCGATCAGCTGCTGGGCACGATCCAACACCGCAATGGTTTCGGCCAGCGTGATCTTGTCCACCAGCCGCGGAGCGATGACGGTGTCGAAGGTCTCGACGAACCGCACGACGTCGGCCATCAGAGCATCGTCGACCGCCTGACCTGCCCACCCCCAGAGAACCGTGCGCAGCTTGTTCTCGGCGTGCAGGCAGATGCCGTGATCCACCCCGTAGACATAACCGTCGAGACCTTCGAGGGCATGCCCACCCTTGCGATCTGCATTGTTGAGAATGACGTCGAGAACCGCCATCCGCTGCAGGCGTGGATCGTCGGCATGGATCAGAGCGATCTCTTCGCCATCGCCGTCGTAGGCCTGCAACACCGGAATCCAGCCCGCCGGAACGAGATCGGGACGGCAGATGTCGACCAGGTCCACGCGGCCCTCGACCCGCTCCTCGGGAGTATCTATCCACTTCTGCACCATGCCGGGACCGAACGGACCGTCGCGCAGCACCGTCGGCGGAATCACACCCCACCCCAGCGCCTCGGAGATCTCGTACGACGCCACCTCCCGCCCGGCGAGGGTCCCGTCGGGAAAGTCCCAGAGCGGCACCTCCCCGCGCACGGGTTTGTACACACACCGCACTGCCGAGTCGCCGTCGCCCGCCTCGCACACGAGGGTGGCGTTGGACGCCGAAACCACCCGGCCGACGACAGTCAGCTCGCCGGTCTCCATGGTCCCGCGGCCCTCGAAGGGAGGTAGTTCGACGGTCAAGACTCGTCGACCTCTGTCACCGGACCGAAGGTGGCACCGCGGCGGTAGCCGTTCGTCCTGATGCAGACGTGTCCCTCGGGGGCGAGCGGCAGGCCGCACAGTGGGCACGGTGCTCGTCCGGCCGCCACGACCAGCTCGGACCGCGCCGCGAACTCGCGAGCCTGAACGGGAGTGAGAAACACTCGAACCGCGTCGGGGCCCTCGTCGGTGTCGTCGAGCACGACGGATTCGTCGACCTCGACCTCACTGACGGCCAACAACTCCACGACGACGGCATTGGCGTCTGCGTCCCAGCCCAACCCCATCGTGCCGACCCTGAATTCGGTGTCGATCGGGGTCACCAACGGACTGGTGTCGAGGGTCTCGGTCTCCTCGGTCGGCACATCGGTACCGAAGCGACGCTGCACCTCCTCGAGCAGCAGTCCCATTCGATCGGCCAGCACCTGTACCTGCTGCTTCTCCAACGCGACCGACACCACTCGGGCATCGTGCACCGCTTGGAGAAAGAACGTTCGGTCACCCGGCTCACCTACGGTCCCGGCGACGAAACGATCAGGGGTGCGAAAAACGTGTATGGCGCGCGGCATTGCACCTCCTAATGACTCGAAAAGCTCCGCGAAACGAATCGCGAACTTCCATTATCGGCCACAGATCGACCGTGGACGGTATTGCTTGCCCTCCAGCCTGCCACCGATCGGGAGATCGGCGGCGAACCGGCATCTCTAGGTGCCCGCGCCGCCGCCCACCACTGCATCGGACGTGTCCGCAACGTCGGGTTTCGCGCCGGCTTCGTCGGACGTCGGCTCTTCCGCCTTCGGCACGAACACGCTCAAGTCGGATCCGGTGTCGTTGGTCCGCAACACGAACGGCCGAGTCGAGGTGTAGCGCACGACGCTGATCGACGCCGGATCGGCAACGATCCGCTGGAAAGAATCGAGATGGGCACCCATCGCATCGGACAGCACCGACTTGATCACATCCCCGTGAGAGCAGGCCACCCACAGCACATCCCGGCCGTGGTGGGCGGCCAGCCGCGCATCGTGCTCCCGTATCGCCTGGACCGCGCGTTGCTGCACCGTCGCCAAGCCTTCTCCTTCGGGGAACACCGCCGCGGACGGATGCTGCTGAACGACCTTCCACAGCGGCTCGGCAAGCAGCTCCTTGATGGTTCGACCGGTCCATTGCCCGTAATCGACCTCGACGATCCTGTCCTCGACCATGGGTGTCAGCCCCAACCGCGTGGCCAGCGGTTCCACGGTTTGCTCGCACCGCAACAACGGAGAGCGCACGATCTCCACGACCGGGAGGACGCCCAGCCGTTCGGCAACCGCCTGCGCCTGCTCGCGGCCCCGGTCGTCGAGCTCCACCCCTTCACTCCGACCTGCGAGCGTGCCCGCAGTGTTCGACGTCGAACGTCCATGGCGAAGCAAGATGACTGTCATTGCTCCGAGCCTAACGAGGAACGGTTCACGTAGCCGAGACAACCCCGCCGGCCAGCAGACCCAGAACAACCACACCGAGCACGATGCGGTAACCGACGAACCAGTACAGCGAATGGTTCGCGACGAACTTGAGCAACCAGGCGATCGAGGCATAACCCAGGCCGAACGCGATGATCGTGGCCACCAGCAGCTGTGCTCCCGACGCGGCGAGGCCGGAGCCGACCGGCTCGAAGGCGTCGGGCAGCGAGAACAAGCCGGACGCCGTGACGGCCGGGATGGCGAGAAGGAACGAAAAACGCACTGCAGCTTCGCGTTCGAGTCCGAGGAACAGGCCGGCGCTGGTGGTGGCTCCGGAGCGGGACACTCCAGGAATCAGCGCCAGGCATTGAGCGAGACCCATGACGATGCCGTCCCTGGTGGTGAGTTCTTCGATCGGCCGTTCCTTACGGCCCAGCTTCTCCGCGACGGCGATCACTACGGCGAAAGCGATCAGCATGAATGCGATGAGATAGAGATTGCGTGCACCGGTGCGGATCTGATCCTTGAACAACAGACCCAGAATGCCGATCGGGATGGTGGCGATGATCACGTACCACCCCATGCGGTAATCGAGACCCCGTTCTTCTTTCCTGCGCAGTCCGACGAACCAGGCCTTGATGATTCTGACGATGTCACGCCAGAAGAAGAGCAAGACAGCGGCTTCGGTGCCCAGCTGCGTCACCGCGGTGAACGACGCACCGGCGTCCTCGTTCCAGAACACCCCGGACACGATTCGCAGATGCCCGGAAGAGGAAATCGGAAGGAATTCCGTCAGTCCCTGGACAGCGCCGAGGATGATCGCCTGCAGCCACGTCATGTCGATCATGCGGCACCCCGTTCCAGCGTCGAAGCGGACGATTCGATTGTTGCCGGCGCGTGGGCGAGTGCCCGCCCCCTGGATTCGCGATTCACGGGGACGACCGTACCCGGCGCGGCACTTGCGCACCGAGCGGCGCGGCGCACTACTGTGCACTGGCGGCAGGCCAGTACGAACCCGACGATCACAGGTAAAAGGACATTCGGCACATATGAAGCAGAGATCGGTCGGCACCAGCGGACTTCGGGTGTCGAGGCTCGGCCTCGGCACTCTCGGGTGGGGCAGCGGGACCGATGGCGACGACGCTGCGGCGCAGTTGTCGGCGTTCGCCGAGGCAGGCGGCACCCTGGTCGATACGTCTCCGGCGTACGGCGACGGTCGAGCTCAGCGAGTGCTCGCGGAGTTGCTCGACGATGTGGTTCCTCGGCAGGACTTGGTGATCAGCAGTGCCGCGGGGGTCGGTTCGCGGTACGGCCGATATCACGTCGATTGCTCGAGGCGTGGACTGCTCGGTCAGTTGGACGCCACGCTGCGTGAGCTCGGTACCGACTATCTCGACCTGTGGCAGGTGGCCACCTGGGATCCGATGACTCCGGTGGACGAGGTGGCGGCAACACTCGACTACGCCGTCTCGAGTGGCCGGGTTCGCTACACCGGTGCCCGCGGGTATCTGGGCTGGCAGTTGGCTACGGCTGCGGGTTCGGCCGGTGTCGGACGGATCGTGTCGACGCAGGCGGAGTACTCACTGTTGGCCCGCGGGATCGAGGACGAACTGGTTCCCGCCGCTGTTCACCACGGCATCGGAATCCTCGCGGCGGTTCCACTGGCCGGTGGGGTCCTGACGGGTAAGTACCGCAACGGGATTCCGGCCGATTCTCGCGGGGCCGACGAGCTACACGCCGACGCGGTGAATGCATACCTGACCGATTCGGCGGTAGGCGTCGTCGATGCGGCGGTCACGGCCGCCGATGGCCTTGCCACCTCTCCCCTGGTCGTCGCACTTGCGTGGGCTCGTGATCGTCCCGGGGTGAGCAGTGCGATCGTCGGTGCCCGCGATCTGGCCCAGTTGATGGGTGCTCTGATGGCCGAGGAGCTCGAACTGCCGGCTGCCATCACGTCGGCCCTGGACGACGTCAGCGGTTGATCGCAGGTGCTGCTCGGCCTGGGGTGAGGTCGACCGAAGGTCGGGCAGGCTAACCTATGGTTGTGATCGTCAAACGCCTCGCCGCCGCGCTGCTGACGGCCGGACTGCTGGTGTCGTGTTCGGTGAACACCTCCGCAGCACCGGACTCCGGCACGATCGGCCCCCGCACCGCCGTCGTCGACGACCCTGATCCGACGCCCATCGCGGTCGATCCGGTTGCCGAACTCCCGGTCACCGTCACCGGTTTCGACGGCGTGCCCGTCACCATTTCGGACAACAGCAGGATCGTGGCGGCCGACCAGTACGGCACCCTCGCCGAAACGGTGTTCGCGCTCGGACTCGGCGACAATCTCGTCGGGCGCGACACTTCGGCGTCGTTTCCCGCGGCAGCAGACGTACCCGACGTCACCCCTACCGGCCACTCGCTCAGTGCCGAAGGCATTCTTGCGCTGTCGCCGACGGTCGTCCTGACCGACACCAGTATCGGCCCGCGCGCTGTCCAGGATCAGATTCGGGCCGCGGGAATTCCGGTCGTCTACTTCGACCCCGCTCGAACTCTGGCCGGGGTAGCAGGACAGATCGACGCTGTTGCGGCGGCTCTCGGGGTTCCCGACGCCGGTTCCGCACTGGCGCAACGGGCAACCGAAGAGATTGCCGCGGCGACACAGAACGCGCCCCGATCCGACGAGCCGCTGAAGGTTGCGTTTCTGTACATGCGTGGTCCGGCGATCAAGATGCTCGCCGGACCGGGTTCGGGAGCGGACGCTCTCATCGAGGCGATCGGTGCTCGGGATGCAGGGGTCGAATCGGGTCTGACCGAACAGTTCGTCCCGGTGACCAGTGAGGCACTCATCGCTGCGGCACCCGACGTCATTCTCATGATGACCAAGGGGCTGCAATCGATCGGCGGGATCGACGGGCTCGAGCAGATACCCGGTATCGCGCAGACGCCCGCCGGTCAGCAGCGTCGGGTGGTCGACATGGACGACGGCACCGTTCTCAGTTTCGGTCCGAACACCGGAAAGGTGCTGGCTGCTTTGTCGAAGGCCGTCTACGAACCTGCCTCATGAGCGACGTGTCGTCTGCACGGTCGCGGTCGGGTACGACGCGAGTGGTCTCGACCTTCGTCGTGCTGGCGATCGTTCTGGTGGTTTTGGCCCTGATGTCAGCTGTCGTCGGACAGGTACCGACGACTCCGGCGGAAGTGCTGGGAAGTCTGACACATCGGGTGGGCCTCGACATCGGTCCGATGCCCGCTCACCCCAGCGGCGAGGTGACCCTTTGGCAGGTCCGGTTTCCTCGGCTGACCCTCGCGATGCTCGTCGGCGCCTGTCTGGGGTGCGCGGGTGCGTTGCTCCAGGGTGTGTTCGCCAACCCGCTCGCCGAACCCGGTGTCGTCGGCGTGTCGTCCGGCGCGGCTGTCGGTGCGAGCTCGGTCTTCGTCCTGGGCGGCAGCTTTGCCGGGGTCTGGACCGTGGCGCTCGCAGCCTTCGTGGGCGGACTCGTCACCACGATTGCGGTGTACTTCCTGGCTCGCAATGCCGGCCGAACCGAGGTGGTGACCCTCATCCTCACCGGAGTCGCCGTCAATGCGTTCGCCGGCGGTGTGATCGCGTTCTTCACGTTCGTCGCCAGCCCGGCCGCTCGCGACCAGATCGTCTTCTGGCAGTTGGGTTCCCTTGCCGGTGCCACGTGGCAGTCGGTGGCGGTGGTCGGTCCGCTGGCGCTGCTCGGGATCGGCGCGTCGTCGATGATCGCCGGCCGGCTCGACCTGCTTGCACTCGGTGAGAACGTGGCGCGCCATCTCGGCGTGAATGTCGAGCGCCTACGACAGTTCGCCATCGTGGTCGTCGCACTGCTCGTCGCGTCGGGTGTGGCGTTCACCGGGATCATCCTGTTCGTGGGTCTCGTGGTGCCCCACGCCATGCGCATGGTGCTCGGTCCGGCGCACCGGGTACTCATCCCTGCCAGCGCACTCGCGGGAGGCGTGGTCCTCCTCGGTGCCGATCTCGTCACGCGGACGCTCGTGGCGAATGTCGACCTTCCGCTCGGGATGGTGACCTCGTTGGCGGGCGCACCGTTCTTCTTCTGGCTGCTGCGCCGCACCCGGGCTCGTCAGGGCGGGTGGGCATGATCGGGAAATTCGGTGGACACCGTTCCGACATCCCTGCCGACCCGACACCGGGTTCGCGCACCCTGGTCGCCGTAGGGGTCGGTGCACGCCGCGGTGATCGTGCCGTTCTGAACGATGTGCATCTCGAGGTCGTCGCGGGAGAGATTCTGGCTCTCGTGGGCCCGAACGGGGCGGGGAAGTCCACGTTGCTGTCGGTCCTGTCCGGAGACACCGAGCCCAGTTCCGGTTCGGTACTGCTCGGAGAGCGACCATTGTCCTACTTCCGGCCGGTCGACCTCGCGCGGAGACGCGCCGTGCTCCCGCAACAGCACGCAGTCGGATTCGCGTTCACCGCCGAGCAGATCGTGCGGATGGGCCGGGCACCGTGGACCGGCACGTCGGCGGCACGCGAGGACGACGCGCAGGTGGCCGCCGCCATGGCCGCCTGCGATGTATCCGAATTCGCCGCGCGTCCGTTCGGAGCCCTGTCCGGCGGCGAGCAGTCCCGAGTCGCGTTGGCACGTGTCATGGCACAACGCACCGCCACGATCATGCTCGACGAACCCACCGCGGCACTCGATGTGGGGCACCAGGAGTCGGTGATGGCCGTGGTGCGTTCACTGGCCGCCTCCGGTCGTGCCGTGGTTGTCGTACTGCACGATCTGGGTCTTGCTGCGGCCTACGCCGATCGGGTCGCGATTCTCGACGCGGGCGAGCTGGTGGCAACGGGACCGCCCCGGGAGGTACTCACCGCCGAACGGCTCGGCCGGATCTACAGACACCCGGTCGATGTCTTCGACCACCCTGTCACCGGTGAGCAGCTGGTGATCCCGAAGCGCTTCAGAAACCCTCGAGCGCTGAGTTGACGCGGGCGAAGAAGGCCCGCACTGCGGTGTCGCGCAGTGACACATCCGACAGCTGCTGAGCATGAGCGACTGCATCACGAACCACCCCGATGATGCTGCGTTCGTCGGTCAGATCGATCTCGGTGACCGAGTGCTCGGCGACGGCGTCCACCTCGGTCGGATCCGGCACGGCCGACACGACATCGGCTCGATAGATCTTCACGTAGAGCGTGCTGCGCTGAACTCTGAACGCGAACGCGCGCCCGTCGTCGGTTCTGCCGAAACCGTTGGCGTGCGTACCCGCATTCACTTCCTCGACCACGAAGTGCGTTCCTTCGGATCCCACATTCGCTCCCATGTCGTGCTCGTTCACGAATTCGATGCCGATCGAACACGCTACCGTCTTCGCGCCGCCGCCGAACGGCACCGAGTCCCGGGCTGTCGATTTCGTCGAGGTCGACGGGCGCTGGTACAGATGTGTCAGCGCCCTACCAGGAGCAGTCACCACAGGAAGTAGGTTCGGTTCCATGCGAACACCGTCGGCACGTACGGCCAGGACGGCAGTGGCGTCCGCGCTCGCCGTCGTCACACTGGTCAGTTTGGGTGGCTGCTCGAGCGACGACGACAACGTCGACGAGACCTCCGTCGAGCCACGGCCTCCGGCCTTGTCCCCGGCGACCGCAGTGGCTCCGGCCGGAGTCGTCCGCGCCTTCGCTCCCGTGGACGCACTGACCTTCGATTCTGCGACGCGCACGTTGGTTGCCCTGACCGACGCGTCGACCACCGTGAGCCTGGTGGACGGGGAGGCGTCGAGCGAGCCCCGCGTGGTTGATCTGGGCGGATCCGCTGCAGAGCTGGTCGCCGGACGCGACTCGAGTGTCTTGGTTCCGATGGACGGGGTTCTCTCGAGGATCACCGTGGCAGACGCTCAGCGCACCGATACCCCCGTCGACGGCCGAGCTCTGTCGGCTGCCGATCTACCCGACGGCACCACGGCGGTGGGTGACGCCACCGGACGTATCCGCATTCTCGACGCAGCAGGGCAGGTGACGGGCACCGTGTCTGGACCGGGGGTGACCTCGGCCGACGCGTTGGCCAGTACACCGGACGGTGTCTCGGTACTCGATCGCCGCCAGACCTCGATCACCGATCTCAATCTCGACGACGACACCCTCGGTGTGGCCCTGCGCGCGGGTGAAGGCGCCGCCGAGATGACCAGCGACGAGTACGGACGACTTCTGGTCACCGACTCGACCGGCACGGAGCTGCTGGTCTTCACCTCGCACGATCTGCTGATGCGGCAACGGTTTCCGGTCGGGTCCGCGCCCTGGGCGATCGCCTACGATGAACAATCCGGTATTGCATGGGTCACCTTGCCGGCTCGCAACGAGGTGGTCGGGTACACACTCGACACCGGAATTCCGGTCGAGGCGCAACGGTTGCCCACTGTGCGACAGCCGAACTCGGTTGCCGTCGACGCGGAGACCGGCGATCTGTACGTGGGATCGGCGACCGGGGACGGGCTGCAGCGCATCCCCGCCGCGGGCCGTTGAACTGCTGAATCGGCAGGAGACGGTACCCGCAGAACGACCCTCGAGAATGGTGGAGGCACGTGAACGCACACGAGAATTCGATGCCGGGCCGAGCGAAGATGCCCGTCGGGTGGGAGGTGTCCCCGTCCGACGACTGGGAGTACGTCCCTCTCCGGTTGCCACCCGAAGTCACTCGGGTGACCGCATCGATGCGGCTCGCGATTCAGGCCGAATTCGGCGGCTGGGAGCTGTCTCGGGTCCGTCTGTACAACGATGGAAGTCGCCGCGTGTTGCTCAAGCGCAAGAAGACCGCACATCATGTGCCGGAGCCCGGAATCTGACCCTCTCGACGGCGTGATCGATCGACTCCGAACATTGACCCAGAAGTACCGACCGGAAAGAAGACCGTGGGAGACCGCCTGTACCGCGTCCTGTTGCGCCTGATGTTTCTCGTATCACCGGAAAGGATCCATCACCTCGCCTTCCGTGTACTTCGGGTCGTTGCCGCTCTCCCTCCGCTTCGGAAGCTGGCCAGCGCACTGTTCGTCGTCGACGATCCGCGGTTACGTTCGACGGCATTCGGCATCGAATTCCCGGCACCCCTCGGGCTCGCGGCCGGGTTCGACAAGAATGCAGACGGTATCGATGCGTGGGCACCGCTGGGTTTCGGTTTCGCCGAGATCGGCACCGTGACTGCGCAGGGTCAACCCGGAAATCCGACGCCTCGACTGTTCCGGCTGCCGCTCGACCGCGCGATCATCAATCGGATGGGTTTCAACAACCACGGTGCGGAGTATGCGGCCGCCAAACTGCGCTCGCGCAGAACCCGGATCCCCATCGGTGCGAACATCGGCAAGACGAAGGTCGTCGAGCCCGCGGACGCCGCCGCCGATTACACCACTAGCGCCCGTTTGCTGGGACCTCTTGCTGATTTCGTCGTCGTCAACGTCAGCTCCCCCAACACTCCCGGTCTACGGGACCTGCAGGCCGTCGAGTCGTTGCGGCCGATTCTGGTTGCCGTGCAGTCGGTGGTGTCGGTACCGGTGTTGGTGAAAATTGCGCCGGATCTGTCAGACGAGGACATCGACGCCGTCGCAGATCTGGCTGTCGAACTCGGGCTCGACGGCATCGTGGCGACCAACACCACTGTCTCTCGCGAGGGGCTCCGCACCGACGCCGAGGCGGTGGCGGCAATCGGTGCAGGCGGGCTGTCCGGTGCTCCCCTGCAAGCTCGCTCGCTCGACGTCATCCGGCGCCTCTACCGCCGGGTCGGTACACAGCTGACGTTGATCTCGGTGGGAGGAATCGAAACGGAGCAGCAGGCCTGGGAGCGCATCGTCGCCGGTGCGTCACTGGTGCAGGGATACACCGGGTTCATCTACGGCGGACCGCTGTGGATCAGAAACATCAACCGTGGTCTGGCGTCGAGACTCGAGCAGCACGGATTCGCCACGCTCTCCGATGCAGTGGGTTCGGAGAACACGCTCTGACAGCCCCTCGTCGTGCGCGTTCTGCGTAGCTGGGGCTACGCAGAACGCGCACGACGGGACCGCAGTCAGGCCTCGTAGGTACCCGTGATCACGGCACGTCCGATGGCGTGCGAAAACAGGTTGAACCCGAGGTACGCCGGGGTCGCCGTCTCGTCGACCTCGAGCCGATCGACGTCCACGGCGTGCACCGCGATGAAGTAGCGGTGCGGGCCGTGGCCTGCGGGCGGGGCCGCCCCGATGTACCGGAACAGGCCCGCGTCGTTCTTCAGCGTCACCGCCGTGCTGGGCACCCCGGTTCCACCGTCGTCGCCTGCTCCCGAGACCAGCGACGTGGTCTCGACCGGAATGTTCGCCACGGCCCAGTGCCAGAAACCCGAGGCGGTCGGGGCGTCGGGATCGTAGACCGTCACCGCGAAGCTCTTGGTGCCCTCGGGAAATCCGGACCAGGACAGCTGCGGGGAGTTGTCGTGTCCACCGGCTCCCATGATTCCGCTGACCTGCTGTGCCTTCAGAGGCTTGCCGTCCTCCACATCCTCGGACGTCAACTCGAAGGACGGTAGGTCCGGAAGCGAGTCGTATGGGTTGTACGCCACGATGGTTCCTTTCGTATCAGCTGTGCATCAAGAAGTGCTCGAGCACCTGTGTGCCGAACTCCAACGATTCCACGGGTACTCGTTCGTCGATGCCGTGAAACAACGCCGCGAAATCGAGTTCCGGCGGAAGCTTGAGCGGGGCGAACCCGAAGCAACGAATCCCGATGCGCGCGAACGCTTTTGCATCGGTGCCGCCGGACAACATGTACGGAACAGTTCGGCCGTTCGGATCGTGCGCGAGGACGGCGTCGTTCATCGCGTCGACGAGATCCCCGTCGAACGTGGTCTCGTACGGTTCCAGCTTGGTGATCCATTCCCGTTCGACATTCGGGCCGATCAGTTCGTCGACCTCCTTCTCGAAGGCGGCCTGGCGTCCGGGCAGCACGCGGCAATCCACCACGGCCGTCGCGGTCTGCGGGATCACGTTGGCCTTGTAGCCGGCCGAGAGCATCGTGGGGTTCGCCGTGTCGCGCAGGGTCGCGCCGACGATGCGGGCGATGCTGCCGAGTTTGAGCAGCGTGCCGTCGATGTCCGGTGACGTCGGATCGAAGTCGAGTCCGGATTCCTCGGAGACCGCCTGCAAGAACTGCGATACCGACTCGGTGAGCACCAGGGGGAATGTGTGATTGCCCAGTTTCGCGACGGCCTCGGCCAGATAGGTCACGGCGTTGTCGTCGTGCAGGAACGATCCGTGTCCGGCCCGCGCCTTTGCGGTCAGCCGCATCCACGCCAGACTCTTCTCCGCGGTTTCGACCATGTACAGCCGCTTCTCGGTGCCGTCCGGTCGAGCGACCGTGAGCGAGAACCCGCCGACCTCGCCTACTGCTTCCGTCACGCCCTCGAACAGATCCGGTCGGTTGTCGACCAACCAGTGCGATCCGTACTTGCCGCCGGCCTCCTCGTCGGCGAGGAACGCGAACAGGATGTCGCGGGGCGGAACCGTGCCGTTCGACTTGAACTGGCGGGCCAGCGCCAGTGCCATCCCGACCATGTCCTTCATGTCCACGGCACCTCGACCCCAGACGTAGCCGTCTTCGACGGCTCCGGAGAACGGGTGCACACTCCAGTCGGCCGGCTCGGCCGGAACGACGTCGAGGTGTCCGTGTACCAGCAGAGCTCCTCGGGACGAGTCGGCGCCGCGCAGCCAGGCGAAGACGTTGCCGCGTCCGGGGGCGCCGGATTCGACGTACTCGGTCTCGTATCCCACCTCTTCGAGCTTGCTCGCCACCCATTCGGCGCATTCCTTCTCGCCGACCGTGGTGTCGAGTTCGCCGGTGTTCGAGGTGTCGAACCTGATCAGAGAGCTGACCAGCTCCACGACTTCGTCGAGAGCGACGGTGGGGGTGCGTTCTCCTCGGCTTCGGGCATTGTTCACTTCGGGGTCGTTCGAATCGTTTGCCACATCGTCGTTCCTACCATCACCGAGGGGCCGGGGCACCACCGAAAACCGCTCGACGCATGAACTGACGTGGGGATTTGGGTTATCGGGAACCCGTCGGATAATCTTACGCAGCGCACAGCGACCAGCTGTGAGAGCAACAAGAGAATATGCGGCAACGGTCGCACATGTCCGAGTGGCGGAATGGCAGACGCGCTAGCTTGAGGTGCTAGTGTCCTATTAACGGACGTGGGGGTTCAAGTCCCCCCTCGGACACCGTCTGAATGTTTTTCACAGACAAAGATTTTCAAAGATCTGAGTTGAGACAGACGAAACTGACCCTGATTCTTCGGAATCGGGGTCTTTTTCGTTGTTCTCACGTCGACGGCTCGACCGGGCCGATGCTAGGAGACTGAAGATGGACTCGATCGACCCCACCGATCTCGACACGTGTCTGCGGGTGCTCGCCCAAGCCGCCGAGCTGGACAAGAATCATCCGGATTCCATCGCCGTCCAGCGGGCGTCCGGTGCCATGTTCAAAGATCTCAAGCGTGCTCGACGCGTCGCCGCACGGAACGCCGTCAGCGCAGCCGACCGGGCCGTCGTGGCGGCCACGGCAACCGGCTCCCCGGACCGTATCGACGACGAGACCGCAGGTTTGTCCCTCACCTCGCGCGCCGAGGGTGAGATCGCGGGCACCTTGATCAGGGCGCGCCCGTGCTACATCTGCAAGCAGCGCTACACCGATGTCGATTCGTTCTACCACCAGCTCTGTCCCGAGTGCGCGACGCTCAACCGCGGCAAGCGAAACGCACGAACCGATCTGTCCGGACGGCGAGCACTGCTGACCGGAGGACGGGCGAAGATCGGCATGTACATCGCGCTTCGGCTGCTTCGCGACGGCGCGCACACGACGATCACGACGCGTTTTCCCAACGACGCAGTGCGCCGGTTCGCTGCGATGGACGACAGCGATCAGTGGTTGCACCGCTTGCGCGTCGTCGGTATCGATCTACGAGACCCCGCTCAGGTCGTGGCACTTGCCGATTCGGTCGCTGCCGAGGGGCCGCTCGACATCCTGATCAACAACGCTGCGCAGACGGTCAAGCGCTCCCCCGGCTCGTACAGCGCGCTGGCCGACGCCGAAGCGGAGCCGTTGCCCGCGGCATTGACCGGCGGTGCCGGGCCGGAACGGATCACGTTCGGCAAGACCAGCGACGCACACCCTGCGTCGTTGGCCAGTTCGTTGCCGGCCACGGCGATCGGCGGTCAGCAGGTCTCGGCGACTCTGAGTGCGGACGACGTCGCGTCCCTGGCGATGGTGGCGGGTTCGGTGACAGCGGAGCGTATCGAGAACGGACTGGCGATCGACGCGGGCGGCTTGGTGCCCGACCTCGCCGAGACCAACAGCTGGATTCACACCGTCGAGCAGGTCGACCCGGTCGAGTTGCTCGAAGTGCAGCTGTGCAATTCGGTGGCACCGTTCATTCTCGTCTCACGCCTGCGCGCGTCGATGGAGGCGTCACAGGCTCGACGTAAGTATGTGGTCAACGTTTCTGCCATGGAGGGTCAGTTCGGTCGGGCATACAAGGGCCCGGGGCATCCGCACACCAACATGGCCAAGGCGGCACTGAACATGCTGACCCGCACCAGTGCCAAGGAGATGGTGGAGAGCGGCATCCTGATGACCGCGGTCGACACCGGATGGATCACCGACGAGCGCCCGCACCCCACCAAGATGCGGCTGGCCGACGAGGGCTTCCACGCGCCGCTGGATCTGGTCGACGGTGCTGCGCGGGTGTACGACCCCATCGTGCAGGGCGAACTCGGAGTCGATCTGTACGGCTCGTTCCTCAAGGATTACCAGCCCTCGCCCTGGTGACGATCGGCCCCGGGATCGTTTCTTCGGGTGATTCTGCACGTGGACGTCCCCGGAGCAGGCCGGGCTGCGATACTCGGAAACGACGCCGTCTCGCGTGAGCGAACGGCACCGAGACACAGCGTTAGGCGGTCACCATGGGCGAGGATGTCGAACGCCGAAAGTTCACCAGACAGGACCGACACCAGTTTCGGCAGAAGGTTCAGGACTGCCTCGACGCGTTGGCCATCATGTTGGCCGACGAGACGTTCCAGGTCGGCGAACCCCAGATCGGCATGGAGATCGAGCTCAACCTCGTAGACGAGGACATGGCACCGTCGATGGCCAATGCCGAGGTACTCGACGCCATCGCCGATCCTGATTATCAGACCGAGCTGGGCCAGTTCAACATCGAGATCAACGTCGATCCTCGACCGCTGCGGGGGTCGTCGATCGCCGAGTTGGAAAGGGATCTGCGGCGATCGTTGAATGCTGCCGACGAGCGGGCCCGTGGCTCGGGTAGTCGACTTGCCATGATCGGCATGCTTCCGACGCTGACGAAGGAACACTTCGAGCATCGGTGGCTGTCGGCGAATCCGCGATACGACCTACTGAACCAGCAGATCTTCGCTGCCCGTGGTGAGGACATCGAACTGAAGATCGCGGGCGTTCGTCTGCCCGGGTCTACGACCGCCGAGAATCTCGATATCGTGACCGACACGATTCTGCCCGAGGCGGCCTGCACGTCCGTCCAACTGCATCTGCAAGTCGCCCCTGACGAGTTCGCGTCGTATTGGAATGCCGCACAGGCGTTGTCGGGTGTTCAGGTTGCGCTCGCCGCGAACTCGCCGTTTCTCGCCGGGCGTGCACTGTGGCACGAGACCCGCATACCGTTGTTCGAGCAGGCCACCGATACGAGGCCGCAGGAACTCAAGAACCAGGGCGTTCGCCCACGAGTGTGGTTCGGGGAGCGATGGATCACCTCGATCTTCGACCTGTTCGAGGAGAACTCGCGCTACTTCCCCGCCCTGCTCCCGGTGTGCAGCGAAGAGGACCCCAAAGCCGCTCTGGCTCGTGGTGATACGCCGTCACTGTCGGAACTGCGGATGCACAACGGAACCGTGTACCGGTGGAACCGGCCGATCTACGATCGATCCGGCGACGGGCACCATATCCGGCTCGAGAACCGCGTTCTGCCTGCCGGACCGACAGTCGTCGACACCCTCGCCGATGCCGCGTTCTACTACGGCACCGTACGGGCTCTCGCGGATGCCGATCGGCCCCTGTGGTCGCAGATGTCGTTCGATGCCGCCGAGGAGAACGTGCACTCCGCAGCCCGCGGCGGGTTCGATTCGATGCTCTACTGGCCCGAGGTCGGCTGGGTGAGTCCGCAGGAGCTGGTACTGCGACGATTGCTTCCGATGGCCGAGGCCGGTCTCGCCGCGTACGGCGTCGACTCTGCCGTACGTGACCGCTATCTCGGCGTCATCGAAGCGCGGTGCCTGGCCAAGCAGTCGGGATCGGGGTGGCAGCGAGACGCCGTCGTCGCGCGCGAACGGGCAGGCGATAGTCGGGAGCAGGCTCTCGCGGGGATGTTGGGAGATTACGTCGACAGGATGGACGCAGGAGAACCCGTGCACACCTGGACCCACTAGCCGACGCTGCCTGCAGCGTCCGCGTTAGTGTCGTAACCATGACTACGTCCGACTCGGATTTCACCTCAGGCCCCGACCGTACTCACGACATCGTCGTCTACGGCGTCACCGGATTCGTAGGAAAGCTGACGGCGAAGTACCTCGCCGAACACGCGCCTGCCGACACCCGTATCGCGCTGGCAGGCAGGTCCACCGGACGCATCGAGGCAGCGCGAAAGGAACTGGGACCCAACGCCCAGAACTGGCCCGTCATCGAAGCCGACGCCGCCGACACCGCTGCGCTGCGATCCATGGCCGAATCGACCCGAGTCGTCATCACGACGGTCGGCCCGTATGCCAAGTACGGCTTGCCTCTGGCAACTGCGTGCGCCGAGGCCGGAACCGACTACGTCGACCTCACCGGCGAGGTGCTCTTCGCTCGCGAGAGCATCGACACCAACCACGAGATCGCTCAACGTACCGGGGCCAGGATCGTCCACTCGTGCGGGTTCGACTCGGTGCCGTCCGACATCGGTGTCCACGCTCTCTACGAGGCGGTGACTGCGGACAACGCCGGTGAACTGACCGACACGACGCTCGTGGTCACCTCGATGTCGGGCGGTGTCAGCGGCGGTACCGTCGACTCGCTTCGTGGCCAGATCGAGGCCATGAAGAAGGACAAGCGGGCCAGGCGCATCGCGGCCCGTCCGTATTCACTGAGCCCCGATCGAAGCCTCGAGCCCCAACTCGGCCGCCAACTCGACACCGTGCTCATCGACGGCAAGAAGATCGATCCGAGCCTGCGCGGGTGGAAGGCGCCGTTCGTGATGGCCTCGTACAACACACGAGTCGTGCGGCGTACCAATGCACTTCGAGACTGGGCCTACGGAAAGCAGTTCCGGTACAGCGAGGTGATGAGCGTCGGCTCGTCCGTCGTCAGCCCGGTGCTCGCCGGCGCACTGTCGGCAGGACTGTTCGTCGGAGTGTCGGCCATGACGGTACTTCCGGGCAAAGTGCTCGATCGCATCCTGCCGAAGCCCGGCAGCGGCCCCAGTGAAAAGGCCCGAGAGAAGGGCCATTTCACGGTCGATCTGTACACCCTGACCACGTCCGGGGCGCGGTACCGGGCCCGGGTCAAGGCCTCCGGCGACCCCGGCTACAAGGCCACGGCGGTCATGCTCGCCGAGTCCGCACTCGCGCTGGTTCTCGGCGGTGACGCACTTCCGAAGGCCAGCGGAGTTCTCACTCCCGCGACCGCGATGGGCGACGTTCTGGTGGACCGTCTGAATGCGGCCGGCGTGGAGATCTGGGCCAAGCGGAACTGATTGCGGTGCAGGGAACGCCGGGCACAACTGGATATCTCGCATCGACGCTTCCGGTCGCTACGCTCGCCGCCGAGTCGGTCGGTGCCCTCGGCACCGCCGTCGCCCGAGTGCAGAGCGCAGTGGGGCCGGTGTCGACGGATGCGGAGACGATGACGCCGACAGCGTCCATGGCGCGTATTGCCGCGTCGTTCATGGGCGACACCGTGTTACGGATAGACGGCGAGCCGGTGCAGGCTTTCGCCGATCTGTCCGGCTTCTTCCCGGTGTCCGACGGCTGGGTGAGAACCCACGCCAACTACCCACATCACCGAGAGGCGTTGCTCGGTGTGGTGGGCCTCGGCGGCACCGGCTCGGCGGAGTCGATCGACGTGTTCGGCGATCGACTCCGCGGAATGTCCGGGTTCGAGCTCGAAGAACTGTGTGCGGCGTCGGGCGCTCTGGCCGTGCAGGTGCGCACGGAGGAACAGTGGTCCGCTCACCCCGCTGGTGTCGCGGCACGGTCCGGTCCGGTCGTCACACGAGGCGCGGCTGATCCGGCTGCCCGAGTGCGTATTCCGTCGTTCGCACCACACGGTGCCGATTACCCGTTGGCGGGTATCCGGGTGCTCGATCTGACGCGCGTGATTGCCGGTCCTGTCGCTACCCGCGCTCTCGCACTTCTCGGTGCCGATGTGCTCCGTGTCGATTCGCCCCGGCATCCGGAACTGCCGTGGCAGCATCTGGAGAACGGTCAGGGCAAGCGGTCGGCCCTGCTGGACCTGGACACGGCGGAGGGACTCGATCGGGTGCTCGGGCTCCTCGACTCGGCCGACGTGCTCGTCACCGGGTATCGGCCGGGGGCCCTCGACCGTTTCGGCCTCGAACACCGGACGGACCTCGTCCACGGGCGCATCAGCGCATGGGGCACAGAGGGTCCGTGGTCGCGGCGGCGCGGCTTCGACAGCCTCGTTCAGGCTGCGAGCGGTATCTCGGTTCTTGAAGGCCGGGACGGTCGGCCCGGTCGGCTCCCGGCTCAGGCCCTCGATCAGGCGAGCGGTTATCTACTGGCTGCCGGAATCGTCTCGGAACTGGCGGCGCGCGCAGAAGGGTCGGGCACTGCGGCACCGGTCGACGTCGCGCTGGCCAGAACAGCGGCGTGGCTGACCGACCTTTCCGGGCGAGACCCCGAACACCGCCCTGCCGCGCCACCGCCACCCGAGTGCGTGGTCACGCACGGCTCGGTGACGGCAGCGCGACCGGTGTTCGACCGTTACTCCGACTACGCGTACCCCGCTCACATCTGGGGTAGCGACGACGCCGGTTGGCTACCGCGCTGACCGGTCTGCGGAGCTACTCCCGGTCAGCGCCGACGCCTCGGTGTACAGATCCTTGGCCTCCTCGGTCGAATCCACCTGGGGCGGAGAACCGTCGAGCGGCTGAGTAGCCGACTCGCGGAGGAAACCGACGGCGATCAGACCGATGACGCCGCTGATGATCAGGTAGTAGGCCGGGATCATGGTGCTGCCGGTGGAACTGACCAGGGCCGAGGTGACCAGCGGTGTGGTGCCGCCGAAGATCGATACCGACAGGTTGAATCCGATCGACAGTGCGGCGTAGCGCACGCGGGTCGGAAACAGAGCAGGCAAAGTCGAGGCACTGGGTGCCGCGAAGCACGCCAACACCACTCCCAGAAGCAGGCACGCAATCAGAGGCCCGATCCATCCGCTGCGTTGGATCAGCAGGAAGCACGGGATGGCGAGAACGATCTGTCCGATGGCACCGAACACGAACACCGGCTTGCGGCCGATTCGGTCGGTCAGCCGACCCACCGCCACGATGATGGACACGACCACGACCATCGCGGACAGGACCAACAGATCGGCGCTGAGCTGGCTGCGACCGACGACCTCGGTGAAGTACGTGGGCAGGTACGAGGTCACCATGTAGTTGGTGACGTTGTACAGCAACACGATTCCCATGCAGATGAGCAGTGCTTTCCAATGGACTGTGAAGATCTTTCCGATCGAGCTGCGTCCGGTCTCCTGCGCCTTGACCTTGGAGTCGTGCTCGTCGAGTTGTTTGCGGAACGCGGGGGTGTCCTCCAGCTTGAGGCGCAGGTACAAACCGATGATGCCCATCGGACCAGCAATGAAGAACGGTATGCGCCAACCCCATTCGATCATGGTGGCGTCGCCCAGTACCGCATTCAGAATCGTCACCAATCCGGACCCCATCGCGTATCCGACGAAAGTGCCGAAGTCGAGCCAGCTGCCGAGAAAACCACGTCTCTTGTCGGGTGAGTATTCGGCGATGAACGTGGTGGCACCGCCGTATTCACCACCGGTGGAGAATCCCTGAACGAGGCGGGCGACGAGCAGCAGGATGGGAGCCCAGATTCCGATGGAGTCGTAGCTGGGAATCAGGCCGACGGCCAGCGTGCCGATCGACATCATGATCATGGTGGCGGCCAGGACCTTCTGGCGTCCGATGCGGTCGCCGAGCGGGCCGAAGAAGAGTCCACCGAGTGGCCGTACGACGAACGCTGCCGCGAACGTGGCAAAGGTCGACAGCAACTGGACCGCCGGCGACGCGTCGGGATAGAACACCTTGCCGAGCGTCGCGGCCAGATAGCCGTACACGCCGAAGTCGAACCACTCCATCGTGTTTCCCAGCGCCGCTGCAGACACGGCGCGTTTGAGCATGGGCTGGTCGACGACCGTGATGCTCTCCTCCGACATCGCCGGCTTGCGACGCATACGTTTGAAGAACGCGTCACGCCGCAGACGCTGAACGTGGCGCTGGCCCCATTTCGGGATCTGGGGTGACGACTCGGGCGATTCTGAACCTTGCGCAACCGTCATTGCAGCAACGTTAGCGAGCACAATGACCAGCGAACAAACTCCGAAACGGACATGGACGCGCACAGGTGCGCATTCCCCCAGGTGAGGGTCGGTCGATCGAATCTTGGTCACTACCTTGACAATTGGTGCAATGGTCACAATACGGACAGGCACCTCGGCGTGCATCACGTCCGGTGCAACCAGGCCTGGCACGATGGACACATGCCCACCCATGACTACGCCCTGGCCGTGAGCTGGACCGGCAATCGCGGACACGGGACGGCGAATGCAGCCGCATACGACCGCGATCATCTCGTCACGGCACCTGGCAAACCCGATCTCGCGGCCAGTTCCGATCCGAGCTTTCGCGGCGATCGCGAGCGGTGGAATCCCGAGGAGCTACTCGTGGCGTCGCTGTCGAGCTGCCACATGCTGTGGTACCTCGGGTTGGCTGCCGCATCGCACGTGACCGTCACCGGCTACGTCGACTCCCCCACCGGGGTCATGACCGAGCAATCCGACGGCTCGGGGCAGTTCGTCGAGGTGACCCTGGCTCCGGTAGTGACGGTCGCCGAGTCCTCGATGGTGACCCGTGCGGAGGAACTGCACGCCGAGGCCGCAGCCAAGTGCTTCATCGCCCGATCGGTCAACTTCCCGGTCCGCCACAATCCGACGACCGAGGTGAACGCATGACCGTACCGATGATCGTCGACGTCGACACCGGGATCGACGACTCGCTTGCACTGCTCTACCTGTTGGCCACCGACGAGGCCGAGATCCTCGGCATAGCGTCCACCGCCGGTAACGTGCCGGTGAACCAGGTCGCCGCGAACAACCTGGCCTGGCTCGACCTGTGCCGCGCGGCCGATATCGAAGTGTCGCTCGGTGCGCAGGTGCCGTTGGTGGCACCACTGATGACCACCGAGGACACACACGGACCGCAGGGCATCGGATATGCGGAGCTGCCGGTCTCGAGTCGGGACCTGTCCGCACGCGATGCCACCACGATGTGGATCGAGTTGGTTCGCTCGCGCCCGGGTGAGATCACCGGTCTCGTCACCGGTCCGCTGACCAATCTCGCGCTGGCGGTTCGCCGAGACCCCGAGTTGCCTCGGCTGTTGAAGCGATTGGTGTTGATGGGTGGTGCTTTTCAGCATCAGGGAAACACGACGCCGACGAGCGAGTGGAACATCGCGGTGGACCCCGAGGCTGCAGCGGAGGTTTTCGCCGCGTTCTCCGGACTACCCGAGGACCGACGTCCGATCGTCTGCGCACTCGACATCACCGAGACCATCGAGATGACACCCGAGCACATTCGCCTTCTGGGTGAACGCGCCGGAAGCGTTCCGGCCGAGCTGATCTCGCCGACCGATGCGCCGGGGGCGCGATCGACGGCCTCGAACCCGATTGTGCGCCACTTCTCGGATGCGGTCCGCTTCTACTTCGAGTTTCATCGCGATCACGATCAGGGGTTCCTGGCCCACATGCACGATCCGTTCGCCGCAGCAGTGGCGGTGCAACCGAATATCGCCAGTTATCGGCACGCGACAGTGGACGTGGAACTGGTCGGAACCCTTACTCGCGGAACGACGGTGGCGGACTGGCGCGGGATGTGGGGCAAGCCGCCGAACGTCGCCATCGCCACCCACGCCGATCCTCGGGCGTTCTTCGATCAGCTCGTGGAACGCGTCGGCGAGCTGGCGGCCACCCTGTACCCGGCCCAGCAGTGACAGCAGGCGTCAGGAATCGAACGCGTCGAGTAGCTCCTGAGCGGCCAACGCCGCCGTGAGCGACCCGTCGCGCACGCGAGATTCGACGTCGTGTCGAATTGCCTTCACTGTCGGGCTCTGAGCCAACCGACGCAGTAGCTGATCGTTGACCATCGTCCACGTCCAGTCCACCTGCTGCTTGCGACGCTTCTCGGCGAACTCGCCTGCGTCACGGAGCACCTGCTGGTGGCGGAGCACCGTGTTCCAGAACTCGTCGAGGCCGGTGCCTTCGATGGCGCTCATCGTCAACACCGGAGGCTTCCAGATCGCATCGTGTGGATAGATCAGCCGCAGCGCACCCGCCAACTCGCGGGCCGCGTTCTTCGCATCGGTCGCATGCTTGCCGTCGGCCTTGTTCACGGCCACCAGATCTGCGAGTTCGAGAACGCCCTTCTTGATGCCCTGCAACTGATCCCCGGTCCGCGCCAACGTGAGGAACGTGAAGCAGTCGACCATGTTCGCTACGGTCACCTCGGACTGGCCCACGCCCACCGTCTCGACCAGGATCACGTCGAATCCCGCTGCTTCGAGCAATACGATGGTCTCCCGCGTCGCCCGGGCCACTCCGCCCAACGTTCCCGACGTCGGCGACGGCCTGATGTACGCGTTCTCCTGTACGGCCAGGCGCGACATTCTGGTCTTGTCGCCCAGAATGGAACCGCCGGTGCGCGTGGACGACGGATCGACGGCCAGCACCGCAACCCGGTGCCCCTTCTCGATCAACCGCATGCCCAGCGCATCGATGAAGGTCGACTTGCCGACCCCCGGCACCCCGGTGATGCCCACCCGGTGCGAGCCGCCGGCATCGGGCAGCACCCGAAGAAGCAACTGCTGCGCCAGATCGCGATGATCCGAGCGGGTGGACTCGACCAGGGTGATGGCACGCGCCAGCCCGGATCGTTCGTTCGCTCGGACCGACTCGGCCACCGCATCGATGTCGATGACGCGGCCCTTGTTCGGAGAGTTCATATTCAGGCGTTGGCCTCGCGTGGTGCATGCCCGAGCGCGACGGACAGCTTCTCCACCAGACCGATCGCGGCGTCGGCGATGACGGTGCCCGGAGGGAAGATCGCGGCAGCCCCCGCTGCGTAGAGCTCGTCGAAATCGCCCGGCGGGATGACGCCACCGACGACGATCATGATGTCCTCGCGCCCGACGTCGGCCAAGGCCTGACGCAAGGCGGGCACCAGCGTCAGATGGCCTGCCGCCAGAGACGACACGCCGACCACGTGGACGTCGTTGTCGGCGGCCTGGCGGGCCACCTCCTCGGGCGTCTGGAACAACGGACCGACGTCGACGTCGAAGCCGATGTCGGCGAACGCCGTGGCAATGACCTTCTGGCCTCGGTCGTGTCCGTCCTGCCCCATCTTGCACACCAGAACACGAGGACGACGGCCCTCGTCCTCGGCGAACTGTTCGACCAACGCGGTGGCGCGGGTGATGTTGTCCGATTTACCTGCCTCGTCGCGGTACACACCACTGATTGTCCGTATTTCGGCCTGATGGCGCCCGTAGACCTTCTCCAAGGCGTCGGAAATCTCACCGACGGTGGCCATCTTGCGGGCGGCATCGATGGCGAGGGCGAGCAGGTTGTTCTCCATGCCCGGCTGGTCCGACGCTGCGGCCCGGGTCAGGTTCGCCAGAGCGGCCTCGACCTCTGCGGTGTCCCGCTCGGCACGAAGGCGCTCCAGCTTCTCGATCTGTTCTTTTCGCACCTTCGAGTTCTCGACTTTGAGTACCTCGATGGTGTCGGGCTCGTCGGGCACGTACTTGTTGACGCCCACAAGAGGCTGGCGCCCGGAGTCGATGCGCGCCTGGGTGCGAGCGGCCGCCTCCTCGATGCGCAACTTCGGGATGCCTTCGCCGATGGCCTGGGCCATACCGCCCGCTTCCTCGACCTCCGCGATGTGTGCGCGAGCCCGATTCGCCAGCTGATGGGTGAGCCACTCGACGTAATGCGACCCGCCCCACGGATCGATCGGCCGAACGGTGTTGGATTCCTGCGCGATGAGCAGCTGAGTGTTGCGCGCGATCCGGGCCGAGAAGTCGGTCGGCAACGCCAATGCTTCGTCGAGCGCATTGGTGTGCAAAGACTGGGTGTGGCCCTGCGTCGCGGCCATGGCTTCGACGCAGGTGCGGGCGACGTTGTTGAACACGTCCTGCGCTGTCAGAGACCAGCCCGACGTCTGCGAATGAGTGCGTAGTGAACGGGATTTGGCACTCTTGGGCTCGAATTGTTGGACGAGCTCGGCCCACAGCAGCCGCCCGGCGCGGAGCTTGGCAACCTCCATGAAGAAGTTCATTCCGATGGCCCAGAAGAACGACAGTCTCGGTGCGAACGTATCGATGTCCATACCCGCATCCAGACCGGCCCGGATGTACTCGACACCGTCCGCGAGGGTGTAGGCGAGTTCGAGATCGGCTGTGGCACCGGCCTCTTGGATGTGGTAGCCGGAGATGGAGATCGAGTTGTACTTCGGCATCTTCTCGCTGGTGTACGCAAAGATGTCCGAGATGATGCGCATCGACGGCTTCGGCGGATAGATGTAGGTGTTGCGCACCATGAACTCTTTGAGGATGTCGTTCTGGATGGTGCCGGCGAGTTTCTCCGGCCCGACGCCTTGCTCCTCCGCGGCGGCAACGTACAGCGCCAGAATCGGCAGCACGGCGCCGTTCATCGTCATCGACACCGAGACGCTGCCCAGGTCGATACCGTCGAAGAGCTGCCGCATGTCGTAGATGGAATCGATTGCGACACCGGCCATTCCGACGTCACCCTGCACTCGCGGGTGATCGGAGTCGTAGCCCCGGTGAGTGGCCAGATCGAACGCCACCGACAGGCCTTTCTGCCCGGCCGCGAGGTTGCGGCGGTAGAAGGCGTTGGACTCGGCGGCAGTGGAGAATCCGGCGTACTGACGGATGGTCCACGGCTGGTTGACGTACATCGTGGGATACGGTCCCCGCACGAACGGCGGAGCACCCGGGTAGCTGTGCAACGGGTAGCCCTCGGCCTCGGCGGCGTCGCGGTCTGCCTCGGTGTACACCGGCTTGACGTCGATGCCCTCGGGAGTGGACCACACCACCTGCTCGGGGGTGTAGAAGTTCGCCTTGGCACCGTTCTTCACGTGCGCGGCCACGTCCTCCGCGGACGGCGGCGGTGGCGTCGGCTCGTCGGGATCGACCAGCGGTACGTCGGCGAAACTGCCGATGATGTGCGAGATTCGGTTCTCGTCGGTACTCACTTCGAGGCTCCCAGCGTGTCGAGAAGTTCGGTCAGCACGGCGACGGCGTCGACCTTGGCGGTCAGGAAGCCGTCGGGACGGGACGGGCCGTCGACGCCGGCGAAGATCTTCTCCGGGCCGGTGAGCAAGACCCGCGAGACACCAGCTGCACGCAGAGCGTCCACGGCAGTAACGGCCTCGTCGCTGTATCGCTTGTCGGTGCCGCACACCACGGCGATCGAGGCTCCCGACGCTTCGACAGCACCGGCGACAGCGTCGACGCCCAGGGGTCCGGGGTTGACCGCTTCGATTCCCCCCGACGCCAACAGATTGGACGCGAAGGTCGTACGGACGTTGTGCTCGGCGACGGTCCCCAATGGGACGAGTAGTACCTGGGGTCGCGAATGATGTTGGGCCAGATAAGAATCGGATCGATCTCGGAGCGACTCGAATGCCCGGCCGTACCGATACACGGGTGCCGAGCCGGCAGGCTGCGTCTGCTCGGGAGTCAGGGGGGCCTCGGCCAGATTGGGAAACTCGTTGACACCGGTCAACGGAGTGATCCGATGCGCGATGTCGGAATCGCGTTCTGCACGGGTCTTCTCGATCTCGGCAACCAGCGAACCGTCCGCGGTTGCTGCAGTGAATCCGCCCGAAGCCTCGACGCCCCGGAAGAACTCCCACGCCGTCGCGGCAACCGCAGCCGTGAGTTCCTCGACGTACCACGAGCCCGAACCCGGATCCAGAACTCGACCCAGATGGGCTTCCTCCAGCAGGAGCAACTGAGTGTTTCTCGCGATACGGGCAGCAAACGTCTTCGACACTCCGGCGGCGCCACCGTTCAGTGCCGCGTCGAACGGCAGCACCGTCACCGAATCCGCACCACCCACTCCGGCGCCGAACGACGCAAGAGTGGTACGCAGCATGTTCACCCACGGATCGCGCTGCGACATCATCGCTTCCGACGTCACCGCATGCTGAGGAGCGTCACCGGCGTCGGGCGCACCGCACACCTGCGCAATCCGGGCCCACAGAATGCGAGCGGCGCGAAACTTGGCGATGGTCTGGAACTGGTCGTCGGTTGCTGCGAATCGAAACTCGATCTGGCGCAGAGCATCCGAGACAGTCACACCGTTCTCGGTCATCGATCGCACGTACTCGAGCCCGGCAGCGATCGACGCACCCAGTTCCTGCGCATCCGACGCACCCTGATTGTGGAACACGGTGCCGTCGACGGTGATGGCACGCATCGACTCGGCGCGGTCGATGCACGCGCGGGCCAGGTCGAGCGCCTCGGCCATCTCTATGGATTCCGTGCCTGCCACTGCAGCAGTGAGAGTGTCCACTCCGAGCCTGACGTCGACGGCGGCGCGATCCTCGATATCTGCCGAGTCGAGAACGCCGAACAGTGCCGTCGCTGCCGCGCGAACGTCCCTGCGGGCATCGATCGTCAGTGGGGCGAGCTCGAGCAGCACACCACGCAATGCCTCCGGCAGATCCGACGGATCCAACCCACGCGACCCCACCGTCAACCAGAGAGCACTGGTTCCGTTGGCGAGCGAATCGAGGATCTGACCGTTCAGCGCGGGCACACCGTCACGAACGTCGGAACCGTGACGCGTGCACACCTTCCAGCCCGCGTTGACGTCCCGATGCGGATCACGCCCCCGCAGGTACGGAAACTGCCCCGGCAACGGACCCTCGGGGCGCTCGTCGAACGCGGTGTACAGCGGAGACACCGTGATTCCGTCGTACGTCGTGGAATCGAGAAGATGTTCGGGATCGGCGGGCAGATCGGCCACATCGACCCGGCGAGACTTGGCCAGGACCCCGGCCACCGCCTGCTGCCAGGCCGCGTGGGCACTGCGTGCGGCATCCTCCTGCGACGCGATGGACACGTGTGCTGCTCCCTCGGTTCGGCGGGCAGTCCTACACCCGACTTGAAGTGATGCTAACCCCACCTACAGGCAGGTTATCGTGAGGATCACCTCACGTTCGGTGACCCACGCCGCAGGCTCCGCTCCCGCGAAACCCTGGGTCACTCCGCAGGCTCCGCTCCCGCGAAACCCTGGGTCACTCCGCAGGCTCCGCTCCCGCGAAACCCTGGGTCACTCCGCAGGCTCCGCTCCCGCGAAACCCCTGGGTCACTCCGCAGGCTCCGCTCCCGAACCGTTCTGTCATCTCACGCCGGTACTCTTGCCTCTCGTGACCCGGCACCTGCGCGACCTTCGACTGATCGCGCTACTGGCGGTGATCGTCGTCCTGGCTGTCGTTGCAGTGTTCGCTCCGCATCCGAGTGTCGAGCAGATTCGCCAGTGGGGCACTTCGGTCGGTCCTGCGTTTCCGCTCGTGTTCTTCGCTGTCCACGCACTGGTGACCATTGCACCCATTCCCAGAACCCTGTTCACGTTGAGCGCAGGAGTGCTGTTCGGGCCTTTCACCGGTCTGGCGGTGACGATCGGCGCCTCGACGGTCAGCGCAGTCCTCGCCCTGCTGTTGGTTCGGGCGATCGGACGAGAGGCCGTGGCGGCTCGAATGTCGCATTCGGCTCTCGACTCGGTCGACGAGAGCCTGCGTCGACGAGGATGGCTCGCGGTCGGCTCTTTGCGGTTGATCGCACCGGTGCCGTTCTCGCTGGTGAACTACGCCTGCGGTGTGTCCGCGGTTCGGCTCGCCCCCTTCGCCCTGGCCACGGCCGTCGGCATGCTGCCCGGCACCCTCGGGATCGTGGTGATCGGTGGAGCCATCGGCGGGCAGAGTCATCCGGCACTGCTGGTGTTGTCGGGGATCTGCATTGCGATCGGCGTGAGCGGGTTGTTCGTCGACTGGCGGTTGTCGCGAACGCCCGAGGCCGCGGCGGCATCCGACAATGGGCGTCAGGGTGAGAACCTTGATTTGGGATAATCAAGCCTTGAAGCTTGACTTGGTCAAATCAACGACCTAGCCTTGTCGCATGTTCGTGTTGACCGTCGACCAGCGTCGCAGCAGACGCGATGTCGATCGCGTGCCCGAACTGTTGGACCGCTACCGCGACTTCGATCTGGTTCGGCCGTTCGATCGCACCGCAGGCGACGAGGTGCAGGCCGTCTGTGACGACGCAGCAACCGTCGTCGCGATCGCTCTCGACTTGGTGGCGACGCCACACTGGAGCGTGGGGATCGGCGTCGGATCGGTCGAACTCCCGTTACCCAACACGACGCGCGCAGGCCGTGGCCAGGCATTCGAGGCCGCCCGAGACGCCGTCACCAGGGCAAAGAACTCCCCCGCCGCGCTGGCCGTCACGGGACCCGAGCCGGCAGCGGCCGAGGACGCCGAAACCGCGTCGACCTTGGTGGCCCTGCTCGTCGTTCGACGCTCGGACCAGGGCCGAGAAGCGGTTGCGCTCATGGCGGAGGGCTTGTCGCAGACCGACGCAGCCGAAAGACTGAACATCAGCAAACAGGCTATGTCGCAACGACTTTCCGTTGCCGGCTGGCACGTCGAAAATGCCGGCCGTACCCTTGCCGCGAGGTTGTTGACCGCGGCGAACGCGACAGGAAGTCACACGTCATGATCATCGTCGCCCTCGTCCTATTGGTTCTGACGGCAGGTGTCGCCCTCGTACCGACCGGCGACCGCGTCAGGCCGTGGGTCCCCACTGCGGTGGCGTCGACTCTGCTCACCGCAGCCGCCGTACTTGCCAGCCTCGCCGGGCCGGCACACGGCGTCGGTCATGCAGTCGGAGTCGTCCTGAGCGTTGTCGTCGCCGCCGTCGGCGGCACCGCCGTGGTGCCCAGCGTCTTTCGTGTCGCCAGACGACAGAACGACTCGACCGACGACGAGCCGGTCGAGCCGCTGCGTGGAGGATTGACGATAGGAATTCTCGAACGTGTTGCCGTCGCGGTATCCATTCTCGCCGGCTGGCCCGAGGGAATTGCCATCGTACTTGCAGTCAAAGGACTTGCGCGCTACCCCGAACTGCGCGAATCCCACGCCTCCGAACAGTTCATCATCGGCACCTTCGCCAGCGTTCTGTGGGCACTGGCGGCAGCGGGCGTGGGATTCGCGATCAACTCGTGATCAGCGCGGTTCCGGTTCCGCCTCGGGAGATGCCGACAATGCGCCGAGGTCGAGACCTTTGGACAGCTCCGGAGAAGCAGCCAACGACGTGTCCACCGGCTTGCGGGCCACCGCTTCGGCGGCTTTGACCGCTTCGGCTACGGCCGGATCGGTTTTCGTCTCGAACCACTCCGCAACCTCGTCCGAGTCGTCCTCGGGCTTGGGCTCGTTGCCCGCAGATTCGTTGGGCTCGTATCGGAACACGCCATCCTCGCCGGGGGCTCCGAGTGTCTTGGCGAACCCCTTGAGAGCGTCGCCGAAATCGCTCGGGATCATCCACACCTTGTTCGCATCGCCCTGCGCCATCTGAGGCAACGTCTGCATGTACTGGTACGCCAACAGTTCCGGAGTGGGCTTACCGGCCTTGATGGCACCGAAGACCTTCTCGATGGCCTTCGCCTGACCCTGCGCCTCGAGGTACTTCGCGGCGCGATCACCCTGAGCACGCAGAATTCTGGACTGGCGCTCACCCTCGGCCGTGAGGATGGCCGCCTGCTTGCCGCCCTCGGCGGCGAGGATGCGACTCTGCTTGTCGCCCTCGGCTGTCTTGATCGCCGATTCACGGTGGCCCTCGGCCGTGAGAATGGTCGCCCGCTTCTCGCGGTCGGCCTTCATCTGCTTCTCCATCGATTCCTGAATCGAGGGTGGCGGATCGATGCTCTTGAGCTCGACGCGGGCGACTCGAAGACCCCACCGGCCGGTGGCCTCGTCCAGCACCACTCGGAGCTGACCGTTGATCGAGTCACGGGACGTCAGAGTCTCTTCCAACGTCATTCCGCCGACGACGTTACGCAGCGTGGTGGTCGTCAACTGCTCGACACCGACGATGTAGTTGTTGATCTCGTACACGGCCGACTGAGGATTGGTCACCTGGAAATACACGACGGTGTCGATCGACACCGTCAGGTTGTCCTTGGTGATCACCGGCTGCGGCGGGAACGAGACGACTCGTTCGCGCAAGTCGACTTTCGCACGGATGCGATCGACGAACGGGACGAGGAACGTGAGCTGACCGGACACGGTACGTGTGTACCGACCGAGTCTTTCGATCACTGCTGCCTCGGCTTGCGGGATGATCGAGATGGACTTGGCCATCAACACGGCGACGAACGCAACGATGACGGCCAGTGCTATGAGTGCTTCCACTGGCTTTACGGTCCCTTCCATACGACGGCGGTGGCACCGTCGATTTCCATCACGGTCACTGTGGTACCGGGGGCGTAGACCTCTGTCTCGTCCAACGGACGCGCGGTCCACACCTCGCCACCGAGTTTGATCTGGCCTTCGTGCGCAGTGACCTGTTCGAGCACGACTGCACTCTTACCGGTGAGAGCCGCGACCCCCATCGGGGTCTCCGGCGGATGTGCGAAGCGCCGCAACAAGATCGGGCGCAGACCCAGGACCAACGCCAACGACAACACACCGAACACGATTGCATCGGCCCACACCGGGAAGTCGGTCAACGCCGACACCCCGGCGGTACCGAGCGCACCGCCGGCGATCATCAGTAGGAAGAAGTCCCCGGTCAGTGCTTCGGCACCGGCGAGCACAACCGCCGCTATGAGCCACAAGATCGCTGCCACAAGGTCCATCCTGGCACGAATCGGACATCCACCGACGGATCAGCTGGTCGGAACGGCTACTCGGTGACGAAATCGACCAGTTGTTCGACGGCACCGATCAGTGGAGCCTCCAGATCTCGGAAACTCGAGACGGACGAGTAGACCCGACGCCATCCCTCCTGTGGAGTTCCCCACCCCAGCTCTCGACAGATTCCGGTCTTCCAGTCCTGACCGCGCGGGATCTTCGGCCACGCCGCGATACCGACTGCCGACGGCTTGACGGCCTCCCACACGTCGATGAACGGATGGCCGGTGACGAGAACGTGTTCGCCCAAGGATCTGGTCATCTTCGATTCCTTGGACCCGGTCACCAAATGATCCACCAGAACTCCGACGCGGCGGCCCGGGCCCGGGCCGAAATCGGCCAACCGCTCCCCCAGATTGTCCAGGCCCTCGAGATGTTCGACGACCACGCCCTCCACCCGAAGGTCGTGTCCCCATACGCTTTCCACCAGGGCCGCGTCGTGCACACCCTCGACCCAGATACGGCTGGCGCGAGCCGTCCGGGCTCGCAGGCCCTCGACCTTGGTGGATCCGGACGCCGATCTGGTCGGTTTCGCCGCGGTCGCGGGCTTCGGCCGGATCAGCGTCACCCGGCGGCCGTCGATCAGAAATGCGGCCTCGCGCAAGGCGAACAGTCGCGTCGTTCGGGCACCGTCCTCGAGTCGGACGAAATCTCCGTCGTACGTGCGCTCGAAGCCGACCACAGCACCGCAATAACCCGAACCCGCGTCCTCGACCACCATGCCGCGCTCGGCCGGCACCTCCGGTGCCGGAACCTTCCGCATGCGACTGTGCCCTTTGAGAATGTCTCCGCCGTACATGTCGTTCACGGCGACCAACGCTAGCGATACCGGCGTCCCGAGCACGGTTCGCCACGCCGACCTATGCTCGTGAGTCGTGTGTTCTCCGAGTGCAAGTCTTGCCCTGTGGGCCGGTTCCTGGTTGGCGGGTGTCGGTTCGCCGGACGACGTCATCGACGCGTTGTCCGAGTGGGCACCGATGCATCTGGTCGGTGCCGGTGACGCCGAAGCAGCAACGACGTACGGGCTGCGCTTTCCGGGTTACGCAGAGGGCATCGCCGGGGCGCTCGCCGCTGTCCGAACCGCCGCAAACGCAGGACCCTCACCCGCAGCCGGGGAGGAACGGATACGTCTGGTGCTGCCCGCAGCGGGCGCAGTGGCCGAACTGCCGGCCCGGACCGAATTCTCTCGCGCAGCGATCGGTGCCGAGCAGGCGGTGATGATCGGTACTCCGGGTTCGTCCGGAATCGGCGTGGTTCCCGTTGTCGAAGGTCCCGATGTGCTGCGCTGGACTGTGTATTCGATCGACGTTCCCGCTCACGCCCACCGAGATCGAGGTCTGGGTGAGGCCGAGTACGAGATGCGCGAGGCCGTGCGCGGCGCGGCGGATGCACTCGCTCGGATGCAATCGCTCCCTACCCGCACTCTCGAGGCGGACCCGCGCACTCGCATCGCCGAGCTCATCGCCGACGCTGCGCGGCACCGCTATCCCCCCGAGATGTCCGAACGCGCCTTCCGAGTACTCGAATCGGCCGATCGGGTCGCGGCAGTCCTCACGGTCGCAGCCGGATCGGCTCCCTCGGAGGCACCGACTGCCGCCGCGGCGGCAGCCCGCGAAGAACTGGTCCGGCCGCTGTGGGCCGCTGTGCGCACGGCCCGCACCATCGCCGTGGCGACGTCCATCGGTGCCTCGATGCAGTCGGCCCGATGACCGACAGGACCGACAGGACCGACACGTAGCGGTCCTGTCGGGGCTGGGCCGCGAGACAGGCAAGAGGCCAACCTCAGGCGGGAGCCGCCAGTCAGGCCGGCACCACCGGTCAGGCAGGGGCCGCTGCAGGCCGCGACGGACGCGTCGGCTGCTCGCAACATCCGACGGCACACCGACTGCCGTCGAGAGTCGAACCGTAGCCGGGCACGCTACCGAGCCCTCGGCACGTGCCGCCGATGCGATACTCGTCCACCAGCTCCCTGATCATCTTCGGGAATCGAGCATCGGAGCCGGGGGTACCCGCGCGAGCGAACGCCATCCCGAGTTCACTGGCCTTCTCCTCGGCCTCGGTGTCGAGATCCCACACCACTTCGAGGTGGTCGGACACGAATCCGATCGGGCACACGATCACCGCGTCGACGGACTTCTCCGACAACGCTTCGAGATGATCGCAGATGTCGGGGTCGAGCCACGGAACCTGCGGTGGTCCGGAACGGGACTGCCACACCAGGTCGTATTCGGTGCTGCCGGATGCGGCCGCCACCAGACGCGACGCCTCGGCCACCTGACGGCTGTAGAGGTGACCGCCGTCCTCGGGCGGGCCGGCGTTGGCGTCGGCGGCCGAGGGGATGGAGTGTGCAGTGAACACCAGACGTGCACCGGCGCGGTGCTGCTCGGGCAGTGAGGCTCGCGCCGATGCAACGGCGTCGCTGAACGCCTCGACCATCAACGGGTGGTCGTAGTACTGACGGATCTTGAGCAAGTGCGGGGCGTCGTCCCCCACCGACGCGCGGGCCCTCGCGATGTCCTCGTGGTACTGCCTGCACCCGGAATACCCGCCCCACGCGGAAGTCGGGAAGACGAGCGCAGAGCGGACGCCGTCCGCCTTCATCGTCGCAACGGTGTCCTCGACCATAGGATGCCAATTGCGATTGCCGAAGTAGATCGGCAATTCGATTCCGGCCGAATCGAACTCGGCCTGCAGTGCGGCGATGATGTCGCGATTGAGTTCGTTGATCGGTGATACGCCACCGAAGTGCATGTAGTGCTCGACGACGGCGTCGAGACGCTCGGGCGGCACACCGCGTCCGCGAGTGACGTTCTCGAGAAACGGGCGAACGTCGGCAGGCTTTTCCGGTCCGCCGAACGAGAGCACCAACAGTGCGTCGAAATCTCCAGGGGTGGTCATGAATCCATTGTGCCCCTGCCGCAGCAGGGCTGCGGCAGGGGCACAATCGGTCGACGAAACCTTCGGTGAGCGAGCCCACGTCGGACTCCGCTCACCGACGTGTCACATGTTTTCGGGCAGGTACGTGTTGTGGCTCGCTCCGCCGTCGACGTACACGATGGACCCGGTGGTTCCGGGCAGCCAATCGGACAGCAAGGCGACGATCGACTTGGCGACGACGGTCGGATCGTTGACGTCCCATCCGATGGGAGCTGCGCCGTCCCAGTACACGTTCAGCTGGTCCATCTTGGCCGCATCGCCGGTCGCAGTGCCTGCAATCGCCTTGGCGGCAAGAGTCCTGATCGGTCCTGCAGCAACGAGATTGGATCGAATGCGCTTGGCTGCGCCCACTTCCCGTGCCACGTAACGGTTCACCGACTCGAGAGCCGCCTTGGCTACGCCCATCCAGTTGTAATACGGCATCGAGGTACGCGGATCGAAGTCCATACCGACGATCGAGCCACCCTCGTTCATGACCGGCAGCACGGCGCGCGCGAGAGACGCGTAACTCCACGCCGAGATCTCGAATGCCCTCGCCGCGTCGGGACCCGGCCCCTCGAGGAACGGCTTGGCATCAGGGCCCATCAGGGTGCGAGGTGCGAATGCGATGGAATGCAGAACGCCGTCGATACCCTCCGGCGCTACTTCACGGACTCGGTCCGCCAGCGCGGCGAGGTGCTCCTCGTTGGTGGCGTCGAGCTCGATTGCCGGGGGCACCTCCTCGGGTAGCCGCTGCGCGATGCGGTCGATGAGCCGCAGCCGATCGAAACCGGTGATGATCACCTTGGCACCCTGCTCCTGCGCCATGGCCGCGGCATGGAACGCGATCGACGCGTCGGTGATGATGCCGGTGATGAGAATGGTCTTGCCTTCGAGCAATCCGCCCATAATGCTGCGTTCCTTAATTCGGAGGTGAATATCTATCGAAATCGTTGTGCGAGAGCGATTCTCAGTGCCCCATGCCCATGCCGCCGTCGACGGGAATGACGGCACCGGATACGTACGACGAGTCCGGGCCCGCAAGGAAGCTCACGACTGCTGCGACGTCCTCGGGCTGTCCGAGACGCTGAAGTGGAATGTATTCCTTCGCCTTGCCGCGCAAATCGTCCGACAACTCTGCGGTCATGTCGGTTTCGATGAATCCCGGGGAGACGACGTTTGCCGTGATGGATCGCGAACCGAGTTCCCTCGTGATCGACCGGGCCATGCCGATGACGCCGGCCTTGGACGCCGCGTAATTGATCTGCCCCGGCCCGCCGGCCATCGCGACGACGGAACTGAGGAAGATCATCCGGCCCCAGCGCGCGCGCAGCATGGCCCGGTTGGCGCGCTTGGCGACTCGGAAGGCTCCGGTCAGGTTCGCATCGATGACACGCTGGAACTGCTCCTCGGTCATACGCATCAGCAGGGTGTCGTCGGTGATGCCCGCGTTGGCCACGAGGACCTCGACGGGTCCGTGCTTCTCCTCGACCTCCTTGAAGGCCGCGTCGACCGAATCGGAGTCGGTGACGTCGCAGACGACTCCGAGCAATCCGTCGGGAGCCCCGGATCCGCGGTGGGTGACGGCCACCTTGTGTCCGTCGGCACTGAGCCGTTGAGCGATGGCCAGACCGATACCCCGGTTACCTCCGGTGACGAGTACCGATCGCGCGATGAAGTCAGGTTTGGACATGCCTAGCAACCTATCTGTTCGTCCTGGAATGACAAAGCGAAACTTACTGGTGAGTAATAACAGCGATCACGGCAATCGTTGCCGCATCACCAACGCCGAACCGAGCCCGGCGGAGATGCACAGGACGCCGAGGATCAACCAGGGTCGCGATGCGTCCCCGCGGGTGATCTCGAAGCCGATCTGCTCCTCCAAGGTGTCGTAGACGTCTCGGAGGCCCTCGAGCGAGGAGGCCGTGAAGAAACTTCCTCCGGACAGAGTCGCGATCTCACGCAACGACGGGTCGTCTACCGGGACGGGGACGCGCTCGACGCCGCCCCCACCTTCGTCCTCGATCTCGACCGATCCGTAGCTGGTACCGAACGAGATCGTCGAGATCGGCACTCCCTTGTCCTTGGCTGCGCGTGCCGCGGTGTAGCCGCCCCGTGGATCGTCGAGGTTCTGGGGCACGGTCTGCTTACCGTCCGAGAGCAGCACGATGCGGGCCGGCGGCGCGGCGTCGCCACCCCCGAGGATCGCGCCGAGGGTATCGATCGACTGCAGCGAGGTGAAGATTGCTTCACCGGTGGCCGTACGCTCGCTGAGCTGCAGTTTGTCGATTGCCGACTTGGTGGCTTCGCGGTTGGCCGTGGGTGAGACCAGTACCGAGGCGGTGCCCGCGAACGCGACGAGACCCAGGTTGATGCCGGGCGTGAGGCCGTCGGCGAACGACTTGGCTGCTTCTTGCGCCGCAGCCAATCGAGTGGGTTCGACGTCTGTCGCCTCCATCGACAGCGACACATCGATGACGAGCATCACCGTCGCTCGGTTCCGAGGAACACGTTGATCTGCGGTGGGGCCGGCCAACGCGACGGTCAGAAACAGCAGCCCGACCAGTACCAGTGCGGTCGGGAGATGACGCAGACGATTGGGCCGGTTGGGCGCGACCGACTCGAGCAACTCCATGTTGGAGAAGCGCAGCACGTGCTTCTGCTTGCGGCGTTGAATCCAGACGTACCCCGCTGTCAAGGCCAGGACGACGACGAGAAACGCGAGCCACCACGGTGCGGAGAAATCGGTGAGGCTCATCGCGAACCTGCCCGAGCGGTGTTGGTGAAACCGGACCCGATGGTGTGCCTGCGAGCAGTGACGAAGCGGACGACATCGGCGATCCAGTCACCGTCGGTGCGCAGAGTCAGACGCGGTGCTCCGCATCGGCGTAACGCTTTCTCCACATCGTCGCGGTGTGCTGCGGCTGCTCGCGCGAAGTCGGCGCGAAGCCGGGGTGTCGCAGCGAACTCTCGGGTACGGCCGGACTCCGGGTCGTGCAGGACTACGTCGCCGACATCGGGCAGTTCGAGGTCCCGTGGATCGAGCACCTCGACGGCCAAGACGTCGTGTCTGGCGGAGATCGCTCGCAGCGATCGTTCCCAGTCGATCGGGCCGAGGAAGTCGCTGATCACCACGGCCATACCGCGGCGGCGTTCCGGACGCCGCAGCGCCTCGACGGCATCGCGCAGATCGCCGCGGACACCGTCCGCAGCGGACGGTGTCGTGGCGATCGTCCGCAGCATCGACTGGCTGTGCACTCGCCCACCACGCGCCGGGATTCGCGTCGTCGTCGCTCCGGTGGCCACCACGGCTCCGATCCGGTTACCGCCGCCGCCGGTCAGATGGGTGATGGCGGCGGAGGCCGCGACGGCGAGATCGCGTTTTTCGCACCCGGCCGTTCCGAAATCCAGGCTGGCCGACAGATCGACCACCAGCCACGTTTCCAGTTCGCGATCGGCCACCGACTGACGCACGTGGGGATGCGTCGTACGCGCAGTGACCGACCAGTCCATCTGCCGAACGTCGTCGCCGGGCTGATATTCACGGGCGTCCCCGGGTTCGGACCCCGGGCCCGGGATCAGGCCCAGGTGGTCGCCGTGCAAAACCCCGTCGAGACGCCGACGCACGGTCAATTCGAGCGTGCGCAGCGCGGCGGCCAACTTCGGATCACGCAGCTCGCCGGACCGAAACGACGGCGGCCGTGAGACCGCACCTCGGCCGGCACTGTCGGCTGCGCTCACTGACCCGGCGAACCGGTCGACGATGCATCACCGGACGGCTTGTGCAGCGACGGAGCAGGTTCGCCGGCCGGGCCGTTCGGGTTGCGCTGTTCAGGTGTCGGTTGGGGTGCCGAGCCGGGCCCTTGCCCGGGGAACTGCGGCTGACCCGGGTACTGCCCCTGGGCCGGACCCTGTCCCTGGCCCGGAAACTGTCCCTGGGCCGGATACTGCGGCCCTGCTCCCGGGAACTGCGGTGTGCCCTGTTGTCCACCGAAGGGCTGACCGAGTGCAGAGGTGCCGTTGTCGTGCGACATCGGAACCGCCTGCGGCGACACCTGCGGTAGTCCGACGGCCTGCAGAATGCGGGAAATCACGGTCTCGGGCGTCACCTCGTCGGCGAGCGCGTCGTAGGAGAGCACCAGCCGATGCCGAAGCACGTCGGGGATGACCTCGAGCACGTCCTGAGGGACGACGTAGTCGCGGCCTCGCAGCAGGGCGAGAGCGCGGGACGCAGCGATGATGCCGAGGGTGGCACGCGGGGAGGCCCCGTACGCGATCCAGCTGCCGACGTCGTCCAACCCGAACTGTTCGGGTGTGCGGGTGGCGGCAATGACCCGAACCACGTAGTCGACGAGCGCGTGATGCACGAACACCGAACTGGCCAGGTTCTGCAGACGGACCAACTCGACAGGGTCCAGGATCTGCTTGGGCTCGGGCGCCTTGATCCCCATGCGATAGACGATCTCGCGTTCTTCTTCCACCGTCGGATAGTCGACGACGATCTTGAACAGGAAGCGGTCGCGCTGGGCTTCCGGGAGCGGGTAGACGCCTTCGTTCTCGATGGGGTTCTGCGTCGCCATCACCAGGAACGGGTCGGGCATGGGGAACGTCTTGCCGCCGATGGTCACGTGCCGCTCTGCCATGACTTCGAGCAGTGCCGACTGCACCTTCGCCGGCGCCCGGTTGATCTCGTCGGCGAGTACGAAGTTCGCCACGACCGGGCCGAGTTCTGTGTCGAACTCTTCGCGGCCCTGGCGGTAGATACGGGTTCCGACCAGGTCGGTGGGTACCAGGTCCGGGGTGAACTGGACGCGGGAGAACGAGCCCCCGACAACGCGGGCGAACGTCTCGACTGCGAGGGTCTTCGCTACCCCGGGAACGCCTTCCAGCAGCACGTGACCTCGGGCCAACAAGCCGACCAGAATGCGCTCGACCAGGCGATCCTGACCGACGATCACCCGTTTGACCTCGTACACGGCCTTCTCGAGAAGCTGAACGTCCTCGGCGAGATCGGGACTGTCCACCCGCTCCGGCTCCCCACCCTGCGGATTCGGACTCGAAGACCCGATCTGTGTCGGCTCCTCGTCATTCGAAATCCGGCCGTCACGTGATGTCACCAAGAATTCACCGCTTTCAGTCGATCATCGTCTGGCACGTTCCTTACCGCCGCGATCAACTATTCCAGGTGATGCTCGCGCGCGCCGAAACCCACCCCTGACCCGCGCGCCGGAGTGGAGCCTGCGGAACGACGCAGAAGTACCCAACATCGACCTCGGGAGTGACAGAGAGCTCAGGACACCATGCGCACGGCGTACGGCGTCATACCGCTGTATCTGACGTCGGAGACCTTGACCACCGATCCGGATTGCGGAGCCTCGAGCATCTTCCCGTCGCCGAGATAGAGCGCGACGTGCTGACTGGCATTCGGTCCGTAGAAGATCATGTCGCCACGCTTCATCTGCGACGACGGAACCTGCTTACCTGCCGTGTACTGGTAGCCGGTGTAGTGGGGCAAGGAGATACCCAGACCTGCGAATGCGTAGATCATGAGTCCGGAGCAGTCGAAGCCGACCTTGTTGTAGTCGCCGTAACTGTCTGCGACTCCGCCGTCTCGGATTCCCTTGGTCGGCCCGTTCTCGTCGCCGCCGCCCCAGGAATACGGAACACCGAGCTGGCTCATCCCGCGGTCGATCGCCAATTCGACGGCCGCGCTGCCCGTGACCGACGGAGTGGTCGAGGGTTTGGGCTTACTGGGGGCAGGTTTGGTCGGAGTCGTCGTGGTTCCGCTCGAACTGTCGGAGTCGGTGGACGAATTCGAATCGTCGTCGACATCCACATGCGAGCGCTGGCCCTCGGCGATCGCGGCGGCTCGCTGTTGCGCAGCCAGGTTGGCCGACACCCGGGCCGCCGCCTGAACCGCGGCCTCGCGAGCGGCAGCTGCTGCTGCGGCCATTGCTGCGTCCTCGGCCGCCTTCTGCGCCTCCCAGTCGCTGTACGCGGCTCGTTGACCTTGAAGACCGGCAACGTTGCTCCGTGCTGCGTCGAGCTCGGTCTGAGCGGCGTCTCGCTGGGACTCGATCGCGGCCTTCTGATCGGCTTCGGCTTGGAGTGCCGCCTGCGCCGCAGCGATGGCCTGCTCGGCCTCGGCCTTCTTCGACTCGGCTTCGGACGCTGCCGCGTCGGCCTGCTGCTTGGATTCGCGAGCGGCGGAGTCCCGGTTCGCCTGCTCGGTGCGGGCCCGCTGGAGGCCGTCGAGCACGGCGTTCTGGCTGTTGGACAGCACCTTCAGAACCTGGGCGCGGTCGAGAACGTCGTCCGGTCCGCTCGAACCGAGAAACGACGCCATCGAGGCGACGCCCGAGCCCTGGGTGTAGCTCGATTTGGCGAATTCGTCGAATTTGCGCTGGGCTGCCTGAATCTGGGTGCCGGCATCGGCGAGGGCCTGCTGCGCTGCTCCCACGACTGCTGCGGCGACGTCGGCGGCGTCCCGTGCGTTCTGCAGATCGACCAGCGCCTTGTTGACGCCTTCTCGCTTCACGGCGACCTCGTCGTCGAGCTGTGCGAGTTGTTGGTTGGCGGATGCGATCGCGTCGATCAGCTGCCCGACCTGCCCCAGGCGTGAGTCGACCGCGCTTCCGGCCGCGGCGATGTCGGTGTCCGACGGGTTGGGTGGAGGCGGCGGTACCGCGGCGGCGACTCCAGGCATGGTCGCGGTCAGCGCGAGAACCAGACCGGCACCTGCCAGTACGAATCGGGTACGGACGAGCGCTCTGCGGCGCGTGCCGCGAACTGGACGTCGGCTCACAAATGTCTCCCTCGGGTCCGGCATTCACTCGGGTCCCGAAAAGACCGTCGTGCCGTCGAGGCGTTCCCCGTTCCCACCCCGATCGCAGGTGACGGTGAACATGTTCGCCGGGCGGGAAAGTGGCGCGCAGCGACACGACAGGTGCGAACCACGTCAGTCACACCCGAAGCAGTGGCCTCCCGAGTTCCCCACGGATGACACCTGCCTTCTGCGACACTCCTTCCCCAGCAGTGCCAATGGCACCGTACGACACTTCGCACACTAAAGAAACTCCAGTCACAAATGACACATTTGTAATTCCACCAGGCACAATGCCGTGAACTCGGGGTTTGCCGAAAACAATTTTTCGAACTTTTTCCGGACCGACGTCCGGCGGAGCACCACCGCGTCGGCGTCGGTCGGTCGAATGACGAATCTGCGCGTTACGTCAGCGCTCGACGGGCTGCGCGTCGTGCTGGTCGGCAGTGGCCGACCGCGCGCGGTAGCGCCGGACCTTCACGGCGGCTGTCAACGCGGCCACGGCGGCGACGATCACCACCAGTCCGCCCGTCAGCAAGCCCCACGGAGTCTGGTCCTCGACGAGGGTGTCGACGAAGTTGTCGGCGGCGACGACGTGATTCCCGGTGTACGTGCGATCCTGTCCGGCTTCGAGTGTCACTCGGCTGATCGAGTCGCTGAACGTTCCGACCTGGCCCGGGCTCAGCACCAGCACCGTTCCGCCTTCGCGGGCACCGACCGCAGTGGCGAGATCGCGCAGCTGCGAGTCGTGGCGTGGTTCGTCGGGGACGATCACGATGCTCAGATCGATTCCGTGGTCCTCGGCTCGGTTCACGGCGGCAGTCAGCCCGTCCTGCTCGTCCGCAGGAGCGCTGACTCTCGACTCACGCACCGTGGCGACGATGGAGTCGACGTCCACACCTGCCGGGATATCGGTGGCAAGCGGGGAAACAGCGTGGATCGGCTCAGGCATCTCTCGTCCAGTCGGTAGGAACCAGTCGCGTGGAACCCTACGTCACAGCGCAGTCGATTCTCGGGAGGCAGGCACACCCGACGCGGCAAACTGAGGCCGCCCTTCATTGCGTCGCACGGAGCACTACGTGAGGATTGTGACGCGGGTCGTTCTCTCGGTGTCCGCCGCGAAAACAACCCGCACGTTTTCACAGGACAAGCGTACTGTTAGACTTTCATCGAGACACTGCCCGAGCGTCCGCAGGCAATACGTACGCCGGATGCCATGCCGAGACACACGGACAGAGCCTCGCTTCAACCGTCGACACAGCCCCGTCGGCGGTGTGCCTCATAGACGAGTGGAGCTGAAGTGACCGCAAGTAACAATTCATTCGGTGCAAAGGGCACCCTCGAAGTCGGAGAGAACTCGTACGAGATCTTCCGTCTGTCGGCCTTGCCCGGTGCCGAGAAACTGCCCTATGCGCTGAAGGTCCTCGCGGAGAACCTCCTTCGCACCGAGGACGGTGCCAACATCACCGCCGACCACATCCGCTCGATCGCTTCGTGGGATCCGTCCGCGGAGCCGAGCTTCGAAATCCAGTTCACCCCTGCACGCGTCATCATGCAGGACTTCACCGGCGTTCCGTGCATCGTCGACCTCGCCACCATGCGTGAGGCCGTCACCACCCTCGGCGGCGACCCCAACAAGGTCAACCCCCTCTCCCCCGCCGACATGGTCATCGACCACTCGGTCATCCTCGACGTCTTCGGCCGCGCCGATGCCCTCGAGCGCAACGTCGACCTCGAATACGAGCGCAACGGCGAGCGCTACCAGTTCTTGCGTTGGGGACAGGGCGCCTTCGACGACTTCAAAGTCGTCCCCCCGGGCATGGGCATCGTGCACCAGGTCAACATCGAGTACCTGGCACCGACCATCATGACCCGCAAGGGCCAGGCATACCCCGACACCTGCGTCGGCACCGACTCGCACACCACGATGGTCAACGGCCTCGGTGTGCTCGGCTGGGGCGTCGGCGGCATCGAAGCCGAGGCAGCCATGCTCGGCCAGCCCGTCTCGATGCTCATCCCCCGCGTCGTCGGTTTCAAGCTCTCCGGTGAGATCCAGCCCGGCGTCACCGCGACCGACGTGGTGCTGACCGCGACCGAGATGCTGCGCAAGCACGGCGTCGTCGGTAAGTTCGTCGAGTTCTACGGCGAGGGCGTGGCCGAGGTTCCGCTCGCGAACCGCGCCACCCTGGGCAACATGAGCCCGGAGTTCGGTTCCACCGCAGCCATCTTCCCGATCGACGAAGAGACGATCAACTACCTGCGCCTCACCGGCCGCAGCGACGAGCAGCTCGCTCTCGTCGAGGCGTACGCCAAGGAACAGGGCATGTGGCACGACCCGAAGAACGAAGCCGTGTACTCCGAGTACATCGAGCTCGACCTCAACACGGTCGTCCCGTCCATCGCAGGCCCGAAGCGCCCGCAGGACCGAATCCTGTTGTCCGAGTCCAAGGTTGCGTTCCGCAAGGACATCCACAACTACGTGGAGGAGAACCACCCGGCGCACGAGGGTGACAGCAAGCTGGACGAGGCCCTCAACGAGTCGTTCCCGGCCAGCGACCCCGCTTCGCTGAGTTTCGCGGAAGACGATGCAGTCGACGTGCGGTCGGCCGCATACGGCTCCGAAGGTCGCCCGAGCAAGCCGGTTCGTGTCATCACCGACGAAGCAGGCGAGTTCGTTCTCGACCATGGTGCTGTGGTGGTGGCAGGCATCACCTCCTGCACCAACACCTCGAACCCGTCGGTCATGCTCGGCGCAGCACTGCTCGCTCGCAACGCCGTCGAGAAGGGCCTGTCCACCAAGCCCTGGGTCAAGACCAACATGGCACCCGGCTCGCAGGTCGTGACCGACTACTACGAGAAGGCCGGCCTGTGGCCGTACCTCGAGAAGCTCGGTTACTTCCTGGGCGGCTACGGCTGCACCACGTGCATCGGCAACACGGGCCCGTTGCTCGAGCCGATCTCGAAGGCGATCAACGACAACGATCTTTCGGTGACCGCCGTGCTGTCGGGCAACCGCAACTTCGAGGGTCGCATCTCCCCCGACGTCAAGATGAACTACCTGGCGTCGCCGCCTCTGGTCATCGCCTACGGCCTGGCGGGCACGATGGACTTCGACTTCGAGACCGACGCGCTCGGTAACGACCACGAAGGCAACCCGGTGTTCCTCAAGGACATCTGGCCGTCGTCGCAGGAGATCGAGGACACCATCAAGTCGTCGATCAGCCGGGACATGTTCAGTAAGTCCTACGAGACGATCTTCGCCGGTGACAGCCGCTGGCAGAACCTGTCGACCCCCGAGGGCGACACGTTCGAGTGGGATCCCAACTCGACGTACGTGCGTAAGCCTCCGTACTTCGACGGCATGACGATGGACCCGGCTCCGGTCGAGGACATCAAGGGTGCCCGCGTGCTGGCCTTGCTCGGCGATTCGGTCACCACCGACCACATCAGCCCGGCAGGACCCATCAAGGCGGGCACGCCTGCCGCTCAGTACCTCGATTCACACGGCGTCGAGCGCAAGGATTACAACTCGCTCGGATCGCGCCGCGGTAACCACGAGGTCATGATTCGCGGAACGTTCGCGAACATCCGTCTGAAGAACCAGTTGCTCGACGACGTCTCGGGTGGCTACACCCGCGACTTCACCCAGGACGGTGGCCCGCAGTCGTTCATCTACGACGCGTCGCAGAACTACCAGAAGGCCGGCATTCCGCTGGTCGTACTGGGCGGCAAGGAGTACGGCTCGGGAAGCTCGCGTGACTGGGCGGCCAAGGGCACCTCGCTCCTCGGCGTCAAGGCCGTCATCACCGAGTCGTTCGAGCGCATCCACCGCTCCAACCTCATCGGCATGGGCGTCGTTCCGCTGCAGTTCCCGGCCGGCGAGAGCGCAGCGTCGCTCAAGCTCGACGGCACCGAGACGTTCGACATCGTCGGCGTCGAAAAGCTGAACGAGGGCACCACCCCGAAGACGATGGCAGTGACCGCGACCAAGGAGGACGGAACCAAGGTCGAGTTCGACGCCGTGGTCCGTATCGATACCCCCGGTGAAGCGGACTACTACCGCAACGGCGGAATCCTGCAGTACGTCCTCCGCAACATGATCAGAGGCTAGTCACACGGCACTGTAGACAGACGCCACGCACAGCGATGGGCCCGGAACTCGATACGTGTTTCGGGCCCATCGCCGTATCGGTACGGGCCCTTCATCGGAAAGTAGGAGTTTCACACGTGCCCAAGGTCAGTGAAGACCACCTGGCGGCCCGCCGCAGCGAGATTCTCGACGGTGCGCGTAAATGCTTCGGAGAGTTCGGCTACGAGGGCGCGACGGTGCGACGCCTCGAAGAGGCGACAGGCCTCTCCCGCGGAGCCATCTTTCACCACTTCAAGGACAAGGACGGTCTCTTCCTCGCGTTGGCGCAGGAGGACGCCCGGCGTATGGCAGAGGTCGCCTCGACGCAGGGTCTGGTTCAGGTGATGCGAGACATGCTGGCCCAGCCGGAGCAGTTCGAGTGGCTCGGAACGCGGCTCGAGATCACCCGACGACTACGAACCGACGCCGACTTCCGAACCAGCTGGGCCGAGCGTTCGGCCGAACTGACCGACGCGACGCTCGGCCGACTCGAGCGCCAGAAGACGGCAGGAAAACTACGCGACGACGTTGCCAACGACGTTCTGGCCGACTACCTGGACCTGGTTCTGGACGGTCTGGTCGCCAGAATCGCGTCGGGTAACGGCGGGTCGAACCTGTCGGCGATTCTGGATCTGGTCGAGGAATCGGTGCGCAGGCGCGACCCGGGTCAGGCCAGCTGAATCAGTTCCAGGTAGTCCTGCGACCAGTGGTCCTCGGTGCCGTCGGGAAGGAGGATGACTCGTTCCGGTGAGAGCGCCTCGGCGGCACCCGGATCGTGAGTCACCAGAACGACAGCACCCTTGTAACTGCGCAGTGCGTCGAGAACCTGCTCGCGTGAGATCGGATCGAGGTTGTTGGTCGGTTCGTCGAGTAGCAGAACGTTCGCAGCCGAAGACACCAGCCCGGCCAGCGCCAGACGCGTCTTCTCGCCGCCGGACAGCGTTCCTGCGGGCTGTTCGAGCTGGGGTCCGGTGAACATGAAGGCACCGAGTAGCGATCTGAGCTCCTGCTCGCCGGTGTCGGGTGCCGCATGCCGGATGTTTTCCCACACCGACGCCATGTCGTCGAGGGTGTCGTGCTCCTGGGCGAAGTAACCTACGCGCATGCCGTGGCCGGGTTCGATCTCTCCGGTGTCGGCCTTCTCGGTTCCGGCCAGAATGCGCAGCAGTGTCGTCTTACCGGCACCGTTGAGCCCGAGCACCACCACGCGGCTCCCCCGGTCGATCGCCAGATCGACGCCGGCAAAGATCTCCAGCGACCCGTACATCTTGGTCAGGTTCTTGGCCATCAACGGTGTCTTGCCGCAGGGGGCAGGCTCAGGAAAGCGAATGTGCGCAACCTTGTCCGATACGCGCTCCGCATCGAGGTTGGCCATCAACTTGTCTGCTCGCTTCGCCATATTCTGTGCCGCAACGGCTTTGGTTGCCTTGGCACCCATCTTGGCGGCCTGGACGCGCAGCGCACCTGCCTTCTTCTCCGCGTTCGCTCGCTCGCGACGGCGCCGTTGCTCGTCCGTGGCGCGTGCGTCGAGGTACTTCTTCCAGTTCATGTTGTAGATGTCGGCCTCACCGCGCACTGCATCGAGGAACCACACCCGGTTCACGACATCACCGAGCAGTTCGACATCGTGACTGATCACGATGAGTCCGCCCTCGTGGTTCTGCAGGAAACTGCGCAACCAGGTGATGGAATCGGCGTCGAGGTGGTTGGTGGGCTCGTCGAGCAGCAATGTGGTGTTCGAGCGTCCGCCACTGCCGTCGGACGCGGCGAACAGAATGCGAGCAAGTTCGACGCGTCGGCGCTGACCACCGGACAGGGTCCGCAGCGGTTGACCGAGAATGCGGTCGGCCAAGCCGAGGCTGTTGCAGATGCGGGCCGCTTCGCTCTCTGCTTCGTAGCCGCCGAGGGACGCGAACCGCTCTTCCAGCTCGCCGTATTTACGGACGGCCTTGTCGAGCAATGTCTCGTCGGCAACCTCGGCCATCAGCGCCTGCTGCTTCTCCATACTGTGCAGGAGGGTGTCCAGCCCGCGGGCCGACAGCACCCGGTCTTTGGCCAGCACGTCCAGATCGCCCTCTTTGGGATCCTGCGGGAGGTAGCCGAGGTCGCCGGTACGTACTACCTCGCCGGCATAAGGTTCACCCTCACCCGCCAGGATGCGCAGCGTGGTGGTCTTTCCGGCGCCGTTGCGGCCGACCAGCCCGATGCGGTCACCTGCCTGCACGCGGAGCGCGGGCCCCTCGGTGGACAGAAGGGTCCGCACACCGGCACGAACTTCGAGGTCGGTGGCGGTGATCACGCGTGAGCTCCTAGCGATTGCCGAACAAAATGGTTGCTCGTCGACCGACGAGCAAGCAATGAAAGCGCCGAAGGTCGGCACAGCAAACCCCCATTTTAGCTCAGCATTCACGTGCCTCTACCCAGGAACGCAGGTGACCCCGGTAACGTCTGAGCGATGACCGACGTCCCCGATACGGCCGCTGCCCGCCCAGCCCTGCCCCTCGACCTCACCGGACGGACCGCACTGGTCACCGGGGGCAGTCGAGGCATCGGCCGAGCGATCGCCGCAGAACTGCTCGCACGCGGCGCCAACGTGGCCATAACTGCACGCAAGCGGGAACAGTTGCTGGCCGTCGCGGCGGAACTCGGCGGCTCCGTACTCGCGCTGGACGGTAACGCGGGCGACTCGGAACACCGGCGCACTGCGGTGGACCGCACCGTCGAGACCTTCGGCTCGCTGGACATCCTGGTCAACAACACCGGTATCAACCCCGTCTACGGCTCGCTGATGGATGCCGACCTCGTCGGTGTCAGCAAGATTTTCGACACCAACGTCGTCGGCACGCTCGGCTTCGTGCAGAACGCGTTCCATGCGTGGATGGGTGAGCACGGCGGTGCGGTCGTCAACATCGCCAGCGTCGCAGGCATCCGCTCCACCGGAGTCATTGCCGCGTACGGCGCATCCAAAGCTGCGCTGATCCGGCTCACCGAGGAGCTGGCATGGCAGCTCGGGCCGAAGATTCGCGTCAACGCGGTGGCGCCGGGCGTGGTGAAGACCAAGTTCGCCGAGGCGTTGTTCGCCGGCGGCGAGGAAGCAGCAGCAGCCGGCTACCCGATGAAGCGACTCGGTACCCCAGATGACGTGGCATCGCTCGTCGCGTTCCTGGTCTCGGACGCGTCCTCGTGGATCACCGGCGAGACGGTGCGCGTCGACGGTGGCCTGCTCGCCACCGGCGGAATGTGAGCGACCTGTCAGCCGACGTCGCGGTGGTCGGCCTGGGACCGGCGGGTCGCGCGATCGCCCACCGCTGCGCGGCCGCGGGAATGGACGTTCTCGCAGTCGATCCGCACCCGTCTCGAACCTGGACGCCGACCTACTCGGCATGGGCGGACGAATTGCCGTCATGGCTGTCGGAGTCAGCAGTCGCCTCGACTGCGTGCAGGCCCGCTGTATGGACCGATCGGCACCGCGTCATCGACCGCACCTACTGCGTGCTCGACACGCGTGCCCTGCAGACCTCACTGTCTCTCGACCTCGTCCGAGTGCAAGCGGGCACCGCAGTCGATGTCACCGGCACCCGCGTCACCACCGTCGACGGAACCGTCGTCACTGCTCGCCACGTCGTCGATGCGCGGGGGACGCTCGACTCGCGTGATCTGGCGCAGCAGACGGCCTACGGAATCGTCGTAGATCGCGAACGCGCTGAGCCCATTTTGGAAGGCTCCGACGCCTGGTTCATGGACTGGCGCACCGACAACGGCGTACGACCCGGTGAAGTCCCGAGTTTTCTCTATGCCGTCGCGCTCGACGATCGACGCGTTCTGCTCGAAGAAACATGTCTGGTCGGCAGGCCTGCCCTCCACCTCGATGCACTCCGGACTCGTCTGCATCATCGTCTCGCCCGACGCGATCTCGTGCCGACCGGGACCGAGTACGTGGAGCGGGTGCGCTTTTCGGTCGAACCTCCGCCGCGCTCGCGGCTGCGCACCCCACGAAGCGGGCCCGTCTTGTTCGGGTCGCGGTCGAATCTGATGCATCCAGCGACGGGATACAGCGTCGCGGCGTCGTTGGCGTCCGCGGATCACCTGGTCGACGGATTTCGTACCGGCAAGCCGGGAAGCCGACGCGCACTCCACACCTGGACGGTGCAGAAGCTACGCAACCTGGGGCTGCGCACTGCGCTGAGCCTCGAGCCGGAGATGGTGCCGCAGTTCTTCGCCAGCTTCTTCTCGCTGCCGGTAGAACTGCAACGCTCGTACCTGTCCGGTCACGACGACGCCATCGGGACCATGACCGCAATGCTGAGAATGTTTCCCACCCTTCCGGTCTCGGCCAGGCTGGCCATCGCACGCACCGTCGTCCACGCTCCGAGACGCGGCTGAGTTTCTCGTCAACGGTCGACACACAGGTGCCCGGTCGGCGATCATGAACACATGCGCAGCATTTGGAAAGGCTCGATCGCCTTCGGACTCGTCAACGTGCCGGTCAAGGTCTACTCGGCCACCGAGCAACACGACATCCGGTTCCATCAAGTGCACGCGAAGGACGGTGGACGAATCAAGTACGACCGCATCTGTCAGGAGTGCGGGAAGTCGGTTCAGTTCGCCGACATCGACAAGGCGTACGACTCCCCCGACGGCGAGCGTGTGATCCTCACCGACGACGACTTCGACAAACTCCCCGCTGCCGAGAAGCACGAGATCCCGGTGCTCGAATTCGTTCCGACCGAGCAGATCGATCCGATCCTTTACGACAAGAGTTACTTCCTGGAGCCCGACTCGTCGTCGCCCAAGGCATACGTACTGCTGCGTGAGACGCTGGAAGAAACCGAACGCACCGCGCTCGTGCATTTCACGCTGCGACAGAAGACGCGGCTGGCAGCACTCCGGGTCCGGGACAACGTGCTGGTCATCCAGACTCTTCTGTGGCCGGACGAGGTGCGGGCAGCAGAATTCCCGTCACTCGACGACGCACCGTCGGCGCGTCCACAAGAAGTGAAGATGGCGACGTCGCTGGTCGAGAGTATGTCCTCGGAGTTCGATCCGACGGAGTACACCGACGATTACCAGATCGAACTGCGCAAACTGATCGACGAGACTCTGGCGAACGGTGGCGAGAAGGTCATCCACACCGAGGCCGAATCCGAGGACGACGGCGAAGACGCGGAGGTCGTGGATCTGGTGGCGGCCCTCCAGCGCAGCGTCGAAGCCGCGGGGAAGAACGCGAAGTCGGGGTCCGATTCGTCGACGTCACAATCGTCGTCGTCCAAGACACCGGCCAAGAAGACTGCTGCCAAGAAGACCACCGCGCGAAAGACCCCGGCGAAAAAAGCTCCGGCAAAGAAGGCCGCAGCGAAAAAGGCTGCCCCGTCCACCGATGAAGCGAAGGGTGCATGACGGGGCAGCGAGAGTCGACCGTCAGACGGTGAAGCCGAGAGCCCGAAGCTGCTCGCGTCCGTCGTCGGTGATCTTGTCCGGTCCCCACGGCGGCATCCAGACCCAGTTGATCTTCAGGTCGGCGGCGAGCCCACTGCGCACGAGCGCACCACGGGCCTGATCCTCGATGACGTCGGTCAACGGACAGGCCGCCGACGTCAGTGTCATGTCGACGGTCACGATGTCCTCGGCGTCGATCTTGATGTCGTAGACCAGACCGAGATCGACGACGTTGATTCCCAGCTCGGGGTCGACGACGTCGCGCATCGCTTCTTCGAGGTCCTCGAGCACCTTGATCTCGTCGGCGGTGAGTTCCACCGGCGTCGTCGTCGGAGCCGGTGTGGTCTCTGTTGCGTCGGTCATGATTGCTGTCCTCCGGAAAGTGCCGACTGGGCGATCCCGCCCGTCGTAGCTGGCGTATCTGCGTCCACTACTTGAACAACCGCATCCTTGAAAGCCATCCAACCCAGCAAGGCGCACTTCACGCGAGCCGGATACTTGGCCACACCGGCGAACGCAATGCCGTCGCCGATGACGTCTTCGTCTCCCTCGACGGTACCTCTGCTGCCGACCATCTCGCTGAACGAATCCACTGTCTTCAAGGCGTCCTCGACCGACAATCCGACCACCTGATCGGTCAGCACCGACGTGGCGGCTTGGCTTATCGAGCAACCTTGGCCGTCGTACGAGACGTCTGCAACGGTGCCGTTGTCCACGTGAACCCGCAGAGTCACCTCGTCACCACACGTGGGATTGACGTGGTGCACCTCCGCGCCGAACGGCTCGCGCAGTCCACGACCGTGCGGATGCTTGTAGTGATCGAGAATCACTTCCTGGTACATCTGTTCCATTCGCATCAGGCGCGTCCCTCCTCACTGCGGTCGGTGCCGAAGAACGTTTGCGCGCGGCGTATCGCGTTCGCCAACACCTGGACTTCCTCGACGGTGTTGTACAACGCGAAGGACGCCCGCGCGGTCGCTGCCACTCCGAAGCGCCGGTGCAGCGGCCATGCGCAATGATGCCCGACGCGAATGGCGACGCCTTCGTCGTCGAGAATCTGCCCCAGGTCGTGTGCGTGGATACCGTCGACGACGAACGACACCGCAGAACCACGGTCGACGTTCTCCGTCGGGCCGATGACTCGAACGCCGTCGATCTTTGCAAACTCGGCGAGAGTCGCTGCGACCAAGGTCTTTTCGTGAGCTGCCACGGCGTCGATGCCGATGTTGTCGAGGTACCGTACGGCGGCACCGAGCCCGATGACCTGCGACGTCATGGGCACACCGGCCTCGAAGCGTTGTGGCGGCGGCGCGAACGTCGTCTTCTCCATCGTGACCGTCTCGATCATCGACCCGCCGGTGATGAACGGCGGCATCGCCTCGAGCAATGCGGCCTTGCCGTACAACACTCCGACACCCGAGGGTCCCAGCATCTTGTGGCCGGAGAACGCTGCGTAGTCGACATCGAGGTCGTGGAAATCGACCTTCATGTGGGGCACCGACTGGCACGCGTCGAGGACGACGAGCGCGCCGACAGCTCGGGCGCGACGCACCAACTCCTCGACGGGAGCGACGGCACCGGTCACGTTCGACTGGTGGGTGAAGGCGACGACCTTCACCGCGGACGACAATTCCAGCGAGTCGAGGTCGATTCGACCGTCGTCGGTCACGCCGTACCACCGCAGGGTTGCGCCGGTACGGGCCGCAAGCTCTTGCCACGGAACGAGATTGGCGTGGTGTTCGATTTCGGTGACGACGATCTCGTCCCCGGGCCCGAGATGACGATCGAAGCGCTGATCGGCCAGGACGTACGTCACCAAGTTCAGCGACTCGGTCGCGTTCTTGGTGAAGACGATCTCGTCGACGTCTGCACCGACGAACTCGGCGATAGCCGCCCGGGCTCCCTCGTAGGCGTCGGTGGCTTCTTCGGCCAGTTGATGCGCCCCGCGGTGCACTGCCGCGTTACAAGTGGTGAGGAACTCGCGTTCGGCGTCGAGTACCTGCACCGGCCGCTGTGAGGTTGCGCCGGAATCCAGATACACCAACGGCTTTCCGTCGCGGACGGTGCGCGAGAGGATAGGAAAATCGCGGCGAACGGCAGCGACATCGAACGATGCCGCTACCGCCACAGCTGCCGATGCAGCCATACTCATGCTCCGGTGGTCGCGGCCTGCGTGTAGCCGGCGTAGCCGTTGGCCTCGAGCTCGTCGGCCAACTCGGCACCGCCGGACTTGACGATCTCACCGTTGACGAAGACGTGCACGAAATCGGGCTTGATGTAGCGAAGAATGCGGGTGTAGTGCGTGATCAGCAGCACTCCCCCGTTTTCGCGTTCCTTATACTTGTTGACGCCCTCGGACACCACTCGCAGAGCGTCGACGTCGAGGCCGGAGTCGGTCTCGTCGAGGATCGCGATCTTGGGCTTGAGCAGTCCCAGCTGGAGAATCTCGTGCCGCTTCTTCTCGCCGCCGGAGAAGCCCTCGTTGACGTTGCGCTCGAGGAAGTTGGCCTCGATCTCGAGTTCGCTCATGGCGGTCTTGGCTTCCTTGACCCAGTGCCGCAGCTTGGGGGCTTCGCCGCGCACGGCGGTGGCGGCGGTGCGCAGGAAGTTCGACATCGACACGCCGGGCACCTCCACCGGGTACTGCATCGCCAGGAACAGGCCTGCGCGGGCGCGCTCGTCGACGCTCATCTCGAGCACGTCTTCACCGTCGAGGGTGATGGTGCCCGAGGTGACGGTGTACTTCGGGTGGCCCGCAATGGCGTACGACAAGGTGGACTTACCGGAGCCGTTGGGCCCCATGATCGCGTGGGTCTCGCCGGACTTCACGGTCAGATCGACACCTTTGAGGATGTCGATCGGCTCGGCGGACGAGTCGGTGTTGGCGACGCTGACGTGCAGATCGCGGATTTCGAGTGTGGACATCAAAGTTCCTTTGTGCAGTCGAGAAAGGTTCGGGTGGACCTACGCGCCGACGACGGCGAGTTCGGTCTCGATGGCAGCGTCGAGACGCTCGCGTACGGCGGGGACCGGAATCTTGTCGATGATTTCGTGGAAGAAGCCGCGGACGACCAGTCGGCGGGCCACCTCCTCCGAGATGCCGCGAGCGCGCAGGTAGAACAGCTGCTCGTCATCGAATCGGCCGGTAGCACTGGCGTGCCCTGCCCCGACGATCTCGCCGGTTTCGATTTCCAGGTTCGGCACCGAATCGGCGCGGGCACCGTCGGTGAGCACGAGATTTCGGTTCAGTTCGTACGTCTCGGTGCCCTCGGCCTCGGCGCGGATGAGAACGTCGCCGATCCATACGGTGTGCGCGTCGACGGTGCCGGGTCCGGTTTCACCCTGGAGCGCACCCTTGTACATCACGTTCGACTTGCAGTGCGGAGCCGAATGGTCGACAAGCAGACGCTGCTCGAGATGCTGGCCGGCGTCGGCGAAGTACACACCGAGCATGTTCGCGTCACCGCCGGGTGCGCTGTAGCGCACGGTCGGGCTGATGCGCACCAGATCGCCGCCGAGGCTGACGTTGTAATGGCGCAACACCGAGTCACGTCCGAGCAGGGCGTGATGAGCGGCCACGTGCACAGCGTCCGACTGCCAGTCCTGGATCAGCACGACATGCAACTGCGAGCTGTCACCCAGCACGAACTCGACGTTCTCGGCGTACGTGCCGCTGCCGCGCTGATCGATCACCACGGTGGCGCGAGCAAACGTGCCGAGACGAATCTGCACGTGTCCGTAGGCGACGTGGTCGACGCCCGGTCCGTCGATCGTGATCTCGATCGGATCCGCTACCTCGACCTCGTTCGGAACACTGACGATCGTTGCCTCGGCGAAGGCCGAGTATGCCTGCGCAGCAATCCGATCGGCAGGCACGCCGGCCTTCCCGAGTCGATCGTCATCGCGTCCCACGGTCTCCACGACCACCTGGTCGGCAGCACCGACGGTGACCTGAGCGGTCCCGTCGGCGACGGCGGAACCGTCGTGCAGGCCGCGAAGGCGACGCAGCGGCGTGAAGCGCCACAGCTCGTCACGGCCCGACGGCACCTCGAACGCGTTCACGTCGTACGACGTGAACTGAGCGCCCTTGTTCGCGACGAGCTTCGACTTGTCTTCCTTGGCGGAATCGGGGTTCTCGGATGCCGGGTTTTCCGATGCCACAGCACCCATGACTCCGGTGAGGGGGTTGTTCACTTATCCGACCGACCCTTCCATCTGCAACTCGATGAGCCGGTTGAGCTCGAGCGCGTATTCCATCGGCAGTTCGCGAGCAATGGGCTCGACGAATCCGCGAACGACCATTGCCATCGCTTCGTCCTCGGTCATGCCGCGGCTCATCAGGTAGAACAACTGATCGTCACTGACCTTCGAGACCGTGGCCTCGTGACCCATCGACACGTCGTCCTCACGGATGTCGACGTACGGGTAGGTGTCCGACCGACTGATCGTGTCGACCAGCAGGGCGTCGCACTTGACCGTCGAACGCGAGCCGTGAGCGCCCTTGTTGATCTGGATCAGACCGCGGTAGGACGTCCGTCCACCGCCACGGGCGACGGACTTGCTGACGATGTTCGACGACGTGTGCGGTGCCAGGTGCAGCATCTTGGAACCGGTGTCCTGGTGCTGATCGGGCCCTGCGAACGCAACCGAGAGAACCTCGCCCTTGGCGTATTCGCCGGTCATCCACACAGCCGGGTACTTCATGGTGACCTTGGAGCCGATGTTGCCGTCGACCCACTCCATCGTTGCGCCTGCTTCTGCCTTGGCGCGCTTGGTGACCAGGTTGTAGACGTTGTTCGACCAGTTCTGAATGGTCGTGTACCGGCAACGACCACCCTTCTTGACGATGATCTCGACCACGGCGGAGTGCAGCGAATCCGACTTGTAGATCGGGGCGGTGCAGCCCTCGACGTAGTGCACGTAGGCACCCTCGTCGACGATGATCAGCGTGCGCTCGAACTGGCCCATGTTCTCGGTGTTGATCCGGAAGTAGGCCTGCAGCGGGATGTCGACGTGCACGCCCGGCGGGATGTAGATGAACGATCCACCGGACCACACTGCGGTGTTCAACGCAGAGAACTTGTTGTCGCCTGCCGGAATGACGGTGCCGAAGTACTCGCGGAACAGCTCCGGCTGCTCCCTGAGTGCGGTGTCGGTGTCGAGGAACAACACGCCCTGCGCCTCGAGATCCTCACGGATCGAGTGGTAGACGACCTCGGACTCGTACTGCGCGGCGACACCGGACACGAGGCGCTGCTTCTCGGCCTCGGGGATGCCGAGCTTGTCGTACGTGTTCTTGATGTCCTCGGGCAGGTCGTCCCACGTGGCAGCCTGCTTCTCGCTGGACCGCACGAAGTACTTGATGTTGTCGAAGTCGATGCCGTCCAGGTCGGAACCCCAGTTGGGCATGGGCTTGCGGTCGAAGGCCTTGAGCGCCTTCAGGCGGGCTTCGAGCATCCACTCGGGCTCGCTCTTCTTGGCCGAGATGTCACGAACGACGGCCTCGGACAAGCCGCGCTTCGCGCTTGCGCCGGCCACGTCGGAATCGGCCCAGCCGTATCCGTAGGTGCCGAGCGAGGCGATGGTCTCGTCCTGAGTCAGCGGCGCGGCGGGTGTCACCTGGTCTGGTGTGACGGTCATGCGGGCTCCTTCCGGAGGCGTGTGCGTTCTCCGACGCGGGGCTGCGTGTCGGAGGTCATCTTGTGTGAACTATCTGTCGATACGTCGGTATCGGATCGACCGCTCCTCGATCGGGTCGTGGTGAGCGGTACGTGTGTGGTGCAGGCGCAGTTGCCGTTCGCGATGGTGGCAAGACGCTGCACGTGCGTGCCGAGGATCTCGGCGAACGCGGCCTGTTCTGCCTCGCACAATTCGGGAAACTCCGCCGCGACGTGCGAGACCGGGCAGTGGTGTTGGCAGATCTGCACTCCGTTGCCGACCTGTCGCGTGGTGGCCGAAAAGCCCGCTGCGCTGAACGCATCGGCAATTCGTCCCGCCGCGGTCTCCACGGCATGTGCGTCGGAGCCGGTTGCGGGTTCGACGTCAGCAACGATGGTGTTGACGCGTTGACGTGCGAACGTTTCGATCGCGTCGTTGCCGCCGATCTTGCGCAGTTGCCGCATCGCAGCTCCGGCCAGATCGTCGTAGGTGTGGCCCAGGCGATTACGGCCGGCGGCGGTGAGTTGGAAATGCTTGGCAGGTCGGCCGCGTCCACGCTGACGGGCTCCGGCCGGGGTGGTGATCCTGGCCTCGCCTGCATCGATGAGCGCGTCGAGGTGACGTCGAACACCAGCGGCACTCAACCCCAGGCGGGTGCCGATGTCCGACGCGGTGATGGGGCCTTCTTCGAGCAGTAGGGTGACCACCGCGCCCCGGGTCTGACCCTCGGGGGCCGATGCCGGTCGCACCGACGACGCGCCTGCTCCGGCGGTCGAGGGATCGACACTTTCCGGACGCACGAGCGAACTCTCGGTTGTTTTCACAACACCAGTGTGACGGAATTGTTTTACCTGGTCCAGCAAGGGTGCCCTATCCCATGTGCGATTCCCGGCCGGGCGACGCAGGCCGCGGAGTCCGGAGGACCGGGTGAATCGCGCACGGGCACACCGTTACGCTCCCACTGTGCCATCGACCGAGAGTGAGCAGAGTTCCGAGAACTCGCCTTCCGCGACCGGTGCCAGCTCGTTCCCCGATCCGAAGCACCCCGAATCCGACCGCGCCACCGTGCTGCAGAGGGTGATTCTCACCCCTGCTCGGCGCGTGTTCGGCCTGGAACAGACCCCTCCGGGTGCCGGTGTCGCCACGCTGCACGGCGACGAGCCGGAGGCACCCGGTCTCGATCCTGCCGAGACCGTTCAACTGCGCAACATTCGCCGCTTCGGAGCCGCGGGTGCCCTGTTGATGGCGATCGGCGCTCTCGGCGCGGGTGCGCAGCCGGTGCTGCAGAACCCCATCGCAGGCGTCCGATTGTTGAGTCTGCCGTCGCGCATGGCCACGTCGGCTCTGACCGTGACGATGACGGGGACCGTGCTCGTGGTGCTCGCGTGGCTGCTGCTCGGCAGGTTCGCACTGGGGCAGACGCGTTCGGGGGCCACTCCCCGCCGTTTGAGCCGGTCCCAGATGGACCGGACGCTGCTGCTGTGGATCCTGCCGCTCACGGTTGCACCGCCGATGTTCTCGCGCGACGTCTACTCATACCTCGCGCAGAGTGAGATCACCGCCCGCGGCCTCGACCCCTACGACATCGGCCCGGTGAACGCGCTCGGGGCCGACAACGTCCTGACCCGAACAGTCCCCAACATCTGGCGTGAGACCCCCGCACCCTACGGCCCACTGTTCCTGTGGATGGGTCGCGGGATCACGTACTTGACCGGCGAGAACATCGTCGCCGGCATCTTCCTGCACCGACTGCTCGCGTTGGCGGGAGTCGCGCTGATCGTCTGGGCGCTGCCACGTCTCGCGCGCCGCTGCGGAGTCGCGTCGGTCACGGCACTGTGGCTCGGTGCCGCGAACCCGCTGTTGCTGTTCCACCTGGTCGCCGGAATTCACAACGAGGCCCTGATGATCGGTCTCATGCTTGCGGGTACCGAACTGGCGCTGCGTGCGATCGAGCGCCCGGGTGCCTTGCGCAGCACCGATATCGCGTTCCTCGTCGGCGGAGCGGGTGTGATCGCACTTTCGTCGACGATCAAGATCCCTTCGCTGATCGCGCTGGGGTTCGTCGGCATGGCGCTGTCGAGACGGTGGGGCGGCACACTGAGATCGGTCGCATACGCTGCGCTGCTGCTCGGCACGATCGCCGTCGCCGTCCAAGTCGTCGTGAGCCTGGGTAGCGGACTCGGATTCGGTTGGATACACACTCTGGGTACCGCGGGGGTGGTGCGCAGCTGGATGTCGATTCCCACGATTCTCGGCCTGGCTACCGGATTCGTCGGCGTGCTGCTCGGCCTCGGCGATCACACCACTGCTGTGTTGAGTCTCACTCGACCGATCGCAGCCGTCGTCGCCGGCGTCATCGTCATCCGCATGCTCGTCGCTGTCCTGAGGGGCCGACTGCACTCGGTGGGAGCGCTGGGGGTGGCGCTGGGAGCAGTGGTTCTGCTGTTCCCGGTAGTCCAGCCCTGGTACCTGCTGTGGGCGGTGATTCCGCTGGCCGCATGGGCCACCACTCCGTCCTTCCGGCGTCCTGCCATCGCCTTCTCGTCCTTGGTCAGCGTGATCCTGATGCCGAACGGCAGCGAGTACCAGCCGTTCCAGATCGTGCAGGCCGCAGTGATGACCATCCTGACCATCGTCGTGTTGTATCTGCTGACACGGAACCGGCTGCCGTGGCCCACGCGCAGCGGACCACCGGCACCCGAGCGACGCACCGACGAATACGCTGAGTCCTCGTGATCTCCGGGATGTCGAATGCAGCGCAACCTGTCGTGCAGTTGACCGACGTGCGCAAGTCCTACGACGGCACCACCGCCGTCGACGGACTGAGTCTGAGCATCGGTGCCGGTGAGGTTCTCGCGCTGCTCGGCCCCAACGGAGCCGGAAAGACCACCACCGTCGAGATGTGCGAAGGCTTCGTCGTACCCGACAGCGGCACGGTCAGAATCCTGGGCCTCGACCCCATAGCCGAATCCGCACAGCTCAGACCGCGCATCGGCGTCATGCTTCAGGGCGGCGGTGCCTACCCGGGATCCAAGGCAGGCGAAATGCTCGAGCTCGTCGCCTCGTACTCGGCCGACCCTCTCGACACGGCGTGGCTCCTCGACTGCCTCGGCCTGACCTCGGCGGTCCGCACGCCCTATCGCCGGTTGTCCGGTGGCCAGCAGCAGCGGCTTGCCTTGGCCTGTGCCATCGTCGGCCGCCCCGAGTTGGTGTTTCTGGACGAACCGACAGCGGGACTCGACGCCCAGGCTCGACTGCTGGTGTGGGAGTTGATCGACGCACTTCGACGCGACGGCGTCGGCGTCCTGCTGACGACACATCTGATGGACGAGGCCGAGCAGCTTGCGGACCGGTTGACGATCATCGACAACGGTCGCGTCGTCGCCTCCGGATCTCCGTCCGAGCTCACCAAGCAAGGAGCCGAGGGACAGTTGCGCTTCTCCGCTCCCCCCGGTCTCGAACTGTCCCTGCTCGACGCGGCCCTGCCCTCCGGTTACGTACCTTCGGAGACATCACCGGGGTCGTACGTGGTCACCGGAGTGATCGAGCCGCAGATCCTGGTCGTCGTCACCTCGTGGTGCGCACAGCAGAACGTGTTGGCGACGGAGTTGCAGGTCGATCAGCGGCGGCTCGAGGACGTGTTCCTCGAACTGACCGGCAGAGAATTGAGGATGTGACGGTGCGCAGAGAAGCCCGGCTCGCCGACAACCGTTTCGAGACAGGACTGTTCGCGCCGCGCCCACAGCCGGCGTCGGCCGCACGGATGCTGTTCGCGCAGTCACGTCTCGAGTTGAAGTTGTTGCTACGCAACGGTGAGCAGCTGCTGTTGACGATGTTCATTCCGATCACACTCTTGATCGGACTCACCCTGCTGCCGTTCGGCGAGCTCGGCGACGACCGTGTCGCGCGGGTCGTGCCGGCGGTGATGATGGTGGCCATCATGTCGACAGCATTCACCGGACAGGCGATCGCCGTCGGGTTCGATCGACGGTACGGTGCCCTCAAGAGACTCGGTGCCACGCCGCTCCCCCGCTGGGGAATAATCGGCGGCAAGTCGGTAGCCGTCGTGATCGTCGTGATCATGCAGTCGGTTCTGCTGGGCGCGATCGGCGTCGCGCTGGGCTGGCGACCGAGTGCGGCAGGCCTGCTGCTCGGCGCGGTCGTCATCGCTCTGGGAACGGTGACGTTCGCCTCGATGGGGTTGCTGCTCGGCGGCACTCTGCGGGCGGAGATCGTGTTGGCGCTGGCCAACGTCGCCTGGTTCGTGATGCTCGGGATCGGCAGCGCGGTGTTCGTCGACGATCAGATCCCGCAGGGCCTGCAGAACGTTGCACGGATCGTCCCGTCCGGCGCGCTCGGCGAGGCGCTCAACCGCGGCGTGGCCTCGTCCTTCGACCTCTTCGGGGTCGCCGTGCTGATCGTCTGGGCTGCAGTCTGCGGCACTCTCGCGGTCCGAACGTTCAAATTCACCTGAGCGAGTCTTCCCGCCGGCCGCTCTACCCAACGACGCTGTGTAGTTGATCGGCGTTTACCATCGTGGAGTGCCCTACCTCCTACGGAAGCTCTACGGCGTATTTCTGCGCCTCGTGGCCTATCTGCCCCTGACCTCGCTGCGGGTACAGCGAGTGCTGGCATTCATCGCCATCCTCACCCAGGGCGGCATAGCCGTCACCGGGGCGGTGGTTCGAGTGACCGGCTCCGGGCTCGGGTGCCCCACCTGGCCGCAGTGCTTCCCCGGAAGTTTCACGCCGGTCGGAGTGTCCGAGGTACCGGTGCTGCATCAGGCCGTCGAGTTCGGCAACCGACTGCTCACCTTCGTGGTGGTCATCGCCGCTGCGGCCGTCGTTCTCGCTGTAACCCGTGCGGCTCGGCGGCGCGAGGTCCTGCTGTTCGCGTGGTTCATGCCGCTCGGCACCGTCGTGCAGGCCGTCATCGGCGGCTTCACCGTGCTGACCGGACTGTTGTGGTGGACGGTGGCCATTCACCTCGTGGTGTCGATGGCGATGGTCTGGCTGGCTACTCTGCTCTTCGTCAAGGTGGGTGAGACCGACGCTGCGCCGGACTCGCTGCCCACCGTCCCCGCGGCGCTACGTGGGCTCACTGCCCTGTCCGGCGTCGCGCTGACCGGCGTACTGATCGCCGGGACGATGGTGACCGGTGCCGGCCCGCACGCCGGCGACAAGAGCATCGAAGAGCCGGTACCGCGTCTGGGCATCGAGATCGTCACGCTGGTGCACGCGCACTCACAATTCTTGGTCGGGTATCTCGCGCTGCTCGTCGGGCTCGGCTTCGCGCTGTACGCGGTCGGCGCGCCGACCGCGGTCAAGAAGCGATTGCACGTTCTGGTGGCGATCGTGCTGGCCCAGTCCCTGATCGGTCTGGTGCAGTACTTCACCGGGGTGCCCGCTGTACTCGTCGCGTTCCACGTTGCCGGTGCCGGAGCCTGCACGGCTGCCACGGCTGCACTGTGGGCCTCGTGCAGAACACGCGGCCCTGCGGTTGCCGACCGGGAAGACGACGTCGACAGGGTCGCCGCAGCGTCCTGAGGCCCAACAGTCTCCGGGTGCCGACTGGCGAACACCGGCTCGGAGACTGGGTTTCGAAACACAGCAGCTTCGAATTACAGCGGAGGGGCAGCCGACCTCCCCCTCAGATGGCCGACTGCCCCTCCACTGACTTCGACGCACCGGCAGGCGAGATGGTTCCCGTCGAATCGAAACAGTTTTGCGAGCGGGGTTTACCCGACGATGGCCTGATTACGGGCCTTGGGGAACTTCTTCTGTCGGGCGACCCAGCCGGCCATCTTCTCGTAGTGGCCGGGTGCCGGATTGACCGAACTGACCAGCTCGCGGTCCCACTCCGCCTCGGTCAGTTCGTCGAACCGGGCAACGATCGCGTGTGCCACCGCTGTCGACGGAACCACCTGATCTCCGAGCACTCCGTCGGCACCGATGAGAGTCAGCCGGGTTCCCGCCCGACCGATGGGTTGGATCACCACGTTGGCCGAGTTGCCATGATCGGCGAGGAAAGCCTTCACCGCCGCGAGAGTTCCCTTGGGAACCTCGTTGGACGTGTCCTTCTCGTTGCCCGCACTGTCGATTTCGGTAGCCATGCAGACACGATACCGAGGTCGTCCACCGTGGCGGCATCGGCCCGACGAATCGCTACTGCTCGGTAACTTGTCTCCCCCGTCCTGGGAGCGCGCGTCCGCCCTCGAACTCACTTCGCTCCCGTGTAGAACAGGGGTATGCGCGCCATTCGAGTAGACAACACCGGCGGACCCGAAGTCCTGGTCGTCGTGGACGTTCCCATTCCCGAGCCCGGACCAGGGCAGGTTCTCGTACGAGTCGACGCCATCGGCATCAACTACATCGACACCTACTTCCGTAGTGGTCTGTATCCACGGTCGCTGCCCTACATCCCCGGCGACGAGGGTTCCGGAGTTGTCCACGAGGCCGGTCCGGACGTCACCGCATTCGCTCCTGGAGACCGCATCGCCTGGGCGGCGGCACCGGGTAGCTACGCCGAATTCGTGCTCGTCGACGCCTCTTCGGCCATCTCCGTTCCCGACGGCGTTCCGCCCGATCAGGCGGCGTCGGCGCTGCTCCAGGGCATTACTGCGCATTACCTGATCGAGTCCACCTACCCGGCGCGCAGCGGCGACACGGTCCTGGTGCACGCGGGCGCGGGAGGCGTCGGTCTTCTGCTGACCCAGATGGCGGTCAGAAAAGGCGTGCGAGTCATCACGACGGTGTCCACCGATGCCAAAGCAGATCGGTCCGCCCAGGCCGGCGCTGCCCACGTACTTCGCTACGACGACGACATCGCGGCCCGGGTCCGCGAACTCACCGGCGGCGAGGGCGTCCACGCCGTCTACGACGGTGTCGGAGCCGACACGTTCGACGCAAGTCTGGCGTCGCTGCGTATCAGCGGCACGTTGGCCTTGTTCGGTGCTGCGAGCGGCCCCGTGCCGCCCCTCGACCCGCAACGTCTCAACGGTGCCGGATCGGTGTTCCTGACCAGGCCCACCCTGGCGCATCACATACGGGACCGAGCCGAGCTCGAATGGCGTGCGGGCGATGTGTTCGACGCGTTGTCGAGCGGCGCTCTGACGGTCGAGGTCGGCGCCCGTTATGCGCTCGAAGATGCCGCGCAGGCACACACCGACCTGCAGGCGCGCAAGACGACCGGATCGATCGTTCTCGTCCCCTGAGCAGGTGCCGAAGTAAGGAGGCGCTCGCTCAGGAGACCAGCTGGGCGAGCGTCTGCCAGCCGAGGACAGAATCGACGGCGAGACCGCAGAACACCAGCGCCAGATATTCGTTGGACAGAATGAACAGCTTGAGTGGCTTCACCGGAGTTCCCGCACGCACGCCTGCGTACAGGCGGTGCGCTACGACGAGGAACCAGACTCCCGACGTCACTGCGACAACCGCGTAGACGACGCCCGAGCCGGGCGCGAGTGCCAGCGTCGCAGCAACCGTGGCCCACGCATAGAGCACGATGTGCTTGGTGACCTTGGTCTCCGACGCGACGGCGGGAAGCATCGGCACGTTCGCCGCCTGGTAGTCCTCCTTGTAGCGAAGCATCAAGGCCCAGGTGTGCGGTGGTGTCCACAAGAAGATGACCAGGAACATCACGAGCGCTTGCCAACCGATCGTGCCGGTGACCGCAGACCAGCCGATCATGACCGGCATGCAACCCGCGGCTCCGCCCCACACCACGTTCTGCGATGTTCGACGCTTGAGCACCAGGGTGTAGACGAAGATGTAGAAGCAGATCGTGACGACGGCCAACACGCCGCTGAGAAGGTTGGTCGTCGCCCAGAGCCAGAAGAACGAGAACACCCCCAGCACCAGACCGAACACCAGTGCGTGCGACACAGGCATCGCACCGCGGGCCAACGGCCGCTTCTCGGTGCGTTTCATCACCTTGTCGATGTCTGCGTCCACCACCATGTTCAAGGTGTTCGCGCTGGCAGCGGCCAACATTCCACCGAACAGAGTGGTGAGAATCAGCCACGGGTCCACGTGACCCCGATCGGCCAGCAGCATCGCGGGAATGGTCGTGACAAGGAGTAGTTCGATGACCCGAGGCTTCGTCAGCGCGACATAGGCCAGGAACAGAGCCCACGCTCTGCGCGGTGCCGACGCCGGTGCGGTGTGCTCGGTGTCGCCCTGGTCGTCTGCTCCGAATCCGGGGCCGCCGGCGAAACCGTGTCCGCCCGGCTGCTGCCCAATTCGCACTGCGTCTCCTCGCACGACTGTCGTTCTCTGGCGCTCGGCCACTTGCCACGCGCCGTCGGGCACGCGGGTTCGTTCCTGGCGGCCGACCGATCCTGGGAGAACCCGCCTCACGAGGACCTCGGCCACCGACGCGCACGCGGATGGTCCCGGTTCGGAAATTGCCCCCGGGAGCCGTCGAACATGCGCCTACTACGGACGATGGTAGACGGCGGGGTTTGCACGTCCAATTCGCAGGGCACCCAAACCGAGGAACGACGCGGCGACACCACAGGTTCGTGCTCCGACGGGGGAAGGCACGACAGTAGGGTCGGACGGAACTAGGCTGGTGGGGGACGTCCTTCGGCATCGACTACTTTCACGCCTCACGCAGGCGCTGTGCAGTTACCGCCGAGCGACGAATCCTCGGAGCCACAACTCGAACGAATGTCAGGAGATTTCTGCTCGTGTCGATCACAGACGATATTGACGTCCTCACCACGGCGCACCACCCCAGCGACTGGACGGACTTGGACACCCGGGCGGTCGACACCGTTCGTGTCCTGGCAGCGGACGCAGTGCAGAAGGTCGGCAACGGCCACCCCGGAACCGCGATGAGCTTGGCTCCCCTCGCGTACACCCTCTTCCAGCGCACCATGCGCCACGACCCCACCGACACGCACTGGATCGGCCGCGACCGTTTCGTGCTCTCGTGCGGTCACTCGAGCCTCACCCTGTACCTGCAGCTCTACTTGGGCGGTTTCGGTCTCGAGCTCGAAGACATCGAAGCACTGCGAACCTACAAGTCCAAGACCCCGGGGCACCCCGAGTTCCGCCACACCGACGGCGTCGAGATCACCACCGGCCCTCTCGGCCAGGGACTGGCATCCGCTGTGGGAATGGCGATGGCATCGCGGCGTGAACGCGGCCTGTTCGACCCCGAACCTGCGCTCGGCGAGAGCCCGTTCGACCACTTCATCTACGTGATCGCCTCCGACGGCGACATTGAAGAAGGCGTCACCTCCGAGGCATCGTCGCTCGCAGGCACGCAGCAGCTCGGCAACCTGATCCTGTTCTACGACGACAACAAGATCTCGATCGAGCACTCGACCGATATCGCTCTGTCCGAGAACACGGCTGCCCGTTACGAGGCCTACGGCTGGCACGTGCAGGTGGTCGAGGGCGGCGAGAACGTCACCGCGATCGAAGAGGCCATCGAGGCAGCCAAGGCCGTCACCGACAAGCCGTCGATCATCGTGCTTCGCACCATCATCGGCTTCCCGGCCCCCACCATGATGAATACCGGTGCCGTCCACGGTGCCGCGCTCGGCGACGAAGAAATCGCCAAGGTCAAGCAGGCTCTCGATTTCGACCCCTCCAAGACCTTCGAGGTCACCGACGAGGTGATCGGGCACACCCGCAAGCTGCAGGAACGTGGCCGCACCGCCCACGCCGAGTGGACCACCCAGTTCGACGCCTGGGCCGCACGCGAGCCCGAGCGCAAGAAGCTGCTGGACCGCCTCACCCAGGGCACGTTGCCCGAGAACTGGACCGACGTACTTCCCACGTGGGAGGCCGGCGGCAAGGCCGTCGCCACGCGTGCGGCGTCGGGCGAGGTCCTCAACGCAGTCGGTCCGGTTCTGCCGGAACTCTGGGGCGGCTCGGCCGACCTCGCAGGCAGCAACAACACCACCATCAAGGGTGCCAAGTCCTTCGGCCCCACGTCGATCTCCACCGACGACTGGGACGCCGAGCCGTACGGCCGCACGCTGCACTTCGGCATTCGTGAGCACGCGATGGGTGCGATCCTGTCGGGCATTGTCATGCACGGTCCGACCCGCGCCTACGGTGGCACGTTCATGCAGTTCAGCGACTACATGCGGCCGGCCGTTCGGCTCGCTTCCCTGATGGACATCGATCCCATCTACGTGTGGACCCACGATTCCATCGGTCTGGGCGAGGACGGCCCGACGCACCAGCCGGTCGAGCATCTCGCAGCGCTGCGGGCCATCCCCAACCTGTCGGTGGTGCGTCCGGGTGACGCCAACGAGACCGCATTCGCGTGGCAGGCCGTGCTGGCGAAGTCCAGCAGCAGCGGTCCCGTCGGTCTTGCACTGACGCGTCAGGGCATCCCGATTCTCGACGGCACCAGCTTCGAGGGTGTCTCGAAGGGTGGCTACATCCTCGTCGAGTCCTCCAAGGCGACACCGGACGTCGTGTTGATCGGCACCGGCTCCGAGCTGCAGTACGCAGTCGAAGCGCAGAAGCAGCTCGAGGCCCAGGGCATCGCTGCCCGGGTGGTGTCGATGCCGTGTGTCGAGTGGTTCGAGAGCCAGGACCAGAACTACCGCGACCAGGTCATTCCGCCCACCGTCAAGGCGCGGGTATCCATCGAAGCCGGCATCGCGATGCCGTGGTGGAAGATCGTCGGCGGGTTCGGCGAGATCATCTCGCTCGAGCACTACGGCGAATCTGCCGATGCGGCAACACTTTTCCGCGAGTTCGGCTTCACGGCCGACGCCGTCGTCGCGGCCGCTCAGCGCTCCATCACCAACGTGAAGGGATAACTCATGACCCAGAACAAGAACCTTGCCGAGCTGTCCGCCGCCGGAATTTCGGTCTGGCTGGACGACCTGTCCCGCGACCGCATTCGGTCGGGCAACCTCAAAGATCTGATCGACACCAAGAGCGTCGTCGGTGTGACGACGAACCCGTCGATCTTCCAGGCTGCGTTGAGCAAGGGCGACGCCTACGACGAGCAGGTCACCAAGCTTGCGGGCGAAGGTGCCGATGTCGAAACCACGATTCGCACGGTCACCACGGACGACGTCCGTGAGGCGTGCGACATCCTCGTACCGCAGTACGAGGCCAGCGCGGGAGTCGACGGCCGCGTGTCGATCGAGGTCGATCCCCGCATGGCGCACGACGCTGACAAGACGTACGAGCAGGCCGTCGAGCTGTGGAAGATCGTCGACCGTCCGAATCTCCTCATCAAGATTCCGGCAACCGAAGAAGGCATCCCCGCCATCGCCAAGGTGATCGGTGAGGGAATCAGCGTCAACGTGACCCTGATCTTCTCCGTCGAGCGCTACGAGCTGGTCATGAATGCGTACCTCGAGGGTCTCGAGGCCGCCCGCGCCGCCGGTCACGACCTCGACAAGATCCATTCCGTGGCGTCGTTCTTCGTGTCCCGCGTGGACAGCGAGATCGACTCGCGGCTGGACGCCATCGGCACCCCCGATGCCGAGGCTCTCAAGGGCAAGGCCGCCCTGGCCAATGCACGCCTTGCGTACGTGGCGTACCAGCAGGTCTTCGAGGTGGCTCCCCGTTTCCGCGAACTCGCAGGCAACGGCGCGCGTCCGCAGCGCCCGCTGTGGGCCTCGACTGGCGTGAAGTCCGACGCCTACCCCGACACCATGTACGTCACCGAGCTCGTCTCTCCGAACACCGTGAACACGATGCCGGAGAAGACAATGGACGCAGTCGCAGACCACGGCAAGATCGTCGGCGACACCGTCTCGGGTAAGGGACCGGAGTCGCAGGAGATCTTCGACCGCATCTCCGCCCTGGGCATCGACCTCACCGACGTCTTCCTGACGTTGGAGAACGAGGGCGTCCAGAAGTTCGAGGGTGCCTGGAACGAGTTGCTCGAAGCTACCGAGGAGCAGCTCCGCCAAGCAGGTCAGAAGAGCTGACCTGTGCCCACCGCAGACACAGAAAACCTGAATTCCGCGGATTGGCGCAATCCACTTCGCGACGCGCGAGACAAGCGGCTCCCCCGCATCGCCGGGCCGTGCAGCATGGTCATCTTCGGAGTGACCGGCGACCTCGCGCGTAAGAAGCTCATGCCTGCGGTGTACGACCTGGCGAACCGGGGGCTCCTACCCCCCGGTTTCGCCTTGGTCGGCTTCGCCCGCCGTGAGTGGCAGAACCAGGATTTCGAGAAGATCGTGCACGACTCGGTGCGCGATCATGCCCGGACTCCGTTCAGCGAAGAGGTGTGGAGCACTCTTGCCGAGGGCTTCCGGTTCGTCCAGGGTTCGTTCGACGACGACGCCGCATTCGACGAGTTGTCGCGGACCCTCACCGAACTCGACGCCACTCGCGGTACCGGCGGAAACCATGCGTTCTACCTCTCGATCCCACCCGGCGCGTTCCCTGTTGTACTGCAACAGCTTTCGCGATCCGGCCTGGCTCAGGCCAAGGACGGCAACTGGCGACGTGTCGTCATCGAGAAACCGTTCGGTCACGATCTGCAGAGCGCCAAGGAACTCAACGCGATTGTGAACCGAGTGTTTCCGGAGGACACCGTCTTTCGGATCGACCACTATCTCGGCAAAGAGACAGTGCAGAACATCCTTGCGCTGCGCTTCGCCAATCAGTTGTTCGATCCGATCTGGAACGCGCACTACGTGGACCACGTGCAGATCACGATGGCCGAGGACATCGGATTGGGCGGTCGCGCAGGCTATTACGATGGAATCGGGGCAGCCCGCGACGTCATTCAGAACCACCTTCTGCAGCTGCTCGCCATCACTGCGATGGAGGAGCCCGTGAGCTTCAATCCCACCGAGCTGCAGTCCGAAAAGATCAAGGTGCTCTCGGCGACCAAGCTCGCGGAGCCGCTCGATCGCACGTCCGCCCGCGGGCAGTACTCAGCCGGGTGGCAGGGCAGTCAAAAGGTGAAGGGGCTCAAGGAGGAAGAGGGATTCGACTCCGAGTCGAACACCGAAACCTACGCCGCCATCACCCTCGAGGTCGACACTCGGCGCTGGGGTGGAGTTCCGTTCTATCTGCGTACCGGAAAAGCGTTGGGCCGCAGAGTCACCGAGATCGCGATGGTGTTCAAGCGCGCCCCACATCTCCCGTTCGACGCCACGATGACCGAGGAACTCGGCCAGAATGCGCTGGTCATTCGAGTCCAGCCGGACGAGGGTGTCACGATGCGCTTCGGTTCCAAGGTCCCCGGGTCCAGCATGCAGGTGCGCGACGTCAGCATGGACTTCAGCTACGGGCAGGCGTTCACGGAGTCCTCCCCGGAGGCATACGAGCGACTGATACTCGACGTTCTCCTGGGCGAGCCCTCGCTGTTCCCGGTCAACGCGGAAGTGGAATTGTCGTGGAAAATCCTCGACCCGATTCTCGAGTACTGGGCCTCGGGTGGCACCGCCGAACCGTACGAGGCCGGCACCTGGGGTCCGTCCTCGGGTGACGAGATGATGCACCGCACCGGACGCGAATGGAGAAGGCCGTGATTGTCGACATTCCCGCCACCACGACGGCCGAGGTCGGCAAGAAGCTCGTCGAGGTTCGTGAGGCAGGTGGCGCGGTCACCATCGGCCGCGTGCTGACCTTGATCGTCGCGAGCCGTGATGCGAGAAAGGCCGAGCGAGCGATCGATGCCGCGAACGAGGCGAGCCGGGAACATCCGTGTCGCGTCATCGTCCTGATACACGGTGATCGGTCCGCCGAGTCGAGTCTCGACGCCCAGATCCGCGTCGGTGGAGACGCCGGCGCGTCCGAGGTCGTCGTACTGCGGCTGAACGGTGAGCTCGCCGATCACGAACACAGCGTCGTCATTCCCTTCCTGCTGCCGGATACGCCGATCGTGGCCTGGTGGCCGGACGAGGCACCGACGGTACCGGCGAAGGATCCACTGGGCCGGTTGGCGATCAGGCGGATCACCGATGCTACCAACTCGTCGGATACCAAGGCAGCGATCAAGGGACGGCTGAGTAGCTACACCGAGGGCGATACGGATCTTTCCTGGAGCCGAATCACCTACTGGCGCGGTCTCCTGGCAACTGCCCTCGACCAGGCACCGTTCGAGCCAGTCACCTCGGCCACCGTGTCGGGACTGGCGGAGGAGCCCGCACTCGACATTCTGGCCGGCTGGCTGGCAGCGAAGCTCGACGTGCCGGTCTACCGCCGAGCAGGCGAGCTCAAGGTGGAGCTGAACAGGGAGAACAGCAGCATCTCGCTGACCCGTCCGCAGACCGGAAAGACCGCCACCCTGCGGCGTACCGGTCAGCCCGACGCCCAGGTGGCTCTGGCGCGCCGCAACACCCGCGAGTGCCTGGCCGAGGAACTGCGGCGGCTCGACACGGACGAAATCTACGAACTCGCCCTCCATGGTCTGTCGAAAGTGAGCTATGAGTAATCAGTCGGTCCTCCGATACCTCGACGCACAGGGGCTGGTCGATGCCGCCCGCACTCGCTTCGTCGACGTCGTCGTCGCGGCCCAAGCCGAGCGCGGTGTCGCGTCGGTGGTGTTGACCGGAGGCGGGACAGGCATCGCCCTCCTCGAGGCATTGCGCGCGGATTCCGGGACCATCGACTGGTCACGGGTGGACATCTATTTCGGTGACGAGCGTTTTCTCCCCGCGGGAGATCCCGAGCGCAACGAAGTCCAGGCATCGGACGCGCTGCTGAAGCACGTCGACGTGCACCCGGATCGACTGTTCACGATGGCGACGTCGGACGGCGCGTACGGCTCGGACCCGGAAACGGCTGCAGCGGCCTATGCGCAGACGCTGCACTCACGAGCCGCCGACGGTGAATGCCCCGATTTCGACATCCACCTGTTGGGTATGGGCGGCGAGGGCCACATCAACTCGCTCTTCCCGCGCACCGACGCGGTCCGCGAGCAGCATCGTTTCGTCGTGGCCGTCGAGGACTCCCCCAAGCCGCCGCCGGTGCGCATCACTCTCACCCTGCCCGCCGTCCGGAGGGCCAAGCACGTGTGGCTGCTGGTGTCCGGCGACGGCAAGGCCGAGGCGGTAGCTGCCGCCGTCGGCGGAGCAGCGTCGGACGACTGGCCGTCGGCCGGAGCCGTCGGCGCGGAATCGACGGTCTGGTTCGTCGACGAGGCCGCGGCCTCACAGCTGGACCGATGACATCCTCGATCCACAGCTGACAGCACACGTACTGCGGCGTCGATTCAGGAGTTCACTCCCCTGAATCGACGCCGCAGTCGTTCGAACCAGTCCCATTCGAACCAGTCCCAGTAGAACCACCCATGGACTCGCCGACGTCACCGAGCGTGTCTCGGAAGTCCGCATACCGCGATCGAGCGATCACCCGATACGCCGTCCCGTCCCGCCACGCGTCGAGAGTGTTTCTGCACGTCCTCATACCCGGTTGGACGCAGACCGTCGGCCACCGGTTCCGTGGCGGCTCAGCGAGACGTGCGGCTCTAGCCGCTGTTGCGTAGCGCCGTGGCCAGTCCGTTCATCGTCAGCAGGATTCCGCGCTTGACCCGTTCGTCGTCGTCACCGTTGCGGTATCGACGCAACATCTCGACCTGCATCTGGTTGAGAGGTTCCAGGTACGGGAACCGGTTGTGTACCGATCGCTCCAGCGCCGGGTTGTCCTCCAGCAATCGACTGTGACCGGTGATCTTCAGATACATCCGAACGGTGGTGGCGTGTTCGGCCTCGATCATGCCGAAGATGCGTGCGCGGAGGTCGGCGTCGGGAACGAGTTCCGCATACCGAGCGGCGATGCCCAGATCGGACTTGGCCATGACCTGCGCCAGGTTGGACAGCACAGTGCGGAAGAACGGCCACTTCCGATACAGTTCCGCGAGTACCTCCAGCCTGGCGTCGTCGTCACCGACCCACTCCTCGAAGGCCGATCCGGTTCCGTACCAACCGGGCAGCATCACGCGGCACTGACTCCACGACATCACCCACGGGATGGCACGCAGGTCGTACACGGAATTCGTCGGCTTACGCGACGCCGGACGCGACCCGATGTTCAGCTCGCCGACCTCGGCAACAGGCGTGGACGTGCGGAAGTACTCGACGAACCCGGGCTCCTCGTGCACCAGCCGGCCATACGCTGCCCGAGCCTTGGCCGCGAGATCGTCCAGAACGTCGTAGGCGGCCTCGGCGCCGTCACCCAATCCTTCGAGGTCGAGCAGCGTCGATTCGAGTGTGCCCGCGACCAACGATTCCAGGTTGCGCCGCGCCATCGACGGTTCGGCGTACTTCGCTGCAATGATCTCACCCTGCTCGGTGAGACGGAGCGATCCCTGCACCACACCGGGCGGTTGCGCCAGAATCGCGTCGTAACTGGGGCCGCCGCCGCGCCCGACGGTGCCACCGCGACCGTGGAAGAGCCGCAACCGAATTCCTGTCTTTCGGGACGCTTCGAGCAGGTCGAGTTCGGCACGGTACAGCGCCCAGTTGGCCGCGAGATAGCCACCGTCCTTGTTCGAGTCCGAATACCCGAGCATGACCTCCTGGTTCATGCCGCGACCGGCCACCAGAGCGCGGTAGATCGGAACGTCGAGAGTGGCGAGCAGCGTCGCGGCACCCTGCTGCAGGTCCTCGATCGTCTCGAAGAGCGGCACGACACCCACCGTCGAGGTCGGTGCCGAACCATCGACGCCGGGATCGAAGATCCCTGCTTCTTTGAGCAGCAGGGCCGCCTCGAGCATGTCACTGACCGACTGACACATGCTGATGATGTAGTTCTGAACGGTGTCCGGGCCCAGGTGGTCGATGGCTTCCTTGGCCGCCTTGACGATGCCCAGTTCTTTCGCAGCGAGGTCGCTGAGTTGCGCAGTGGGCCCGATGAGGGGACGCCGAGTGGCGAGTTCGTGCGAGAGCACCGAGACACGCTCGTCCTCGTCGAGAGACATATAGTCCTGATGAACCCCGGCCCAGGCCAACAGCTCCGCGACCACTTCCTCGTGGGTCTCGGAGTTCTGCCGCATGTCCAATGCCTGCAGATGAAATCCGAACGTCTCGACCGACTGCCGGAGCCGGAGCAGGCGATCGTCGGCGATCAGTCCGTCTCCGTCGGCCCGGAGCGCCCGGTCGAGAGTGTCGAGATCGTCGAGTACTTCCTGCGGGCTCGCATACTGGTTGGCACCGAGATCGATTCCGGACACCGGAACCGCATCGAGCACCGCCCGTGCCGTGGCCGTGAGACGGGCCCGGATACCGACTACGGCAACGCGGTACGGTTCGTCGGCCCGGCGATCGTCCGGTTCCGCGGACGCCTCGGCCAGAGCCTCGAGTTCCTCGGTGACCGCGACGAGTCGCGCGGACATCGACAACTCATTCTCCAGCGCGACGAGTTCGTCGAGGTAGTGCTCGAACGCCACGTAACCGGCCTGATGGGTGGCCGTGTGCACCACCTCGCCGGTGACGTTCGGATTGCCGTCGCGGTCTCCGCCGATCCAGGACCCCGGCCGAAGTATCGGCCGAGGCAGCAGGTCGTCCTCCGGCCATCGCGCTCGCAGCGCCGCGCGGACATCGGCATTGAGGGCGGGCATGACATCGAACAGCGAGGACTCGAAGTAGCGCAGACCCACTTCGATCTCGTCTTGAATGCGCAACCGCGACAGCCGAATCAGGGCCGTCTCCCACAGCGTCAGCACCTGCCGGCGAATCTGCACGTCGATCGCGGCCAATTCCTTTGCGGCTCCGGCGGCTTTGCCCTCCGGGGCAGCCGACGCGACCTCGCGCCGACGCATCAGTGCGGTGATCTTCGATTGGACGTCGAACACCGTTCGGCGACGCGTTTCGGTGGGGTGCGCGGTGATGACCGGTGCCACCAACGCGTCGGTCAACGCGGCGGCGACCTGCTCGCGCGACGGAGCGGCGGCGTCGATCTTCGACCACGTTGCGTCCAGGCTGCTGTCCTGCGGCGGGTCTCCGTTGTCCAGGTGAATGGCTCGGCGACGCTCGCGGTGGAGGTCCTCGGCAAGGTTCGCCAACAACGAGAAGTGACTGAACGCGCGGATCAGCGGAACAGCTCGAGCCACTTCGACATCGTTGTACCGGCCGACAGAGTCGTCGCGTTCGATTTCGGAGCGACGCACCGCGAAGGACTCCACTCGTGCGGACTCGATGAGCTCGAAGACTTCGTCGCCCTCGTGTTCGCGAATGATCTCACCGAGAATGCCGCCGAGGTAGCGGATGTCCTCCCGTAGCGGCTCGGTCAACTCTCGACCACGAGCTGTCGGTGTGACGAATGCCGGGGAACCGACTGACTCGTAAGAGGATTCGCTCATCCCCCCAGTATCGTCGCTCGGCCGTCAACTCGCACTCGGAGCCGAATCGGATCAGGTGAACTTGATCTCGAGACCGATGCCGAGGATCGCGATAAACCAGATGAGGCCGGTGAAGACCGTCAGGCGATCGAGGTTCTTCTCGACGACCGTGGAGCCGGACAGACTGGACTGCACGCCGCCACCGAACAAGCTGGACAGACCTCCACCCTTGCCGCGATGCAGCAGGATCAGCAAGATCAGCGCCAGGCTGGTGATGACCAGCAGGATATCCAGAAACAGATCCATGTCCACCTCAAACTCGATTCGATGCCCTCAGCAGCCTACCTGGCCCCGAGAACGACTTCGGACACCCCGCCGAAGCGGGATGTCCGAAGTCAGTTCCGTGCAGCAGTGACGATGGCCGATCAGGGCAACGGTCCGCCTGCAGCGATTGCCGACAGCGTCGCGAACTCGTCGGCCTTGAGCGACGCTCCACCGACCAGTGCACCGTCGACATCGGGCTGGCCGACGATCTCGCCGACGTTCTTGGCGTTGACCGAACCGCCGTACAGCACGCGGACGCCGGCAGCGACCTCGGCCGACGCCAGTTCCTTCAGTTCCTCCCGAATGGCACCGCACACTTCCTGAGCGTCCGATGCCGAGGCCACGCGTCCAGTGCCGATGGCCCACACCGGCTCGTAGGCGATGACGACCTTGGCTATGTCATCGGCCGTGAGGCCGTCGAGCGAACCGCGGAGCTGAGCCACGTTGTACGCCACGTGCTCACCGGCCTCACGAATGTTCAGACCCTCGCCGATGCACACGATCGGAGTCAGCCCGTTCTTCAGAGCAGCCTTCGTCTTCGCGAGAACGACGGCGTCGTCCTCGCTGTGCAACGTGCGTCGCTCGGAGTGGCCGACCACGACGAAGGTGCATCCCAGCTTGGCCAGCATCGATCCGCTGATCTCGCCCGTGAACGCACCGCTGTCCTCGGCGGAGACGTCCTGAGCACCATAGGTGAGCAGGAGCTTGTCGCCTTCGATCAGCGTCTGGACGCTGCGGATGTCGGTGAACGGCGGAATGACCGTGACGTCCACCTTGTCGAAGTACTTCTCGGGCAACGAGAAGGCGATCTTCTGCACCAGAGAGATGGCCTCGAGGTGGTTGAGGTTCATCTTCCAGTTGCCCGCAATGAGCGGCTTACGTGCCATGCGTTACGCCTCCAGGACGGATAGACCGGGCAGTTGCTTGCCTTCGAGGTATTCGAGGGATGCACCACCACCGGTGGAGATGTGCGAGAAGCCGTCGTCGGGCAGTCCGAGGGTACGTACCGCAGCCGCGGAATCACCACCACCGACCACGCTGAACGCGCCCTTCTCGGTGGCTCCGACGATCGCTTCCGCGATGCCCTTGGTACCGGCCGAGAACTTGTCGAACTCGAAGACACCTGCAGGACCGTTCCAGAAGATCGTCTTCGCATTGGACAGCACGACGGCGAAACGACTGACCGAGTCCGGTCCGATGTCCAGACCCATCCAGCCGTCCGGAATTTCGGAGGCTTTCACAGTCTTCGACTCGGCGTCGGCCGCGAACTTGTCTCCGACGACGATGTCGACCGGAAGGTGGATCACATCGCCGAAGCGCTCGAGCAGGTCCTTGCAGACCCCGATCTGATCCTCCTGCAACAGCGAGTTGCCGACCGAATAACCCTGTGCGGCAAGAAAAGTGAACGCCATGCCGCCGCCGATGACGAGGGTGTCGACCTTGGGAGCCAACGCCTCGATGACGCCGAGCTTGTCCGAGACCTTGGAGCCGCCGAGCACCACCGCGTACGGACGAGCCGCATCCTCGGTCAGCTTGGCCAACACCTCGACCTCGGCCGCGACGAGCGTGCCCGCGTAGTGCGGAAGCAGCTGCGCCACGTCGTAGACCGACGCCTGCTTGCGGTGCACGACGCCGAATCCGTCGGAGACGAATGCCGCATCGTCGCCGGCCAGAGCAACGAGCTCGCGAGCCAGAGCGGCACGCTCGGACTCGTCCTTGCTGGTCTCACGCGGATCGAAGCGGATGTTCTCGAGCAGCAGTACGTCACCGTCGGTCAGGCCCTCGGCGCGTGCCTCGGCGTCCTGACCCACCACGTCTCCTGCGAGCTGGACGTGCCGGCCGAGCAGCTCGCCGAGCTTGGCAGCGACCGGAGCCAGACTGTACTTCGCGTCGGGCTTGCCGTCGGGGCGACCGAGGTGAGCGGTGACGATGACCTTGGCACCGGCCTCGACCAACGCCCGCAGCGTGGGGATCGACGCCTGGATGCGGCCCGGATCGGTGATCGTGCCGTCCTCGAGCGGGACATTGAAGTCCGATCGCACGAGGACGCCACGGCCTTCGACACCGGCATCGAGCAGATCCTGCAGTGTCTTGACAGCCATCGGTGTCAGAAGGACTTGCCGACGAGACCGATGAGGTCGGCGAGGCGGTTGGAGTAGCCCCACTCGTTGTCGTACCAGGAGACGATCTTGACCTGGTCGTCGATGACCTTCGTCAGCGGCGCGTCGAAGATCGACGAGTGCGGGTCGGTGACGATGTCCGAGGACACGATCGGATCGGTGTTGTACTTCAGAATGCCCTTCAGCGGGCCTTCTGCAGCTGCCTTCATCGCGGCATTGATGTCGTCCGCGCTGGCCTTCTTCTTCAGCAGAGCGGTCAGATCGGTGACCGAGCCGGTGGGGATCGGAACCCGGAGCGCGTAGCCGTCGAGCTTGCCGAGCAGCTGCGGAAGAACCAGGCCGATGGCCTTGGCCGCACCGGTACCGGTGGGGACGACGTTCAGCGCTGCTGCACGTGCACGACGGAGGTCGCTGTGCGGGCCGTCCTGCAGGTTCTGGTCCTGCGTGTACGCGTGAATGGTCGTCATGAGGCCCGAGACGATGCCGAACTCGTCGTCGAGAACCTTGGCGATGGGGCCGAGGCAGTTGGTGGTGCACGACGCGTTGGAGATGATGTTCTGGCTGCCGTCGTACTTGTCGTCGTTGACGCCCATGACGATGGTGATGTCCTCGCCCTTGGCGGGCGCGGAGATGATGACCTTCTTGGCACCGGCGTCGATGTGACCCTGAGCCTTCGCAGCGTCGGTGAAGATGCCGGTGGACTCGACGACGACGTCGACGCCCAGGTCACCCCACGGAAGTGCGGACGGTCCCTCACGCAGCGACAGAGCCTTGATCTTCTGGCCGCCGACGACGATGGTGTCTTCGCCCTCGAGCGAGACGTCGTGCGGCAAGCGGCCCAGGATCGAGTCGTACTTGAGCAGGTGTGCGAGCGATGCGTTGTCGGTCAGGTCGTTGACAGCAACGATTTCGATGTCGGTGGTACCGAGCGCCTTCTGCGCGTCGACTGCCCTGAAGAAGTTACGCCCGATGCGGCCGAAGCCGTTGACGCCTACCCGGATCGTCACTGTTCGCTCCTAAAAGTTGTGAAAACAAGTGTCTGGTCGTGCCTGCATGCGGGGTGCCACACGCTGTTCCTACCCTAGTGTGCGCTCCGGCGGAGCGCGCGCATCACTCGATCGAGGCGCTCTACGCCTCGTCGAGCAGCTCCGCGGTGACCGCCGACTCGGTGTCGGGTATGCCGGTCTCCTTCGCTTTCCGATCTGCCATGGACAGCAGGCGCCGGATCCGACCGGCCACCGCATCCTTGGTCATCGGCGGGTCGGCAAGCTGGCCGAGTTCCTCCAGTGACGCCTGACGGTGCTGGACCCTGAGGGAACCCGCTGCAGCAAGATGATCGGGTACGTCCTCGCCGAGAATGTGCAGGGCCCGCTCGACGCGTGCGGCGGCAGCAACTGCGGCCCGAGCGGACCGGCGCAGGTTGGCGTCGTCGAAGTTCGCCAGACGGTTGGCAGTGGCCCGAACCTCGCGGCGCATCCGGCGTTCCTCCCACACCAACCGGGTGTCCTGTGCGCCCATGCGCGTGAGCAACGCTCCGATGGCTTCGCCGTCTCGTACGACGACTCGGTCGGTGCCGCGCACCTCACGTGCCTTGGCTGCCACTCCGAGGCGCCGAGCGGCACCGACGAGGGCGAGCGCCGCCTCCGGTCCTGGGCAGCTGATCTCGAGTGCAGACGATCGTCCCGGTTCGGTGAGCGAGCCATGGGCGAGAAACGCGCCGCGCCACGCGGCCTCGGAGTCGCCGACCGTGCCGCCCACGACCTGAGCGGGCAGGCCCCGCACGGGGCGGCCGCGGAGGTCCAGCAGCCCGGTCTGGCGAGCCAGAGCCTCTCCGTCCTTGGCCACGCGCACCACGTACCGCGACGTCTTGCGCAGGCCGCCGGCGCTGAGCATGTGGACGTCGGAGGAGTAGCCGTACAGCTCGAAGATCTCGCGTCGCAGCCGCCGTGCGATGGACCCGAGATCCACCTCGGCCTCCACCACCACTCGACCCGCGACGATGTGCAGCCCGCCGGCGAAGCGCAGCAGGGCGGACACCTCGGCCTTGCGGCAGCTGACCTGACTGACGGTGAGCCTGCTCAGCTCGTCCTTGACCTCCGCTGTCATGGCCACGAAGTGATCCCCTCTCTGCGCGCCGCTGTCGTTGCCGAGCCGTCGGTGGACGACACGATGGCTCCGAGAGCAGCAGCCAGCTTTCCGTAATGATGTGCGTGAGTGCCGGTTTCGGCAACGTCGACGTAGACGACCCCAGCGCCGAGCCGGGCAGCGGCGCGCGCTACGTGCTCGCGGTTGCTGCCCTCCGGGACCGAGGCGGAATCGACCAACACGTGGTCGATTCCCAAATCAGGTGCGTGTTGGGAGAGTACGTGGACATGGCGCTCGGCAGAGAATCCGGTGGTCTCCCCCAGCTCCGGTGCCAGGTTGAGGACGAGCACCTTGGGCGCGCTCGTGCGCGCCAGCGCAGCGAGCTGATCCGGCACCAGCACGTGGGGAATGACACTCGAGAACCACGATCCGGGACCGAGCACGATCAGATCCGCTGCGGCGATGGCGGCCAGCGCCTCCGCCGTGGCCGGCGGGTCCGGTGGCAACAGCCGCACGCGCCGGACCTTGCCGGGCGTCGTGGCGACGGCTACCTGACCGCGAATGACGCGACTCACGCGTGGGTCGTCCTCGAGGCCGGACACATCGGCTTCGATATCGAGCGCGATCGGTGACATCGGCAGCACTCGTCCGTCGATACCGAGCATGTGCACCATCTCGTCGAGGGCAGCTATCGGGTCGCCGAGTACTTCGGTGAGCCCGGCGAGAACCAGATTCCCCACCGAGTGGCCGGCCAAGGCACCGGTGCCCCCGAATCGGTGCTGAATGACGTCGGTCCACAGCTGGGTCCTGGCGTCCGAGCGGGCCAGGGCAGCCAGTGCCATCCGCAGATCTCCGGGTGGGATGACGCCGAGTTCTGCACGCAGACGACCCGAGGACCCGCCGTCGTCGGCGACCGTCACCACTGCAGTGACATCGCTGCTGAGCAGTCGCGCTGCCGACAGCGTCGCGTACAAGCCGTGGCCGCCGCCCAGCGCGACGATCTTGGGATTCGAACCCGAGTCCGGACGGTGCGCAGTATCGCTCATTCGCGGCCCAGATCACGGTGCAATACGCGGACCGATACGTCCCCCTGCTCGGCGAGAATGCCGGCCAGGGCCTCCGTCATCGCGACGCTTCGGTGTTTTCCTCCGGTGCAGCCCACGGCCACCGTCATGTATCGCTTGCCTTCCCGCACGTATCCCTCGATGGTCAGATTCAACAGGTGCGTGTACGTCTGCAGGTAGTCGTGTGCCCCGTTCTGTTCCAGGACGTAGTCGCGTACGTCCGCGTCCTGGCCGGTGTGTTCGCGCAGTTCGGGCACCCAGTGCGGATTGGGCAGAAAACGCACGTCGCAGACCAGGTCGGCATCCATCGGAAGCCCGTACTTGAAGCCGAAGGATTGGACCGTCACGCCGACGCCGACAGTGTCGGCGTCCCCGAAGACCGTTTCGATCTTGCGCCGAAGCTGGTGCACCGACAACGAGGTCGTGTCGACGGTGAGGTCAGCAGCCGCCTTGACCTGCGCGAGCCGTAGACGCTCGGCGGTGATCCCTTCGGTCAAGGTTCCGTCCTGGCCGTCGTTCTGCAACGGGTGACTGCGCCGATTCGATTCGAATCGCTGGACCAGCACGGCGTCGGACGCATCCAGGAACAGCACGCGATTGCGCACACCCTTGGAGTCGAGTTCTTTGACAACCCAGCCCAGGTCGCCGGTGAACAGGCGGCTGCGCACGTCCATCACCAGTGCGAGGCGCTCGATACGGGGCTGCGATTCGAGCCCGAGATCGACCATCTTGGAAATGAGCTCGGGCGGCAGGTTGTCGGCCACGTACCAACCCAGATCTTCGAGAATCTTGGCGGCCGTGCGCAACCCGGCGCCGGACACGCCCGTGACCAATGCCACTTCGATGCCGTCGTGCGGCGAGTCGGCCCGCTCGTCGGGGTTTCCGGGGTGCGGCTCGGACGGAGGGTGTGCCTGTGTCTGTTGTTCGCTCACTACGAAGCCTGTCCCGCCGATTCCACACGCGGTTCGATCGCATGGTCGGCCGTGTTCTCGCCCGGTGTCGTTGCCGTTGCGCTGCCATCATCGCCTACATCGGCCCCGCTCGGGTCGGAACCCAATGCGGCCAGCACCGACTTGGCGGTGGTGGTGCCGATTCCGGGGACCTCGACGATTTCTTCGACCGTTGCCTTCTTGAGATTGGCCACCGATCCGAAGTGCGCCACCAGGGCGGTTCTCCTCGACTCGCCGAGCCCGCGCACCGAGTCGAGGGCCGACGCAGTCATACGGCGCGATCGCTTGCTCCGATGGAAGGTGATTGCAAATCGGTGCGCCTCGTCGCGCACTCGCTGCAGGAGGTACAGAGATTCGCTCGTACGCGGCAGGATAACCGGATCCTCCTCCCCCGGTACCCACACTTCTTCCAGTCGTTTGGCGAGCCCGACGACGGCGACGTCGGTGACACCGAGTTCGTCCAGCACTGCTGCGGCAGCTGCGACCTGCGGTGCACCGCCGTCGACGACGAACAGGTTGGGCGGATAAGCGAACCTGCGTGGCCTCCCGGTTTGGGGATCGAGCGCGGCTTCGGGAGCCAGATCGCCACCGCTCCCGACAGCGTTGGCTCCGTCTGCGGAATGACGGAGGAAACGACGCCGGGTCACTTCGGCGATGCTGGCGACGTCGTCGGAGTGCCCGTCGCCTGCCGCTTCCTTGATCGCGTAGTGGCGGTAGTCGCTCTTGCGAGGCAATCCGTCCTCGAACACGACCAGTGACGCGACCACATCGGTGCCCTGTACGTGCGAGATATCGATGCATTCGATTCTCAGCGGTGCCGAATCGAGATCGAGCGCCTCCTGAATACCTTGCAGCGCAGCAGATCTCGACGTGAAATCACCTGCACGCTTCAGCTTGTGCTGCTGCAGAGCCTCTTTGGCGTTGCGTTCGACGGTCTCGGCCAATGCCTTCTTGTCGCCGCGCTGCGGAACCCGCAACGTGACATTGGATCCACGCAACTCGCTGAGCCACACCTGCACTTCGTCGGCGTTGTCCGGTAACACCGGCACCAGTACCTCACGCGGAACCGCGTTGGACCCGCCGTCGTCGCCGCCCGGGGTCTGCGCGGACAACGCAGCCTGTTCGCCGTAGAACTGGGTGAGGAACTGCTCGACGAGGGCGGGGAGGTCTGCCTCGTCCTGCCGCTCGATCACCTCGCCGGCTTTCTCGACCACCCACCCGCGTTGTCCCCTTACGCGGCCACCGCGGACGTGGAAGACCTGAACGGCGGCCTCGAGGGCATCGGTGGCGAACGCGACCAGATCTGCGTCCGTACCGTCACCGAGCACCACGGCCTGCTTCTCCAACGCCCGACGCAGCGCGCCCACGTCGTCACGTAAGCGTGCTGCGGTCTCGAAGTCGAGATCCTCCGAGGCCGCCTGCATCTTCTTCTCGAGTTGCCGCACGAGTTTGTCGGTCTTGCCGGCAAGGAAGTCGCAGAAGTCCTCGACGGTATTGCGGTGTTCCTCGGCACTGACGCGGCCCACACACGGCGCCGAGCACTTGTCGATGTACCCGAGCAGGCAGGGTCTACCGATCTGGTTGTGCCGCTTGAACACTCCGGTCGAGCACGTTCGGGCCGGGAACACCCGCAGTAACAGGTCCAGGGTCTCGCGGATGGCCCAGGCATGAGCGTAGGGACCGAAGTAGCGCACACCCTTACGGCGGGGTCCGCGGTAGACGAACAGCCGCGGGAACTCCTCGTTCATCGTCACCGCGAGCATCGGATAGCTCTTGTCGTCGCGATAGCGGACGTTGAACCGTGGATCGAATTCCTTGATCCAGTTGTACTCGAGTTGCAGTGCCTCGACTTCGGTGGTGACCACCGTCCACTCCACGGACGCCGCGGTGGTGACCATCTGCCGGGTCCTCGGATGCAGCGAGGCCACGTCGGCGAAGTAGGAATTGAGGCGGCTGCGCAGGCTCTTGGCTTTGCCTACGTAGACGACGCGACCGTGTGGATCGCGGAATTTGTACACGCCCGGTTCCACCGGGATGGTTCCGGTGGCCGGACGATAGGTAGCGGGGTCGGACACGCCTTCCACGTTAGCGGTCGGGTCCGACGTTCTCCGCATCTCCAGCTCAGCAGCGGTGCACGACAGCGTGCGGCAGAGAGTCAGTCCTGATCGACGCGAGCGGGCGCGTACTCGCGCTCGAGCGCACGGAACTTTCGAACGGCCGCGACAGCGTGCTCACGATCGTTGGACTGGATGGCCATCACATTGATGAACTCGTCGTCGGGGATGTCGACCCTGGCCCACATCGCCCCATCGGGAAACGACAGTCCGCGAACGAGATCCCACTCGATCATCCGCTCCGAGAACACGTTTCGAACCGCCACACCTGCCGGGCCGACGCGAATGCGCGGGCGGGTGAGCAGCAGGGCCAGGCCCGCCAGCAGCAGTCCGATTCCAGCCATCGCCAGCTGATCGGCGGTCCTGAAGTACACCCCGGTAGGCGACACCCGAAGAAGCACCGCGACGGTCGAGTGAGCGACGACGAGCAACACCGCGGCGGCGATCGCGAACCGGGCCGACTTACGGGACTTCACTTCCATGTCCCATTCGGACGTGTCTTCCTCGCGCGTCATTGAAAGTCCTGGTTCGTCCACGGTTGCCGGAGATGCTTGAGGGTCAAGGCCGTGTCGATGGCGGCCGCGGTGGCCTGCCCGCCCTTGTCCTCGAACGAGTCGGGCAGACCGGCGCGATCGAGCGCCTGCTGCTCGTCGTTGGTGGTGAGCACCCCGTTGGTGACCGGAGTGCCCTCGTCGAGCGACACCCGTGTCAGGCCCGCTGTGACGGCATCGCAGACGTACTCGAAATGCGGTGTGCCGCCGCGGATGACCACGCCGAGGGCGACGACGGCATCGTGGGTGCGAGCCAAGGCCTGGGCGACGACGGGTAGTTCGATGGCCCCGGCGACGCGAATGATCGTGACGTCGCGTACCCCGGCGGACTCAGCTTTGCGGAGCGCACCGGCGAGCAGCGCCTCGGAGACCGTCCGATGCCACTGACCGGCGACGACCGCCAATTTGAGATCACTCGCGCCGACGAGCTGGAGGGTGGGTTCGCCGTCGCCGCTCATGGGTTGACCCCGTTCTCGCGGGCAGGAGTGGAGCCTGCGGAATGACCGTTGTCACCAGGAGTGGAGCCTGCGGGGTCATTTTGCTCGAAATCGTCCAGGCCGACCAGGTCGTGGCCCATGCGGTCGCGTTTGGTGCGCAGGTAGGTGAGGTTTTCGGCGTTGGCGCGCAACGGCATCGGCACCCGCTCGGTGACGTGCAGGCCGTAGCCGTCGAGCCCGACTCGTTTGGCCGGATTGTTGGTGAGTAGGCGCATGGACGAGACCCCGAGGTCGACGAGGATCTGGGCACCGATTCCGTAGTCGCGGGAGTCCGCGGGCAGACCGAGTTGCAGGTTGGCGTCGACGGTGTCCGAGCCTGCGTCCTGGAGTTGGTAGGCCTGGAGTTTGTGCAGCAGGCCGATTCCGCGTCCTTCGTGTCCTCGCATGTACAGCACGATTCCCCTGTCCTCGGCGGCCACCATTTCGAGAGCGGCGTCGAGCTGAGGGCCGCAGTCGCAGCGCAGCGATCCGAAGACGTCGCCGGTGAGGCATTCGGAGTGCACCCGGACCAGCACGTCGCTGCCGTCGGCGTCGGGGCCGGAGATGTCGCCGCGCACCAGCGCGACGTGTTCGACCTCGTCGTAGATGCTCTGGTAGCCGACGGCACGGAAGGTGCCGTGGCTGGTGGGGATGCGCGCGTCGGCGACGCGGACGACGTGCTTCTCGTGCTTACGACGCCACGCGATCAGATCGGCGATCGAGATCAGTGCGAGGTCGTGTTCGTCAGCGAACACCCGCAGCTCGTCGGTCTGCGCCATCGCTCCCTCGTCCTTCTGGCTGACGATCTCGCAGATGACTCCGGCGGGGCGGAGGTCGGCCATGCGGGCAAGGTCCACGGCCGCTTCGGTGTGGCCGGGGCGGCGCAGTACGCCGCCTTCCTTGGCGCGCAACGGGACGACATGGCCGGGGCGGGTGAAGTCGTTCGCACCGGTGTCGGGGTCGGCGAGCAGGCGCATCGTGGCTGCTCGGTCGGAGGCGGAGATACCGGTTCCGATACCTTCTCGCGCGTCGACGGTGACGGTGTACGCCGTTCCGTGCTTGTCCTGGTTGGTGGCGAACATCGGCGGCAGGCCGAGTCGGTCGCAATCCTCACCGGACAACGGGACACAGAGGTAGCCCGAGGTGTAGCGGACCATGAAGGCAACCAGTTCCGGGGTGGCCTTCTCAGCGGCGAAGATGAGGTCGCCTTCGTTCTCGCGGTCCTCGTCGTCGACGACCACCACTGCTTTGCCCGCAGCGATGTCCGCAACTGCGCGCTCGATACTGTCGAACCTGGTCACGAAAGTGCGCTCCATAGGTCTCGGGCCTGGCTCAGCGCCCTGGAAATGTCTCCGATGCACCGTTACCTGCGTGCACTTCAACAGTACTTACTGTGCGTCGATCGCCTGCAGCCGCTCCACGTACTTGGCGATGACGTCGACTTCGAGGTTGACCGGTGAACCCACCTCGGCCGTGCCGAGTGTGGTCAGGTCGAGGGTCGTGGGGATCAGCGAGATCTCGAACCAGTGCACGCCGTCGTCGACTCCCAGCCCGGACACGGTGAGCGAGACACCGTCGACCGTGATGGATCCCTTCTCGACGACGTAGCGCGCAACCGACGTGGGCATGGTGATCCGTACGACGGTCCAGTTCTCGGACGGTGAGCGGCCGGCGACGGTTCCGGTTCCGTCGACGTGGCCTTGAACGAGGTGTCCACCGAGCCGGCTGCCGAGCGCCGCGGCCCGTTCGAGGTTGACGCGGCTGCCGACATCCAGAGCGCCGAGGCTCGATCGGTTCAACGTCTCCTGCATGACGTCGGCGGTGAATCCGCCGTCGGGAAGTACTTCGACGACGGTCAGACACACGCCGTTGACTGCGATGGAATCCCCGTGGCCGGCATCGGAGGTCACCACCGGGCCCCGGACTGTGAAGCGAGCGGCGTCGGGCAGTTCGTCCTTGGCCACGATCTCGCCCAGCTCTTCGACGATTCCGGTGAACATCTACTTTGCTCCTTCGGGCACGACACTCAGAAGAACGTCGTTGCCGATCATGGTGACTGTCTCCGTGCAGAACCGAATCGCGTCGGTCATTGTTCCGATTCCCGCATTCTCCACCGCAGCCGGGCCGGCGCCCAACACCGCAGGTGCGACGTAGGCGACGATGCGGTCCACGAGACCGGCGGACAAGAACGCACCGGCCAGAGTCGGGCCACCTTCTATCTGGATGTCGGTGTACTCGCCCAGTGCGTCGATCACCGCGGCCGGGTCGTGTGTGTCCAGAAACACCGTCGGTGCCTCTGGACCGCGTATCGCGGCGGTCGCCGGTACGGTCCTCGATCCGACGACGACTCGAACCGGCTGATGCGATGCCAGGGTGCCGTCGGGACGACGGGCGGTCAGCCGTGGGTCGTCGGCCAGCACGGTGCCGGTTCCGACGACGATGGCGTCGAGCTTGGCCCGCTCGACGTGGACGTGTGCCCGTGCCTGCGGACCCGTGATCCACTGGCTCGTCCCGTCGGCGGCGGCGCTGCGCCCATCGAGGGTTGCGGCGTACTTCCAGGTCACGTGCGGCCGTCCGGTGCGTTGTTTGTGCAGCCAGGCTCGCAGTGGCCCCTGCTGTACCTCGCGCGCCCCCACACCCTGTTCGACGCGAATCCCGGCGTTCCGCAGTGCGTCTGCCCCGCCGGACGCGAGCGGGTTCGGATCCGCCACCGCGAACACGACCGACGCGACCCCGGCAGCGACGAGGGCCTGCGAGCACGGTCCGGTGCGGCCCGTGTGGTTGCAGGGCTCGAGTGTCACTACCGCGGTGCCGCAGCGTGCACGGTCGCCGGCTTCGGTGAGTGCGACGATCTCGGCGTGCGGGCCGCCGGGTGGACGGGTGGAGCCGGTGCCCACCACGACGCCGCGGGCGTCGAGGATCACGGCACCGACCGCGGGGTTGGGGCTGCTGATACCCCGAGCTGCCTCGGATGCCTCGACCGCGAGGGCCATCGCCTCGACGACCGACACGGCCGGGCCCGGGGCGTCGGTCACGACAGGTGGTGGGATGCGCGGGCGGCCCGGCCGCGGAGATCACGCACTGCGGCGGCGGGATCGGCAGTGTTGTACACGGCCGAACCCGCGACGAAGCAATCGATGCCGGCTTCGGCTGCCTGCTCGATGGTGTCGGCGTTGATGCCGCCGTCGATCTCGACCACCAATCGTAGATCTCCGGAATCGACAAGTGCCCGAACAGCTTTGGCCTTGGACAGAACTTCGGGCATGAACGACTGCCCGCCGAAACCGGGCTCCACACTCATCACCAGCAGAGTGTCGAAATCGCGCAGAATCTCGAGGTACGGCTCGATGGGGGTACCCGGCTTGACCGACAGGCCGGCTTTCGCACCGGCGGCCCTGATGTCGCGCGCCACGGCGGTGGGGTCATCCGTCGCCTCGGCGTGGAACGTGACGTTGTACGCCCCGGCCTCGGCATACGGCGGAGCCCAGCGCGCCGGATCCTCGATCATCAGGTGGCAATCGAGGGGAATGCTCGTTGCTTTCAGCAGACTCTCCACCACCGGAAGCCCGAGGGTGAGGTTGGGGACGAAGTGTGCGTCCATGACGTCGACGTGGAGCCAATCGGCCCCCGCGACGGCATCTGCTTCGGCGGCAAGGCGCGCGAAATCGGCGGACAGAATCGAGGGAGCGATCATCGGGGAAACCACGACTGGTGAGCCTAGTCGAGCCGGTATCGTGCCGACATGGCCACCATGGACTCCGCGAGCGCCATCCTCGCCGAACTGCCCGACATCACCGAAAGCGTTCGGTACGGGCATTCCGCCTGGGGCGTCGGTAAGAACGTGTTCGCGTGGGTGCGGCCGTTCAGCAAGGCGGACCTGAAGCGATTCGGTGACGACACCCCGCCCAGTGGACCGATCCTGGCCGTCAGGACCGCCGACCTCCACGAGAAGGAAGCCATCCTTGCAGCTCATCCGCGTTCGTGCTTCACGATCCCGCACTTCGACGGGTTCTCCGCCGTCCTGATCGACGTCGACAACGCCGAGGACGACGAACTGCGCGAACTCCTCGTCGACGGGTGGCTGGTGTACGCACCCGCAGACGTGGCCGAGGCGTTTCTGGCCGGAGGGTGATCAGACCGGCTTGCGCAGCGCCGCCATGAACATCGCGTCCGTGCCGTGCCGATGCGGCCACAGTTGCACCGACGTGCCGTCGCCCAGTTGCGGTACGCCCGGCACGAGTGCGCGGGTATCGAGTTGTTCGACACCGTAACGGCGAACCGCGTCGGCGACGACGGCCGTCGTTTCGGACAGATGCGGCGAGCATGTCGAGTACAGCACCACCCCGCCGGGCCGGACCAGGTCGATCGCTGCCGCCAGCAGTTCCTTCTGCAGGGTGACCAATGCCGCCACGTCGGACGGTTGGCGACGCCACCGCGCTTCGGGGCGACGACGCAACGCGCCGAGACCGGTGCACGGCGCGTCGACGAGTACGCGGTCGTAACCCGCGTCGAGGCCGGAGTCGCGGCCGTCGACGGTGTGGACCGTCACCGGTAGGTCCTTGGTGGTCTTGGACACGAGGTCGGCGCGGTGCGGCGTCGGTTCGACAGCATCGACCCGTGCGCCGTCGATCTCCGCCAGGGCACCGAGCAGGGCGGCCTTGCCGCCCGGACCGGCGCACAGGTCCAACCATCGGCCGCCGTCGTCGCCGAGCAACGGTGCCAACGTAAGCGCGCGCCCGACGAGCTGGCTGCCCTCGTCCTGAACTCCGGCCAGACCGTCGCGGACGGCATCGAGCTTGCCGGGGTCGCCGCCGTCGAGGTGCACCGCGTACGGCGAGTACGGGCCTTCCTCTCCCCCGGTGATCAGCGCCAATTCTTCGGCGGAAATCTCTCCCGGTCGCGCGACGAGGTGGACCGAGGGACGCGCGTCGTCTGCCTCGAGCACCGCGGCGAGTTCGCCGGCATCTGCTCCGAGCGCATCGGCGAAGGCCTGCGCAATCCACTTGGGATGGGCGTATTCGAATGCCAGGTGACCGACCGGATCCGCCGTCGTCGCCGGTGCCAGCTCGTCCACCCATTGCGCTGCGGTTCGCTCGGACACCCGCCGCAGCACGGCGTTGACGAAACCTGCCTTTCCGGAACCGAATTCGGAGCGGGCGAGGTCTACCGACGTAGCGACGGCTGCGTGCGGGGCAACCCGGGTGCGCAGCAGCTGATAGGCCCCGAGCCTGAGGATGTCGAGCAGTGGTCCGTCGATCTCTGCGGCAGGCCGCCCGGCCGCGTGCGCGATCACGGCGTCGAGCACACCCCGAGCGCGAGATGCGCCGTAGGCGAGTTCGGTGGCCAGCGCGGCATCGCGCGAATCCAACTTGCGCTCGCGGAGCAACCCGGGCAGCACCAGGTTCGCGTACGCATCGCGCTCCCGAACTGCTTTGAGCACGTCTCTGGCCGCACGCCGCGCCGGATCGATCGCGTCGACCGCACGGGGTCCGGTGCCCTGCGGCGGCCGGTTCCCCTTGGGTCCACGTGCCCCCGGTGACTTCTTGACGTACTTGCGGGGCTGGCTCGACTCGCGCTTTCGAGGCCTGTCGGGCTCTGTCATCGTGCCACCGCCGTATCGTCCAGCCGAGCGCCGCGCGCCCAGTCGAGTGCCCTCATGACCTTCTTGCCCTGAGGTTGAATATCACCGAGAACGACTGCGCCGGTTCCGGTTCCGATGTGTACACCGGTCTTGCGTACGTCGATTGCTCCCGGCTCCAACGTGTCCGGCGACAGTTGAACAGGAGCGATCTTGACGCGGAGATCACCGATGGTCGTCCACGCTCCCGGGGCCGGGGTGACGGATCTGATGTGTCGGTCGACGAATGCCGCGGATCGCGTCCAGTCGATGCGCGCGGCATCGACTGTCACTTTGCTTGCGTAGGACACACCGTCCTCGGATTGCGGTAGCGCTGCCGCCGTTCCGTCCTCGATCGCGTCCAACGTCGCGGCGAGCAAGTGGGCTCCACTCGCCGCCAGACGCCCGAGCAGATCACCGGTGGTGTCGGAATCCCGAATCCGTTCGGTGGTGACGCCGAGTACCGGACCGGTGTCCATCCCGACGTCGAGAAGGAACGTCGATGCTCCCGTGACGTCGTCGCCTGCAGCGATCGCGGCCTGTACCGGTGCCGCGCCACGCCACGCGGGCAACAGTGAGAAGTGCAGATTGATCCAGCCGTATCGAGGTATGTCGAGTACCTGTTGCGGCAACAACGCGCCGTACGCAACGACCGGGCACACGTCGGGGGCGAGGTCGGTCAGTGCTGCCACGAACTCCGGGTCCGACGGCCTCGCGGGAGTGAGCACCGGAATGCCGTGCTCGTCCGCCAACACTCCGACAGGAGAGCGCACCGTCTTGCGTCCACGGCCGGCTGCGGCGTCGGGCCGGGTGACCACGGCGATCACCTCGTGCCGTTCGGACTCCAACAGTCGCGCGAGTGACGGGACCGCGGGTTCCGGTGTTCCGGCGAAGACGACGCGCACTGAAGGCAACTCCCTGGGATGGTCGAAACGATGTCGGTTGTCCATCCTAGGGAGTCACGGCTACGTGCGACGATTCCGCACCGACGATCACGTCGCGTCAGTGCTGTCGGAACTGTCGGGAGCATCCTCGGCCAGGATGCGGTACAGCGATCGGCGTGCCTCGATGAGCACCTCGGCTGCCTGGTCGACCTGACGCACGGTTCCGACTCCGGCCACCTGACCGGCCGCTCCCATCAATTGTCCGATCAGTGCCCGAAGATCACGCGCATCGATGCCGACGGAATCGGCTACGTCGTCCCAAGGACTGCCGAGATCTGCTCGGTGGTCGTCGACATGACGCTTGCCCTCGGCCGTCAGTGCTGCCGTCTTGCGGCCGGCGACCTTGTCGATCAGCACCAAGCCCTCGTCCTCGAGCTGCGACAGGGCCGGGTAGATGGATCCCGGACTCGGCTTCCAGGTGCCGTTGCTCTTCTCGGCGATCTGCTGGATGAGTTCGTAACCGTGCATCGGCCGGTCCTCGAGCAGCAGGAGGATCGCAGCGCGTACATCGCCGCGTCGGCCCCGACCACCTCGACCCCGACCACGACCGAAGTCGGCATTCGGCCCGAAACCACCGGCCCCGACACCACCGGGCCACATACCGCCACGCCCCCGCCCGACAGGACCTCCCCCACGTCTGCCGTGTTCTCCGTGACCTCTCCTTCCCCGACCCCTCTCGTGTCGTTCTCCGCCTTCCGGTCCTCCGTCTTCTGCGGGGCCGTGCTCATCGTCCTGCGCAACCCACATCTGGAACGGCGCGCCACGTCGGCGCGGGTCTCCGTGCCGATTACCTGCGAAAGGGCCCATCCGGGGACCTCCGCGGCGTCCGAATTCGTGTGCAAAGCCTTCGAATGCGTAGTTCATCTCGTTCTCCTTCGTATCGATTGAACAAGTCGACGATATATCGGCAATAGCACTTTGACAAGTCCTGAGGTTGCCTCCGTATCTCGCCGTCGGAAACTTCGTCAGGACAGAGAAACCTAATCACCCGATCCGAATGGGATCGATCTGAATCCGTACGCCCGCGCCGAGCTTCTTGGCGCTTCGGGACGCCTGCGCAGTCGACAGCGCTCGCGCCAGCGCTGCTCCGGTGCTTCGCGGGACCCGGATCAGGAGCCGCTGCACGTCTCCGGACAACCCGTCCTCGCCGCTACCCGCCGGTGCGCGTTGACCGTCCGGAAGATCGACGGGACCCAGTACCTCGACCGTCTCGGGTAGATCTGCACTGTCGACCAACGCTGTGATCGCGTCGGTGGTCCCGTCGATCGCCGCCACGTGAACGGCCGGTGGAAACCGAACCTCGACTCGTTCGTCCAGCTGACTGCGGGCGTGCCACAGCGGATCCCAGCGCACCAGGGCCTGGACGGTGGGGATCTCGGACTCGGCCACCACGACCACACGTCCCCCAGCCGACCCGGGCCGAACCATCGACGCAGCCGTCATCCAGCGGCGCAGTGTCTCTTCTGCCGCACGCAGATCCGCCCGGCCCAGCAGCGCCCAACCGTCGAGCAGCAGCGCAGCCCCGTATCCGCCGTCCACGGTCGGCTCGGCACCGACGGTCGACACCACGAGCGAGCCACCGGGGCGCACGGTATCGAGGACGGTGGCCCCACCGGAATTGTGTATCGGCACGCCAGGGAAGGCACGGCCGAGCTCCTCGGCCGTGCGTCCAGCTCCGATCACCACTGCGCGCAGGTTGCGAGACCCGCAGACCGTGCAGCGGTGTGCGGCATCGGCGATTCCGCACCAGGAACACGTCGGGCTGCCCGCCCCGTCGCTGCCCGGAGCCGAGGGCAGGGCGAGCGGACCGTTGCAGCGTCGACACCGAGCCGGATGGCGGCATTTCGCACACGCGAGCGACGGGACATAGCCGGCGCGTGGAACCTGAACCAGCACAGGGGTATCCGCTTTCAGCGCCGCACGTGCGGCCTCGAAAGCGATCGCCGGTAGCCGCGCGACCCGGGCTGCCGGATCCCGAGCGAGGGCGTGATCCGAATCGGCCAGCGCGACCACATGAGGTTGTCGTTCACGCACCAGCTCACGTGGGGCCACCAGGTCGTGGGCCCAGCCGGAATCGACCAGGGCCTCGGCCTCGGCCGTCCGGGAGTGCCCGCCGACGACGACTGCGGTTCCCGACACGTGCGAGCGGAGCAACGCCACCTCACGTGCATGCGGATACGGTGAGCGCGGTTCGGCGAAACTGTCGTCGCCGTCGTCCCAGATCGCGATCAAGCCGAGATTCGACACGGGCGCGAACACCGCACTGCGGGTCCCCACCACGACCACAGGGCCCGACCTCAGACAGCGCAACCACTGCCGGTAGCGCTTGGCCGGTCCCAACCCGGCCGACAACGCCACCACGCGGTCGGTCCCGACTGCCGCGGCGCATGCGCCCTCCAGACGATCGAGATCCCGTTGATCGGGCACCACGACCACTGCGGACCGTCCGCTCCCCACGGTGACGGCAGCCAATTCGGCCAATCGAGCGGGCCACACCTCGCCGGGTAGGGCCTGCCACACGGCACGCGGAACACGGTGCTCGCCAAGGGCATCGAGGAAATTGGAGCCATGGGTATATGCCGCCCAGCCCGTGCGATCGACGACCGGCTCTGCTGCCTCGTCGATGACCGGAGGGGACTCTGCCTCGACCCGTGCGTGGCGAGCCGGGACAGCCAGACGCAGCACATCCGCTCGCGTTCCTGCGTAGCGATCGGCCACCGCCGACACCAACTCGGCGATCTCGGGAGTCAGGACGCGCTCGGCGGACACGACCCGGTCGAGCCAGCCGAGACGACCGGGATGGTCGGTCTCGGCCAACCTGGCCAGCACGAACCCGTCGACGAGCCGGCCGGCAAAGCGCACCCGCACCCGCACACCGGGCTGGGCATCGTCGCTGGCGTCCTGGGGAACGAGGTAATCGAACTCGCGGTCGAGGTGCGGCAGCGGAAGCATCGGAAGAATGCGCGCGATCGGCAGATCGGTTGCCGCTACCGGCGTCACTCCAGCCACCGCACCTCCTTCTCGATCGTCACCCCACACTCGCCGTGGGAGCACCGAGCCGGTGCGAACAGGGTACGTGCGGCAGCGTCGCTCCCGGAGTGGAGGGACCTACAGGCCTGCCGCATCCCGGAGCTTGTCAGCGCGATCGGTGGATTCCCACGGAAGATCGATGTCGGTACGTCCGAAGTGACCGTACGCGGCCGTCTGCGCGTAGATCGGGCGCAGCAGGTCGAGGTCGCGGATGATGGCACCGGGACGGAGGTCGAAGACCTCGCTGATCGCCGCCTGAATACGCGCGGGATCGGTCTTCTCGGTGCCGAACGTCTCGACGAACAGACCGACCGGTGCTGCCTTGCCGATCGCATAGGCCACCTGTACCTCGATGCGGTCGGCCAGACCGGCTGCGACCGCATTCTTGGCAACCCACCTCATCGCGTATGCGGCGCTACGGTCGACCTTCGACGGGTCCTTGCCCGAGAATGCTCCGCCGCCGTGCCGAGCCATGCCGCCGTACGTGTCGACGATGATCTTTCGGCCGGTCAGACCGGCGTCTCCCATCGGACCACCGAGCACGAACTTTCCGGTGGGATTGACCAGCAACCGGACGTTCGAGGTGTCGAGAGTCGGTACGTCCAGCTCTGCGAGTACCGAGCCCAGGACCTTCTCGCGAATGTCGGGAGTGAGCAGGTTGTCGAGGTCGATGTCTGCCGCATGCTGCGTCGAGATCACGACGGTATCGAGACGAACGGCGTCGTCCCCGTCGTACTCGATGGTGACCTGAGTCTTGCCGTCCGGACGCAGATACGGCAGCACGCCGCTCTTGCGAACCTCGGTCAGTCTCCGAGAAAGCCTGTGTGCCAACGCAATCGGCAGCGGCATGAACTCGGGTGTATCGGTGTTGGCGTAGCCGAACATCAATCCTTGGTCGCCGGCACCCTGACGGTCGATCTCGTCGTCGGACAATCCCTCGACGCGGGCCTCGTGCGAATGGTCGACGCCCTGCGCGATCTCGGGTGACTGTGCGCCGATGGCGACGTTCACACCACAGGAGTTTCCGTCGAACCCCTTGGCGGACGAGTCGTACCCGATCTCGAGCACCTTCTCGCGCACGATCTTCGGGATGTCCGCGTAGGCGGTGGTGTTCACCTCACCTGCGACGTGGACCTGGCCCGTGGTGACGAGCGTCTCCACCGCCACTCGGGCTCGCGGATCCTCGGTGAGAAGAGCGTCGAGGATGGAATCGCTGATGGCGTCACAGATCTTGTCTGGATGACCTTCTGTAACGGACTCGCTGGTGAAAAGCCGACTACCGGACTTGCTCACGGACTTCCTCTCGACGCATGTTCTTGCCCGACCCGACGGCTGATGCCGGCCGAGCACTCCACGAAAATTGATGTTCCCTCGGTGTTATCGCCCCTGTGGGAGCCACGCAAACCTTTACGGCGCTGTCGCCCTGGTACCCAGAACGCTAGCTGCTACGACATCGATCGTGCACCCTCGACATCAGCGGGTCTCCGAAGTCGGCCGCGTATCACGGGAACGAAGCATCTGGGCGACCGAATCCAACACCCTGCTGGCGAGGAGGGCTTTCGAGCCCTCCCCCAGCGCGGCCTCGGAGCCGTCGGATCCCAACAACCAGCCGTCGTTGTGGTCGACCTCGAAGGCCTTGCCGTCGCCCACCGCATTGACGACGAGCAGATCGCAACCTTTGCGTTCGAGCTTGGCTCGCGCGTAGGTGAGCACGTCACCGTCTGCGTCGCCCGTCTCGGCGGCGAATCCGACGATCACCGTCGACGATCGGACGTCTCCGCTGTGCCGAGCCGACACGAGACCGGCGAGGATGTCGTCGTTGCGGACCAGAGGAATCGACGACGGTTCGTTCGAGCCCTTCTTGATCTTGCTGCTCGCGATGGACTCGGGTCTGAAGTCGGCGACCGCAGCCGCCATCACGACTGCGTCGACGTCGGTCGCATGCGAGCGCACGGCGTCCTGCATGTCCGCCGCGGTCTTCACGTGGACCACATCGACCGCCGCGGGCGCCTCGAGGTCGCTGGTGTACCCGGCGATCAAGGTCACGTGGGCACCGCGCTGGGCAGCGACTCGAGCCAACGCGTACCCCTGCTTGCCGGAGCTCCGATTCCCCAAGAAACGAACGGGATCGAGGGGTTCCCGGGTGCCACCGGCCGAGATCAATACTCGCCGTCCCTCAAGATCGCGTGGCATCGCGTCCGCACGTTCGGTCAGCAGCATGGCGAGAGCGAATATCTCCTCGGGCTCGGGTAGTCGGCCCGAACCGGTGTCGCGTCCGGTCAACCGGCCGGACGCAGGCTCGATCACCTGGGTACCGCGCGATCGGAGCGTGGTGACGTTCGCGACGGTGGCCGGGTGTTCCCACATCTCCGTGTGCATGGCCGGGGCCAGTACGACCGGGCACCGAGCGGTCAACAACGTTGCGGTGAGCAGGTCGTCCGCTCGACCACCCGCGATTCGAGCCATCAGGTCCGCGGTGGCCGGCGCGACGACGACGAGATCCGCCTCCTGCCCCAACCGGACGTGCGGAACCTCGGGCACATCGGCGAACACACCGGTGTGCACCGGTTGGCCGGACAGTGCCTCGAATGTTGCGCGGCCGACGAATTCGAGCGCCGACGCAGTCGGAATCACTCGAACCTGATGGCCGTTCTCGGTGAATTTTCGGATCAGTGCACAACTCTTGTAGGCGGCGATACCGCCGCCTACTCCGACGACCACATGCACGTCAGGTGTCCCCTGTCGGGTTCTTATTCGCCTTCGGTGTGCTCGAGGAGGTCGGCGTGGATCTCGCGAAGCGCGATGGACAGCGGCTTTTCCTGCAGACCGGGCTCGACCAGCGGTCCCACGTATTCGAGGATGCCGTCACCGAGCTGGTTGTAGTAGTCGTTGATCTGGCGTGCGCGCTTGGCTGCGTAGATGACGAGCGCGTACTTGGACGAGGTGCGCGCAAGCAATTCGTCGATGGGTGGATTGGTGATGCCGAGCGGCGTGTCGTAGGCCGGCAGAGCGCTGCGTCCGTCGAAGTCGGAAACGGCCGCTGAAGTGCTGCTCACTGATGATCTCCTGAAATTGCATCGTTGGTGCTACGAACTAGCTGGTCGGGGCCTCATGCGCCGTGAAAATGGTCAGCTGTTGCCGACCGACGACCTACCGACCAACAAGGATACCAACTGTTCGCACGAATGGTCGACATCGGTATTGACAACGACCGTGTCGAACTCGTCCTGCGCCGCCAATTCCACCCTCGCCGTTTCCAATCGGCGCTCGGTGGCGGCGCTCTCCTCCGTCGCTCGACCGACCAGACGAGAGACCAGGTCTTCCCACGTGGGCGGTGCCATGAACACCAGCAGAGCTTCCGGCTTGGACACCCGAACGGCGCGGGCACCGGCCAGATCGAGCTCGAGCAGCACCGGGCTGCCGGCCTCCAAGGCCGCGTCCACTGCGGCGGCAGGTGTTCCCGATCGCTGCAGGCCGCCGTGGATACTCGCCCACTCCAACAGCTCACCGTCGGCGATCATCCGGTCGAATTCCTCGGACGACACGAAGTGGTAGTCCTGACCGTCCACCTCGCCCGGCCGCGGCGATCGCGTCGTGACCGATACGCTGAAAACCAGCTCCGGCAGAGCGGCGCGCACGAGCCGAACGACACTGGACTTGCCGACGCCGGAGGGGCCGGACAGCACCACCAACCGGCCCCGCTTCTTCTCCGGCACGGACGTCGCCGCAGTGTCAGTCACCGTCGTCAGGCCTCGAAATCGAACTTCGTCAACAGCGCTTTGCGCTGTCGATCCCCGAGTCCGCGTAGTCGACGAGTGGGCGCGATCTCCAACTCCGTCATCAACTCCGCGGCCTTGACCTTGCCCACCTTCGGCAACGCCTCGAGCAATGCGGATACCTTCATCTTGCCGAGAATCTCGTCCGTCTCGGCGTCCTTCAGAACCTGCTTGAGGTCGGTGCCGCCGCGCTTGAGGCGTTCCTTGAGCTCGGCGCGAGCCTTGCGGGCGATTGCTGCCTTCTCGAGGGCAGCAGCGCGCTGCTCGGGGGTCAACTGGGGAAGGGCCACTGTCGGTTCCTCCGTCTTCTCGTTCGGGGCGAGCGACCGGTCCGATCAGGATCGGTACGCCGCTCATCGGTAGGTGCCTGCCGAGGACCATCCGTGCAGGGGGTTCCCGGTCGATTCGCATTGTCGTCGGCAGCGTTAGCGACCGTACCGACGACGGGCGCTCACCGCTAACCCACCCCCACACGCTCGACGACGCGACCATGGACTATGCGAGACCGGCTTCGATCTCGTCACGCAACTGCGTCGCCGCCGCACGCAACGCCGTCACCGACGGACCCGCCGCCAGCACACTCCGAGAGGAGTTCGGCAACAGCAGCTCTCGGCAATCACGGAAGATCTCTGCCAGATCGTTCACCGTGGCACCCTGGGCACCCAAGCCCGGCGCGAGCACCGGCCCGCGGTAGCTCGACAGATCGAGGCCGTGATCGCGGGTGGCCCCTATCACCAGGCCCACCGTGTCTGCATCGGCACGGTTGCGCGCAGCCGCCGCGTCGACGATCGACTGCGCAACCGACCCACCCGCCGACATCGACGCGTGCTGCAGCGCGGCGCCTTCCGGATTCGACGTCCGGGCAAGGACGAACACACCGCGGTCGTGAGCTACAGCTCGGTCGATAGCCGCACCCAAGGAGTCGAACCCCAGGTACGGCGACACCGTGACGGCATCGGACGACAACGGAGAACCCGGCTCCAGCCACGCCTGCGCGTACGCATCCATCGTCGTTCCGATATCGCCTCGCTTGGCATCGGCAATCACCAACGTGCCCGCGTCCCGCAGCACCCCGACGGTGCGCTCGAGAACCGCATAGCCGGCCGAACCGTACGACTCGAAGAACGCCACCTGAGGCTTGACGACAGCCACCTCACCGACGAACGCCTCAACACACAGCTCGGCGAACACCTCGAGACCGTCCGCCGACCGCGGCAGGTCCCACGCCTCGAGCAGAGCCGGATGCGGATCGATACCGACGCACAGCCGACCGCGCGCGGCGACCGCTGCTCGGAGCCGGTCCGACCAACTGTGGTGATGACTCACGGCAGAACCAGGCCTTCCTTCAGACCCGCATGCAGATCCTGCAGAGAGCGAACACCGATTCCACCGGCGATGGCGGCCTCGATGCCCTGCACCGCCGCCGACGCACCCTGCACCGTGGTGATGCACGGAATGTTCTGCGCCACAGCGGCACTACGGATTTCGTATCCGTCGACGCGGGGACCGGAGTTGCCGTACGGGGTATTGATGACCATCGCGATGTCGCCGGCCAGAATGCGGTCGACGATCGTATGCTCACCCTCCGGGACATCCTCGCCCGACTGCTTGTACACCTGCTCGCACTTGATTCCGTTGCGCCGCAACACATCTGCGGTTCCTTCGGTGGCCAGGATGTCGAACCCGAGATCGGCGAGGCGTTTCACCGGGAAGATCAGCGACCGCTTGTCCTTGTTCGCCACCGACACGAACACCGCACCGCCGGCGGGCAGCGACCCGTATGCGGCGGTCTGACTCTTGGCGAAGGCAGTACCGAAATCGAAGTCGATTCCCATCACCTCACCGGTGGACTTCATCTCTGGGCTCAGCAGAGTGTCGACGCCGGTTCCGTCCGCGCGGCGGAACCTGTTGAACGGCAACACCGCTTCCTTGACGGCGATAGGAGCTCCGGCCGGGACGGTGCCGCCGTCTCCGGTCGCCGGCAGGATTCCCGCCGTCCGAAGTTCGGCGATGCTCTCCCCCAACATCACTCGGGCGCACGCCTTCGCCAACTGCACAGCCGTCGCCTTGGACACGAACGGCACCGTCCGGCTGGCCCGAGGGTTGGCCTCGAGGACGTACAGAATGTCGTCCTTGAGGGCGTACTGCACGTTCAGCAGGCCCTGCACACCGATTCCCTTCGCGAGAGCCTCGGTGGACCGCCGAACGTTCTCGATGTCGGTCTTGCCGAGTGTGATAGGCGGCAACGCGCACGCCGAATCGCCGGAGTGAATACCGGCCTCCTCGATGTGTTCCATGATCCCGCCGATGTACACCTCGGTTCCGTCGCACAGCGCGTCGACGTCGATCTCGACCGCATCTTCGAGGAAACGGTCGACCAGCACCGGGCGGTCGTCCGAGATCTCCGTCGCATTGGAGATGTACGTCGCGAGTGATGCCTCGTCGTAGACGATCTCCATTCCGCGTCCGCCGAGTACGTACGACGGGCGGACCAGTACCGGGTAGCCGATGCCCGACGCGATCTCACGGGCTCCGTCGAACGTCGTCGCGGTGCCGTACTTGGCAGCCGGCAGGCCTGCAGCGTCGAGGACCTTGCCGAACTCGCCACGGTCCTCGGCGAGGTCGATGGCCTCGGGCGAGGTCCCGACGATGGGAACGCCCGCGGCCTTCAGCCGCTTCGCCAGGCCGAGCGGGGTCTGTCCGCCCAGCTGCACGATGACTCCACGAACCGTGCCCGACGCCGCCTCTGCTCGGTAGACCTCGAGGACGTCCTCGAACGTCAGCGGCTCGAAGTACAGGCGGTCGGCGGTGTCGTAGTCGGTGGAGACGGTCTCGGGGTTGCAGTTGACCATGACCGTCTCGTAGCCGGCCTCGGACAGCGTCAGCGCCGCATGCACACAGCTGTAGTCGAACTCGATGCCCTGACCGATACGGTTGGGACCGGATCCGAGGATCAGGACCTTGGGGCGGTCCGGCTGCGGGGCAACCTCGGTCTCGGCTTCGGGATCGAGCTCGTAGGTGCCGTAGTGATACGGGGTCTTGGCCTCGAACTCCGCCGCACAGGTGTCGACGGTCTTGTAGACCGGGTGCACACCGAGCTCGTCGCGCAGCGCCCGCACTCCGTCCTCACCGTCGAGTTCGGGGCGCAGAGCGGCGATCTGGCGATCGGACAGACCGTGGTACTTGGCCTGACGCAGCAGCGCCTCGTCGAATTCTGCGGCCTCGCGAACCTGGACGCCGAGTTCGTGGATCTGCTGGAACTGGTCGAGGAACCACGGGTCGATCTTGGTCGCCTCGAACAGCTGCTCGAGTGTGGCACCGAGAGCGAATGCCTTCTCGATCCCGTACATCCGACCGTCCTGAGGAACGGACAGGTCCTGCAGCAACGCTTCCAGACTTTCTGCCTCGACCTCGGGGCCGGTCCAGTAGCCCGCGCGCTTGGTTTCGAGCGAGCGCATCACCTTGCCGAAGGCTTCGGTGAAGTTGCGGCCGATGGACATCGCTTCGCCGACGGACTTCATCGTCGTGGTCAGCGTGCCGTCGGCACCGGGGAACTTCTCGAACGCGAATCGCGGTGCCTTGACGACCACGTAGTCCAGCGTCGGCTCGAAGCAGGCCGGCGTCTCCTTGGTGATGTCGTTGACGATCTCGTCGAGGGTGTACCCGATGGCCAGCTTGGCGGCCATCTTGGCAATCGGGTAGCCCGTGGCCTTCGACGCCAGCGCCGACGAGCGCGACACGCGGGGGTTCATCTCGATGACGACGAGTCGGCCGTCGGCCGGATCCATCGCGAACTGGATGTTGCAGCCGCCGGTGTCGACGCCCACCTCACGCAGGATGTCGATGGAGAGATCGCGCATCTTCTGATACTCGCGGTCGGTCAGCGTCATCGCGGGCGCGACGGTCACCGAGTCGCCGGTGTGCACGCCGACCGGGTCCACGTTCTCGATGGAACAGACGATGACCACGTTGTCGCGGCCGTCGCGCATGAGCTCGAGCTCGTATTCCTTCCATCCGAGAATGGACTCCTCGATCAGCACGTTGGCCGTCGGCGAGGCCGCCAGGCCGCCGCCGGCGATCCGGGTCAGATCCTCGTCGTTGTAGGCCAGTCCCGAACCGAGACCACCCATCGTGAACGACGGCCGGACGACGACCGGGAAGCCGAGTTCGGCGACGGTCTCGCGTACCTCGTCCATCGTGTAGCAGACGGCCGACTTGGCGGATTCTCCACCGACCTTGGCGACGATGTCCTTGAACTTCTGTCGATCCTCACCGCGCTGGATCGCGTCGAAGTCGGCACCGATCAGTTCGACGCCGTACTTGGTGAGAATGCCCTGATCGTGCAGAGCGACAGCGGCATTGAGAGCCGTCTGTCCACCCAGGGTCGCGAGCACGGCCTGGATGGGGTGGCCCTGCTCGGCCTCACGGGCGAAGATCTTCTCGATGAATTCCGCGGTGATCGGCTCGACGTAGGTGGCGTCGGCGAACTCCGGGTCGGTCATGATCGTGGCCGGGTTCGAGTTGACGAGGCTGACCCGCAGGCCTTCCTCACGAAGCACTCGACAGGCCTGGGTGCCGGAGTAGTCGAACTCGCAGGCCTGGCCGATGACGATCGGGCCGGATCCGATGACCAGGACGTGGTTCAGGTCTGTGCGGCGTGGCATTACTTCTTCTCCTGAAGGACGCTGGTGAAACGGTCGAAGAGGTAGGCGGCGTCGTGTGGGCCGGCCGCGGCCTCGGGGTGGTACTGCACTGAGAAGGCGCTGCCGCCGATCAGCTCGACGCCCTCGACGGTGCCGTCGTTGGCGCAGGTATGACTGATTCGTGCTCGACCGAAGTCGGTGTCGAATTCCTCGCCTGCTTCACCTTCTAGTGCGAACCCGTGATTCTGAGCGGTGATCGCGATCCGTCCGGTGGTGTGCTCGATCACCGGGATATTCATGCCGCGGTGGCCGAACTTCATCTTGTACGTGCCGCGACCCAGTGCCCGCCCGAAGATCTGGTTGCCGAAGCAGATGCCGAACAACGGCAGCTCTCGTTCGAGTACCTGCCTGGTCAGCGCGACACTGGTGTCTGCCGTGGCCGGGTCGCCCGGGCCGTTGGAGAGGAACACACCGTCCGGGTTCAGTTCGAGAACCTGCTCGATGCTGGTGTTCGACGGCACCACGTGCACGCGGATACCGCGCTCGGCGAACATCCTCGGAGTGTTGGTCTTGATGCCGAGATCGACTGCTACAACGGTGAATCGAGCGTCGCCGGTCGGTTCGATGGTGTACCCGGCACCGGTGGTCACCTCGCCGGCGAGATCCGCGCCGAGCATGGACTGCTGCCCGGTCACCTGCTCGAGCATCTCCTCGGAGGTGCCGAGGGAGTCGCCCGAGAACACTCCCGCCCGCATCGAACCGCGAGTACGCAGGTGCCGCACCAGAGCGCGCGTGTCGATTCCGGCGATGCCGACGACGTTCTGCGCCTCGAGCTGGTCTTGCAGCGTTCCGGTCGAGCGCCAGCTCGACGTCCGGCGCGCCGGGTCTCGGACGACGTAACCGGCGACCCAGATCTTGTTGGGATCCTGGGCACTGGCCGCCTCACCATCCTCCTGGTTCCAGCCGGTGTTACCGATCTGCGGAGCCGTGGCCACCACGATCTGGCGGTGGTAGCTCGGATCGGTGAGCGTCTCCTGGTATCCGGTCATACCGGTGCAGAAGACGGCTTCGCCGAGCGTGCGCCCCTGGGCCCCGAACGTGGTGCCGCGGAACGTCCGGCCGTCCTCCAGAACAAGAACTGCGCTGCTCACGCGGTTTCCTCCTTGGTTTCTCCGGTGAAACTCTCTGTCCACACCGGGTAGATCTGCTTGTCGTCGGCCCTGAAGCCGGTGTCTATCTCGGTCCCCGTCGGCAACTCCCAGCGGATCACCAGGAGACCGTCCTTGGTCATGACCTTGCCTGCGAGTCCGCGCTCGGTACGGATCGCCCGGATCGATTCGGTCGGAATCCAGATGGGTGACTCGCCGTCCCGGTCGAGGAGGATTCCCTTGTCGTGTCGGGAGAGCTCCCCGGTGGCGCGGTGGCCGATATCGCCCACGGCGATGCGGTCCTGCCAACTCGGCGCAATGGTGCTGCCGACGTAGAGCCCGGTGGCCGGCTGAATTCGATTGGCACCCAGGTCGTCCGGCACGGCCGGGAACTCGCCGATGCGTCCTTCCTGGCGCTTCTGCCGCCCGCGCCAACCCCAGAAGATCAGCGCGATCATCAGCGCCCAGAACAGGATGAAGCCGATGACGATGAGAACTCTGTCCACGGCTCTACTCCCCTGCCCTGTTCGCCACGACTCCGTCGCGGACGGTGATACGTCCACGGAAGACGGTGGTGGTCACCTTGGACGAGAAGCTCATGTCCTCGAACGGTGTGTTGTGTGCGATGCTCGCGAGCTTCTTGCCCGACACCGTCCAGTCGGCCTTCGGATCGACCAGCGTCAGGTTGGCGATTTCGCCCACCCCGATCGGACGGCCCTGATCGGCGAGGCCGACGATCTCGGCCGGACGTTCGCTCATGACTCTCGCCACACCGCGCCAGTCCAGCAGACCCGGGTTCACCATCGTGTCGACGACGATCGACAGTGCGGTCTCCAGTCCGAGCATTCCGGGCCGGGCGATGGAGAACTCACAGCATTTGTCCTGCTCGGCATGCGGTGCGTGATCGGTTGCCACGCAATCGATCACACCGTCGGCCAGTCCCTTGCGCAACGCGTCCACGTCGGACTTCTCGCGCAACGGCGGGTTCACCTTGTTGACGGCGTCGTACGTCTCCAGACGCGAGTCGTCGAGGAGCAGGTGATGGGGCGTCACCTCGGCGGTGATCGAAATACCCTGCCCCCGAGCCCATTTCAGCAGCTCGACGGTGCCGGCAGTGGAGGCATGGCAGATGTGTACGCGCGCATTCGCATCCCGAGCGAGCAGGGCATCACGTGCAACGATCGATTCCTCGGCGGCACGGGGCCATCCGGTGAGACCGAGCCGGGCGGCGTTCGGACCCTCGTGAGCGACCGAACCGACGGTCAATCGTGGCTCTTCCGCATGCTGGGCGATCAACACTCCGAGCGAACTCGAGTACTCCAGTGCGCGACGCATGATCAGTGGGTCGTCGACGCAGTGGCCGTCGTCGGAGAACATCTTGACCCGACCGACCCCGGCTGCCATCGTGGCCATCTCGGCCAACTGCTTGCCTTTCAGCCCCACGGTGACGGCTCCGACGGGGTGGACATCGACGAGTCCGACTTCCTGTCCGCGGCGCCACACATGGTCGGTCACGACGACCGAATCCGCGACCGGCGAGGTGTTGGCCATCGCGAACACGGCGGTGTACCCGCCGAGAGCAGCTGCGGCGGAGCCGGATTCGATGGTCTCGGTGTCTTCCCGGCCGGGCTCCCGCAGATGGGTGTGCATGTCGACGAATCCGGGCAGCAGAACCTGGCCGCGCGCCTCGACCACGTCGGCGCCGTCGGCGTCGACATCGGGCCCTATCTCGACGATCTCCTCGCCGGTGATCAGGACGTTCGTTTCGGGGCCCTCGCCGTACAGCAGGACTCCGCGCAGCAATACCGACGGTGCCGGAGCGGTCATGATGCTCCCCCGTCCGAACCGACCAGCAATCGGAACAGGACTGCCATCCGCACGTGAACTCCATTCGTAACCTGTTGCAAGACTGCGGTTTTGGGTGATTCGGCCACCGAGGACGCGATCTCCATACCGCGCAGCATCGGCCCCGGATGCAGCACCACGGCGTGCTCGGGCAGCAAGTCGAGTCGGCGCTGTGAGAGCCCGTACGTGATCGAGTACTCCCGCGCCGACGGAAAGAACCCGCCGTTCATCCGCTCGGCCTGCACGCGAAGCATCAGCACCGCATCCAACCCGGGTAGCTCGGCGTCGATGTCGTGCGAGACCCGAACCGGCCAGCCCCCGACACCGACCGGCAGCAGAGTCGGCGGCGCTACCAGCACGACGTCGGCTCCGAGGGTGGACAGGAGAATTGCATTCGATCGCGCTACCCGGCTGTGCAGAACATCGCCGACTATCGCGATGCGGCGACCGGCGATATCGCCCAGGCGTTGTCGGACCGTCAGAGCGTCGAGTAACGCCTGAGTCGGGTGTTCGTGGGTACCGTCGCCCGCATTGATGACCGCCGGACCGCCGCCAGGAGTGGAGCCTGCGGAACGACCATCGAGGCCAGCCCCCTGATCGGCGGTCCACCGAGCGATCTGGTGAGCAGCACCGGACGCAGGGTGGCGCACGATGAGTGCGTCGGCACCGGCCGCGCGCAGGGTCATCGCAGTGTCGCGGAGGGACTCCCCCTTGGATACCGACGAACTACTGGCGCTGACGTTGATCACGTCGGCACTCATCCATTTGCCCGCGACCTCGAACGACACCCGTGTTCGGGTGGAGTTCTCGAAGAAGACGGTCATGATCGTCCGGCCGCGCAATGTCGGCAGCTTCTTGACTTCGCGACCGAGCAGTGCCTGCTCGAAACGTTCGGCCTCGTCGAGTAGTTCGGTGGCGGATTCTGCGGTGAGGTCGGCGACCGACAGCAGGTGTTTCATCGCGCCGATCCTCCTTCGGACAAGCTGACGCCGTCCCGCCCGTCGTGCTCGGACAGCAGTACCGAGACGTCTTCGGTGCGCGCGGTGGGAACGTTCTTACCCACGTAGTCCGCGCGAAGGGGAAGCTCGCGGTGACCGCGGTCGATGAGAACCGCCAGCTGCACGGCGCGAGGACGACCGAGATCCCGTAGCGCATCGAGCGCGGAGCGGACTGTTCTGCCCGAGAACAGCACGTCGTCGACCAGAACGACCAGAGCATCGTCCACTCCGCCGGTGGGCACCGAGGTGCGTTCGAGTGGACGGTGCGGTTTGTTGCGCAGATCGTCGCGGTACAGGGTGATGTCGAGTGAGCCGAGAGGGGGCCGCACGCCGGAGAACGCCTCGATACGTTCGGCGAGACGCTCGGCCAGAGTGGTGCCGCGAGTGGGAATGCCCAGCAGCACGACACGCGGTGAGTCGGGGGCGTCGAGCGCGGTCTTCTCGATGATCTGGTGAGCCATGCGAGAGATGGTCCGACCTACATCGGCCGCGGACAGCAGCTCACGGACGGCAGGATCGGCGGATGAACTTTCGGGCGCAGGCAAACTACGACCTCCTTCTCCGCCTCTCTGGACGGATCGTTAAAGGATGTCTGACTCTAGAACTGCACAAAGCCTAGCAACGCCCTGCGAACCGGACTCACCAGGATCGCAGAGCGTTCGGTCACACTCCCGTGGACGGGTGTGTCACTGATCGGAGTCGACCGTCGTATCGTCCGGGCCTGCGGCCTGGGTACGCGACGACACAGCAGCCGCAGCCGCGCGAACCTGCGGTGCCACGAGCACGATTTGGCCGAGTACACCGTTGACGAAGCCCGGCGAATCGTCGGTGGACAGTTGCTTGGCGAGCTCCACCGCTTCGTCGACAGCGACGACCGGTGGGACGTCGGTGGCGTGGAAGAGCTCCCACACCGCGACCCGCAAGATCGCCCGATCGACCGCGGGCAGGCGGCCGATCGTCCAGTCCTTGAGATGATCGGCGATCACGCCGTCGAGTCGGTCCAGGTTCTCCGCCACCCCCTCGACCAGTGTGGAGGTGTACTCACTGACCGGTGCGATCGTGTCGTCGCCGCGGGCGAGTTCGATCCGTTCGCTGGTCAGATTCACCGGGTCGACGTTGCGCGCTTCTGCCTCGAACAGGAAATCCACGGCACGCTTGCGGGCCTTGTGGCGCGCACCCAGCTTCTTCGCGCCGGGGACGCCGTTCTGCGAACCGGAGGATGTCGACTTCTTCGATGACACGTTAGGAGTTCACACGCCCGAGGTAGTTGCCGTCACGGGAATCGACCTTGAGCTTGTCGCCGGTGTTGATGAACAACGGCACCGAGATCTCGGCTCCGGTCTCGAGCGTGGCCGGCTTGGTGCCACCGGTCGAGCGGTCTCCCTGCAAGCCGGGGTCGGTGTGCTTGACCTCGAGCTCGACGGTGACGGGAAGCTCGACGTACAGCGGAACGCCCTCGTGCATCGCGACCTGGACGCGGAGGTTCTCGAGCAGGAATCGCGCACCGTCGCCGACGGTCGCCTCACCGATGGAGAGCTGGTCGTAGGTGTCGGCATCCATGAACACGTAGTCGCTACCGTCGTGGTAGAGGTACGTCATGTCGCGTCGGTCGACCGTTGCGGTCTCGACCTTCACACCGGCGTTGAACGTCTTGTCGACGACCTTGCCCGACAGCACGTTCTTGAGCTTGGTTCGCACGAACGCAGGCCCCTTACCGGGCTTGACGTGCTGAAATTCGATGATCGACCACAGCTGGTTCTCCAGGTTGAGAACCAGTCCGTTCTTGAAATCGCTGGTGGAAGCCACTTGCTTCGCGTCTCCTCAATCGTTTGTGCGCGTGACGCGCCGTCGGTCACGTGCGGGATTCGCTCCCGCCCGCGCGCTAGACGGACGTGAGTTCCTTGCTTGTCAGGGTGAGCAGTTCCGGACCCTCGTCGCGAACGACGAGTGTGTCCTCGATCCGAACGCCGCCGCGGCCGGAGAAGTAGACACCCGGTTCGACGGTGACCGCTGCACCGCTCAGCAGTGTACCGGTGCTCGACTTCGCGATTCCCGGCGCTTCGTGAATTTCGAGGCCGACTCCGTGACCGAGCCCGTGCAGGAAGTACTCGCCGTACCCTGCCTCCTCGATGACCGACCGCGATGCAGCGTCGACCGAGGCGGTCTCGATACCGGGTGCCAGCGCCTCTCGGCCTGCGGCCTGCGACCGCTGCACCAGTTCGTACAGCTCCCGCTGCCACTGCGCCGGCTCGCCGATGACGAAGGTGCGCGTCATGTCCGAGTGGTATCCGGCCACCAGCGCGCCGAAGTCCAGCTTCACGAAGTCCCCCTCGGCCAGTACGGCGTCGGTCGGCCGGTGATGCGGCACCGCGGAGTTCGCCCCGGCGGCAACGATGGTCTCGAACGAGACGGAGTCGGCTCCGTGATCGAGCATCAGCGATTCGAGCTCGCGAGCCACTTCGCGCTCGGTCCGGCCCGCGCGAATCCCGCCGCCGCTCAGAAGCTCGGCGAGCGCGTCGTCGGCGGCGCGGCACGCGTCTCGAAGCACACCCACCTCGTACTCGTCCTTGACCATGCGCAGCGATTCCACGACTCCGGGCGCACGCACCAGTTCGAGGCCGCCGTCGAGCTGAGCCCACGCACGATGGGCATCGACCGTGACCACATGACTCTCGAAGCCGACACGGGTGCCGCGACCGGATATACCGGCACCGAGCAGGTGCAGCGCCGAAGCCCGGTCGATCTCCGCGCGCAGATCCGGAACCTGCTCGGCGACCTGGGTGACGTAGCGGCCGTCGGTGCAGATCACTGTTCGCTCGTCACCACCGGTCGACACGAGCAGCGCGGCATTGGAACCGGTGAAGCCGGTCAGGTAGCGCACATTGAGCAGGTCGGTGATCAGAATCGAGTCGAGGCCGTCCTGGGTCAACAGCTCTCGCAAGGCACCGCGGCGGGCACCGAAATCAGCAGACATGTTCCCGACATTACTGGTCGGCCGGCAACGGATCGGAAGCCTCGGCTGCGCCGCCCCCACGGCGAACCTGTGGGCCCCGACACACAACCGGCCACGTGCGGATATGCTGTGCCGCATGACTGGGTGGGCAGTGCGTGGCATAGGTATGGCTTTGATCAACGTCGTCGCTCGATTGCTGCTGGGGGCAGCGGTGTCGATGTGGCCTCTGAGCGGTTCGGCGCTGCGATGGGTGGCGTATGCCCTCGTCGTGCTCGTCATTGCCGTCTGGGCCGGCATCGACGGGATCCGCGACCGACGCAGGAACCCCGACCCGGACAAGGGCGAGGACCTGACGATGGTCTGGCTCAAGGCTGCTGTGGTCGGCGGGCTGCTCGCCGGACTGCTCAGTTGGATCATCGATTTCTTCGTCGACTTCAGCCTGGGCCAGAACGGACTGATCTTCGAGCTGACCTCGGGCGCGGCGTTCACGATCCTGACGGTCTTCGTCGTCGCGAGCATCGCGATGTTCGTCGGCAGGCAGATCGTCAACCGCGAGGCGAAGAAGAAGTTGGCCGCCTCCGACGCCGAGCGCACGCACGAGCGCCAGCTCGTGAACGCCCGCTCGGCCGAGCGGGCAGACCAGGCGGGCACGCGGTCGCAGGCCGAACCGCAATGGGCACCCGAGCACGGCGAGGCCGACACCGAGGTCTTCTCGGCTGTCGACGCCGACGGCAAGCCCCGGATGGACAAGCGCAGCAACCGCCACGGGAGCGCCGACGGCTCCTGATCCACTCGGCACACGTCCAACGGGCGGTGGTCGATGCAGTGTGTGCATCGACCACCGCCCGTTGTGTGTTCGGAGGGTGTCCCAGGCGTACAGCACCCAGGTCTACAACATGATGGCGGAACCACCGGCCGCCGGAGCCTCGCGACCCACGGCCGAGAAGGCAGCGACGAGCAGAGCCGGGTCCGGGCCCTCGAGGCGACCGGGCTTGGCCAATCCGTCCAGGACGACGAAGCGAAGCAAGCCGGCCCGGTTCTTCTTGTCCGTCTGCATTCCCTTGAGCAGGTCGGCGAACGCGTGCTCGTCGTAGCTCACCGGCAAGCCGACCGATTCGAGGATCGCCCGATGGCGGTCTGCGGTCGCGTCGTCGAGCCGACCGGCCAGACGACCGAGCTCGGCGGCGAACACGAGACCGACCGACACTGCGGCGCCGTGACGCCAGCGGTACTGCTCACGCCGCTCGATGGCGTGGGCGAGGGTGTGACCGTAGTTGAGGATCTCCCGTAGATTCGATTCCCGCAGATCGGCGGCCACGACCCTGGCCTTGACTTCTACGGACCGTCTGATGAGCTCCGGCAATACGTCGCCGGTCGGATCGAGCGCCGAAGCGGGATCTGCTTCGATGATGTCCAGAATCACCGGGTCGGCGATGAAGCCGGTCTTGATCACCTCGGCCAGGCCCGACACGATCTCGTTCTTCGGCACGGTCTCGAGTGTCGCGAGGTCGACCAGCACCGCGGCCGGTTCGTGGAACGAGCCGACCAAATTCTTGCCGGCATCGGTATTGATGCCGGTTTTTCCGCCGACGGCGGCGTCGACCATGGCCAGCAGAGTCGTCGGAACGTGGACGATTCGCACGCCACGCATCCACGTCGCCGCGACGAAACCGGCGAGATCGGTGGCCGCGCCGCCGCCGAGCGAGACGATGGCGTCACTTCTGGTCAGGCCGATGCGTCCGAGCACCTCCCAGCAGAATCCGGCGACTGCGAGGTCCTTGCCGTCCTCTGCATCCGGAATTTCGATGCGGTGTGCATCGATCCCCTTGTCCGCCAACGCTGCTCGTACCGCTTCTGCCGTCTCGGCCAGCGGTGGCTGGTGGAAGATCGCGACCGTCGCGGTTCCGGCGAGCTCGTCGACGAGGTCCGTCAACAGGCCTCGGCCGATGATCACCGGGTACGGGTTGGCACTCTCGACCTGGACGCGTACGGGCTCTGTCATCGAATCACCTTCATCTACTGGGGGTTTCGTCGTTCACTTCACGGACGGGCGCAGGTGCGAGCGCAGTGAGCTTGGCCACCAGCTGGCCCACGACTCGGGCCGGACTGCGACTGTCCGTCCGCACTCGCACGGTGGCAACCGAGCGATAGAGGGGGCGGCGGTGACGCATCAATTCCTGATACTTGGCACGTGGATCCGGGCCGGCGAGCAACGGCCGAGACGTGTTGGCTCCGGTTCGCCGAAGCCCTTCCGACACACTGATTTCCAGATACACAACAGTGTGCGCGGCGAGCAGCTTTCGGGTCGCAGCCGACAACACGGCTCCGCCGCCGAGAGAGACGATGCCGTCGTGCGAGGCCAGCGCACCGGCGACGATCCGCTCCTCGATCTCGCGAAATGCAGGCTCACCGTCGTGCGAGAAGATATCGGCGATCGTTCGCCCGGTGTCTCGCTCGATGGCCACGTCGGTATCGAACAGATCCAGATTCAACGCCTGGGCCAACCGCCGTCCGATGGTCGATTTTCCTGCACCCGGCGGTCCGACGAGGACCGCGTACGGGCTCATCGCGGGGGTCGGGCGGCGGTGCCCTTCACGTAGTGGTCGACGTTGCTCGTCGTCTCCGCCAGCGAATCTCCACCGAACTTCTCCAACGCGGCCTGCGCGATCACGAGGGCAACCATCGTCTCCGCCACAACTCCGGCGGCCGGAACAGCGCACACGTCCGAGCGCTGGTGAATGGCCACAGCTTCGTCACCGGTCGACATGTCCACCGTCGACAGAGCACGGGGAACCGTGGAGATCGGTTTCATCGCGGCACGCACCCGCAGCGCCTCACCGTTGGTCATTCCACCTTCGATCCCGCCTGCACGGTTCGTAGAGCGGAGAACTCCGTCGGGCCCTGGCTTGATCTCGTCGTGTGCGACGCTGCCGCGTCGACGTGCGGTCTCGAAACCGTCACCGACCTCGACACCCTTGATTGCCTGAATACCCATCAGCGCAGCTGCAAGTCTGGCGTCGAGCTTGCGTTCACCCGAGACGAACGAGCCGAGGCCGACCGGGAGTCCGTGCACGACCACCTCGACGATGCCGCCGAGGGTGTCGCCGTCCTTCTTCGCGGCTTCGATCTCCGCGATCATGGACTCCTCTGTGGCCTTGTCGAAGGCCCGCACCGGAGACTCGTCGATGGCATCGATGTCCGCGCCCGCGGGCGGCGGGCCGACATAGGGATCCGAGGCACCGATGGAGATCACGTGCGAGACGACGTCGACGCCGAACGCCTGCTTCAGGAACAGTCGCGCAACCGTTCCGATTGCTACACGCGCCGCGGTCTCACGCGCACTGGCGCGCTCGAGCACTGGACGTGCGTCGTCGAAGCCGTACTTGAGCATCCCGGAGAAGTCGGCATGCCCGGGCCGAGGCCGAGTCAGCGGAGAGTTGCGGGCCAGATCGGCCAGGACGGCTTCGTCGACGGGGTCGGCCGACATCACCTGCTCCCACTTCGGCCATTCGGTGTTGCCGACCTCGATCGCCACCGGCCCGCCCATGGTCCGGCCGTGTCGAACACCACCGGTGAGGGTCACCTTGTCCGCTTCGAACTTCATACGGGCACCGCGGCCGTAGCCGAGGCGACGGCGAGCGAGTTGGCGAGCAATGTCGTCCGAGGTCACCTCGACTCCCGCGACCATTCCTTCGAGAATGGCGACGAGAGCGGGTCCGTGGGATTCTCCGGCAGTTATCCAGCGCAGCACTCGAACATCTTTTCACGTCGTGGCCGCCGCAACTGCCAGCAGGGTGGCCGCGCACATCGACGGCCCGTGCGCGATGCGCGCACGGCGGTATCCGCAGGCCGCCGCAATCGATCCCACCACGGCTGTGGCCACCGGCGCCGCAACCGCCGCGACGGTCCACCCGGGTGTACCACCCAGGCACGCGAGGGAACCTACGGACCAGGCGAGCTTGACGTCGCCCGCGCCGAACGCCCCCGGCGCGACGAGATGAACCACGAGGTAGACGGCGAACAGCAGCGCCCCGCCCAGCAGAGCCTGAGCCGAACCCGTCGCCACCAGCACTGCCGGAACCACGACGGCACCGGGAACGGTCAACACGTTCGGTAACCGGCGACACCGCAGGTCGACGGCGATCAGCGCTGCGAACCACCACGTCAGCACGCACCAGGAAATCAGCCCCCACGACGCGGCATGCGCGCTCCCCCCGAACCTCCACCACGCCCACCCGGATCCGAGGACACACAGCGCCGGTAGAAAACGCGGCTGCCATCGACGCAACACGACACGCAGCACCACACCGGCGACAGCACCGACCGTGGCGGCGACACCCACACTCCACATGGCTCGAAGCGTCGCACCGAGACGAATCGAGTTGCGCGCACAGCCCAGGTCACGAAAAGACCTGTGTACAACCGTCGCCCTGTGCACAACCGATGATCGACGGGCACCGATGGAGGTTGCTGGTCGGCCGACTACAGACGCGGCTACCGAACGACGCCGAGCGCCTCTCGCATGGCCGATCTGGGTGCCGGCATACCGGTGAATTGCTCTACCTGCCCGTAGGCCTGGTTGAGCAGCATCGACAGTCCGCTGATGACGGTTCCGCCGGCGTCGTCGACCGCAGCGGCCAGAGCGGTCGGCCAGGGGTCGTAGATCGCATCGAGTACGAGGGGTGCCCGGCCGAGAGCCGCGGCGAAGGGGGCAACCCCGGCTGCGGGGACGGTGCTGACCAACACGGCCGACGCCGCCGCGACGTCCGCGAGTCCGGAATCGGTCAACTGCACGAAGTCGGCGCGCAACCCGGCGGCCACCGCGCAGTCCAGAGTGGCTGTCGCACGATCGGCAGACCGTGCCACCACCGTGACCGACGCGGCACGCAACGCGGCCAGGGCCACGATCGCCGGTCTGGACGTACCGCCTGCACCCACCACCGTCACGGCGGCACCGGACAGATCGTCGATTCCCGCATCTCGCAAGGCACCGACAACGCCGTCCACATCCGTGCAGTCCGCCCGCCATCCCGACGCCGTTCGCAGCAGAGTGTTCGCCGACCCGGCCAGGACGGCGCGTTCGGTGCGTTCCGACGCGTACGCCAGTGCGGCGACCTTGCCGGGCATCGTCACCGATACGCCGACCCAATCCGGCCCGAAACCGTCCAGCAGCGCGGGAAGTTGCTCGGCCGTGCACTCGATACGGTCGTAGGTCCACTCGTCGAGGCCGAGGGCGCGGTAGGCCGCCCGATGGAGCACCGGTGATTTCGAGTGCTCGATCGGGCTGCCGAGTACGGCGGCCCGCACGTCAGCGGCCGCTGTCGAGGAAGCCGGCTTCCACTTTGCCGATGTTGGCCAGGTGCTCGTCGTAGCTGCGGGTGAACAGCGTCTCCCCAGCCTGGTTGATGGTGACGAAGTACAGCCAGTCTCCGTCGGCCGGCATCTCGACGGCCTGTACCGCACCGATGCTCGGGGACGAGATCGGAGTGGCGGGCAGCCCTTCGCTGGCATAGGTGTTCCAGGGCGTCACCGTGGCGCGATCGGCGTCGGTGGTGGCCACCTCGGTGGTGTCGAGCGAGTAGTTGACCGTCGAGTCGAATTCGAGCTTCTGCGGCACCGCGAGACGGTTGAGGATGACCCGCGCCACTTTGCTGAAGTCCTGCGGCAGGGATTCACGCTCCACCAGCGAGGCCGCGACGAGTGTGTCGTACGGGGTCAGTCCGGAGTTGCTGCCCGCGGTGAGGATTCCGGTCTCCTCGTAGCGGGTGGCGCTCTCGGACACCAATTGCTTCAGGATGTCCTCAGGAGCGGCGCTGGGATCGAAGTCCCACGTTCCGGCGGCGATCAGACCTTCGAGCTGCCGGTCTCGGTCCGGCACGCCCTCGACGCGGTCGGTTGCCCACTGCGGCACTCCCAGGGCTGCCGGATCGTCGACCGCTCCTGCTGCGTTGAGATCGTCGTAGCTGATGCACGTCGGACTGCCGCTGCCGGTCCGATCCACGCAGCTGGCCTCGGAGATCAGGGTGTAGATCCCCTTCTTGACCGAACCGGTGTTCACGTCTCTCGCGTCGTGGAGTTGACGCCCCTCGGAGATGACCATGTTTCCCACCCGCGAGGCAGGATCCACCAACTCGTCGACTGCTCGGGAAGCCGGAACACCGCTGGTGAGAAGGTAGAAGCCCGGCTGAACCGACGTGATCGCATTGTTCTGCAGAGCAGCTTCGAGGAACGCTCCGGAACTCGCCACCACGCCCTTGTCCGCAGCCTCGGTGCCGATCTGCTGGGCGGTGTCGTTGGGATGGACCTGAATCACGACTCCGTCACCGGACGACCCGGCCGCGAAGTCCTCGTTCGGTGTCGTTCGATTACCGAACTTGTTCACTGCGAAGTACCCCCCTCCTGCCACGGCGACGACCAACAGCAGTCCGAGAACCAGAGCGACGACCCGGCCGCGACGCTTCCGGCTGGACGCAGCGCGTTCCCGGCGACCGGCGGCGCGGCTCCGGCCGACAGCCTGCGGCATCGCACCGGCATCTGGATCCACTGCCGGACCGCCGACAGCCTCGCGGTCCGCGCGGCGGGTGCCCTGCGTATGCGGTTCACTGCGTTGCGGCGGCCGGGACCGACTCACGCTCCGGTGGAACTCACTGCCCTCGTCCACGCGATACCCGATCGGATCGGTGTGAGCCTCGTCCGGGGCCACCCGCCGTCGACCCCGATCATCGGACCCATGGTTGCTCACTCGTCGACCTCCGTCGATCCAGAATTCGTCGTTGCCCGGTGCGCCGCGGCCCGTCGTTCGTCGAGCCAGCCCTGCAGTATTGCTACCGCGGCGGCCTGGTCGATGACCGAACGCTGATCCTTCGCGCGCACACCGCTCTCCCGTAAGGCACGCGACGCGCTTACCGTAGTCAGTCGCTCGTCGGCCATACGAATCGGCACATCGCCCAACCGCCTGTGCAGGGAACGGCCGAACCTCTCCGCCGCGTCGACCGCACTTCCACGTTCACCGCGCAACGTGCGAGGCAGTCCGATGACGACCTCGACGGCCTCGTACTCGGCAACGATGTCCGCCACTCGGACGACGTCCGGCGCATCGGGTCCCTTGATCTTGGACCGCGGCACCGTTTCGACGGGCGTCGCGAGGACGCCATCGGGGTCCGAAGACGCGATACCGATGCGAACGCTTCCGACGTCTATGCCGATGCGTCGGCCGCGGCCCGGATCGTCGACACCGGGTCGATCGGGGCCCCGCCCCTGAGTCGGCACGATCGTCAGTGGGTGGTGAGTTCGGTCAATCGCGCCCGAGCGGCGTCGATCCCGGCGGTGATGCCCGCGACGTCGGAGCCCGAACCCTGGGCGAGCTCGGGCTTGCCACCGCCTCGGCCGCCGATGCTGGGGCCGAACGACGCGACCAGCTCACCGGCCGCGATTCCGGCCTCCTGGGCGGCCTTGTTCACCGACACCACGAAGGGGACCTTGCCGCCGACCGTGCCGAACAGCACGACCACGGCCGGATCCATGCCGAGTCGGCCGCGAATGTCGGTGGTGAGCGTGCGCAGGTCGTTGCCGCCGACGCCGTCGGGTGCCTGCGCGACGACTGCTCGCACGTCACCGAACCGTTCGGTCTTACCGACGAACTCTCCCGCCGAGGCCAGTACGGCCGCGGCCTTGACCGACTCCAGTTCCTTCTCGGCGACCCGAAGACGCTCGACCAGGTTCTCGATGCGCGCCGGCACCTCCTCGGACGGGACCTTCAACGACGACGCGACGCCGGCCAACAGCGCGCGTTCCTTCGCCAGGTAGCGGTACGAATCGAGGCCGACGAAGGCTTCGACGCGGCGTACTCCCGAACCGACCGAGGATTCGCCGAGGATGGTGACCGGACCGATCTGCGACGAGTGTTGGACGTGAGTGCCACCGCACAGTTCCATCGAGAACGGACCGCCGATCTCGACCACGCGAACCTCGTCGCCGTAGTTCTCGCCGAACAGCGCCATGGCCCCCATCTTCTTGGCGCTGTCGAGGTCGGTGACCAGGGTGTTTACCTCGTAGTCCGAGCCGACCGCATCGTTGGCGACATTCTCGATGTCGTCACGCTGCGCCTCGGACAATCCGCCCTGCCAGGAGAAATCGAAGCGCAGGTACCCCGGCTTGTTCAGCGAGCCTGCCTGCGTCGCATTGGGTCCGAGCACCTGACGCAGTGCAGCGTGCACCATGTGCGTGCCCGAGTGCCCTTGGGTCGCGCCCTTGCGCCAGGCGTGATCGACGTCGACACGGACGATGTCGCCCTCGGTGATCTGGCCGGCATCGACCACGGACTTGTGGGTCCACACCTTCTTGGCGATCTTCTGCACGTCGTTGACCTTGACGGTCAGGCCGGGTGCGGTGATGGTACCGATGTCGGCGATCTGACCACCGGATTCCGCGTACAGCGGGCTGCGATCGAGGATGATCTCCACGCTGTCGCCGGCGACTGCGGTCGGAACCCGCACGCCGTTTGAGATCAACGCCAGAACTGTTGCCTCGGAACCGAGTTCGTCGAACCCAGTGAACTCGGTCGGCGAACCGTCGACGAAATCCTTGTAGACGGTGAGGTCGGCGTGCGCATGCTTGCGCGCGCGGGCGTCCTCCTTGGCGCGAGTGCGTTGCTCGGCCATCAACGATCGGAATCCGTCCTCGTCCACCGACAATCCGGCCTCGGCGGCCATCTCGAGCGTCAGGTCGATCGGGAAGCCGTACGTGTCGTGCAGAGCGAAGGCTTCGGCACCGCCGATCTTTTTCGCGCCGGACGCCTTGACGGCCTCCGCGGCGCCCTCGAACAGCCGCGAGCCCGACGTCAGGGTCTTGAGGAAGGCGGTCTCCTCCCCCACTGCGACAGTGAGGATGCGATCGAAATCGGTGACCAGGTTGGGGTACGACTCGGCCATGGTGTCGCGCACCACGGTGATGAACTGCGCCATCGTCTCGTCGGGTGCTCCGAGGAGACGCGCGGACCGGACGATGCGGCGTAGCAGGCGTCGCAGCACGTAGCCGCGGCCGTCGTTGCCGGGATTGACTCCATCGGAGATCAGCAGCGCGGCGGTGCGCGCGTGGTCGGCGATCACCCGGAAACGGACGTCGTCGTCGTGGTTGCTGCCGTAGGTGCGACCCGAGAGCTCCTCGGCCTTGGCAATGACCGGTCGCACGAGATCGGTCTCGTACACGTTGTCGACGCCCTGCAGCAGGAATGCCACACGCTCGACGCCCATGCCGGTGTCGATGTTCTTCTTCGGCAGTGGGCCCAGGATCTCGAAATCGTCCTTGCTGATGCCTTGCCCGCGTTCGTTCTGCATGAACACGAGGTTCCAGATTTCGATGTACCGGTCCTCGTCGGCTTCGGGGCCGCCTTCGGCGCCGAACTCGGGGCCTCGGTCGTAGTAGATCTCCGAGCAGGGTCCACAGGGTCCTGGGATGCCCATGGACCAGTAGTTGTCGGCCATTCCGCGACGCTGGATGCGTTCGTCGGGCAGACCTGCGATTTCTTTCCAGAGGTCGATCGCCTCGTCGTCGTCGAGGTAGGCCGTGGCCCAGATCCGCTCGGGATCGAACCCATAGCCACCGTCTTCGACGCTGTCGGTCAGCAGGGTCCAGGCATGCTTGATCGCGTCCCGCTTGAAGTAATCGCCGAACGAGAAGTTTCCGGCCATCTGAAAGAACGTGTTGTGCCGAGTGGTGATGCCGACGTTCTCGATGTCGAGGGTGCGGACGCACTTCTGCACGCTGGTGGCGGTGTTGTACGGCGGCGTCTGCTGGCCGAGGAAGAACGGCACGAACGGCACCATGCCCGCGTTGACGAACAGCAGGTTGGGGTCGTCGAGAATCAACGACGCACTGGGTACTTCGGTGTGTCCCGCCTTCACGAAATGGTCGAGGAAACGCCTGCGGATCTCATGGGTCTGCACTGATACAGGTTAGCGTCCGAGACCCCGTACCGAACCGAGGGCCTATCGGCCCCTGATGATCCGCCGCAGTTTGCCCACCCTGGTCGCGATTTCGCGCTCGGCACCGTGTTCGGTGGGCTCGTAATAGTTCACGCCCACCAATTCATCCGGCGGATACTGCTGCCCCAGCACGCCGCCCGGACTGCTGTGCGGGTATTTGTAACCGACTGCGTTACCCAACCCCTGGGCACCCTTGTAATGGCCGTCTCGAAGATGCGGAGGAACCGATCCGGATTTACCCGCGGCAACGTCGGCCATCGCCGCTCCGAGTGCTCCGATCACGGCGCCGGACTTCGGCGCTGTCGCCAGATGGATGGTTGCCTGTGCCAGCGCCAGACGCGCCTCCGGCATCCCGATCATCTGCACGGCACTCGCCGCGGCGGTGGCCGTCTGCAGTGCGGTGGGATCGGCCATCCCGATGTCCTCGCTGGCATGGACGACGAGGCGGCGGGCGATGAAGCGGGCGTCCTCCCCTGCGGTGATCATGCGCGCGAGGTAATGAAGTGCGGCATCGACGTCGGATCCCCTGATCGATTTGATGAACGCACTGATGACGTCGTAGTGCTGGTCACCGTCACGGTCGTAGCGCACTGCAGCCTTGTCGACACTGGCTTCGACCGTCGCGAGGTCCAGCGTTCCGTCGGTTGCGGCACCCGCTGCCGCCTCGAGGGCCGTCAATGCTCGGCGAGCATCACCGGCGGCGAGCCGCACGAGGTGGTCCATCGCGTCCTCGGCAATGGTCACCGCCCCGTCCAGGCCTCGGGGATCGTTGGCCGCTCGGGTCAGCAGCAGTTCGATGTCCTCGGCCGAGAGCGGCTGCAATTGCAGCACCAGCGACCTCGACAGCAGCGGTGACACCACCGAGAACGACGGATTCTCCGTCGTGGCGGCCACGAGCAACACGATTCGGTTCTCGACCGCAGCGAGCAACGCGTCCTGCTGAGTCTTGGAGAAACGATGGACCTCGTCGATGAACAACACCGTCTGCTCTCCGGACAACAGCCGGCGTCGAGCGAGTTCGATGACGGAGCGCACTTCCTTGACCCCGGCCGACAGGGCGGACAACGCCTCGAACTTGCGACCCGTCGCGCCCGAGATCAGAGACGCCAGTGTGGTCTTTCCGGTTCCGGGCGGGCCGTACAGCATCACCGAAGACGCTCCGGATCCCTCGACGAGACGACGCAACGGGGCACCGGGTGCCAGCAGATGAGACTGTCCGACGACCTCGTCGAGTGTGGTCGGTCGCATGCGCACAGCGAGCGGTGCGTCGGGTCGCATGTACGTGGAGGTCGGACGCGGCTCGTCGATCATCGGATCCGGTGCCGCCGGCGGATCGAACAATCCGTCGCCGTCCGACTCGTCGTCCGAGATGTCACTTCCGAAACCGCCGTTCACCGGTCGAACGCTACCGATTCGACGGTACGAAAGGCGAACGCGTCGGCGCTCAGCGGTCCCGCTTCGCGCGCAGAGCTGCCACGACCGATTCGGCGTAGTTCGCGATAACGGGTTCTCCCGAACGCACTGCGCTGTCCTGGAGTACCGACCATCGCGAGATCAATGCCTGAGACCGCGGTACCGACAGCTGGTGCGCGCGCGCCGCCGCAATTCGAGTGTGATCGTCGGGCAGGAACCAGTACGTGGTCAGCCACACCCAGATCAAACGCGCGTCGAGGAGCTTCGTCGCCAGCACGTTGTCGTCCGCCAAAGCAGGCCAGATGCCGACTACCTCCGAACGCCACGCGTCGATCATGGCCTGCTCTCGATCGTGCGAGAGCTCGAAACTGCACAAACATCCCGGGAACGACGCCAGTGCGTACGTGATGTCGAGAGTGGCGTCTCGAAAACCGCCCCACTCGTAGTCGAGGAATCGAACGCCTTCGTCGTTGACGATGATGTTGTCGGGACACAGATCGGACGGGCTGAACGCGCGGAACGCACCGTGCGCGAACAGCCGCCCGCTGCGCGCCACTCGTTCGAGAAGGACGTCGGGTGGTGCCCCGACCCCGAGCAGCCCGGTCAGCATGCCGGGTACAGCGTCCAGAGCGTCGAATATCTGCGCGGAAATCCCGTCTGCCGAGTCCGGCTGGCCGACCCGCCGAAGCAACGCTGCGAAATCGTCCTCACGGCCCACGGTTGCCGCATGCATGCGCCCGAGCGCCTGCGCCATGGCCATCAACGAGTTGGTGACCATCGATGCATCGGAACTGCGCAGCAGCGTGGGGATCGCACTGGCGTCGCCGAGGTCGCTCAGAATCAACAGCCGAGCATCGAGATCGTAGGCGTGCAGCTCCGGTCCCGGCCTGCTGTCGGTGGCCAGAGCGTTCGCGAACTGGTACGAGGCGGCCTCGCGCAGAAATGCACTCGACCCGGCGACATCGGTGAGCTCGGAATGCAGCTCCGATTCTCCGGGAAGATCGCGCACCTGCTTGACGACAAGGGTTCGCGGAAGCTGAAAAGGATTCTCGGACACCTTCACTCGCAACACGATGGCTTGGCCACTACCCCCGAGATCGACGGGATCGATCAGCGTCACCGGTGCCCCGGTGCGCTTGGTGAGTAGTCGCTGGGCTGCTGCCACTACCTCGGATACAGGGTCTGCAAGTGTTGCGGTCATCGTTGTCCAAGCTACCTGTTCGCTACGTCGTACTGTGCCGTGTCGCCGGCTACGAAAGAGACACAATTGTCCGTTTTGCGGCTTTCGTGATCCCGTTCGTGGACCCGACCAGCTGGCCGGTTACCCCGAAGCCACCAAAGTATGCAGCGCGAACTACATCGGTGCAACGTCGACCGAAACCGCGATCGTGCTCTTCTCGGCCTCGGTGTAGATGACCCCGCGCAGCGGCGGAACGTCGGCGTAGTCGCGGCCCCAAGCGACGGTCGCATACCGTTCGTCGACCAGCTGATCATTGGTCGGGTCGAAGGCCAGCCAGCGGCCGTCGGGCATCCACACCGCGGCCCACGCATGGGTTGCATCGACACCGATCATGCGTTCCTTGCCCGGTGGCGGTTCCGTGGCGAGATAGCCCGAGACGTACCGCGCCGCCAATCCCTGCGACCGCAGACAGGCGATGGCCAACCGAGCGAAGTCCTGACAGACACCCGATCGTGCCGCGAGAACGTCGACCACGGTGGTCGATACCGTCGTGGACCCGGACAGATACCGAAAATCGGTGAAGATTCGATGCGTCAGATCGACGATGACGTCCGCGAGCGGACGACCCGGCGTGAAACTGGGCGCTGCGTACGCTCGCACCTCGTCGGTGATCTCCGGCGTCGGCAGGTCGAGGGCGAACTCCACCGCCGACGATCGTGCCGAATCCGCGGCATCGGTCGTGGCGGGGTCGAACATGGCCATCCGGGCCGATTCCCACGGGGCGGTCGCCGGCCACGACGTGGTCTCGCCCACCGGCCTCGGATACACCTCGACGAGCGAATCCGCCGTGACGACCAGCTTCTCGTGATCGTTGGTCACGTGGAAGTACACGTCTTCGTTGCCGTAGACATCCACTCCGAACGATTGATCGGTGGGTGGCGGCTCCACCGTGACCGTCTTCTCGACGCAGTGCTGCCCGTCCATGTCCCGCGGCGCAAGGAATCCCCGCCCGTAGGACGACGTGACGCGATCGGAGTAGGTGTATGTGGTGATGTGCTTGATTCGGTACCGACGACTCGTCACCGTGCCCCGCTTCCGATCCGAGCACCGACGCTGCCCCACAGCGGCTGGGTACCGCCCGGCAGCGACATGTGCGTCGCGAGAACGACCCGCGACAGTTCTTCGAGCGAATCGTGAATGCCGTCCACGAGCTCGATCAGTTCCACCCGCCGCCCGTTGGCATCGACCGACTCCAGATCACCGGGGTCGACGCGCCGCAACCGAACCCGCATCTGCTCGACGAGTTGTTCGGGCCGCGAGCTGCCGGACGCGTCCGGCAGTGCCCCGAGATCGTCACGCAGGCGGTCGAGTTGGTACACCAGTGCGCGGGGGTTGCCCGCATCGAACAGCAACAGCTGAGCAACTGCAGCCGGTCGTGCACGACCGCTGTTGCGTCGGCGATAGATCACCGAGGACTCTGCCGCAGACAGCACCGAATCGATGACCGCCTGTTCGGTGGACGGCGTGAGGGCGTGACTGAGAGTCGCCGACAGCAGCGCCGTCAGTTGCAATCCCCGCTCGATTCGCTTGCCCGCGTCCATCAGGTACCAACCGACGTCGCGAACCATCGACTCCGACGCCAGGCCGGACAGCGCGAGCAGCCCACGCAACACACTCGATTGCGACGCAGCCAACTGGGCACCGTTGTTGACGGCGGATTCGCCCAATTCCTCGAGCGCCGTCTCGATGCGAGCAAGCACAGCCCAGGTGTCGTTCGACAGTTGATCGCGCACCGCACGAGCAGCCTGTTGCATACGATCGACCGACTGCGCCAGCGAACCCAGACGATCCACCGAGAGCATCAGCGAGCGCATTTCGCACATCGCATCGGCACGAATCGCCTCGTCGAGAAATCCCGGGGCCGTGCGCGATACCTTCGTGACCGCCTCCAGCAGAATCGGCAGGCTGTCGCTGCCGTCGAGCCACGGCATCGAGCGATAGTCCTGATCCCGCTCCCGAGCGGCAATGAGCAGACGCGTCATGTCTTCCGCACGTTCGCTGTACCGACCGAACCAGAAGAGATCACCCAGCACACGCGGTGAACTGACCACCTCGACGTTGGACGCGGCGTACTGCGGCAACTCCTCCACCGTGGCAGGCGGAGTATGCGGAGCAGAATCAGCCGGAGTGACCCGCTCCACCGACTTGACCCACACGTCCTTGGACGCGACGGTGATCAGCGGTTCGGTGACCGGTGCCGTGATCATGACCTGACCGAGGCCGCCTCGCATCGGGGTGTAACCGACCCGCTGCGCGACGGTGAACAAGCGCATACCGACCTGGGCCGGAGCAACCGCCAACTGCTCCCCCGACCCACCGCCCCACGACGAACCCACCGGAGCCAGTGAGAACTCCGGCACTTCCTGACCGGTCCATTTCCACGGTGCTGCCTCGACCTCGTCCCACAATGCCCGGGCTGCGTGATCGGTGAGATCGTGACCCACCACCGCGCGTCGCGACACGGTGGACCTCAACACCAGCGATCGGAAGCGAGTTCGCATGTGCGAGAGGGCAATCGGATCACCGCCCCAGTAAGTGGGAACCGAGTCGAGAGCCAGATCCTCGTCCAGCAGAGCCCGGCTCAGCGCCGGCAGCAACGGTGTCAGTGCAGGATTCTCGAGCACTCCGCTGCCGAGAGTGTTGACCACGCTCACCGCACCGCGCCGAAGGACCTCGACCAAACCGACCACGCCCAGATGCGAATCCGGGCGCAGATCGAGCGGGTCGACGAACTCGGCATCGACGCGCCGCAACACCACGTCCACCCGCCGCAGTGTGCCGAGCGAACGCATCCACAAACAGCCGTCCCGCACCACCAGATCGGCGTTCTCGACGAGCGGAAATCCGAGAACTGTTGCCAGATAGGCCTGATCGAACGCCGTCTCGGAATGCGAACCCGGGGTCAACACCACCACGACAGGATCTTCGGCCGATGCAGGTGCGGCGTCACGAAGAGCCAATCGCATTGCCCGAGCAAACGTCGACAGCGGCCTCGGATTGCTCGCCTGGAACAGCTCCGGCATCGCCCGCGACATCACTCGTCGATCGGCCAGCGCGTACCCAACCCCGGACGGTGCCTGAGTGCGATCCGCAACAACCGAGAACCGGCCGTCCGACCCGCGCGCGATGTCGGCTGCGTGCATGAACAACTGATGCGGACCCGGGACGGTGATGGCATGCGCCGGCCGAAGATAACCGGGGTTGCCGAAGATCAGCTCGGGCGGAATCAGACCGCGCCGGACTGTCTCCTGCGCTCCGTAGATGTCGGTCAGGATGGCGTCGAGCAGTTGCGACCGCTGGACCAGACCCGCTTCGAGCCGATCCCATTCGTCGGCCGCAACGACGTACGGGACGCTGTCCAGTCCCCACCGCACGGAACTGGGCCCGGGCTCGTTGCCGCCCGTCGGAATCGGGTTGTAGGTGATTCCGTGGTCGTCGACCAGCCGACTGACCCGAGACTGCAACGTCTGCATGGCACCCGGGCCGGCGTCGCGCATACCGTCGACCAACTCCGCCCAGTGCGGACGCACCGTGTCGTCGGCACCGAGCATCTCGTCGAACAGCTCTCTGCGACCCGTCACCGCCTCGCGTCGACCGTGATATTCGAGCCACGGTGACACTGAGTCGAGCGACACAGGGTCGGGTGACACAGGGTCGGGCGCACCGGCCGCCACATCGTTGCGGCCCGCCTCACTGTGAGCGGTATCCACGGGCACCATCGAGCCGTTGTTCCTTCCGTCGGTCGATCACACTCCGTCGCCGGGTGGGGCGTGGTCGTTGCCGAATCCACCCGTTCCGCGTCGGACCGAAATCGCTACCGGTCGACTCGTTCTTCTCTGCCCGCCTCAGGACGTGTGAACCCCGGTCCGGCGCAGGTCCAGCATGCCGGGCGCAGTCACATCGATCGCTTGGCGAGCGTGCATCTCGAGCAATCTTGCTATGTCCACCTTGCCGGACGTGAACCCGCCCTCCTCGAACCGGCCGTTGCGTCGTGCTTCCGCCTCCACCGAGTTGACCGGTGGACCGTCGTACGACCGGCCGCCGGGGTGCACCACGTGATACGAGCACCCGCCGACTGCGCGCCCGGTCTGCATCTCCACCAGATCGAATCGCAAGGGACTCTGCACCTCGATCGTTGGATGCAGCGCGCTCGGTGGTTGCCAGGCGCGATAGCGCACTCCGGCGACCTGAACGTCCTGTCGCTCGGTACGCAGCATCGGTACCGGCACCCCGTTGCACGTCAACAGGTAGCGGCCTACGTCGGCACCGGCAACGCGAACCTGGATGCGCTCGACCGAGGAGTCCACGTAGCGCGCCGTGCCCGACGACGTCGACTCCTCCCCGAGCGTGTTCCACGGCTCGATCGCACCGCGCAGTTCGATCTCGGCATCGCCGACGACGGTGGTGCCGATGCGCGGGAAACGGAACTCGGTGAACGGGTCCAGCCAGCTGGTGTCGAACTCGATGCCGTGCTCGCGGAGGTCCTCGGCCACCCGGCCGATATCACCGATCACGAAGTGCGGCAACATGTACCGACCGTGCAGGTTGGCACCGTGCCGGATCAGTGGTGCTTCGAGCGGAGTATCCCAGAATCGCGAGACCATCGAGCGCACGAGCAAGGACTGCACCATCGCCATCTGATGATGCGGCGGCATCTCGAATCCGCGAAGCTCGAGCAGACCGAGCCTGCCACGGGTGGAGTCGGGGCTGTAGAGCTTGTCGATGCAGAACTCGGCACGGTGCGTGTTTCCGGTGATGTCGGTGAGCAGGTGCCGCAGCGCCCGATCGACGACCCATGGCGACGCCGAACGGTCGGCTCCGGTCAGACGCTTGATTTCGCTGAACGCAACCTCGAGTTCGTAGAGCGATTCCTCGCGACCTTCGTCGGCTCGGGGGGCCTGCGAGGTGGTGCCGATGAATCGACCCGAGAACAGGTACGACAGCGACGGGTGACGTTGCCAGTGCGTCAACAGAGACACCAGCAGGTCCGGTCGGCGCAACACCGGCGAATCGGACGGTGTGACGCCACCCAGAGTGATGTGGTTGCCGCCGCCGGTTCCCCGCGTGGTGCCGTCGTTGTCGAAACCCTCCGTACTCAGGCGGGACTTCCGCGCCTCCAGGTACAGGCGCTCCATCAGCTCGTTCTGCTCCGCCCACGACGACGTCGGCTGAACGTTCACCTCGATGACCCCGGGATCGGGTGTGACCGTGAGGGTTTGGATACGGGGATCCGAGGGCGGGCCATACCCCTCGAGGACGACCGGTGTGTCGATCGCGGATGCGGCATGCTCCACCCGAGAGACGAGATCGACGAAGTCGTCCAGTCGATCCATCGGCGGCATGAACACGTGCAGTATGCCCTCGCGTACCTCGGCGACCAGTGCGGTCACCGCAGTTCCGCCCACTCCGGACGTCTCCCGCACCGACTGCGCGTAGCGCGACTCGGCCGGGTCGACGGCCCGCGGTGGTTGCTGAGTCAGCTGCGGGGTCGGCAGATCGGGTTTCGGTGCGGTGGGATCGGCCGGGTTCTCCACTGGACCGCCGTCCCACGAGATGGCTCGCAGCGGCAGACGGAGCCCGGCGGGAGAGTCCCCCTCCAGCAAGACGATTCGCCCGCGTCGTAGCTTCCAGTCCGCGCTCTGCCAGCCCGTGCCGTCCTCGGTCCGTGAGATCGGCAGCACGAATGCTGCCGGTTCGTCGGTACTGGCGTCGAGCCGTTCGAGGAGAAGCCTTCTCGCGTCCGCGGAATCTGCCCCCGGTTCGAGATCGTCGGCATCGGCCGGCGGGTCACCGTAGGGCTGCCGCACCAGATCCAGCAGCTTGACGAGCGGGTCCTCGTAGGCCGGACGCGCTTGCGAGGCGGGCAGTCCCAACCCCTCGACCAATCGGCCGATCAGTTGCTGCGATACGGAGTTGTCGACTGGATCGGGACGCAGATCGTCCGCCGTCCATGGGTCGGCTATCAGGTCCGAGTCGTGCCACAGTGCCTGACCGTCGGTGCGCCAGAACAATCCCACCTGCCATCGTGGGAGAGGCTCGCCGGGATACCATTTGCCCTGGCTGCGCTGGACCATACCGTCGGGCGCGTAGATGGTTCGAAGTCGTTCTGCGAGAACGCTGGCCAACTTGCGCTTGTGCGGACCGTCCGCGGTGGTATTCCACTCGGGCGCTTCCTGGTTCTCGATGGCGACGAACGTCGGCTCACCGCCGACGGTCAATCGAATGTCCTGATCGAGCATGCGCCGGTCGATCTTCTCGGCCGTGGCCTTGATCGCGTCCCACTGCTCGGCCGTGTACGGCAACGTGGTGCGCGGATCCTCGTGAACACGCACCACCGTGTTCGAGAAGTCCAGTTCGGCTGTGCATTTGCTCGTCGCGCCGGAGATTGCGGCCGCGGTCGACGGATGCGGCGTGGCCGACAGTGGAATGTGCCCCTCGCCTGCGAACAGGCCCGACGTGGGGTCCATTCCGACCCAACCGGCACCGGGGAGATAGACCTCGGTCCAGGCATGCAGGTCGGTGAAATCCTCGACCGGCCCGGACGGACCGTCCAGCGATTTCACGTCCGAGGACAACTGGACGAGGTAGCCCGAGACGAAACGCGCGGCCAAACCCATCTGGCGCAGGACCGACACCAGCAACCACGCGGAGTCCCGGCACGATCCCACGGCGGACGTCAGCGTCAGGTCCGGGGTCTGCACTCCGGGCTCCATCCGCACGGAGTAGCCGACGTCCGCCATCACGGCCTGATTGGCCATGACGAGAAAGTCGATGGTGCGCAACGACTCTCCGCGCTCGACGACGGCGGCCTGCAGTTTCTCCACCCACGCCGAGACCACCGGACCGGGGCCCGAGCCGGCCTTGTCTTCGTCCACCGGACGCAGATACGGCTCGAGATCGGGAAGGTCGTGCTCTTCGTATGCGAATCCGAAGTGCTCGGCCCATTCTTCGACGAAGAAGTCCAGCGGATTGATCGACGCCATGTCCGCGACGAGTCCGACTGTGATGGACAAATGGTCGGTTCGCTCGGGGAACACCACGCGTGCGAGGAAGTTGCCGAAGACGTCCTGCTGCCAATTGACGAAGTGCTCCGCCGGTTCGATCTTCAGCGAATACGCCTCGATGGGAGTGCGCGAATGCGGTGCCGGCCGAAGCCTGATCTCGTGCGGAAAGATCTTGACCGTGCGGTCGAATCGGTAACTGGTGCGATGTTCCAGTGCAACTTTGATGCCCACGGCGAGCCCCTCGTGATAGTCCCGGTATGGGTAGAAATCACAACCCTAGTAGGCCCCGGCCCGGTGCGCTCGGCAAGAATTCGAACCGTCGACGGCACCCGTCGGCAGTCGAGCCCCCACGACCGTCCACATCTCGAACGCCTTGACACACAGCAGCGGTCTACGGTTCGCTCAGCCTGAAATTGCGGACGAATCGTCGACGTAGCACGCCAGACATGAAGGGTAAACCGTGAGTGAAAACCCGCCCAACGGACCGCAGTACGGTGGCGAACCCAACCCGGACCAGCCGGACCCGAACACGCCGCAGACACCGGGAAGCGGATACCCACCGCCCAGCAACTACCCGCCTCAGGGCGGCACCCCGGGCGGTTATCCTCCCCCGCCGGGCAACTACCCGCCCCAGGGCAACTATCCACCCCAGGGCAACTACCCGCCTCAGGGAGGCGCTCCGGGCGGCTACCCGCCCCCGCCGGGCAACTACCCACCCCAGGGCAACTATCCACCTCAGGGTGGCTACCCGCCCCCGCCCGGCAACTACCCACCGCCGCCCGGCAACTACGGGAACTACGGAAACCAGAACTACGGCCAAATGCCGCTCGGCCCCAGCCCCGGTCGGCTCGACGTCGGAGCGGCGCTGAGCTACGGCTTCGACAAATTCAAGGCCAATGTCGGACCGTGGCTCGGCATCACAGCGATCGTGTGGGTGGTCAGCGCAGTCGGCGTGATCATCACGTTCGCGTCGACGTTCACCGCAGCGATGGCAGCCGCCGAGAACGGTGACACTGCGGTGGTCGCAACAACGTCCGGCGTAGCAATCGTCGTCACGGCTATCGCGACGTTCGTCTCCTACCTCGTCAATGCGGCGTACGTACGTGGAGCGCTGGATGAGACCGGCGGGCCGCAGAAGCCCACGTTCGGCAGGTTCTTCCAGCTCACCAACGTGCCTCAAATTGCGATATTGGCCCTGATCTGGACGGTCGCCAGCGTCGTACTGAGCTTCGTCCCATTCCTGGGTACCGTTCTGTTGATCGTGATCGGTTTCCTCGCGAACTTCGCGCTGACCTTCCTGCTCGATCGAAACCAGCCGGCGATCGAGTCGATCAAGTCCAGTATCGACCTGACGGTCAAGAACTTCGGCCCACTCCTGCTGCTGTTGCTGGCCCTCGCCGCCATCAACATCGTCGGCGCTCTGCTGTGTGGTCTCGGTCTGCTCGTCACCATTCCGGTCTCGGTGATCGCCACCAACTACGCCTACCGCGTCCTCACCGGCGGACCCCTGTCCCCCGCGCGCTGACGCCACACCAACAAAACGCGAATGTCCCCGTAACGCAGTGCGTTACGGGGACATTCGTCGTTCCGAACCTCGAGTGGAGGCTAGGCCTCTGTCGGCACTTCTTCCTTCTTCTCCGGCTTGAAGTCGACGCCCGATTCCTTGCGCTGCTGCGCCGTGATCGGTGCGGGCGCGTCGGTCAGTGGGTCGATGCCGCCACCGGACTTGGGGAATGCGATGACCTCACGGATGGAATCGACTCCGGCGAGCAGTGCAGTGATGCGATCCCAACCGAACGCGATCCCGCCGTGCGGCGGCGCGCCGTAGCTGAACGCATCGAGAAGGAAACCGAACTTCTCCTGGGCTTCTTCCTTGCCGATCCCCATGATCGCGAACACTCGTTCCTGAATGTCCTTGCGATGGATACGAATACTGCCGCCGCCGATCTCGTTTCCGTTGCAGACGATGTCGTAGGCGTAGGCCAGAGCAGATCCGGGATCGGTGTCGAACGTATCCATCGACTCCGGCTTCGGCGACGTGAACGCGTGGTGCACGGCCGTCCACGCGCCGGATCCGACGGCGACGTCGCCGCTGGCGGTGGCGTCGGACGTGGGCTCGAACAGCGGCGCGTCGACGACCCACACGAACGCCCACGCTTTGGGGTCGATCAGATCCAGCTTGCGTGCGATCTCGCCGCGCACTGCGCCGAGTAGTCCACGAGAGGCCTTGACTGCACCAGCGGAGAAGAAGATCGCGTCGCCGTTCTTCGCGCCGACGTGCGCAGCGAGGCCGTCCCGTTCGGCGTCGGTCAGGTTCTTCGCGACCGGGCCGCCGAGGGTGCCGTCCTCACCGACCAGCACGTAGGCCAAGCCCTTGTGCCCACGCTGCTTGGCGAATTCCTGCCAACGGTCGAGCTGCTTGCGCGGCTGCGACGCACCGCCGGGCATGACGACCGCGCCGACGTACGGAGCTTGGAAGACGCGGAAGGTGGTCTCGGAGAAGAAGTCCGTGCACTCGACCAGTTCGATGTCGAACCGAAGATCGGGCTTGTCGGAGCCGTACCGGCGCATGGCCTCGGCGTAGGTGATCCGCGGGATGGGTGCTGTGAAGTGGTGCCCGACGAGCTTCCACAGCGACGCCAGAATCTCCTCGGCCAACAGGATGACGTCGTCCTGGGTGACGAAGCTCATCTCGACATCGAGCTGAGTGAACTCGGGCTGGCGATCGGCACGGAAATCTTCGTCTCGGTAGCAACGAGCGATCTGGTAGTACCGCTCGATACCGCCGACCATCAGCAGCTGCTTGAACAGCTGCGGGCTCTGCGGCAGTGCGTAGAAACTACCCGGCTGCAGACGAGCGGGAACGAGGAAGTCTCGTGCGCCTTCGGGGGTGGAACGCGTCAGCGTCGGGGTCTCGACCTCGACGAATTCGTGGTGCGCAAGAACTGACCGGGCGGCGGCATTGACGTGCGAACGCAGCCGAATTGCGTGGCCGGGGCCCTCACGGCGCAGGTCGAGGTAGCGGTACTTGAGCCGCGCTTCCTCACCGGGCTGATCGTCGAGCTGGAACGGCAGCGGTGCAGCCTCGGACAACACCTCGATCTCGGATGCCTCGACCTCGATGGCACCGGTGGGGATCTCGTAGTTCGCGTTGCCCTCCGGACGACCCTCGACCTTGCCGGTCACCTTCACCACGTACTCGGCACGCAATCGGTGTGCCTGCTCGAGGGCAGCACCCTCACGGAACACGACCTGCGACACACCGGATGCGTCACGGAGATCGATGAAGATGACGCCACCGTGATCGCGTCGACGGGCCACCCATCCCGTCAACGTCACAGTTCGGTCGACGTGCTCGGGGCGTAATGAGCCGGCGAGATGGGTGCGCAGCACGGGTGTCCTTTCGAGAAAAATCCGCTGATCGTGTTGTTCGATCCTCGATCCTACGGAGCACATCGCCGCAGAAGGAAACGAGATGCCGTCCCGGCATGCGAAGCTAAGGCCGACAGTGGTGGTATCGGTTCGCACGGAGTATGCGGGCTCGGCGGAGGGGAACTCCAGCATGACGTTCAGAGAAGGCTCGCAAACGACACCGGGCCGAGTCTCCGTCGGCGGTAGCGGCGGAGGCGGCGGACGCGGCAAGTTGGCGATCGGCGGTGGCGCCGGTGGACTGGTCATCATCGTCCTCGCGCTGCTCTTCGGCGGCGACCCGGGAGCAATCCTGAACCAGATCAGCGGTGGCGACAGCTCTGCGGGGCAGAACGGCTCCGGGACGTCGGGAACTCTCGACTGCGACGTCGCAGACGCGAACAGCAACGTCGATTGCCGTATCGACTTCACCGTAGGAAGTCTGGACACCGTCTGGGAATCTCAGCTTCAAGCCCAGACCGGCGTCGCCTACGTTCAGCCCGGCGTGAATCTGTTCTCCGGCGCGACGAATACCGGCTGCGGTAACGCGACCAGCGCCGTCGGGCCGTTCTATTGCCCGGCCGATTCCACGGCGTATTTCGACACGAGCTTCTTTCAGGTCTTGGTCGATCAGTTCGGCTCCAGCGGTGGCCCACTGGCACAGGAGTACGTCGTGGCGCACGAGATCGGCCACCACATCCAGAACCAGTTGGGCGACATCGGGCGCGCACAGCAAGACCCTCAGGGTCCCGAGTCCGGTGGCGTGCGGGTGGAATTGCAGGCCGACTGCTACGCCGGAATCTGGGCGCACTACGCGGCCGAGACCGTCGACCCGAAGAGCGGCGTCCCATTTCTGGAACCGCTGACCTCCGCCCAGATCGACGACGCACTGTCCGCCGCATCCTCGGTGGGAGACGACCGAATTCAGCAGGCGTCCACCGGCCGGGTCAACCCCGAGGGCTGGACGCACGGCTCCTCCGCACAACGCCAGGCGTGGTTCTCCACCGGTTACGAGACCGGACAGGTCTCGGCCTGCGACACCTTCTCGGCTCGCGACCTCGACAATCCCTGAACCGGCACAATCAGAACAACGTGAGTGCCGGCCCCGAGGCCACCAACCCGCGGGGTTCGGCGGGCTCGTTCGCGGGCAACGCGCGGGTCTGGTCGGCGGCGAAACCGTAGGTGTCGAGCAGCGGATCGATTCTCGCCTTCAGCCACTGCTTGTACTCCGGAGTCACGTACGCCCCGTGTCCGTAGAGCTGGCGGTATCTGCGTACCAACGCCGGGTGTTCCTTCACCAGCCAGCTCATGTACCAGTCCTTGGTGCTCGACCGAAGATGCATCGGCAGCGCCGTGACGGTCGTCGCCCCGGCCTCGGCCAGTGCAGCGATCAGCCCGTCGAGTTGTCTGGCTCCGTCGGTGAGAAACGGAATGACCGGCGCCACCAGCACACCGCAGTCGAGTCCCGCATCCCGCACGGCGCGGATGAGGTCCAATCGTGCTCGCGGACTGGGTGTTCCGGGTTCGAGCTGTTTCTGCAGATCTGCGTCGTGGATCGCCAGACTGATGCTCACGTGTACGTCGACTTTCTGCGCGGCCAGGGTCAGCAGCGGCAGATCCCGTCGCAACAGCGTTCCCTTGGTCAGGATCGAGAACGGCGTACCCGACTCGGTCAACGCGCGAATGATGCCGGGCATCAACCGATATCGCCCCTCGGCGCGTTGATAGGGATCGGTGTTGGTGCCCAGCGCGACCGGCTCCCGCTTCCAGGATCGACGTGCGAGCTCTTTGCGGAGGACTGCCGCAACGTTCGTCTTGACGACGATCTGCGAGTCGAAATCGTTGCCGGAATCGAGGTCCAGGTATTCGTGTGTCGGCCTGGCGAAGCAGTACCGGCACGCATGCGAACATCCGCGCATCGGATTGACGGTCCACGAGAACGGCACCTGCGATTCGCCCGGAACCTCGTTCAGGGCACTCTTGCACAGCACCTCGTGGAAGGTGATGCCCTCGAACTCCGGGGTTTGTACGCTGCGGACGAGCCCGGACCGTTCGAGCCCCGGTAGCGCGCCCTCGTCCGCGGCATCGAGAGTCTGACCGGCCCATCGCATGCACACAGTCGAACATTTGTTCTATGTCGTGTCAAGGTCGGCATCGCTCCCCCGCATCCCCCGGCCGGCCGGCCGCCGACAAGCGATAGCGTAGAGCCTCAAGTCGATCCTAGGAGTGCACCGCACGTGACCGCCCCGAACACACCGACCCTGGAACCCATTCTGCGCCTGGGCCTCACCCTGGGACCGGCCATCGAGATCGGTTCGGTGCCCGAAGGCGACCGAGTCGTCACCACCGTCCTCGGCGGGGCCGCACCCGGCCCCGACATCGAGGGCACTCTGGCTGCTCGATCGACCGTCGTCAGCGTCACCCGACCCGACGGGTGCACCGAGTTCAGCAGTGATCTCGTCCTCGAATTGGCAACCGGCGGCTATCTTTCACTCGAATATCGTGGAGTCCAGTTCGGACCCGCCGAGGTCATCGACGCACTGAACGATCCCGATCGAGAAGTTGATCCGGCGACCTACTACTTCCGTGGCACATTGCGAGTGTCGACGGCTGTTCCAAAATTCACGTACCTCAACCGGGCCCTCGTCGTCACCTCCGGCTCACGATCGGCCGAGGCCGTGGTGCTCGACGCATTCCTGGTGACCTGAGGGCCGTCCGCTCTCATCCCAGCAGCTGCGCGACCTCACGGTCGGTCAACGTCGCATGCGGAGTGCGACCCTTGCTGCGAACCAATTCGATCGCTCGGTAGAGGGGCCGTTCGTCGAGCCCGGCATCGCGCGCCTCGGCCCGCAGCTGATCCACGAGCACCGACGCGATGGCCGCTGCGGGAACGAGTTCGGTGGTCCACAGCGAATCGGCGAGCGTGCGCAACGCAAGTATCGGCAGTTCACGGCCGCCGCCCCTGGTGTAGAGCGCCAGCGGCAGGACAATGCGGGTGCGACCGTCGTAGAGCCGAAGCGAGATCTGGTCGATTCCGGCCGTGCGGATAGTCAGCTCTGCCGTCACCACCTCCGGCATGTTCAGCCGTCGGGTGCGCAGTCCCCGAGCGCACAGCCGTGGCCCATCGAGCCATACCCGGCGGCGCAATCCCAGCCAACCCGACACCGCCGCCGGACCACCGACGATGACTCCGACGAGGACTGCCACCCACACGGGGACGAAGAGCGCCAGAACGACGCCCAGCACCACTCCGACCAGCAGCGAACCGACCACGATCTTGCGTAACCGCGGCGCGAGGAACTCCGCCGAGACCAGATCGAGGGCTACCGGCCCCGCCGAGGGCCGAGGGTCATCGGCCAAGGTGCACTCCGAGAACGTCGACGACATCGGCCAACGTGACCGTCTCCTGCTCTCCGCTCGAAAGGTCTTTCATCACGATGGATTCGGCCGACAGCTCTTGATCGCCCAGGACGAGCGCGTATCGGGCTCCCGAACGATCGGCGGCTTTCATCGCTCCCTTGATGCCGCGATTTCCGTACGCCATGTCCACGGCGATTCCGCGCTCACGCAATTGCGCTGCGATATCGACGATCGCGAGTTTGGCCGCGGCACCCATCGGGATGCCGAAGACCTGACACCGCGACGTCGTGCCTGCAGTCTTCCCCTCGGCCGCCAACGCGAGGACGGTGCGGTCGACACCGAGCCCGAATCCGATACCCGACAGCGCCTGCCCGCCCAACTGCTCCATCAGCCCGTCGTAGCGGCCGCCGCCGCCGATGCCCGATTGGGCCCCGAGGCCGTCGTGCACGAACTCGAACGTCGTCTTCGTGTAGTAATCGAGCCCACGAACCATGCGCGGGTTGACCAGGTACGGAACGTTCATCACATCGAGGTAGGCCAACACCTCGTCGAAGTGCTGCTTCGCCGAATCGGAGAGATGGTCGAGCATCAACGGCGCGTCGGCAGTCATCTCGCGCACCTCCGGCCGCTTGTCGTCGAGAACCCGCAGCGGGTTGATCTCGGCGCGTCGACGCGTGTCCTCGTCCAACGGAAGCGCAAAGAGGAACTGCTGCAGCAGCTCTCGATACTGTGGGCGGCAGGTGTCGTCGCCGAGCGAGGTGATCTCGAGCCTGAAGCCGGTGAGGCCGAGAGCGCGGAATCCGGCGTCGGCCACGGCGATGACCTCTGCGTCCAGAGCCGGGTCGTCGACGCCGATCGCCTCGACACCGACCTGCTGCAGTTGGCGGTAGCGGCCGGCCTGCGGGCGCTCGTACCGGAAGAACGGTCCGGCGTAGGCCAACTTGACCGGCAGTGCCCCGCGGTCCAAGCCGTGCTCGATCACCGCGCGCATGACCCCGGCGGTTCCCTCGGGACGCAGGGTCACCGATCGGTCGCCGCGATCGGAGAAGGTGTACATCTCCTTGCTGACCACGTCGGTCGATTCGCCGACTCCCCGGGCGAACAACCCGGTGTCCTCGAAGATCGGGAGTTCGATGTGGCCGTATCCGGCGGCGCGGGCGGCACCGAGGAGGCCCTCCCGGACGGCGACGAATTCGGCCGAATTCGGGGGGAAGTAATCGGGAATGCCCTTGGGCGCGGAAAAGGCGGTCGGCTTGCTCACGGTCACAGTTTTCCTTGCTCGGGGTCGCCGAGTCCAACGAGGAACGGATTGGACCCGCGCTCCTGGCCGATGGAACTCTGGCCGCCGTGTCCGGGGAGCACGACGGTGTCGTCGCGCAGCGGCAACAACCGCGACGCGATGGACCGTAGAAGTTGATCGTGGTCGCCGCCGGGCAGATCTGTCCGGCCGATCGACCCGGCGAACAAGGTGTCGCCGGTCAGCGCCAACGGAACCGTCCCGTCGGGACCTTCCGCCTCGGTGAGGAACACCACCGAGCCCTGCGTGTGCCCTGGAGTGTGCACGACCGTGAAGTCGATTCCCGCAAGGCTCAGACGTTGCTCGTGTGCCAACTCGATCACCTCGTCCGGCTCGTGGAACTCGAGGTCGCCGAGCACGGCAGCGAGCGTCGGACCGGTCCCTTTGATCGGGTCCGCCAACATGTATCGGTCCTCGGGCGCGATGTATGCGGGGATTCCGTACTTCGAGCAGACCGGCTCCACGGACCACGTGTGGTCCAGATGACCGTGGGTCAGCAGCACCGCCGTCGGAGTCAGCGAAGATCGCGTCAGGAAGTCGACCAACGGATCGGCGGCATCCTGGCCGGGATCGACCACGACGCACTCGGATGCGTCGTCCTGAGCGAGGATGTAGCAGTTCGTCTGAAACATTCCTGCGGGGAATCCGGTGACGAGCAAGACAATCGCTCCTAAGAGGCAGAGGCCGAAGTACCGAGCCAGCTTAGTGGGGAGGTTCTCGTCGGGTCCCCCCAGCATGCTCTCAGGCAATGATGGCAAACTCGCGTTGGCCGATTGTCGGCCGGCTACCACACGACCACCCGCTCAGCGAGCAGGCGTGGTCGAACCAGGACAAGCGGGAGGACACGAATTGCCCAGCAACGAGCAACGGCGCGAGGCTGCCAAGCGAAAGCTCGAACGCCAACTCGTACGACGCGCAGAGCGAGCACGACGTCGGAAGCAGTTGACGATCGCCGGCTCCATCCTCGGTGTGGTTGCGGTCGTGGCCGTTGTCTCGGTCGTCTTCGTGGTGACCCGCGGTGACGACGACCCGAGCACGGCGCAGGACTCGACCACGTCTGCACCGGCCGATTCGATCATCGCTGCGGGCCGTACGGAACCGCTGCCCGAGACGGTGAACTGTTCCTACCCTGCCGCCGCGCAGCCGGCCGCCAAGCCCAACACCCCTCCCCGCACCGACAACATCCCCACCAGCGACGAGCCGTTGAGCTACAGCATGACCACAACTGCCGGCAACATCGGGCTGACGCTGAACAACCCCGAATCCCCGTGCACGGTGAACAGTTTCGTGTCCCTGGCCAACCAGGGCTACTTCGACGGCACCACCTGCCACCGCCTGACGACGGGTGCAGGCCTGCAGGTGCTGCAGTGCGGCGATCCCACCGGCTCCGGAAGTGGCGGGCCGGGCTACCAGTTCGCCGACGAGTTCCCCACCGACACGTACGCCGAGGGCGATCCTGCCGCGCAGACGCCCGTCCTGTATCCCCGCGGAACCCTGGCGATGGCCAACGCCGGCCCGGGAACCAACGGCAGCCAGTTCTTCCTCGTCTACGGCGACTCGCAACTCCCGCCCGCCTACACCGCCTTCGGCACGATCGACGAGACCGGTCTCGCCACCTTGGATGCCATCGCGGCCAAGGGGGCACAGGGCGGTGCCTCCGACGGAGCACCGGCCGAGCCGGTCGACATCACCTCGATGCAGAGCGACCTGTGACACGCGTACCCGGTCTGGTGATCGCAGCCTCCGCTGCGGTACTTCTTCTCGCCGGCTGCTCCGGAGCGGCCGAGACTGCTGCCGATCCTGCCCCGGCCGGTTCGACGACCGCTGCCCCGACGTCGGCCCCGACGACCACCCCGCGGCCGGCTGTGAATCTGTCGCGGTTCGGTGCGCTGCCGCCCGTTCCGCAGCCGGCCACCGACACGGTTTCGTGTGCGTACCCCGCAGAGTCTCCGGCGGCCAAGGAGGTTTCTCCACCCCCGACCGACAACATCGACGTCTTCGGAACGGTCGACGTGACGCTGTCGACGACCCAGGGCGACATCGGAATGACGCTCGACCGTACCGAGGCCCCGTGCACCGTCAACAGTGTGGTCAGCCTGGCCCAGCAGGGCTACTTCGACGGCGCACCGTGTCATCGGTTGACCACGTCCCCCGGCCTCGAGGTGTTGCAATGCGGCGACCCGTCGGGATCGGGTCGTGGCGGGCCCGGCTACAGCTTCGCCAACGAATACCCGACAACGACGTTCGCCGAGGATCCCGCGCAGGCCCAGAACCCGGTCGTCTACCCACGTGGCACCCTGGCGATGGCCAATGCAGGCCCTGATACCAACGGCAGCCAGTTCTTTCTGGTGTACGCCGATTCGGTGCTGCCGCCGCAGTACACGGTGTTCGGCACCATCTCCGACGCCGGCCTGCAGACCCTGGACGCCATTGCGGCGGGTGGAGTCAGCGGCGGTGCAGAGGACGGCGCACCGGCGAATCCCGTCGTCATCACGTCGGCTGCCTGACGTACCGCGCAACCACGACAGGGCGAGCAGGAATTCCTGCTCGCCCTGTCGTCGTACCGGGTCGGTGTTCGGTCAGGCCGCCGACGTGAGCCTGTACACGTCGTACACACCCTCCACGTTGCGCACGACGTTGAGCACATGCCCCAGATGCTTCGGGTCACCCATCTCGAACGTGAACTTGCTGATCGCGACCCGATCGCCCGACGTCGCAACGGAGGCCGAAAGGATGTTGACCTTCTCGTCGGCCAGAGCCTTCGTGACATCCGAGAGCAACCGATGCCGGTCCAGAGCCTCGATCTGGATCGCGACGAGGAACACCGAAGAGGCCGACGGTGCCCATTGAACCTCGATGAAGCGCTCGGACTGCTCCTCGAGCGACCGCGCATTGGTGCAGTCGGTTCGGTGGACGCTGACGGACCCGCCGCGGGTGACGAACCCGAGTATCTCGTCCCCGGGAACGGGGGTGCAGCACTTGGCCAGTTTCGCCACGACACCCTCGGCACCGGTGACCAACACCCCGGCGTCTCCGACCTGACGCGGTCTGGTCGGAATCGTCGACGGCGTGGAGCGTTCCGCGAGCTCTTCCTCGACGTCACCGACACCACCGAGATGAGCGACCAGCCTCTGCACTACGTGGCGAGCAGAAACGTGGTTCTCACCGACCGCGGTGTACAACGCCGACACGTCCACGTACCGCAGTTCGTGGGAGATAGCCGACATGGACTCGGCATTCATCAAGCGCTGCAACGGAAGTCCGCCGCGACGGACCTCTTTCGCGATGGCGTCCTTACCGGCTTCGAGGGCCTCTTCGCGACGTTCCTTGGCGAACCACTGACGGATCTTGGTCTTCGCACGCGGTGACGCGACGAAGCCCTGCCAATCTCGACTCGGCCCGGCCGTGACAGCCTTGGACGTGAAGACCTCGACCACCTCGCCGTTGTCGAGGGTTCGTTCGAGTGCCACCAGGCGACCGTTGACCCGGGCTCCGATACAGCGGTGACCCACTTCGGTGTGCACCGCATACGCGAAGTCGACCGGACACGATCCGGCGGGAAGCGTGACGACATCGCCCTTCGGGGTGAAGACGAAGATCTCCTTGACCGCCAGGTCGTAGCGCAGAGATTCGAGGAACTCGCCAGGGTCGGCCGCTTCACGCTGCCAGTCGAGCAACTGACGCATCCACGCCATGTCGTCGACCTCGGCGTTGTCCTGCGAATGCTTGCCCTTGGTCTCCTTGTACCGCCAGTGAGCAGCGATACCGAACTCCGCGGTGCGGTGCATGTCCCTGGTGCGAATCTGGACTTCGAGCGGCTTGCCCTCGGGCCCGATCACCGTGGTGTGCAGCGACTGGTAGACGCCGTACCGTGGCTGCGCGATGTAGTCCTTGAAGCGGCCCGCCATCGGCTGCCACAGCGAGTGCACGACGCCCACAGCGGCATAGCAGTCGCGGATCTCGTCGCACAGAATCCGCACTCCCACGAGGTCGTGGATGTCGTCGAAGTCGCGGCCTTTGACGATCATCTTCTGGTAGATCGACCAGTAGTGCTTGGGACGTCCCTCGACGACGGCGCTGATTCTCGATGCCGCCAGTGTGGCGTTGATCTCGGCCCGTACCTTCTCGAGGTACGTGTCGCGCGACGGTGCCCGATCGGCGACCAGCCGAACGATCTCGTCGTACTTCTTGGGATGGAGAATGGCGAAGGCCAGATCTTCGAGCTCCCATTTGACGGTGGCCATGCCCAGCCGATGAGCAAGCGGCGCAATGACTTCCAGCGTTTCCTTGGCTTTGCGGGCCTGCTTCTCCGGGGGCAGGAATCGCATCGTGCGCATGTTGTGCAGTCGATCGGCGACCTTGATGACCAACACTCGTGGGTCTCGTGCCATCGCGATGATCATCTTGCGGATGGTCTCGCCCTCGGCGGCCGTCCCCAGCACGACCTTGTCCAGCTTGGTGACCCCGTCGACCAGATGGGACACCTCGTCACCGAACTCCTCGGTCAACTTGGCCAACGAGTAGCCGGTGTCCTCCACCGTGTCGTGCAGCAGGGCCGCAACCAGCGTGGTGGTGTCCATGCCCAGTTCGGCGAGAATGTTCGCCACGGCAAGTGGGTGGGTGATGTACGGGTCGCCGGACTTGCGCATCTGTGTGGAATGCAGCTCGTCCGCGACGTCGTAGGCCCGCTGGAGCAGCGTCAGATCGGCCTTGGGATACAGCTCGCGATGCAGACTGACCAGAGGTTCGAGGACGGGCTTGACCGCTGCGCTGCGTCCGGCCGTGATGCGACGGGCGAGCCGCGCCCGAACTCGACGCGAGGCCGAGGTGGGCACGGGGGCCGAATTGCGTGCACCCGACGGTGCCTGGTCATCGGCCTGTGCCGAATCACTCGACACCGACTCGCGCACGGCAGGTCTGTCCACCACAGGATCGTCGACCACTGCAGTATCGACGACCGCGCTCGTGTCTCCGGCCACCGAATCCTGACCGGTTCCCGGCCGATCGGCGACTGCGGGCCGCTCGGGCAAGGGCTGATCGATGTAACGGGTCACTCTCATCACCTCCTGCCACACATTCGCGCCGACGCCAGGACGTATCTGGTCGACGCTGTATCAGTCGACTTTAGTCCTCAGACTCGAACCAGGCAGGCGAGCGGGTAGTCACTGCACTTGTCGCGGCCGTCGAGCGCGTCGATTTCCAGCACCACGGTCGCTCCGACCACCACCGCGCCCTGCTCGGCCAACAGTCGAGCCGTGGCATCGACGGTACCGCCGGTAGCGAGGACATCGTCGACCACCAGCACCCGTCGACCGGTCAGCTCGATGGAGGTCGGAATCTGCAGTTCGGCGGTTCCGTATTCGAGATCGTAGGTTCGTGAGTGCACGGGCGGCGGCAGTTTGCCCGCCTTGCGTACTGCGAGCACCCCGCACCCGAGCTCGAGGGCTACGCCCGCCCCGAGCAGAAACCCTCGGGCATCGATTCCGGCCACGAGATCGACGTTCTCGAAACCCTCCGCCAGTGCCGTGACGACACTGCGCAGCGCGGGCCCCTCGGCGAATACAGGGGTCAGGTCGCCGAACCGCACTCCGGCCACAGGAAAGTCGTCGACCCACCGCGTCAGCCGATGCACGGCCGACACGGCATCACCGCGCACCCCGCCGTCCGGGGTCACCGTCGCGTCGCTCATCTCAGAAGTACCCACCGATCCATGTTCCAGCCGGCACCGGCCGCCGTGGGGTTGGCCACGACGTCCTGCATACCGTCGCTGACGACGGTGGTGCGCGGCTCGCTGTACAGCGGAAGCGACGGCATGTCGTTCCACAGAATGTTCTCGCCTTCGGTCGCCAACGCCAGCACGCGCTCGGGATCGTCGATCACCGCCAGCTGGTCGACGATCGAGTCGATCCGCCCGTTGCTGTACCCGCCCACGTTGAGGCCGACACCGGTTCGCAACGAGTACCGTGCGACGACGGACGACGCCGAGCCGGTCGGCCCTGGCAGTGAGCCCGCGCCGCCGAGAACGGCGTCCACTGCTCCGGCACGCAGCGCGGACGGCGTGAACTCCGGCGAGCTCGCGTCCTCGACGGTGATTCCCGCCGCCGCACAATCGGTCGCCATTCGGCTGACCAGCTGGGCGCGGCGGGCGTCCGGTGCGAGGTAGCCGACGCGTACGGTCAGCGCACTGTTACCCGACGCGGCCAGTTCCTTGCCCGCGCGGTCCCGGTCCGACCGCTGGTACCGGTCTCCGACCGTCGCAGCCACCGAGGGGTACACCAGTGTGTCCGGTTGCATCAGCCGAGAATCGACGATCCCGGAGCCGGGCCCGGCCGGCGGTGCCTCGAAGCCAGGGTGCCCGAGTGTGTCGAACAGGTCCGTTCGCGGGATGCATGCGGCCACGGCCCGGCGAGCACTCGCCTCCGCCAGCGCGCCCTGGGTCGCGAACGTCAGCTGCTCGACGCCTCGCGACGGTTCGGTGACGGTCTCGAACCCCTCTGTCGAACCCAGATCGATCGCGCCGGCACCCTGGTCGATCACGTCCAGAGATCCATCGGCAATCTTGGCCGGGACGCCTGTGCCCTTGGGCCAGATCACGACTCTCTGCGTCTCGGGCGGAATGCCCCACCAGGCATCGTTCGCGACCAGAACCAACCCGTCCTCGGCGGTGTACGAGTCGACGCGGTACGGACCTGCCGACGGCAACAGCGACGTGTCGACAGAACCGGGCGTCAACGTCCACCCGGTGTTCCAGAAGTCGGCGATCCGAGAGACGACACCGTCATCACCGGCCACGATGGGATCGACGACGTTCGGTACCCCGGCCGCGCGCGCAGCCACGTGTGCGGGCAACAGATCGGTGGCGCCGAACAGAGCTCGCCAGTTCTGGTAGCTGCGGCCCGGTGCGAAGACGACGGTGGCGTCCTTGGACCCGGGGACGCAGTCGATGCTCGCGATGTCGGAGTATCCCGCCGTCGACGCCGCGTCGAACAGGGGACGGTCGGTGGCGAACCGTCCGCTGTTGGCGGCCCACGCCAACACCAGGTCGTCGCACGCCATCGGTGCGCCGTCGGAATACTTCGCCGCGGGCGCGATCGTGTACTGCAGCGTCAGCACGTCACCGGGCACCACCGCGACGGTACCGATGTCGTTGTCCGACAGTGCATCACCGTCCGGTCCGAGGTAGCTGAACCCGACCTGAACTCGGGTGAATGCCTGGCGTGCTCCCGACGCGGCCCCGTCGACGGTTCTGGCGTTGTAGTTGTTCACCACGTTGTCGAACGAGTACCCGATGGAAGGCACCTTGTCCTCCGAGGCCGAACATGCGGTGAGCGACACTGCGGCCAGACCCGCTGCCAGCAGTGCCGCGCTCCACCTACGTTCCACGTGCACTCTCCATCTCTACGATCTCGCTATCGGCGCTTCTTGTTCCGCTTCCCAGTGGGGCGATTGCCGGGCTGCGGTGCCGACGCCTTGCTGACATCCACGCCGACGGCCACCGGTTCGGGTGCGAGACCGGCAGCGCGCGCCGCCGCGTCTGCGCGCTTGGAGTGAACCTTGCGAGTGTGGACCGCTACCGGGCCCCACTTCTCCTTCAGGGTCACCAACAGCGGCGTGGCGAAGAAGATCGACGAGTACGCACCGACGATCATGCCGACGAGCTGCACGAGAGCGAGGTCCTTCAGCGTTCCCACGCCCAACAGCCAGACCGCGACGATCATCAACGCGATGACCGGCAGGACACCGATCACGGTCGTGTTGATCGATCGCATCAGAGTCTGGTTGACAGCCAGGTTCGCCTGCTCCGCGTACGTCTTGCGATGCAGGTTCAGGATGCCGCGGGTGTTCTCCTCCACCTTGTCGAACACCACGACGGAGTCGTACAGCGAGAAACCAAGAATGGTCAGCAGACCGATCACCGTCGCGGGGGTCACCTCGAAGCCGACGAGTGAATAGACGCCTGCGGTGACGACGAGGTCGAAGCCCAGTGCGGCCAGGGCCGCCAGCGCCATGTCTCGTTCGTATCGGATGGCGATGTAGATGCTGACGATCACCAGGAACACCGCCAGGGCTATCAGAGCCTTCTGGGTGATCTGACTGCCCCATGTCTCACTGACGTCGGAGACGCTGATGGCATTGGGCGTTGCGGTGCCCGAGTTGTCCTGCGGCTGGAAGGACTGGAAGAGCGCCTGACGGAGTGTGTCGACTTCGGCTGGATCGAGCGCCTCGGAACGGATCTGCACCGTGGCCGCGGCACCCGAGCCGACCGTCTGGACCGACACCGGGGGCATGCCCAGCGAGTCGTTGTAGACGGTTTCGACCTGCTCGGTGGAGATGTTGTCCGCGGCGGGCAACGCGATGCGGGTGCCGCCCTCGAAGTCGATACCCAGCGTGAACCCACGCACGAGGAAGCTGAGCAGGCAGATCAGCACGATGACGCCGGTCAGCACGTAGTAGAACCTGCGGCGTCCGACGATCTCGAATGCCCCGGTGCCGGTGTAGAGGCGCGAGAGCCAACTGTGCCTGGGCTGGGTGGACTGGTCGACGCTCGAATCGTCGAGGGGCGATGGGGTCGAGGTGGCCGTATCGGACATGTCATGCCTCCTTCGACGGCGACGCGGCGCCGGTCTTGACGGCGACTGCCTTGTTGGCGGCGCGCTTTCGTTCGAGCGCGATCTGCTGGACCGCGCCGAGACCGTTGACGGACGGCTTGGACCAGAATTTCGACTTCGACGCCAGATTCACCAGCGGCCACGTCACCAGCACCACGACGATGACGTCGAGGATGGTCGTCAGTCCCAGCGTGAACGCGAAACCGCGCACCTGACCGACTGCCAGTACGTACAGAACGGCGGCTGCGATGAAACTGACTGCGTTGCCGGACAGGATGGTCTTGCGTGCGCGGGCCCAACCGCGGGGCACTGCGGAACGGAAGCTGCGCCCCTCGCGAATCTCGTCCTTGATGCGTTCGAAGAACACCACGAAGGAGTCGGCCGTCATACCGATACCGATGATCAGGCCTGCGATGCCGGCGAGGTCGAGGGTGAAGCTGATCCACCTGCCGAGCAGGATCAGGATGCCGTAGACGACGAGCCCGGCCAGCGCCAAGGACAGAGCCGTGAGCAGGCCGAGGGCTCGGTAGTACAGCAGGCAGTAGACCAGCACGAGGGCGAGGCCGATGGCACCGGCGATCAGGCCTGCTTCGAGCGACGCCAATCCCAGTGTGGCCGAGACCGTTTCGGCCTCGGAGGACACGAACGACAGCGGCAGCGAACCGTACTTGAGCGTGTTGGCCAACTCGGAAGCGGTCTGCGCGTTGAAGCTACCGGTGATCGACGTCGCGCTACCGGCCGGAGTGGCACCCTGAATGGTCGGCGCGCTGATCACCTTCGAGTCCAATACGAATGCGGCCTGCTTCTGCAGGTTCGCGGCCGTGAACTGCGCCCAGGTGTTCGATCCCTCGGAATCGAACGTCAGGCTCACCTGGAACTGAGCCTGCTGGTTGTCGAATCCCGACGTCGCGTCGGCGATCTGCTGGCCGTCGATGATCGTGGGACCGAGCAGGTACACAGCTGTTCCGTCGGTGGAGCAGGCGACGAGCGGGAGTGCGGGATCGTCGTTGCCGGCGAGCGGGTCCGCGGCGTTGCAGTCGAGCGACTGCATGGCGAGCTGTTGTATCTGCTGATCCTCGCTCTGCCGAAGCGCCTTCGCGTCGGCGATCTCCTGGGCTGCACGATCGGCGTCGGACAGCGACGCGTCGTCGGCGGGATCACTCGAGGTCGGGGCGTCCGTCGCGGGTGCGTCCGAGGCAGGAGCACCGGTTGTCGGAGCGGGGGTCGGGTCGACCGTCGTCGGATCCTGCGCCGGAAACACCCGACTCTGCGGAGCAGCTGGAGCAGCAGGATCGACGGCAGCCGCCGGATCCGCCGGTGCTGCGGGATCTGCCGGCGCAGCCGGGTCCGTCGGAGTCTGCGGAGAACCAGGCGTCGCCTGGCCTGCGGATGGTGCAACCGACCCCACCACAGGACGAATGAACAGTCGTGCGGTCTGTCCCAGAGTTCTCGCCTGAGAGCTGTCGTCACCGGGCACCGTGATGACGAGATTGTCGCCGTCGATGACCACCTCGGAACCGGACACGCCGAGACCGTTGACGCGGGTCTCGATGATCTGCTGCGCCTGCTTGAGGCTGTCCTGCGACGGCGCATTCCCGTCGGGAGTGCGTGCAGTCAGCGTCACTCGCGTGCCGCCCTGCAGGTCGATTCCCAACTTCGGCGAGGGGTCTTTGTCTCCGGTGAAGAAGACCAGGGCATACACAGCCGCCATCAGCACCGCGAAGACGGCGAGATAGCGGGCGGGATGCACCGATCCGCTGGAAGGTGCCACGGTGTGTGATTCTCCTCTGGGCGGTGGAAAAGTGTCTGTTCCTGTGGGCTCGTGCCTCGTTGTGTCAGCAGCGGGCGGTGCGATTGTGCACCACGACGGTCACCGCAGACGAAACCGCTGCCGGATTGTGTCTCCGACAGCGGTTCGGATCCTCGCTACGTCACTCTTTTTCGAGGCGCTTCGTCGACTGCTCGACGGTCTCGTCGGCGGGGGTGCCGACGTCCTTGGTCAGCGACGGCGCCGCCGCCTCGGTGGGTCCGACTGCGGCGGTGCCGGCGACGGGCACCGAATCGAACGTGTTCTCGTCGGACTCACTGTCGTCGAACTCGGTGGCGTCGGGCAGAACCTCACGCACGACCGCGCGTGACCACGTGGTGATGACGCCGTCGGCGATCTCGAGGTCGATCGTGTCGTCCTCGACGAGGACCACTCGTGCGTACAGGCCTGCGGTGGTGACGACCTCGTCGCCGACCTTCAGCGAGTCCTGCATCTCCGTGGTCTTGGCCAGCACCTTCTTCTGTCGGCGCGCGTTGAGAAACAGCGGTACCAGAAGGGCCACGATCAGCAGCGGAAACAGCAAATCCATCGGAAGGTCAGTCCTCGAAGTTCGGTTCGATAATCGTCATTGTCTCGTGCGAGAACGTCGCTGGTGCGGGCCTCGCAGCTACCCAGTGTGCCATCACCTGCGGCCCGCTCGGTCCGTTCGTCTCGTGTTGCGGCCGTTTCACTCGAATAATCCCTGCTGGACCTCGGCCGATCGAACCGAAATTCCCCCGACTGCGAGATCCGGCGGCGGGGTGAGACCGAGGTGATGCCAGGCGGCGGCGGTGGCGACGCGACCACGCGGAGTGCGGGCGATCATCCCGGCCCGCACCAGGAACGGCTCGCACACTTCCTCGACCGTCGAGGGCTCCTCGCCGACGGCGACAGCGAGAGTGGACACTCCCACCGGTCCCCCGCCGAAACTTCGGATCAGCGCGCTGAGTACGGCACGGTCGAGGCGATCCAGTCCGAGCTTGTCCACGTCGTAGACAACCAGCGCGGCCTTGGCGGTGTCCTGGGTCACGGTGCCGTCCCCGCGCACGTCGGCGTAGTCGCGAACTCGGCGCAGCAGCCGGTTCGCGATTCGGGGTGTACCACGCGAGCGTCCTGCGATCTCGGCGCAGCCGTCGCGGTCGATGGGGACACCCAGAATCCCGGCGGATCGCATCAGAATTCGCTCGAGTTCACTCGGCTCGTAGAAATCCATGTGAGCCACGAACCCGAAGCGGTCGCGCAGCGGTCCGGTGAGCGCGCCGGACCGGGTGGTCGCACCGACCAGAGTGAACGGGGCGACTTCCAAAGGAATGGACGTCGCTCCCGGCCCCTTACCGACGATCACGTCGACGCGGAAGTCCTCCATGGCCAAATACAGCATTTCCTCGGCCGGCCGGGCGATCCGATGAATCTCGTCGATGAACAGCACGTCACCCTCGACGAGGTTGCTCAGCATCGCGGCCAGATCGCCCGCACGCTCGAGGGCGGGCCCGGAAGTCAACCGCAGTGACGTGCCGAGCTCCGCGGCGATGATCATCGCCATGCTGGTCTTTCCCAGGCCGGGCGGACCCGACATCAGGATGTGATCGGGGGTGCCGCCGCGCATCTTCGCCCCCGAGAGCACCAGCTGCAGTTGCTCACGCACCCGAGGCTGACCGATGAAATCGGTGAGGTTCTTCGGACGCAGACTGGTCTCGATGTCGAGGTCGTCGGACATGGCCTCCGCCCCGACCTGAGATTCCCCGAACTCGTCGTCCTCGGTCACGCCGACCTACCTGGACTTACCGAGGTACGCCAACGCGGCCCGCAGTGCGGTGGACGTCGTGGCCTCGGGCTGCTGTGCAAGTACCGCGTCGGTGGCCTCCTCGGCCTGCTTCGCCGGGAATCCGAGACCGATCAGAGCTTCGACGATCTGATCGCGCATCGAGTTGCCGGACCCGGAACCTGGCACCACGGAACTGCCTGCGCGACCGACGACGGCGTCGACCTTGTCGCGCAGTTCGACCACCATCCTCTCGGCCCCGCGCTTTCCGATACCGGGAACTCTGGTGAGGGCCCCGATGTCGCTGTCCGCCAATGCTGTTCGCAGGGAATCGGGTTCGTGCACCGCAAGCGTGGCCATCGCAATTCGTGGCCCGACTCCGGAAACCGTGAGCAGCAGCTCGAACAGCTCACGTGATTCTTTGTCGGGAAACCCGTACAGCGTTTGCGAGTCCTCGCGGACGATCATGGTGGTGAGCAGAGTGGACTCGCTCCCCCGATGCAGCGTCGCCAACGTCGCCGGGGTGGCATTGACGCGATATCCGACACCGGCCGCCTCGAGTACAGCGTGATCGAGAGCGATGTCGACCACCGACCCGCGAATGGATGCGATCACCGTGCGCCCGCCTCCTTCTTGGCCAGTTTCTCGATTTTGCGCGCCACCGCGGCGCGAGCTTTGCGTTCCTCGGCCAGACGCGCGTCGTACTTACGCTTCTGTTCGGCGGCCATCGCCTCGGCTTTGGCCATCCGGGCGATCATCGGCGCGCGCCAGCAATGACAGATACCCAGAGCCAACGCATCTGCGGCATCAGCGGGAGTCGGCGCGGTCTGCAGCCCGAGAATGCGCATGACCATGGCGGTGACTTGCGCCTTGTCGGCCGAACCGTTGCCGGTGACGGCTGCCTTCACCTCGCTGGGAGTGTGGAAGCAGACGTCGACACCGCGACGGGCCGCAGCCAGTGCGATGACGCCGCCGGCCTGCGCGGTGCCCATGGCCGTCCGAACGTTGTGCTGCGCGAACACTCGCTCGATCGCCACCACCGACGGCTTGTGGGTATCGAGCCAGTATTCCGCTGCTTCGGATATCCGCAGCAGACGCTGCGCGAGATCCATGTCGGCAGGAGTACGGACCACATCCACGTCGAGTGCGACGACTGTGCGACCGACGCCTCCCTCGATCAAGCTGAGCCCACACCTGGTGAGACCGGGGTCGACACCCATCACCCGCACGCCACCACACCTTCCGCTTACGAACTGTTGTTCGATAGCGTAGCGGAGCGCACCGACGGATCAGGGCTACGACACCCGGTCGATCACTGTGAGCAAGCGGACCGGGTCAGTCCTCGTCGTCCAGTTCGGCCATGACCTCGTCCGACAGGTCGACGTTGGACCAGACGTTCTGCACGTCGTCGCTGTCTTCGAGGGCGTCGATCAGCTTGAAGACCTTGCGCGCTCCGTCTGCGTCCACCGGAACGTTGACCGAAGCCTGGAAGCTCGCCTCGGCCGAGTCGTAGTCGATACCGGCCTCCTGCAAGGCGGTGCGCACCGCGACCAGGTCGGTCGGCTCACTGACGACCTCGAACGTGTCGCCGTTGTCGTTGACTTCCTCGGCGCCGGCTTCGAGAACGGCCATCAGCACGTCGTCCTCGCTCTGACCGTTCTTCTCGAGGGTCACCACACCCTTGCGCGAGAACAGGTACGACACCGAACCCGGATCGGCCATGTTTCCGCCGTTGCGCGTCATCGCGACGCGAACCTCGCCTGCGGCGCGATTGCGGTTGTCGGTGAGGCACTCGATGAGGATGGCGACACCGTTGGGTCCGTAGCCCTCGTACATGATGGTCTGCCAATCGGCACCACCGGTCTCTTCGCCTGCACCACGCTTGCGCGCCCGCTCGATGTTGTCGATGGGCACCGACGTCTTCTTCGCCTTCTGAATGGCGTCGAAGAGCGTCGGGTTCCCGGTGGGGTCACCGCCACCCGTGCGGGCCGCCACCTCGATGTTCTTGATCAGCTTGGCGAAAGACTTGCCACGTCGGGCGTCGATCACCGCCTTCTTGTGCTTGGTGGTGGCCCATTTTGAGTGGCCGCTCATGCGATAGGGCCCCTTCCTGCTCGAAATCAGTGTTGTCGACTTTACTCGCCCGTGTCATCGCTCCGCCCCAACCGGCGATTACGGGTTTCTACGCGCTGCGCACCATGTCCACGAAGAGTCGGTGCACTCGATCGTCTCCGGTGACCTCGGGATGGAAGCTGGTGGCCAACACTCGGTTCTGCCGCACGGCAACCACGCGGCCCGCAGCAGGCCCGTTCGGGACGGTGGCCAGTACCTCGACGTCCGCACCGACACGTTCGACCCAGGGCGCGCGAATGAACACTGCGCGCATCGGTCCGCCCTCGATGTCGGTGAATTCGAGATCGGTTTCGAACGAGTCGACCTGTCGGCCGAAAGCGTTGCGGCGCACGGTGATATCGAGACCGTCGAGGTGTTCTGCGTCGGGCCGTGTGTCGAGAATGTCCGACGCCAGCAGAATCATTCCCGCGCACGATCCGTAAGCAGGCATGCCCTCGGCCAGGCGAGCCCGCAGTGGCCTGAGCAGATCGAAGACACCGAGCAGAGTGCTCATCGTCGTGGATTCGCCGCCGGGGATGATCAACCCGTCGATCCGGGCGAGTTCGTCCGGTCGACGCACGGTGATTCCGTGCGCACCGCTCGACTCCAGGGCGACCAGGTGTTCGCGAACATCGCCCTGCAGTGCGAGTACGCCGATCGTCGGGGCCGTCACTTCAACCCGAAGGGATCGACGTGCGGCTTCGAGGTGTCTCGCTCGTAGCGCATCAGTCCCTCTTGCACGACGGCAGCGACCATGCGGCCGGACGTGTCGAAGATCCGTCCCTGAGTCAAGGCGCGGCCGAAGCCGGCGGACGGCGAGGTCTGGTCGTAGAGCAACCACTCGTCGGCCCGGAACGGACGGAGAAACCACAGAGCGTGGTCGAGGGAGGCCGTTTGCGTGACGGCGTCCGGATGCGGCACCTTGGCCGACCCCAGCAACGTCATGTCGCTCATGTAGGCGAGCGCGCAGACGTGGAACACCTGATCGTCGGGCAGCGTGTCGCGGTACCTGAACCACACCCGTTGCTGCGCAGCGAAACTGGGATGCTTGACGGTCTGATCGTCGGGGATCAAACGGATGTCCCATTCGGACCACTCCTTGTAATAGGAGGTGTCGTACTCCGCGAGAGTGGTGGGATCGGGCAACGATTCCGGTCCGACGACCTCGGGCATGAGGTCCTGATGCGAGATCCCGTCGTCGTCGCCGTGGAAAGAGGCGGACATCGTGAAGATGGCCTTGCCCTGCTGAATTCCGGTCACTCGACGGGTGCAGAACGACCGCCCGTCCCGAATGCGATCGACCATGAACACGGCCGGCTCGTTCGGGTTACCCGGCCGAAGGAAGTAGCCGTGCAGCGAATGCACGCGGAACTCGGGTGCCACGGTGCGCACGGCTGCGACGAGCGCCTGGCCGGCAACCTGACCGCCGAAGGTGCGCGGCAGCCGGCTCGGGAACGTGCGTCCCCGATAGATGTCGTTCTCGATTCGTTCCAATTCGAGAATGTCCTCGATGCTGGCCATGGCTGTGTCCACCTTTCTGTGACAACGGCTCAGGCTAACAATGAGTGGACCAGGCAAGATGGTCGGTGTGGGCCAACCGATACCGATATTTCCCGATCTCCTGACGAGGTCGATCGTCGATGCGTGTCCCGTCGGGTCGCGAACGATCGTTGTCGTCGACGGTGCCGACGCCGCGAGGCCGGTCGAGTTCGCCACTCGCACAGCCGAACACGCCCGCGCACAGGGCAGGCCTGCCGACGTCGTCGACCTGCACGATTACGTCCGGCCCGCGTCCATCAGATTCGAGTATTCGCGAACGGACGAATTGAGCTACCGCACTGTGTGGTTCGACTACGATGCCGTGATCCGCGAGGTCATTGCGCCGCTGCGTCCCGGTGGCCGAGGTCACTATCTGCCGCGTCTGTGGGATGAGGCAACCGATCGATCCGCTCGCGCTCGTACCGTCGAGGCCGCGCCGAATCACATAGTCCTGATTGCCGGTCCGATGCTGCTGGGCCGAGGACTGGACGTCGATCTTCGAGTGCAGTTGCGGTTGTCGCACGGCGCGCTGCGGAGAAGAACGGAACCGGCCGAGCACTGGACCTTGCCGCCCTTGCTCGAGCACTACGACTCGATCGACGACTACGCCGAGCGGCCGGACTTCGCGGTCCGTTGGGACCATCCGGACCGCCCGGCACTGGAACGCAGTCAGTAGCTACGCAACCGGAAGAGGACGGTCACCAACCGCGCTCGGCGAGCCGGTGTGCGACGGGCAGGTCGTCGACGTTGATGCCGACCATCGCCTCGCCGAGTCCACGGGAAACCTTGGCGAGGACATCCGGATCGTCGAAGAAGGTAGTGGCCTTGACGATTGCCTCGGCACGTTCTTTCGGGTTGCCGGACTTGAAGATCCCCGATCCGACGAACACTCCCTCGGCACCGAGTTGCATCATCATCGCCGCATCGGCCGGGGTGGCGATGCCGCCGGCGGTGAACAACGTGACGGGCAGCTTTCCGGCACGGGCGATCTCGACGACGAGATCGTACGGAGCCTGCAGTTCCTTCGCCGCGACGTACAGCTCGTCTTCGGGAAGTGATGTGAGACGGCGAATCTCGTCGCGAATCTTGCGCATGTGGGTCGTCGCGTTCGAGACGTCGCCGGTGCCGGCCTCACCCTTGGAGCGAATCATGGCTGCGCCCTCGGTGATTCGACGCAGTGCTTCACCCAGGTTGGTGGCACCACACACGAACGGAACGGTGAAATTCCACTTGTCGATGTGATTGGCGTAGTCGGCCGGGGTGAGGACCTCGGACTCGTCGATGTAGTCGACACCCAGGCTCTGCAGGATCTGCGCCTCGACGAAGTGCCCGATGCGGGCCTTGGCCATCACCGGAATGCTGACCGAGGAGATGATGCTGTCGATCATGTCCGGATCGCTCATCCGCGACACCCCGCCCTGCGCGCGGATGTCGGCGGGAACGCGCTCGAGCGCCATGACGGCAACGGCACCGGCATCCTCGGCGATCTTCGCCTGGTCTGCGGTGACCACGTCCATGATGACGCCGCCCTTGAGCATCTCGGCCATACCGCGCTTGACGCGAGCGGTGCCGATTCCGTTCTCGTTGGACCCGCCGTCAGCGGATCCAGTGGAAGCAGCGGGCGAATTGGGGGCGTGTGGGGTACTCAAGCCAACTCCTGTGTTCTCGGCAGTCCGGATCTTCGCGCAGAGCCGCGGCCCTGCCCGCGAAGGGGCGGGCCGGCGCGGCGACGCGCCCAGAACTGTAGGCCGCTACCGCGTCGTTTCCCATAACCACTTGAAGATTGCTGGACTGGTCGGAAAGGTCCAGATTGTCAGCGGATAGCCCTGACGTCCGGGTCGCCGCGTCGCGCGAGCGCTACGTTGACCTCGTCGAGAAGTTCGGCCAAGTCCTGCGGGTACACGTTTTCGCCGACCGCACTCAGCGCCCGGATATCTGCCTCGGTACACCAGCGATGCCCGGTGACGGTTCGTCGCTCGAAGTCCGTGAACCCGGCACTCTCGGGCTCGAACTCCTGCGTCCGATGCGCGAAGAACAGTTCCTCGGACCGGATCAACGTTCCGTTGAACGGGAAGGTCGCGACTCGACGCCACAGCGGTCCGCGCAGGTCGGACGCGTCGACGGTCAGGCCGGTCTCCTCGTGCACTTCGCGTACCGCTGCCTCGCGAAGGGACTCCCCCTTCTCCACCGCACCTCCGATGGTGAACCAGAAGAACGTCTCGGGCACCGTGGGGTCGTGTCCACGCAGGAGCAGGACACGGCCACGCTCGTCGAGCAACACCACCCGCGCGGAGGTACGCGGCGTGGCACGAGTCTCGCTGCCGAACGTTGCCGCGGCCGAGCGCTCCGCGATCTCGAAGTACGACGGCAGGGCCGCGGTGCCGCCGAGATGCAGCCAACGGACCGGACGGCGAACCCGCAGAGCGAGGGTGTCTCGGACGGCGTCGTTGTGGAAGCGTCGCGCGATCAACACGCGTGCTTCGGCGTCGGCGAGTTCGGCGACCAATTGTGGTGGCAGCGCGGCCGGTTCGACGACGGCGAGTGCCATGGACACCGCGTTCTCTGCTTCCTCCCGCTGCGACCGGTCGGCGCGTTCGGCTCGATCTGCCAGTGCAGCAAGCTCTTTGCTCGACGACACCGAGCCCCGGGTGGCGGCCGACACGGCTCGCGCGACGACGGCTCGGCGCGCGAGTGCGGCATCGAGGGCCTGCCAGGCGAGGTCGGTGCGAACATGGAGCCGATCGAGTCGGTTGGCGGTTCCGTAGGCCCACAGCCCGACGACGAGGATCAGAACCGCGATCAGTCCGAGGACCAGGATGGTGACGGCAGACAGTGTCATCAGCTCGCGGCTCGCACTTTCTGTCCGCCGAGGGTGACCGTCTCGTACACGCGCAGGATCTGCTCGGCGACGACAGGCCAGTCGTACGTGGACACGGCCGCCGAGGCGGCGTCGACGAGACGCTCGCGGACGGCGTCGTCGGACAGAATGGAGGTGACCGCTGCCGCGAGTGCCGCGGAATCGTCGATCGGAACCAGCAGGCCACATGCGCCGTCGCGTAGGACCCGACGGAACGCGTCCAGTTCGCTTGCCACCACGGGGGTTCCGGCTGCCATCGCCTCCACCAGAACGATGCCGAAGCTTTCGCCGCCGAGGTTGGGGGCGCAATACACGTCGGCGCTACGCATCGCGGAAGCCTTCGTCGCGTCGTCCACCTGGCCGAGGAAGGTCAGATGCGAGGCCAGCGCACCTGCTTCCTTGCGAAGCTTGTCCTCGTCGCCCCTGCCGACGATGAGAATCTCGATGTCGGGGTGAGATTCGACGAGGGCAGGTAGCGCGCCCAGCAACACGGCCATTCCCTTGCGCGGTTCGTCGAAGCGGCCCAGGAACAGCACCGTCCGGCCCGGACGCGGATAGCCGTCGAGCACGTCCGCGTCGGCGAACGCCGGCACGTAGACACCGTTGGGAATTTCGACCGCATCGGACCCGAGCGCCTCGACCTGCCATCGCCGCGCCAACTCGGACACGGCGATCCGGCCGCTGATCTTCTCGTGATACGGCCGCAGCACGCCCTGGAAGGTGCTGAGCACGAGAGACTTGGTGGTGGATGTGTGGAACGTGGCCACGATGGGACCGTCCGCGGCCTTGAGAGCGAGCATCGACAGACTGGGCGCATTGGGCTCGTGAATGTGCAGCACGTCGAAGTCGTTCTCCGAGATCCACTTTCGGATTCGTGAGTACGTCACGGGACCGAATCGCAGCCGGGCGACCGAACCGTTGTACGGAATGGCCAGCGCCTCTCCGGCCGACACCACGAAATCGGGGAGCTCGACGCCCTCCGAGGCGGGGGCCAGCACGCTGACCCGGTGACCACGCTCGATGAAGACCTCGGCCAACTGCTGGACGTGGGCCTGCACTCCGCCCGGCACGTCGAACGAGTAAGGGCACACCATGCCGATTCTCATGTGCCCTCGATTCGGGCCCGGCGCTCTGCCGACCAGTCGCTCATCCACAGCGGCTGCAGCATGTGCCAATCTGCGGGATGAGCGCGGATTCCGGCGGCGAAATGATCCGCAACCGTCTGAGTTGCAGCGGCTACTCCCTGTGAGACGTCCACCGCGGGCGAGATGTCGAATCCCCAACCGTCGCCGTCGAAGTACCCGTGCACGGGGAGCAGCGTGGCACCGGTGTCGATGGCGAGCTTGGCCGCACCCGCCGGCATTCGTGTCGGTTCCCCGAAGAAGGTCACCGGTACTCCGTGCTTGGCCAGGTCTCGTTCGCCGAGCAGGCAGACCACCTTGTTCTGGCGCAGTCTCTCGGACAACGCCTGCAGGGGCGGTTGCTCGCCGCCGCTGAGCGGAAAGATCTCGAATCCCAGGCTCTCGCGATACGCCACGAAGCGTTGGTACAGCGACTCGGGCTTCAGCCTCTCTGCCACGGTCGACAGGCCACCGTGCGTCCGTACCAACCACATTCCGGCCATGTCCCAGTTGCCGCTGTGCGGTAGTGCGAGCACCACGCCCTTGCCGGCACCGAGCGCCGCTTCGAGATGTTCCTTGCCGTACACGCACCGATCGATGACGGCGGCCTGAGCGGCCAGGTCCATCGACGGCAGCCGGAATGCCTCACGCCAGTACCGGGCGTAGGAGCGAACACTGTCTCGGATCAGCTCGTCCGGCACCTGCTCCGCCGTGGTCCCCAGCACGCGAGCAAGGTTGCGGCGGAGCTGCTCCGGGCCGCCGTTACGGTACGCCGCGAAGTCGGCACCACGATCGAACAGTCGACGGGCGACACCCTCGGGTAACGACCGGACCAGACGCCACCCCGCGGCGTACCCGGCGTCGGACGCGCGTTCCGACAGATTCATGTCGGCTCCACACCACCGTCGTCGGAGACCGAGGAAGCCGGCGGCACGATGATGTCGCGGGCACCCTCGGATCCGCGGACTGCGAGCACGCGTTGAAACACCGTCACGATGCTGAGCGCGGCAAGAATCCACATTGCCGGATAGATGAGACTGTCCAGCCACGGAATGTCGAAATGTCTTCCGACACCGGTGAACCCCGCTCCGACAAGAACGATGACGAGGCGGTCGGGTCGTTCGATCCAACCACCGTCGGCGGACAGGCCACTGGCCTCGGCGCGGGCTTTGGCGTACGAGATGACCTGCGAGGTGACCAGGCAGACGAGAGTGGCAACGAGCAGCAGCTTGTCGTTCTCGGAGTACACGGCCCACCAGGCCAAGCCGCCGAAGATCGCGCCGTCCGCCACGCGGTCGCACGTCGCGTCGAGAACCGCACCGTACTTGGTGCCTCCTCCGCGCGCGCGAGCCATCGCGCCGTCGAGCATGTCGAACAGAACGAACAGGGTGATGACGATCGAGCCCCACCACAGGTAGCCGGCAGGAAACATCGTCACCGCAGCGGCCACGGTGACGATGGTGCCGATGATGGTCACCGAGTCCGGAGTCAGGCCGGTGCTGTTGAGCGCGCGGCCCAACGGCGCCGTCAACTTCGAGACCGGCGCACGGCCGAAGATGCTCAGCACGCCGCACGCTCCCCTTGCCGGTGGTTCATTCGTTCCAGGCCGAGGCAAGCAGGGCCCGAGTATCGCGGAGCAGTTGCGGCATCACCTTGGCACCGCCGATCACCGTGATGAAGTTGGCGTCACCACCCCACCGCGGCACGATGTGCTGGTGCAGGTGCTCGGCCAGCGAACCGCCTGCAGCCGCCCCGAGATTGAGGCCGACATTGAAACCGTGCGGGCTCGACACCCGCTTGATCACGCGAATCATCTTCTGCGTGAACGCCATCAGCTCCGAGCTCTCGGCGGGGGTGAGATCCTCGAGCGCAGCGACACGGCGGTAGGGCACGATCATCGTGTGGCCGGGGTTGTACGGGTACAAATTGAGCACGGCGTACACCGATTCGCCTCGTGCGACGACCAGTCCGTCCTCGTCCGTCATCTTCGGGATGTCGGAGAACGGCTCGGTAGACTTCGCCGAACCCGGCGCCGAACCCTGTGGGGCCTCGGCGATGTAGGACATCCGATGCGGAGTCCACAATCGCTGTAGCCGATCCGGCTCACCGGCACCGGTGGCGACGATCGACTCGTCGTGTTCTTCCATGTCAGCTCACTCCGGCGGTACTGGTCTGCACGAGTTCGGCGGTCGGTGATGCGTTGTTGCGCGCGGCGATCCACTCGGCGATCACGGTCACGGCCTCCGCAACCGGCACCCCGTTGACCTGAGTGCCGTCCCGGAATCGGAAGCTGACGGCGCCTGCTTCGACGTCGCGCTCGCCGGCCAGCAGCATGAACGGGACCTTCTGGGCTGTCTGATTGAAGATCTTCTTCTGCATCCGGTCGTCGCTCGCGTCGACCTCGGCCCTGATGCCGCGCTTCTTCAGCTCCTTCACGACCGCGAAGAGGTGGTCCTGATGCACCTCGGCCACCGGAATTCCGACGACCTGCACCGGCGCGAGCCAGGCCGGGAAAGCACCGGCGTAATGCTCGGTGAGCACACCGAAGAACCGCTCGATGGATCCGAACAAGGCACGGTGAATCATCACCGGGCGTTCCTTGGTACCACCGGAACCGGTGTACTCGAGCTCGAAGCGCTCGGGCAGGTTGAAGTCGAGCTGAATGGTCGACATCTGCCAGGTGCGGCCGAGCGCATCCTTCGCCTGCACAGAGATCTTGGGACCGTAGAACGCGGCGCCGCCCGGGTCGGGCACCAGATCGAGACCCGACGCCGCCGCGACCTCGGCAAGGGTGTTGGTCGCCTCTTCCCAGACCTCGTCGCTGCCAACGGACTTCTCCGGGTTGCGAGTCGACAGTTCGAGGTAGAAGTCGTCGAGTCCGTAGTCCTTGAGCAGCCCGAGAACGAATTCCAGGGTGCTGGTGAGCTCGCCGCGCATCTGTTCGCGAGTGCAGAAGATGTGCGCGTCGTCCTGGGTCATGCCGCGCACTCGGGTCAGACCGTGGATGACGCCGGACTTCTCGTAGCGGTACACCGAGCCGAACTCGAACAGGCGTAGCGGCAGTTCACGGTACGAGCGACCTCGGGAGCGGAAGATCAGATTGTGCATCGGGCAGTTCATCGGCTTGAGGTAGTAGTCCTGGCCGGGCTTGCGCACGTCGCCGTTCTCGTCGAGTTCGGCGTCCAGGTGCATCGCCGGGAACATGCCGTCCCGATACCAATCGAGGTGGCCGGAGACCTCGTACAGGTGGCCCTTGGTGATGTGCGGGGTGTTGACGAACTCGTAGCCCTCTTCGATGTGGCGCTGGCGCGAATAGTTCTCGAGTTCGTTGCGGATCACGCCGCCCTTGGGGTGGAACACCGGAAGACCGGAACCCAGTTCGTCGGGAAAGCTGAACAGGTCCAACTCGGAACCGAGCTTGCGGTGATCACGACGCTCGGCTTCGGCGAGCAACTCGAGATGCGCATCGAGCGCCTCGGTGGACTCCCAGGCGGTGCCGTAGATGCGTTGCAGATCGGCGTTGTCCTGGTTGCCGCGCCAGTACGCAGCCGAGCTGCGGGTGAGCTTGAACGCGGGAACGTACTTGGTGGTGGGGATGTGCGGACCGCGGCACAGATCGCCCCAGATCCGTTCACCGGTACGGGGATTGAGGTTGTCGTACGCGGTGAGCTCTCCCCCACCGACCTCCATGACCTCGGGATCGTCGATCCCGGACTTGTCGTCGATCAGTTCCAGCTTGTAGGGCTCGTTCGCCAACTCTTCACGGGCCTGTTCCACCGATTCGTACACCCGACGCGAGAAGCGCTGCCCGGCCTTGACGATCTGCTTCATCTTCTTCTCGAGCGCAGTCAGGTCCTCGGGAGTGAACGGCTGCTTCACGTCGAAGTCGTAGTAGAAGCCGTCCTTGATGAACGGGCCGATACCCAGCTTGGCATCGGGGAAGAGTTCCTGAACGGCTTGAGCAAGGACGTGCGCGGCCGAATGCCTGATGACGCTTCGCCCGTCTTCGGTGTTGGCCGGCACGGGCTCGACCTCGGTATCGGAGTCGGGAGCCCACGACAAGTCACGGAGCTTGCCCTCCGGATCTCGCACGACCACGATCGCGTCGGGACCCTTGTTCGGCAGGCCGGTGTCGCGCAGCGCCGTACCTGCGGTCGTTCCTGCCTGCACCGAGATGCGGGCGGGCGAGACGGCGGCGACAACGGGCATGCTCACAGCGATGTACTCCTCGATCGGTTCATCTGGCCAGGAAGGCCTCCGACAGCCTATCGGCAACGGGCCACCGCGCCGCCCTCAGCGCGGCGCGTACGTCACAAGGGACTCTCGAGCCAGGTCCAGTCGAGGCCGAACCAACCTCCGACCAGCGCGAAAGTGCCCAGAAGCCACAGTGTTGCGAGCACGACGACCGTCGTGAACAACACGCCGAGTCCCTTGACGACGATCGACTGCTTCGAGAACCAGGCCATGAACGCGTCGTACCTCTTGCGGACGAAGCGCAGCGCCCTCTTGGCCCACTCGAACTCCGAGGCCAGGATGCCCAGCCCTGCGAACACGATCAGCCAGCCGGGCCCGGGATAGGGAATGGCCAGCACACCCAACGCCAACACCACGGTTCCGACCACACCGACGGTGATCCGGTAGGCGAGGTCGAGCGACTTGTTCTCGGCGATGCGAGACCGAAACCGTCGATGCTTCTTTGCCAGCTGTTCTGCCGGACCACCCGAGTCCGCTGTGCTGGTCTTGCCGTCCGCCTCGCGGGACGTGGATCCGTCGGTGCTCACCGGGTCAGATTACCGGGACGGAACACGAAAAAGCCCGCACCGACAAGCGGCGCGGGCTTTCTGCGTCTGTGGTCCCGGCTGGGATCGAACCAGCGACCTTCCGCGTGTGAAGCGGACGCTCTTCCACTGAGCCACGGGACCGAACGAGGCAAAACATTAACACGAGGTGTCGCAACGGATCGAATCGCCTGCTCCGACTCGTTCATGTCGCATTCGACGCCTGTGTCGAGCGCAGACCTCGCTCCCCCGGACCCGCCCGACCCCATCTTTCACACGGTTCACAGCCGCCAGAGACCCGAATTCTGGGGCTGACCACGAGATTTGTGAGTTTCACTCCCGTTGGGTTAATGTTTTCCCCGCACCACGGAGACAGCAACTGCCCAGCAGTGATCGCCTCCGGGGTATGCGGATGTGGCGCAGTGGTAGCGCATCACCTTGCCAAGGTGAGGGTCGCGGGTTCGAATCCCGTCATCCGCTCGAGGGTCTCGACCCATGGTGGAGTGGCCGAGTGGTGAGGCAACGGCCTGCAAAGCCGTGCACACGGGTTCGATTCCCGTCTCCACCTCGCTAGTGCATCGGTTGTGAAGGCCGTTGCGAGGACATGCGCGATTAGCTCAGCGGGAGAGCGCTTCCCTGACACGGAAGAGGTCACTGGTTCAATCCCAGTATCGCGCACCACAGTCAGACAAAAAGGACCCCCTTTCGAGGGGGTCCTTTTTTGTGTCTTGCCCAGTCTCGGTGGTGATTCACGCCATAGAAGTGCACAGTGGAGACGACGCACACACTTCGATGGAAGGACACTCACGTGTCGGACGATGCTCGCAGCGCACCCACGGACGAAACACCCACCGACGCGGCCTCCAGCGACGGTGCCGGCGACACCGAAACCACCGGTAATACGACCGACAGCGAAGAGCCTCAGGTCGACGACGCCACACTCGAGGAAGCAAAGAAATCGGTCGAGGGACTCGACGACCGATACCGACCCGGCGCTCGGCCCACTGTCGCTCTTCCGGGAACCAACGGCACCGTCGCGGGTACCGCCTTCGCCGACATGGTGGACGGCGACGGGGAACTCGTCGACGCCGACGATCAGAACAACCGCAACGAGGTAGACCAGCCGAGTGACTCCGACAAGGTAGCCTCCTCGACCGATGGCTGAACACGACGTTCCCGACGCCCCCGCCGACATCGAACTCGGCGGGGGCGTCGCGTTTCTTCACACGCCGCCGATCCCGACGCGCGGAGGCCTTGCTCTCACTCACGGTGCGGGCGGCAACTGCGGTTCGGTGCTCCTACAGAACATTGCGTCGGTCTGGGCCACGGCCGGATTCACGGTGTTGCGGTTCGACCTCCCGTTCCGAGTCCGCAAGGCCAAGGGTCCTCCGCATCCCTCCCGTTCCGAGGAGGACCGGATGGGGATCGCCGCGGCCATCGATCGACTGCGTGCGGAAACCGACGGGTTCGTCGTCTTCGGTGGGCATTCGTACGGCGGCAGGCAGGGATCGATGATCGCGTCGGAGCAGCCGGGACTAGTGGACGGTCTCGTGCTGACGTCCTATCCCCTGCACCCACCGGGAAAGCCCGACAAGCTTCGAACCCACCATCTGCCCGACTTACGTACCCCCACTGTCGTGCTGCACGGCACCAAGGATCCGTTCGCTACCACCGAAGAACTCGAGGCGGCGTTCGCTCTGGTTCCCGCTCCCACACTGCTGATCGACATCGACGGCGCAGGCCACGATCTCGCACCGGTGAAGTACGACGCGGCGCAGCGGACTCTCGATGCTGCTGTCTCACTGTTCGAATCGCCGCCCGCCGATCGGTCGGGCGTCGTCCCGCTCTTCGACCCGTCACGCTGAAGTGGTGTACTGACGTTATGCCGACCTGGGGATGGTTCATCGTTGCGCTGGTCCTCGTCGATACCGCGGTGCTCGCGGCCTGGTTCCTCGCGCGTCGGAAGCCGGACAGATCGCGTGCCACGTCCCAGAGCCTGAAGCTGGTAGGACTGGACGACGGTGCACGAGCAGAAATTCATCAATTGTTGGCCGCCAACAAGAAGATTCAGGCCATCAAGGTCTTCCGTGATCGGACCGGTGCCGGATTGCTCGATGCCAAGAACGCAATCGAGACGATGCAACGTGGAGCACCGTTCCCTCCACCGTCGACCATTCTCGATGCAGCGAGTTCGGGTCCCGTGCGATGGGACGACCTTCTCCCCCGGCTGACGGCACTCAAATCCGAAGGCAAAGCGATTGCGGCGATCAAACTGCTGCGCGATCGAACCGGCCTGCCGTTGCGGGACGCCAAGAACGCCGTCGATCAGCTGTGACCGTCCGTGAGGCGGACTTGTCGGATGCACAGCGAGTCGCCGACCTGGCCGCACTGACCTTCCCGTTGGCCTGCCCGCCGGGAACGCAACCCGGCGATATCGAGAACTTCATCTCGAACGTGTTGTCGGCCGATCACTTCGAGACTTACATCGTCGACCCGCACAGGACCGTTCTGGTCGACGAATCGGCCGAGGCACAGGTTCTCGGATACGCGATGCTGGTGTTCGGCACTCCCGCAGACTCCGGCATTCGCTCGGCGCTGTCCCACGAGCCGACGGTAGAGATCAGCAAGCTGTACGTACGACCCACCGAACACGGCGGCGGAGTCGCAGCACGCCTGATGACGTCGGCGCTGGACAGTGCGCGTCGGCACGGCTGCCGAGGGGCGTGGCTGGGCGTCAACCAACAGAACGTCCGCGCCCAGAAGTTCTACGCCAAGCACGGATTCGAGATTGCCGGCACCAAGACGTTCGTCGTCGGCGACCGGACCCACGACGACTACGTCATGCAGGTGCAGCTCTGAGCCTGCCGCGACCGAAGCAGGTCAGCCGACGGCAGCGAAACGAGACAGCGCGAGCAGACGGGACGTCGCACGGAGGTACTTCTTCCGGTAACCACCCGCGAGCATCTCCTCGGTGAAGATCTCGTCGAGCTTGCCACCTGAGGCCGTCACCGGGATGCCCGCGTCGTACAGGCGGTCGGCGAGGACGACCAGTCGCAAAGCGATTGCCTGATCGGAGGCCGGGTGCACGTTCTTCAGGAACACCGCGGGAATTCCGTCCAGCAATTTGCCGTAGCGCGACGGGTGCAGCGTGCTCAGGTGCGCCAGCAGGTCGTCGAAGTCGTCCAGGGTCGCGCCCTCGATACCGTCGGCACGCTCGATGAGCTCGGCCTCCGACGTCGGCTCCGGGGCCGGCGGCAGATCGCGGTGCCGGTAATCGGGACCGTCGACGCGGACGGACTCGAAGATCGAACCGAGCTTCTTGATCTCCCGTAGGAAGTCCTCGGCCGCGAAGCGGCCTTCGCCGAGCTGGCCGGGCAGGGTGTTCGACGTCGCGACGATGGACACCCCACGCTGCGACAGCTCGGACAGCAGTCGCGAGACCAACATCGTGTCGCCCGGATCGTCGAGCTCGAACTCGTCGATGCACAGAACACTGTGGTTCGAGAGCTCTTCGAGAGCCTTGTTGAAGCCCAATGCACCGACGACGTGCGTCAACTCCACGAACGTGCCGAACGCCTTCGGTTCGGGGACGCTGTGATAGATCGAGGCCAGCAAGTGGGTCTTACCGACGCCGAAGCCGCCGTCGAGGTAGAGCCCCGCACCGGTGGCCTGGGTCTTCTTACCGAACAATCCGCGCTTGCCCTTGCCGCGAATCTTCTGCACCTTGTTCGCGAATTCCTCGGCTTTCGCGACCGCAGCGGCCTGCGTCGGCTCCTTGGGATCGGGAATGTACGAGGAGAAGCTGACGTCGTCGAACATCGCCGGCGGAACCATCTGCGCGATCAGCTGATCGGAGGGGACCACGGGATTTCGGTCGACAAGGCGTGCGGGCATTGATCGAGCGTAACGACGTGGTCTCATGTGACTCATGCAGCTTCTCGATATTGGGACCTACTTCACATCGGAGCAGGCCGCAGCAGCGCTCCCCGCCGTCGGAACGGACGTGGACGACGACGGTCTGCGTTCCCTGTATGCCTACCCGACCGATGTGGGCCGACCGTGGATCCGCACCAACTTCGTCTCCAGTATCGACGGGTCCGTCACCTCCGACGGTGCCTCGGCCGGATTGGGCACCCCGGCAGACACACGGTTGTTCGGCATCCTGCGAGAGCTGTGCGATGCGGTGCTCGTCGGCGCCGGCACCGTGCGCGGAGAGAACTACGGCGGGGTCGCCCTGTCTCCAGATGTCATCGCTCGCCGGCAGGCGAACGGTCAGGAACCGGTGCCGACCATCGTCGTCGTCACCGCCTCCGGCTCCATCGATGCGCGGTCTCGCCTACTGACGGACACAGCGGTGATGCCGGTCGTGCTCACGTCCGCCGCGGCGGACCGCTCGGCGGTAGGCGAACTCCGGACGGCCGGGGCGACGGTGCTCGAGGTATCCGGCGAATCGGTGTCGACCACCGACATTCTCGAGTCCCTGTCCCAGCTCGGGTTCGGTCGAGTTCTGTGCGAGGGCGGACCAGGACTGTTCGGTCAGCTGGTGTCCGACGAGGCAGCGGACGACGTGTGCCTGACGATCTCACCGAAGCTGATCAGTGGGCCTGCCGGCCGCATCGCCCATGCCGCACACGCCGCCGATACCTCCATGCAGCGCGCACTCGTGCTCGGCGACACCGACGGCACGCTGTTGACCCGCTGGGTGCGGCCCGTGACAAGAGACGCGGGCGCGGCAGCGAAGCAAAAGTAGATAGCCTCGCACCGTGACGCAGAAACGTTCGTTGCTCGCCGCAGTACTCCTCGTCGCCACGGTCTGCGCAGCCTGTGGAGGCGGCCCGTCGATCCGTCCCGATGTGGCGGTGGAGCAGCGCTCGCCAGGTCAGCCCGCTGAGTCGTCGCCCGAGGCCCCGCCTGCACCGGCTGCACTGGCCGTTCCGACCACCGACCTCGACTGGTCCGAGTGCACCTCGGCCACCCTCGGGCTGTTCGGGCTCGCCGCCACCACGCCGGGCCTGACCCTCGAATGTGGTGAGTACGAGGCCGATGTCGACGCCAGCGGTCAGATGTTCGGCACCTTCGCCGTCGGGGCGCTGCGGGCCAAGCTCGACCGGACACCCGCGGATGCCGGGCCCCTGGTCTTCACGTCCGGTTCGGATCGTTCGTCCATTGCAACCTTGGCCACGATGGCCGCCGGCCCACTCGCCACGCTGCTCGAGGCGCATCCGATCGTTGCCGTGGATCGCCGCGGCATCGGACGCTCGACGGCCGTGGACTGCATCGATGACACCCCCCAGACGCCTACCAAGGCTGCCGTCGATACCCTGGGACAGTTCACCAGATCCGACTCGGACTCCGTCGACCGCGCGGTCGACGCCGGGCGAGACGCCACGATCGAATGCACCGACACTCTGCAGCCGCAGGAGCTCGCCTTCGGCACCGGGTACGCCGCGGACGATCTCGATCGGCTTCGACAGTTGTGGGGCGTGGACCGGATCGGCCTGATCGGAGCGGGGAACGGTTCTCTCACCGCCATGGCCTACGCCGCGAAGTTCCCCGACAACGTCGCGCGTCTGATCCTGGATTCGCCGACGGGCGTCAACGCCGACCAGACAACGCTTGCCGAGCAGCGAACTCAGGGCAAGGAAGCTGCGTTCGCTGCCTTCGCGCAGCGTTGCGTCGCGCTGAACTGCTCGCTCGGAAGTGACCCGACGGACGCAGTGGAACAGTTGATGAAGCGGGCCGCCGGCGGAGAATTCGCACCGCTGTCCACTCACGAAATCCTCGACGCGATCACCTTTGCCCTGGCCTCGACCGCAGGGGATGCGTCCACACGGGCACGAGACCTGTCCTCGACACTCTCCGCTGCCGCCGCCTCCGACACGACGGCGCTCGCCGCACTCGCCGAGCGAGGCCGGGCGGCGTACAGCACCGATGGGCAGTTCGTCGCCCGCTGCACGGACGGCCAGCAGTGGCCTTCTCCGCAGGGCGTCCGCGACCTGGCACCGGGGTGGACGGACCGCTACCCGATCTACGGAACCGACGCTGCCCTGACGGCAATGCTCTGCTCGTCCTGGCCGACGGCTCCCTCAATCCCACTGCCCACCTCGCTGGACGTTCCGGTCCTGATTCTGTCCAACGCCGGAGACCCGATCGTCGGCAACGGCGGCCTGTCCTCCGTCACCGGCCTGATCGGTGCGACGGGTGCCGCCGTCGCGTCGGCCGCCTGGCAGGGCAGCGGACATCCGAGCATCGGTGGCTCGCAGTGCCTGCAGAGTGCTGCCGTCACCTACGCCCGAGACACGACGCTTCCGACCGACGGCACCGTCTGCCCGGCCTGACTCGACTCCTTCGGGGGTCCCGAAAGACACGGGCCCCGCGGGGTGTCCTGAACGGGCGCACCGGCCGTCTCGGGTACCGTTCGCAGGTGTCACTTAGCTTTCTGGAGCCGCGTACCGGGCGGACCACCGCCGAAGTAATCAAGTACGCGCTCTGGCCGATCGCCATCATGACCGTCGTGCATCGGGTGGTGATCAGGGCTGTCAACGGCGATGTCACCAACGACTTCAACCCGGTGTACAACGCTGCTCTCGCGTTCCTCAACCGGCAGCCGGTCTACACGGCGAACTTCGATTCGGTCGATCCTCATTACCTGTACCAGCCGAGCGCGACGATGCTGCTCTCCCCTATCGCCATCATCGACCCGGAGCGCTCACGCTGGCTGTTCATCATCGCCAGCACCGTCGCCATCCTCGTCGCGCTGTACATCCTGCTGCGTATCTTCGGCTTCCGACTGGACTCGGTGGCTGCACCCGCCCTCCTTCTCGCTGCCTTCGTCAGCGAGACGGTGACGAACACACTGGTGTTCACCAACTTCAACGGCTTCGTGCTCCTCGGCGAGGTGGCGTTTCTCGGTTTCCTGTTGCAGCGCAAGGATTTGTCCGCCGGTGTCGCGATGGGCTTGACCCTGGCGATCAAGCCGATGCTCGCACCACTGCTGCTGCTCCCGCTGATGACGAGACAGTGGAAGGTATTCATCACCTCGATCGCCATCCCGGTGGTGATGATGGCCATCGCCTGGCCGTTGTCGGTCGATCCCATGAATTTCATCGATCGAACGTTGCCGTACCTGCTGCAGACGCGTGACTACTTCAACAGCGCTGTCGTCGGCAACGGCCGTTACTACGGAGTGCCCGAGTTCCTGACCCTCGCTATCCGCGCCGTGCTGGGCATCATGGTGTTGGTCTCGCTGTGGCTGCTCTACCGGTACTGCCGAGAAGATCGACTGTTCTTCTTCGCCACCACCTCCGGCCTCATCCTCACCGCGCACTGGCTGCTGGGCTCACTGGGCCAGATGTACTACTCGATGATGCTGTTCCCGTTGCTCATGACAGTCGTGCTGAGAAACTCGCTGCTACGGAACTGGCCGGCCTGGCTCGCTACCTACGGGTTCATGAACGCCGACCGTTGGTTGTCCGGACGGTGGGTCGAAACCGGACGTGCCCTCGACTATCTCCGCACCACCTTCGGTTGGGCGCTGCTGATCGTCGTGATCTTCGGAGTGCTCGTCGGACGCTACTTCGCAGCAAGAACCGAGGGACGCCTCGACGAGGGAATCGAGCCCAGCTACCTGTTGCCGGCCGCGTCACCAGCGAAAACGGCATAACCCGGCAAATCGTATTAGCGTGTGAGCATGAGTTCAGCAACAGACAACAATGCCGCTCCGGCCGTCCAGCTCACCGACGCGCAGTGGCGGGAGAAGCTGACCCCCGAGGAGTACGCGGTTCTGCGTCAGGCCGGTACCGAGCGCCCGGGCGTCGGCGAATACACCGATACCACCACCGAAGGCATCTACGAGTGCCGCGCCTGCGGAGCCGAACTGTTCCGCAGCACCGAGAAGTTCGAATCCCACTGCGGATGGCCGTCGTTCTTCGACCCGGCCGACAGCGACGCCGTCATCCTGAAAGAGGACACCACGCTCGGTATGCGCCGCGTCGAGGTCGTCTGCCGCAACTGCCACAGCCACCTCGGCCACGTCTTCGAGGGCGAGGGCTACCCCACCCCGACCGACCAGCGGTACTGCATCAACTCGATCTCACTGGTGCTCAAGCCTGCATCCTGATCGGTCCGGATATCCTGGGGATCGCCGCGCACTCGGCGAACCCGAGCTGAGGATGCGTCGGAACCGAGCCGCGAACTCCAAAGATTACCTTTGGTTGACCCGATCGTTAGGGTAGCTTTTGGATTGTGGCCACGTCGATCAAGACCTTCTGGTGGCGCCAGGTGAAGATCACCGGCGTCACACCCAATTTCGGTGATGAATTGACGCCGGGACTGGTCGGATCACTGTTCGGGCAGAAGTGTTCCTGGCGTCGCGCGAAGCGCAGCGACATGATCGGGGCAGGGTCCACTCTGGAAATGGTCCAGCTGATGCAGGCCCGACAGGGCCTCAAGGTCTGGGGCTCCGGATTCATGATCAGTGGCAATGGCAACGGAGAGCGCTTCAGCTACCCCGATTTCGACTTCTACGCGGTTCGCGGACATCTGTCACTGGGTCGCATCGAGTCCGATCGCGAGGTCGCGGTCGGGGACCCCGGGCTGCTGGCGAACAAAGTCTATGCACGCTCCCCACGTGTACCCGGCCGGATCGGCCTCGTCTACCACTGGGTGCACAAGAAGGATCCCGTTGTGCGCTCGCTTGCGCGAGACAAGAGCGTCACGTTGATCGACCCGTCCAGAAAGCCGGCGAAGGTCATCGCCGACATCACTGCATGCGACTTCGTGATGTCCACGAGTCTGCACGGCTTGATCGTCGCAGACTCGTACGGCATCCCCAACGCATGGATTAAGCTGCCGCAAGACATAGGCGGCAACGGATACAAATTCGACGATTACTACTCTGCTTTCGACCGAGAAGCTGTCCAGTATCCGTCGGACCTTGCGCGAGATCACGATCGAATCGCGCTGGTACGGCAGGAATATCGACCTGTCCCGAATCTGAAAGAAATTCAAGACAATCTGATAGGAGCCTTTCCCTTCGCTCCGCGCTACACAGCCTGAATTCGACAGGTCGAAACTCGAGCCGGTCATCGTTCGCGCCCACACGATCGCTTCCGAGCGCCCTATTGGAACGGTGCATACTGTGAGCATGCGCACTTTCACCTCACCAGAGCAGATCAAGGCGGCCGTCGGCGAAGAACTCGGAACCAGCGACTGGCTCCAGATCACCCAGGAACGGGTGAACACCTTCGCCGACGCCACCGGCGACCACCAGTGGATCCACGTCGACGTCGAACGAGCGAAGAAAGAAAGCCCGTTCGGCGCGCCGATCGCACATGGATTCCTGAGCCTGTCCCTGGTGTCGATGCTCAACTGGCAGATCTACACGATCGAGAACACCAAACTCGGAATCAACTACGGCTCCAACAAGGTTCGCTTCATCAACCCGGTCAAGGTCGGGTCCCATGTCCGGTTGCGGACCACCCTCACCTCTGTCGAGGACGCGTCGGGCGGGGCGCTGCAGATCGTGACGACCGCGACGCTCGAAATCGAAGGCGAGGACAAGCCGGCCTTGGTTGCCGAGATCATCTCGCGGGTGGTGTTCTGACCGATCTCGTCACCGGTGGATCGAACGCAGTGATCGGCGGCAGCGGCGCGTCGTAGCGTTCGATCTCCACCAGCACATGTTGCCCGGTGCACCCTCGCGAGAGCGACGACGATCCGACGTCGGCGGTGAGAACGTTCACGCTGCCGTGTACGCACATCGACCCTGGATCGGCCCGGTCCAGCGGGTCGTACCAGGCACCGGTCGACAACTGCACCACCGATTCCAGCATCCCGTCGTCGACGACCACCCCCGCCAGGCACGAACCGCGGTCGTTGAACACTCGCACCACATCGCCGTCCGACACTCCCCTGGCCTCCGCCGCAGACGGATGCATTCGTATCGGCTCTCGGCCCTGAACCTTCGAGTTCCGGCTCACCGCACCGTGATCGAGCTGACTGTGCAGCCTGGTGCGCGGCTGGTTGGCGATCAAGTGCAGAGGAAACTGCTCGGCCCGCGACCCGCCGAGCCATTCCTGCGGCTCGAACCACATCGGGTGCCCGCGGCAATCCTCGTAATCGAACCCCGCGACCGTCGCCGAGAAGATCTCGATCTTGCCGCTCGGTGTCCGCAGCGCATTGCCGATCGGGTCCTGGCGGAAGTCCTGCAAAAACGTCAACTCGTCCTCGGTCTTCATCCGGAACGAACCCGCACGCGTGAAGTCGTCGAATTCCGGGGTCTGCACGCCGTCGGCCCGCAGGTACTCACGCCACTGCCCGTACATGTGCTCGAGCCATTGCTGTGACGTGCGCCCCTCGGTGAACTGCTGCCCCACACCGAGTTTCACTGCGAGTTCGGCAAAAGTGTCGTAATCGTCGCGCGAATCGGCGAATCGCTGGGCGGCCGGTGCCATGGCCACGAGCAGTGGATCGTTGCGTGTGCAGCTCAGATCCGACCGTTCCAGCGATGTGGTCGACGGGACGACGACGTCTGCGTGCTTGGCCATCGGCGTCCAATAAGGATCGTGGACGACGACGGTATCGGGCCTGCCGAGTGCCCGGCGCAATCGTCCGAGATCTTGGTGGTGATGAAACGGGTTGCCGCCCGCCCAATAGACCACTTTGATGTCGGGATAGACCAAACGTCTACCGTCGTAGTCGAATTCGTGCCCGGGTTTGAGCAGCATGTCCGAGACGGCTGCCACCGGAATCAGATCGGCCACCGGGTTGATTCCCTGCGGCAGTGTCGGCAGCGGATAGGGCACAGGAGCGAGGCCGGGCTCGTTCATCGAACCGTACCCGTGTCCGAATCCCCCACCGGGAACACCGATCTGGCCCAGCATGGCTGCCAGCGTTATTCCCATCCACGGGGCCTGTTCACCGTGCTGCGTCCGTTGCAGGGACCACGTGACGGTGACCATCGTGCGTTTCGACGCCATCTCCTGGGCGAGGTCCGCGATGATCGAGGGCTCGATACCGCAGATGCCCGAAGCCCATTGCGGGGTCTTGGGAATACCGTCCGAGACACCGAGAAGGTAGCGCTCGAATTCGGGGTAACCCTCGCAGTATTTCTCCAGAAATGCTGTGTCGTGCAGGTTTTCGTCGGCCAGGACGTATGCCAGAGCCAGCATCATTGCCACGTCGGTTCCGGGGCGCGGGGCGATCCACCGCGCCTCGCCTGCCATGTCGTTGCGCAATGGGCCGACGGTGACGATCCGGCCGCCGCGGGCGCGCATCGCGTCGAGCGAACCGACGGTCGGATGATCCGACGTACCTCCGTGGTTGATGCCGGTGTTCTTGACCGGAACTCCGCCGAACGCCACCAACAGTTCGGTGTGTTCGGCGATCACGGACCAGGATGTGGAGCGCGAGAACATCTTCCAGTGCGCGCCGAGCACGTGCGGCATGATGACGCCGGTCGCACCGAGCGAATAGCTGTGCACGGATCGCGTGTAGCCGCCGATGCAGTTCAGGAAGCGGTGTACCTGACTCTGAGCATGATGAAAGCGGCCGGCGCTGGCCCAACCGTACGAACCTCCGTAGATCGCGCTGTTACCGAAAGTGTCCACCACGCGGCGCAACTCGCGCGAGAGCAAGTCGGTGAGTTCGTCCCACGAGACGTCGACGAACTCGTCGCTACCCCGGCTGTCGGTGGGGCCGGGACCGTTCTCGAGCCACCCTCTCCGCACGGCGGGTGACGTGACGCGGGACCGATGGGTCACCGAACCCACGAGGTTGCCGAGCACCGGGGAAGGATTGCTGTCCGTCGCCTGAGGATGAATTGCGGTGACGTCACGTCCGTCCGAGTCGGCCCGGAACATTCCCCAGTGGCCCATGTGCTGGACGCCGGTCACTCCGGTCATCGAATTCCGAACTGGCGCAACGCTGCCAGCAGCGCATCGGAACGCTCGGCCGTCGGCACCGGATCGACGAGTGCGAAACTGCATCCGATCTCCTGTGCCGCGCCGTCGGCCTCGGCGCTGTCGCCCACCATCAGTGTCCGCGCGGGCTCGACGCCGAGAGCGGCCACTGCATGTCGGAAGATCTCCGGTTGTGGTTTGACGTGCCCGACCTCGAACGAGAGCACGAATTCGTCGACGTAGCGGTCAAGCCCCCGGGCAGTGAACGCCGGACGGATGTCGAAGGCGATGTTGCTCAGCACACCGACGCGAATCGACCGTGCCGCCAGCGTCGAGAGTGCCGCTTCCGTATCGGGATAGGGCGTCCAGGAGTCGGCGTCGATCACTCGTCCGTAGACCGATTCGGCCTGCGCCTCGACGGTGACACCGGACTGCGCGAGGACGTGCAGATACGCCTGCCGATGTAGAGCCGGGTCCAGGTCGCGATTGCGCCATGCATGTCGGGTGGCGTCGTCGAACTCGACAGTCTCGCCTACCGGAGCCGTCATGCGGCGCATCAGTTCGGCGGCTCCGGCCCCGTCGACCGGAACGCCGTCGGCATCGTGCACACCGTCGAACCACGACGGCTCCTCTTCCAGACGGAAGAGTGTGCCGGAGAAGTCGAACAGAACGGCGTCGACGAGGGGTGTGTCCGTCCCCGTCACGGTAGTGATTCGACGAGCGCGTCCACCTCGACCCGAGGCCCGGTGAAGAACGGCGTCTCCTCGCGCACGTGTCGGCGTGCCTCGGTGGCACGCAGATCGCGCATCAGGTCCACGATGCGGTCGAGTTCGGGGGCCTCGAAAGCCAGGATCCACTCGTAGTCACCGAGCGCGAACGACGGGACGGTGTTGGCGCGCACGTCCTTGTAGTCGCGCGCTGCCTTTCCGTGATCGGCGAGCATCGTCCGACGCTCCTCGTCGGGCAGCAGGTACCAGTCGATCGAGCGGACGAACGGGTACACGCAGATGTACGCGCCCGGATCCTCGCCCGCGATGAACGCAGGCACGTGGCTCTTGTTGAACTCGGCGGGGCGGTGCAGAGCGGTGTTGCTCCATACCGGCGTGCTCGCCTTGCCCAGCGCGGTCGTGCGCCGGAAGTCGGAGTACGTCGCCTGCAGGTCCTCGATGCGCTCCGCGTGCGTCCACACCATGAAGTCGGCATCGGCACGCATGCCTGCGATGTCGTAGACCCCGCGCACGACGACACCGTTGTCCTCACGACCCTCGAAGAATGCCCTTGCTTCCTTCGCGGCGGCCGCGCGGTCGTCGCCCAGAACCCCGGGAGTGACCTTGTAGACCGAGAACATCAAGTACCGAAGAGTCGAATTGAGCGCTGAGTAATCGAGGCGTGCCATGGCCCCTATCGTGCCACCTCGACCAGACGGGCGGCAGCGGTGGTGGCGGACGCAATACAGGCCGGTACCCCGACGCCGCGCTGCCACGCTCCGGTCACGGCGAGCCCGGCGAGTTCGGACACTCCGGATTCGATGGCGGCGACGCGGTCGAGGTGCCCGGGAGCGTACTGCGGCAATCCGCCCGGCCACCGCTGGACGGTCACTGCCAGCGGCCGAGTGTCGATACCCGCGACCGTTGCCAGGTCGGCGAGCGCGACGTCGATCGTGTCCTCGTCGGAGCGCTGCGCGGCAGTGTCGTCTCCGAATCGCCCGAGCGAGGCTCGCAGCAATACCGCATCGCGCTCGGCGAGGTGCGGCCACTTCCGACTGGACAGCGTGAACGCCTTCACGTCCAGACCCGCATCCGTGGCCACCAGAATTCCCGAATTCTGCGGGAGCTCGGTCGACGCCGGAAATGCCATCGCCACGACCGTCGACGACGCCAGTTCGATCTCACGGGCCGCGCGCGACGCGTCCGGTGCCAGGTCTGCGATGAGATCGGCCAGTATCGGTGCCGGTACCGCCAGCACGACCCCGTCGACCACACCTACCCGATCGACGAACCAGCCGCCGGACTCACGGCGGATCTCGCCGACGTTCGTCTCGCGCAGAATGCGAGCGTCGGTGGCTGCCACCACGGCGTCCAGCAGCACGGCGTAGCCGTCCCGGAGTCCACCGAACACCGGCCCCGGGGACGGAGTCGGGAGTGCCGTCAGCACAGCCTCGGTCAGGTTCGCCGCGCCGTTGTCCAACGCAGCGGCCAGCGTCGGCAGCGCAGCACGGACACCGATGGAGCTCGCCGAACCCGAGTAGACCCCGCCGAGCAGTGGATCGACCGAACGGCTCACCACCTGGTTCCCGAAACGCGTGCCCACAAGATCCGCCACGCTGGCATCGGAGCCCCGGACCCATCGAAACGGCCGCTCGGTCTCGGTGTCGATGATGTGCAGCTCGGACGGATCGACCAGCTCCCGGACGGACTCCGCCGACGACGGGATACCCATCAGGGTGCCCACCGGAAGCGGATGAGTACGTCCACCGGAAAAGACGAGCGGTCGCACCGTCGACGGGTGCACGAGCTGTTCGGTAAGCCCCAGTTCCGCAAGCAGGGCGGGCACCTCCGGACGGCGCCCGATGAACGCCTCGGCACCGACATCGAGCGACTGATCGCCGACCGAGGTGGTGCGCAGGGTGCCGCCTACCCGGGACGATGCCTCGACCACGGTGATCTCTGCGTCGGGCCCGCACGCCTGCCGCAGGCGGTACGCCGCGACGAGGCCGGAAATTCCGCCGCCCACGACGGCGTAACGCCGGACGGTCACAACGAATGCACCAACGAGACGACCCGAGTCAGGATGTCGGGATCGGTATCGGGAAGCACGCCGTGGCCGAGATTGAACACGTGTCCGCGGGCACCGGCCGCAATCGCACGATCCGCCTCGGCGGCAATGCGTCGGACCTCGGCCTCGACTGCATCCCAGCCCGCAAACAGCACTGCGGGATCGAGATTGCCTTGCAGAGCCTTGCCGTGGCCCACCCGGTGCACCGCGTCGTCGAGCGGAATCCGCCAGTCGACCCCGACCACGTCGGCACCGGCCTCGCCCATGGCACCGAGGAGTTCTCCGGTGCCGACCCCGAAGTGGATCTTCGGGACGCCGGCCGTGGACACGGCGTCGAACACTCGCGTCGAGTGCGGCAATACGTACTCGCGGTAATCGGCGAGCGAGAGTGCACCCGCCCAGGAGTCGAACACCTGAACGGCGTCGACGCCCGCAGCCAGCTGGGCTTGCAGAAAGGTGATCGTGGTGGAGGCCAATGCGTCGAGCAAGGCATGCCACGTGGCCGGATCGGACCGCATCAGCGCCTTGGTCTTCTCGTGATTGCGGCTCGGGCCACCCTCGACCAGGTACGACGCCAGAGTGAACGGTGCTCCCGCGAATCCGATCAGCGGAGTGGTTCCCAGCTCACGAGTGAGAATGCGGACGGCATCGGCCACCGGCTGCACCTGGTCCGCGGTGAGGACGGGCAGAGCCGCGACGTCCGCAGCCGAACGCACCGGATGCGCGACCACCGGTCCGGTACCGGCGACGATGTCGAGATCGATGCCCGCAGCTTTGAGCGGAACCACGATGTCGGAGAAGAGAATCGCTGCGTCGACGTCGTGACGACGTACGGGCTGCAGGGTGATCTCGGCGACCAGATCGGGCCGGAAGCACGAGTCCAACATGCCGATGCCTGCACGGATCTTGCGGTATTCCGGAAGGGACCTGCCGGCCTGACGCATGAACCACACCGGCCGCCTCGACGTCGGTCGGCCGTCGATCGCGGCCAGAAACGGCGCCTCCGGAAGTTCTCGTCGGGCGGGGGCTGCGGTGTGCGATTCGGCGTTCATCACCCTCCATGCTGCCACGCGCGACAACCGCCGCTACCCTCGAGGGCGAGACACTCGTCGCAGTTCAGGACACTCGCTTCGCTCGACGGACACTCGGCGCAGTTCGATCACGGCTCGGCGCGCCTCCGTCGCGGGGCAACGTGACGCGTCTAACGTCCGGTGACGTGACCGAGCACCGATCTGACGCCGAACCTGCGCCTTTCCGCGCCGCCATCGACGCGATGCATCGGGCGCAAGTACACCCGGCGATCGAAATCGGCCCGATTCGGCCGCCGCAGAGACTCGCTCCGTACAGCTACGCGATCGGTGCCGAGGTCAAGCACGCCGACTCCGAACAGATCGACGAACAGAGCGACGGCGACGCGTTCGGCCGTCTGATCCTGTTGTACGACCCCGACGGTGCCGAGGCCTGGAACGGCACTCACCGCCTGGTTGCGTACATCCAGGCCGACGTGGACGAATCCCTCGCCGACGATCCACTGCTCTCCGAGGTCGGCTGGAGTTGGCTGGTCGACGCCCTCGAATCGCGATCGGAACCATTGAACGCGCTCGGCGGCACGGTCACCTCGACCAGCTCGGTACGGTACGGCGACATCGCCGGCCCGCCGAAGGCTCACCAACTCGAACTTCGCGCGTCCTGGACGGCGACGTCGGAGGATCTCTCGACCCACGTCGAGGCGTTCTGCGAGGTCCTCGCCTATGCCGCGGGTCTGCCGCCCGCGGGCATCACCACCCTCGGTCAACGCAGTTCCAGTCGGACATAGCAGTTCCAGTCGGACATAGTTGCCGGTCCGTTCGGCCCCAGGGCCTAGAGTCACATCTCATGTCAGCCGAGAGTTCCCCGGACGCCGCGTCGGATGCAGAAGCGAACGAGCCCGTCGCCGTTCCGTTGTTGGCCCCCGCTGACGGGGTTCCCGACGTCGTCGACACCGCCGATGCCGTTCGTGCAGCCGCAGAGGCACTTGCCGCAGGCCACGGGCCCCTCGCCGTCGACGCCGAGCGCGCGTCCGGCTTCCGCTACTCCCAACGTGCGTACCTCGTGCAGTTCCGCCGCCGGGGCGCGGGCACCGTGTTGCTCGACCCCATTCCCGTCACCGGCGACCTCGCGCCACTGGCGGAGGTCATCAACCCGCTCGAATGGGTATTGCACTCCGCGGACCAGGACCTGCCCGGTCTCGCCGAACTGGGGCTCGTCCCCGCCACGCTGTACGACACCGAACTCGCCGGCCGCTTGGCAGGATTCGACCGCGTCGGCCTCGGTGCGATAGTCGAGCGAACTCTCGGCCTGGCCCTGCAGAAGGGGCACGGCGCGGCCGACTGGTCCACCCGTCCCCTACCCGACACCTGGCTCAACTACGCCGCCCTCGACGTCGAAGTTCTGCTCGAGCTTCGCGACGAAATGGCCGCGGAGCTCGAACGACAAGGCAAAACGGACTGGGCAGCACAGGAATTCGCCCACATCCTCGCCCTCGGTCCCCCCAAACCGAAAACCGACAGATGGCGTCGGACATCGGGAATCCATGCGATCAAGTCACCTCGAACGTTGGCGGCCGTCCGCGAATTGTGGACCACCCGAGACGAATTGGCGGCCAAACGCGATGTCGCGCCCAGCCGGGTCCTGCCCGACTCGGCGATCGTCGCCGCGGCGACGGCCGATCCGAAGTCCTCACGCGAACTCGAACAGCTACCCGTCTTCGGCGGCCCCCGTCAGCGTCGGTCCTCCCGGTTGTGGGCCTCGGCCCTGACCCGAGCACGGGCGATGCCCACCGCGGAATTGCCGTCGATGGCGGCATCGTTCGACGGGCCGCCACCGGTCAACCGATGGGCCCGCCGCGATCCGGACGCAGCGGCCCGACTCGCCGATGTGCGAGCGGCGATGACCGAGCTGAGCGAATCGGTGTCGGTACCGGTCGAGAACCTGCTGATGCCGGATCTACTTCGGCGACTCGTATGGGATTGGCAGATACCCGACGACGACGTCGACCCAGGAGAGATGATCGACGCTCGGTTGACCGAGGGTGGGGCGCGGCCGTGGCAACGCTCGCTGGTGGTGCCGGTTCTGACGAAGGCACTGCACCCTTCCCAAGTTACCGACGGGTAATACCCGCTACAGTGGGTGGTGCGTCCGGGCACCCGGACGAGTCGTCCGCATCTGTCGGGAGGATCGAAAAGCGTGTCTGTACCCCCGTCCACCAGCTCACAGAGGAATGTTGTCTTCGTCGACGGCATCCGTACCCCGTTCGGCAAAGCAGGCCCCAAGGGCATGTACGCCGACACTCGCGCAGACGACCTCGTCGTCAAAGCAATACGCGAGCTTCTCCGCAAGAACCCCAACCTTCCTCCCGAGCGCATCGACGAGGTCGCGATCGCTGCGACCACACAGACCGGCGATCAGGGCCTGACCATCGGCCGGACCTCTGCTCTCCTGGCCGGGCTCCCTCGCAGCGTCCCGGGATTTGCGATCGACCGCATGTGCGCGGGTGCGATGACTTCGGTGACCACCACCGGATCGGGAATCGGCTTCGGCCAGTACGACGTCGTCATCGCCGGCGGAGTCGAGCACATGGGCCGCCATCCGATGGGTGAGGGTGTCGACCCCAACCCACGCTTCCTGGCCGACAAGCTCGTCGACCCCAGTGCACTGGTGATGGGTAACACCGCCGAGAACCTGCACGACCGGTTCCCGAGCATCACCAAGGACCGCACCGACGCCTACGCCGTCGCCAGCCAGAACAAGTACGACGCGGCGAAGAAGGCCGGCTACATCGCCGACACTCTCGTTCCCGTCGCCACCAAGTCCGCCGCAGGGTGGGGCCTGGCCACCGAGGACGAGCCGCCTCGTCCCGGCACCTCGCTCGACGATCTCGCGAAGCTCAAGACGCCGTTCCGTCCCGCCGGTCGCGTCACCGCGGGCAACGCCGCAGGCCTCAACGACGGTGCCACCGCGGCGATCCTCGCCGGTGAGGACACCGCGCACGAGCTCGGCCTCAACATCGGGATGCGGATGGTCGGCTTCAGCTTCGCCGGCGTCGATCCCGCCGTCATGGGCATCGGCCCGGTTCCCGCAACCGAAAAGTTGCTCGGCCGAACAGGTTTGAGCATCGACGACATCGGCCTGTTCGAGATCAACGAGGCTTTTGCCATCCAGGTTCTCGCCTTCCTCGAGCACTACGGCATCGTCGACGACGACCCCCGTGTCAACCAGTGGGGCGGCGCCATCGCGTGTGGCCACCCGCTCGCTTCCTCGGGCGTTCGCCTGATGACGCAGCTCAGCCGTCAGTTCGCCCAGCAACCCGACGTCCGCTACGGCCTGACCACCATGTGCATCGGTCTCGGCATGGGCGGCACCGTCATCTGGGAGAACCCCAACCACGCCGATTACTCAGGAGTCAAGGCATGAGTGACATCACGACGGCGTTCGAGGACGAGGTAGTCACGAACGCGTTCACCAAGATCGTGTCCGTACCGGGGCTCGACGGCTCCATCGCCCTCGTGACCCTCGACAACGGCTTCGATCACACCAAGCCGTCGACGTTCGGTCCCGGCGGACTCGCCAAGTTCGACGCCGCACTGGACGAAGCGTTCGCAGCGAACCCGGTGGCCATCGCCGTCACCGGCAAGCCGTTCATCTTCGCCGTCGGTGCCGACCTCAACGGTGTGCCGAACATCAAGACCAAGGACGAGGCACTGCAGATCGGGCAGCTGGGCCACAAGGTCTTCCGCCGCCTACGCGAGTCGACGGTTCCCACGTTCGCCTTCATCAACGGTGCCGCTCTCGGCGGTGGCCTCGAAGTGGGACTGCACTCGCACTACCGCACCGTCGCGGAGAACGCCGCCGCGCTCGGCCTACCCGAGGCCTTCCTCGGCCTGGTACCGGGATGGGGCGGAACTCAGTTGCTGCCCAACATCATCGGGGCGTCCAACGCGGTCACCGTCGTGGTCGAGAACGCACTGAACCAGAACCGCGTCCTCAAGCCGCAGCAGGCGCTCGACCTCGGCATCGCCGACGCCCTCTTCGGCGGAGCCGACTTCCTCGAGCAGTCCCTCGCGTGGGCCGCTCAGGTCATCAAGGGCGAGGTCGTCCCCAACCGTCCCGAGATCGATCGCGGGCAGGCCTGGGACGACGCCATCACCCGTGCCAGGGGCATCGTGGCCGGCAAGACCGGCAATTTCGCGCCGGGCCCGGTCGCTGCCGTCGATCTGCTCGAGCTCGCCAAGAACACCGACATCACCGATTCCGCGTCTCTCGACAAGGCCTTCGCGGCCGAGGACGACGCGCTGTCGACGCTGTTGGTCAAGGACGAGTTGCGGGCCGGACTGTACGCCTTCGACTTGGTTCAGAAGCGCGCGAAGCGTCCCGCCGGTGCGCCCGACAAGTCACTCGCCCGCAAGATCTCCGGCGTCGGCATCGTCGGTGCCGGTCTGATGGCCAGCCAGCTGGCGTTGCTGTTCGTGCGCCAGCTGAAGGTGCCGGTGATCCTCACCGACATCGATCAGGAGCGCATCGACAAGGGTGTCGGCTACGTTCACAGCGAGATCGACAAGCTGCTCGGCAAGAAGCGCCTGTCCCCCGACGCCGCAAATCGGTTGAAGGCGTTGGTGTCCGGATCGATCGACAAGTCCGCATTCGCGAACACCGACTTCGTCATCGAGGCCGTGTTCGAGAACCTGGACGTCAAGAAGAAGGTGTTCGCCGAGGTCGAAGAATTCGTCTCTGCCGAAACGATTCTCGCGACCAACACCTCGTCGTTGTCGATCACGAAGATGGCGGCCGACCTGAAGCACCCCGAGCGCGTGGTGGGCTTCCACTTCTTCAACCCGGTCGCGGTTCTTCCGCTGCTCGAGGTCGTCAAGGGTGAGAAGACCGACGATGCCACTCTCGCAACAGCATTCGCCACCGCGAAAACTCTGAAGAAGTCTGCCGTGCTGTCGGCGGATCTCCCCGGATTCGTCTTCAACCGGCTGGTCACTCGTGCGTCCAACGAGATCATCAGCGCGATCGACGAGGGCACCCCGTTCGATGTGGCCGACGGCGCAGTGGGCGAACTCGGCATGCCGATGAGCCCGCTGACGTTGCTGGCGCTCGTCGGACCGGCCGTCGCTCTGCACACCGCGGAAACACTGGCCGAGGCATACCCGGAGCGATTCAAGGACTCCGCCGGATTCCGTGCGCTCGTCGAGGCGAAGAAGCCGGGCGTGTGGACCTACGGACCCGAGGGCCAGGTCGTCGACCCCGAGGTGGCCGCACTGTGGCCGCAGGGTGATTCACCGTCGACGGCCGAACAGGTTCTCGAGCGAACCCGTAACGCCTTCGCGGACGAGATCAAGATCATGCTCGACGAAGGCGTCGTCGCGGCGGCCCAGGACATCGATCTCTGCCTGCTCCTGGGCGGCGGCTTCGGATTCTGGAACGGCGGCATCACTCCGTACCTGGATCGCAGCGGCGCGTCCGAGGCCGCCACCGGTCAGCGCTTCCTCGCGCCCGGTGTAGCCAGCGTCTAGCTCTACCCGCCGAGTTCGAGGTTATGGACGGATTTCTCCGGATCTTCGTCCATAATCTCGAACTCGGCTTTTTCGTGTCGGGATAAGGTCTGATCCGATGAACAGCGAACGCAGTCGGTTGATCGGCATCGGCTATCGAATGCTGGGCTCCTACAGCGACGCCGAGGACGCGGCATCGGAAGCGCTGCTCCGCTGGTACCGACTCACCGACGCCGAACGTGACGCCATCGACGTCCCCCGTGCGTGGCTCACCCGCGTCGTCGGCCGCATCTGTCTGGACATGCTGGGCTCGGCCCGCGTTCGCCGGGAACACTATGTGGGGCAATGGCTTCCGGAACCGGTCCGCGCCATTGCGACCGGCAACGACGGCCCATCGGACCCGGCCGACCGCGTCGCCCTCCATGAGTCCGTCGGCCTGGCGTTGCTCGTCGTTCTGGACTCACTGAGCCCGGCAGAACGTGTCGCGTTCGTTCTGCACGATGCATTCGCGGTTCCATTCGACGACATCGCGAACGTTCTCGGTCGGTCCCCCGCCGCCTGCCGCCAACTGGCCTCGGCCGCCCGGCGACGGGTGCACGACGATCGCCGCGGCCCGAGCGCCCCCGACACCCACGACCGCGTCGTCCGCGCCTTCGTGGCTGCCGCCGCCGGCGGAGATCTCGATGCACTCGTCGCACTGCTCGCCCCCGACATCACCCTCGTCAGTGACGGCGGCGGACGGGTGTCGGCGGCCCGCAACCCGGTTCGCGGGTCCGATCGGGTCGCCCGCTTCGTCCGGGGTATCACCATCAAGTCCACCGACCTCGACCGGTCGGTCGAATCGGTCAACGGCCTGACCGGAATCGTCCTTCGCCGACACGGTGCGGTCACCGGTGTGATCGGATTCCGCACCGATTCCGCCGTGGTCACCGACGTGTGGATCGTGCTCAACCCGGAGAAGCTCCGACACTGGTCGTGACGGCCATACATTCTCGTGAGCTACGTCGTCAGTGGAGGTGAGGCCCGAACCTCTCGAGCCGATCGACCCCGAACAGGACAGGTGGACACACGATGAAGATCGCCGTAGCCGGTGGAACAGGAACCGTCGGAACGCATGTCGTCGACGTGGCTCGTGAGCGTGGGCACGAGGTCGTCGTGTTGTCGCGGTCGGCCGGTGTCGACCTCGTCGGCGGGACCGGCCTGTCCGACGCTCTGGCCGGCGTCGACGCTGTTGTCGACGTCGCGTCGACACAAACGGTCTCGGCAAAGGAATCGACGGCGTTCTTCTCCGCCGTCACCCGCAACCTGCTGGCGGCCGAGATCGAGGCCGGAGTCGGCCACCATGTGGCGCTGTCCATCGTGGGGATAGACAAGGCTCCGCACTCCTATTACGCCGGAAAAGTAGAGCAGGAGAACATCGTTCGGTCCGGGTCGGTGCCGTGGACAATCCTGCGAGCCACTCAATTCCACGAATTCGCCGCTCAGATCCGTGCTCGCGCGTCGTTCGGTCCGGTGAGCATCGTCCCGAAGATGGTCTCGCAACCGATCGCCGCCCGCGAGGTTGCCGAACGATCGATCGACCTGGCCGAGCAGCCGGCGACCGGCCGAGTCGCAGACCTCGGCGGACCGAGAGAAGAGCGGATGGCCGATATGGTTCGCCGCTATGCACGTGCCGTCGGTGCCCGTGGCGTGGTGCTCGAAGTTCCCGTCCCGGGGGCGTACGGCCGGGCGATGCGCGACGGAACGTTGGTGCCCGCACCCGATGCGGACCGCGGCCGGCAGAGCTTCGAGGAATGGCTCGACGCACAGTCACGGTGACCGCTCGCTGCCGAACTCGACGCTGCGGACGAGTGTCCGCGATATTCGGCCCATGACGTCGAGCGCGGCGAGTTGGGGCGATTTCACTGACGCGCCGGCACTCCGAGGACGAAGATGGCGATGACCACCATGGACGCTGTTCACCCGAAAGCTGGTTCATGCCATGACGCAATCGACCGATCGGCACACCGCAAAGGTCATCGGAGTCACCATCGCCGCCGCTGTCGGCGGGTTTCTGTTCGGATTCGATTCGTCCGTCGTCAACGGTGCAGTCGACTCGATCCAGGAGAATTTCGCGCTGTCGTCGTTCGTCACGGGGTTCGCAGTCGCAATCGCACTTCTCGGGTGCGCGGTCGGAGCTTGGTTCGCCGGGCGCCTGGCCGACAGTTGGGGCCGCAAGAAGGTGATGCTGCTCGGCTCTGCGCTGTTCACCATTTCCTCGGTGGGGTCCGGGTTCGCCTTCAGCGTTCCCGATCTGATGTTGTGGAGGGTCCTCGGCGGGCTGGGTATCGGAATTGCGTCGGTGATCGCGCCCGCGTATATCTCGGAAATAGCACCGGCTCGCTATCGCGGTGGATTGGCATCGCTGCAACAGTTGGCCATCACGGTCGGTATCTTTGCCGCGCTGCTCTCGGATGCGGTTCTTCAGAATGCGGCAGGCGGACCGTCGAACGATCTGTGGTTCGGCCTCGAAGCGTGGCGGTGGATGTTCCTGGTCGGCGTCGCACCCGCATTGGTCTACGGATTTCTCGCGACCCTCATCCCCGAATCACCTCGGTACCTGGTGGGTAAACACCTCGACGAGGAAGCTGCCCGCATTCTGGGCGACATCACCGGCGAAGTGAATCCCGACGAACGCATCAGGGAGATTCGCCTGACTCTCCGACGGGAATCGAAATCCTCGTTCGCCGACATCCGAGGCCCCAAATTCGGTCTGCAGCCGATCGTGTGGGTCGGTATCACAATGGCGATCCTGCAGCAGCTAGTCGGTATCAACGCGATCTTCTACTACTCGACGACGCTGTGGAAGTCGGTGGGCTTCAGCGAGAATCAATCGTTCGTGACGTCGGTGATCACGTCCGTCATCAATGTGTCCATGACATTCGTCGCAATTTTGTTCGTCGATCGATTCGGTCGCCGAAATCTGTTGATGATCGGCTCGATCGGCATGTTCGTCGGTCTGATCCTGGCCGCTGTGTCGTTCACCCAAGCCGTCGGTAGCGGCGACCAACTCGAATTACCGTCGCCGTGGGGCCCGGTCGCGCTCGTCGGCGCAAATCTGTTCGTGGTCTTCTTCGCCGCAACCTGGGGACCGATCATGTGGGTGATGCTCGGCGAGATGTTCCCCAATCGAATGCGTGCTGTGGCGTTGGGCATCAGTACCGCCGCGAACTGGATAGCGAATTTCGCCATCACATTGGCATTCCCGCCGTTGTCCGACACCATCGGACTCGGATTCATCTACTCGTTCTTCGCCCTGTTCGCCATCCTGTCCTTCTTCTTCGTCAAGTACAAGATCGCCGAGACCAAAGGGATGGAACTCGAAGACATGGGCGTCTGATTCACGGTTGTTTGAACGACGGCGGATCCACGGTTTTTCGGACCGATAAGGCAGGGTGGGGGTGCACTCTGTCGGTCGATCTGCCGTCGAAAGCAGGACATGAAGCTACGTATTGCATTTGCCGTGGGCACCGTCGTGGTGTTCGGACTGAGCCTGCGCCTGCTGTTCGGCAGTACGTCGGCACTCACCTCCGACATCGCCGACTTCTACTCCGCGAACTCGACATCCATGGCGTTCTTGACCACGGGTCCGGTGATCTGCCTCGGTGTATTCGCCGCCACCGCACGCTATTTCGTGCGCCGCGCCCAGGTCGCGCATGTGCTGGTGGTGTGCCTGTCCCTGGTGGCCGTCGGTACAGCGATACGCGCGGTGCCGTCGTGGCCGATTCTCGTGGTCGGCACGCTCGTCGCGGCGGCGGGTATCGCGGTGGCGAATGTGTTGGGTCCGGTTTTCGTCCGTCTGGTGGTACGAGAGTGGAGCCTGTCGGAACGACCCAGGGGCAGGGAGTGGAGCCTGTCGGAACGACCCAGGGGCAGGGAGTGGAGCTCGACAGGTGAACCCGATGCGGCGGCGGGGCGACGACTGGGGTTGTTGACCGGGGTGTTGACCGCTGTGATCAGTGCCAGTGCGGGAGTGGCGTCGGGAGTGTCCGTTCCGTTGGCCGAGGCGTTCGACGGTGGTTGGCGGATTGTGCTGGGGCTGTGGTCGATTCCGGTCGTGTTGGCTGCCGGGTGTATGGCGATCTTCGGGCGAACGTTGTCGCGCGGGCGGGCGGTGGCCGGGTCGGCGACAGTCCCCGATGCCGCTCCTTCTCGCAGACGTGCGGGCGTGCTGACATCGCCCGTGGCGTGGTCGTTGACGGCATTCATGGGTTTGCAGTCGCTGATGGCGTATTCGCTGATCGCGTGGTTACCGACGATCTTTCGTGATCGCGGGGTGGACGCGCGTGATGCCGGTCTGCTGTTGACGGCGTTGTCGGTCAGCAGTGTGTTGACCGCGTTGACGGTTCCGAGCCTGGCGACCAGGTTGGGGAATCAGAGCGCGTTGGCAGTCGCCGTGACGCTACCGACGTGCGTGGGCCTGCTGGGGATAGTGTCGTCGGCCGATTCCTGGGCCCTGGTGTGGGCGGTACTGCTCGGTTTGGGTCAGGGCGGGCAGCTGTCGCTCGCGATGACGCTGATGAATCTGCGGGCCTCGAACGCCCGTGATGCTGCGACGCTCAGTTCGGTGGCACAGACGGTCGGATACGTGTTGGCTGCGGCCGGTCCGCTGGTGTGCGGGGCCGTTCGTTCTGCGACGCAGCGGTGGGAACCGTCGTTGGTGTTCCTTCTGGTGGTGACGGTCCCCATGGCTGCGGCAGGTGCGGTGGCCGGCCGCCGCGTCGTGTTCGGAAGCGAAGCGGAGCCGGCCGACGCCGTCAGAGGCTCTTGACCCAGTGCGAGACTTGCTGCACCACGGTCTCGCAGGTGAGTCCGAACTCGTGGTGCAGTTGCTCCCTCGATGCGTGGTCCAGGAACCGTTGCGGCACACCGAGATCGCGGCAGGGCACGTCGACGCCTGCGCCGCGCAGTGCGGCAGACAGAGTCGAACCGATTCCGCCGTGCAGGCCGCTGTCCTCGACGGTGACGACCAACCGGTAGTCCTCGGCCATCTTGAGCAGCGATTGCGGGACGGGAAGCACCCAGCGTGGATCCACGACGGCAACCGAAATACCCTCGGCTTCGAGCTTTTTCGCGGCGTCGAGGGCAAGCGACCCGAACACCCCGACGGCAACGATCAGCACGTCGCCGGTGGCCTCGGACGGCTCGGTCAGCACATCGAGTATTCCGTCCAACCTGCGCACCGCAGGCACCGTCTCGGTGACCGCGCCCTTCGGGAAGCGAAGAGCCGTAGGGCCGTCCGAGGTGGCGATCGCCTCGGCCAATTCCTCTCGGAGGGTGTCGGCATCTCGTGGCGCTGCCACCTTCATGCCCGGAACGATGCCGAGTAGAGACATGTCCCACATACCGTTGTGGCTCGCGCCGTCGGCACCGGTGACTCCTGCGCGGTCCAACACGATGGTGACCGGAAGACCCAACAGGGCGACGTCCATCAGCAGTTGATCGAACGCGCGGTTGAGGAACGTGGAGTAGATGGCGACGACGGGATGCATGCCGCCGAGCGCGAGGCCGGCGGCCGACGTCATCGCATGCTGCTCGGCGATACCGACGTCGAACATTCGGTCCGGAAACCGCACCCCGAACGCCGCGAGCCCGGTGGGCGCGGCCATCGCGGCGGTGATGGCCACGACGTCCTCGTTCTGCTCGCCCTGCTCGATGAGCGCCGCCGAGAACACCGACGTCCAATCCGGAGCCGATTTGGATCGGGCCAGGCCGGTCGCAGGATCGATGACGCCGGTGGCGTGCATCTGGTCGGCCACGTCGTTCTCGGCATGGATGTATCCCATGCCCTTGCGCGTCACCGCGTGCACGATGACCGGGCCGCCGTACGCCTTGGCTCTGCGCAGTGCCGATTCCATGGCGTGCTGGTCGTGACCGTCCACCGGGCCCAGATACTTGATGCCGAGATCGGTGAACATGACCTGCGGGCTGATGGCGTCCTTCACTCCCGCTTTCATGCCGTGCAGCATCGTGTAGGCGGCGCGGCCGACGACGGGGATCCGTCGCACGATCCGGCGGCCGTTGTCGAGAATCTTCTCGTATCCCGGCTGCAGTCGCAGGGCTGCCAGGTGATCGGCCAACCCGCCGATCGTCGGGGCGTAGGAACGGCCGTTGTCGTTGACGACGATCACCAGCGACCGGTCTCGGCCGGCGGCGATGTTGTTGAGCGCCTCCCAGCACATACCGCCGGTCAGCGCGCCGTCACCGACCACAGCGACGACATGCCGGTCGGTCTCTCCCTTGAGGGCGAACGCTTTGGCCAACCCGTCGGCGTACGACAAGGATGCCGATGCGTGCGAGGACTCGACCCAGTCGTGTTCGCTCTCGACCCGAGACGGATAGCCGGACAGCCCGCCCTGCTTGCGGAGTGTGTCGAACATTCCTGCGCGTCCGGTGAGCATCTTGTGCACGTAGGCCTGGTGGCCCGTGTCGAAGATGACCGGATCACGCGGTGAGTCGAAGGTGCGGTGGATCGCCAGAGTCAGCTCCACCACTCCCAAATTGGGACCGAGGTGGCCCCCTGTTGCCGATACCTTCTCGACCAGGAAGGCGCGGATCTCGCGAGCCAGTTCGGCCAGCTCCGCACTATCGAGGTCGCGCAAGTCCTCGGGCGTCTGAATTCGCGCTAGGACACCCAACGAGATCGCTCCCTCCGGCCGGAAAACATATTCGAAAAACCAGTCTACGGAGTGGCTGCACCCAGCCGCCCCGTCCAGCATTGTCTCGCCGACACTACCGTCGAGTAGGCAGGTGCCCGGGGTCAGTCGCCCCTAACCTCGAATACGCTCGAAACGGACACCCGACATACAGTGTCGCCCATGAGCAACGTCGTCGATGCCATCCTGACCCGGGTTCACGAACTGTGCCGGGACGACGCGTCGGGACAGGTCGCCGACTACATTCCCGAACTCGCAGCCGTGACACCGGACGGCTTCGGTATCGCCCTGACGACCACCGACGGCTACCTGTACGAAGTCGGCGACACGAGGATGCCGTTCACCATCCAATCCATCTCGAAACCCTTCACCTATGCACTCGCGCTGGCCGACCGCGGGCTCGACGTCGTCGCGGGCAAGATCGACGTCGAACCCTCGGGTGAGCCGTTCAACGAGATCAGCCTGGACCCCGTCACGGAGCGGCCCCGAAACCCGATGATCAACGCGGGTGCGATCACTTCCGCGTCGCTCATCGCCGGCCGCACCGCGGAGGAACGATTCGAGCGCATCCGAGCGTCGTATTCCCGGTATGCAGGAAGGTCTCTGAGCTTCAACGACGCGGTGTATCGATCCGAAGCGCGCACCGGACACCGCAATCGCGCCATCGGCTACATGCTGCGGTCCTTCGGCATCATCGACCACGATCCGGAGGCCGCCGTCGACCTGTACTTCCGCCAGTGCTCGATCGACGTCACGGCGGCGGATCTGGCCATGATGGCCGCCACGATGGCCAACAACGGAGTCAATCCCCACACCAAGGAGCGCGCCCTGGCACCCGCACTGGTCGAACGCGTGCTGTCGGTGATGACGACCTGTGGGATGTACGACGGCGCAGGCGACTGGGTGGCGCGGGTGGGTATGCCGGCCAAGAGTGGGGTCGGCGGCGGCATCCTGGCGGTGCTTCCTGGGCAGATGGGCATCGCCGTCTACTCCCCCCGCCTCGATTCGCACGGCAACAGCGTGCGCGGCGTTGCTGCCTGCCGAGAACTCTCCACCAGACTCGAATTGCACTTTCTACATGTCACTCGGGCCGCGAAGTCGTCGATTCGACGTCGATACGTTCTCACCGAGGCACCGTCGCGAAAACGACGATCCGAGATCGAACAGGCCACACTCGCTGCAGTCGGCGACCGGGCGCGGGTCTACGAGTTGCACGGGGACCTGCTGTTCTCGGGTGCCGAGACAGCGGTCCGCGAGATCGGCAACCTCGACCGGAACCTCGATGCACTCGTCATCGACGTTCGTGGCGTCGACGAGGTCAGCGACATCGCCCGTTCGATGTTCGAGGACCTACGCCGCGAGCTCGCCGACCACGGTTGTGTGGTGTGCCTGGTGGATCCCCGAGCCATCATGGGCCACACGACGTCGAGCCTGGACCCGAACGATCCGGCGGGCCGGGTGTACTCGAGTCTGAGCTCGGCCATCCAGTGGGCCGAGAACCTGCTGCTCGATCGGCACTGCTCCGGCGCGCGGCAACCGGCAGAAATCACTCCGGCCGAGCACCCGTTGCTCGCCGGTCTGTCCGCCGAGCAGTTCGACTCGGTGACTCCCTATCTGGAGAAACGTCACTACGCACGGGGCGACGTCATCGTTCACCGTGGTGCGCCGGCAGCGGGTCTGTTCTTGATCCTGCGCGGAGAAGTGACATCGACGGCCGTGTCCGCAGACGGGGGCACACACCGCATCACGACGCTCTCCCCCGGGATGAGCTTCGGCGAGATGCCGCTGCTGATGTCGGTGCCGTTCCTGTTGGACATGGTGGCCGACACCCCGGTCGATCTGGTGGTCGTGTCGGTATCGCACTTCGAGGCACTGACTCGGGACGCCCCGGAAGTGAAGCTGGCGCTACTGGAAAATCTGGCCAGCGGCGCGTACGGCCAGATGGCCGCTGTCGTCAAGACACTCGGGCGGTTCGACATCGGTATCTGATCCGACTGTCGAACCGCCCGAGTGGACGTGCCTGGCCCCTGATCAGGCGTCGAGCGTGATCATCGTGAGGACCTCGGTGGGCTGCGCCGAGCCGCCGGCAGGCTCGAGCGAGAACGCGAAGTTGGTCGACGCCCCCATGCCGTCCACCACGGTGCCGTCGCTCGACGTGAGCTGATCCTCGGTGACAACGCCGGCGGAGCGCGGCGCACCGTCGACGAACCACATCTGGTAGACCCGGCCCGAGGGCGGCTCCGGGACACCGTCCAGAGTCACCACGACCGCATCTCGGCTCAGCGAGTACGACACCTTCGCAGTGCCGCCACCCGGGAACTCCGCGGACGCTTCACGAGCGTCGGGCGCCGCGACGATCTGCTCGGCCTGGGAAGGCTGCGGGTCCGAGCCCATGGTCTGCGTGACGACGACGACACCACCGACTGCGACGACGATCGCGGCAGCCGCGGACACCATCGAGTAACGCCACGTCTTGGAACGCTCACGTCGGTGCCGGTGCAGCGGAGTGACGTTCGGCGGAAGTTCTCGGACCGTCGGCTCCTGATCGCTCGCGGCGACACGCGCGAGCACGGCCTCCCGCACGCGTTCGGGTGCGGGAGTCGCGTCTGCCGCCGCAGCCAACGCCAGCGTTTCGTGAATCTCACCCACGAGGATGTCGAATTGTGCCCGGGTCGTCTCGTCGACGCGGATTCGCTCGGTTTCGATGGCGCGCCGCTCGGACTCGCTCATCGCGTGGAGGGCGTAGACCTCCGCTTCGTCCAGCAGTCGTTGCCGTGACGCTTCACTCATTGCGGGATCACCCCCAGGCATGTCTTCAACTTGATCAATCCATCTCGTATGCGCGATTTGATCGTCGGCACGGCTACCCCGAGCCGTTCGGCAACCTCGCGATAGGTATACCCGCTGTAATAAGCCATTCGTACCGACTCGCTCTGCGTATCGGTCAGAGTGTCGAGACAGGCCACGACGGCCTCCGATTCGAGCCGCTGGGTCACCGTCTCCAGTACCTCGTCATGCTCGGGCGTGTGACTCACGGCACCGTACGCCGCCTCGCGGTCGGTACCCGACTGCTCGCTACGTACCCGATCGACCGCCCGGCGATGTGCCAGCGTCATGATCCACGCCAGCGGACTCCCCTGGCTCGGATCGTAATTCGGTGCCGCACGCCAGATCTGGAGGAACACCTCCTGCGCGGTCTCCTCGCTGTACCCCGGATCGCGAAGCACGCGCACCACCATCCCGTACACACGGGAGGACGTGGCGTCGTACAGTTCGGCGAAGGCCGACCGGTCGCCCTGAGCAACGGCCGCCATCAAGCGACGGAGACGGTCCGTCTCCTCGGCACGCAGATTCTTCAGCTGCGGGCTCGGTACTGCGCACACCGCATCCTCGACCGAGGTGCTGTCCTCGGACTCGGGCGGCGTTCGGTCACGGCCGGTGCCCGCAGATCCGGAAGCGTCGGAGAACGGCACGCTCATCGGACTGTCGTCCCAGCAGACGGGTTCATGATCGAGTTCATCGATCATGACACTAGTGGTCATGTAGCCCTCATATCGAAACCTCCGCGTTTTCCCGCCGCAGTACATATTCGGAACAAACACCCCGAGGGATGGTGCGCGACCGAAATTCGTTTGCGCAGAAATGGACCGGGCTTCATCCTGGGTGCGAGAATCGGACAAACGCGGGCAATCGGGCGGACAGCTCGGTGGAGGGACGGACACGCATGACGGCCATCGAAACCCACGGGCTCGTCAAACATTTCGGCACCACTGCCGCAGTCGACGGCGTGGATCTGTCGATCCCGTCCGGCGGGGTGTACGGCGTGCTCGGACCCAACGGGGCCGGGAAAACCACGACCATCCGGATGCTGGCGACACTGCTTCCGATAGACGGCGGCAGCGCACGAGTCCTGGGACACGACGTGGCAACCGAGCCGGAGGCCGTTCGCCGAAAAGTCTCTCTCACGGGTCAATTCGCCTCGCTCGACGAGGATCTGACCGGCACCGAGAATCTCATTCTGCTGGCGCGGCTGCTCGGCTACTCACGTCCGGCCGCTCGAGCGCGCGCTGATCAACTGTTGACAGCATTCGACATCGCCGACGCCGGACCGCGACAGGTCAAGACCTACTCCGGTGGCATGCGCCGGCGCATCGACATCGCAGCGAGCATCATCGTCACCCCCGAGCTGATCTTTCTCGACGAACCCACCACCGGCCTGGACCCGCGCAGTCGCAATCACGTCTGGGAGATCGTCCGAGCCTTGGTGGCAGGCGGCACGACGGTACTGCTGACGACGCAGTATCTCGACGAGGCCGACCACCTGGCCGGGCGCGTAGCGGTGATCGACCACGGCAAAGTCATCGCCGAGGGCACGACGGGCGAGCTGAAGGCATCGGTGGGATCGAACTCACTGCACCTGCGCGTGCTCGATGCCGGGCACCGGAATGCCGCGGGGAGAATCGTCCGAGATCTGGTCGGCAGCACCGTGGCCGAGGACGCCGACCCGTTCACCGTGTCCGCACGATTGGACAATCCGGCGCAGGCGGCACCGATCCTTCCTGCTCTGGAATCCGCCGGAATTGCCATCGCATCCTTCACCCTCGGTCAGCCGAGTCTGGACGAGGTGTTTCTGGCGCTGACCGGTCACGATGCGGGAGCGGAGCCTGTGGGTGCGAAGAAGACTGAAATCGACAACGGGGAGATCGCGTCATGACCACCGAGGCCCAACGATCCGCCCCGCAGGCGTCGACGATCATCGATGTTCTCTCAGCCGCAGGTCCGAGGCCGGAGCGTCCGTCGTCGCTGTCGACCTCGCTGAGTTTCGGCTGGCGGGCGTTGCTGAAGATCAAGCATGTACCGGAGCAGTTGTTCGACGTGACGGCGTTTCCGATCATGTTCACGCTGTTGTTCACGTACCTGTTCGGCGGCGCTCTGGCCGGTTCGACCGACGCGTACATCCAGTTTCTGCTGCCGGGCATCCTGGTGCAGACCGTGGTGATGATCACGATGTACACCGGCGTGACGATGAACAAAGACATCGAGAAGGGTGTGTTCGACCGGTTCCGATCGTTGCCGATCTGGCGTCCGTCGCCGCTGGTCGGTGCGTTGCTGGGTGACGTCGTGCGCTACACGTTGGCGTCGGTGATCGTACTGATTCTGGGGCTGATTCTCGGTTTCCGGCCGCAAGGCGGGCTACTCGGCGTGATCGCATCGATAGCGCTGTTGCTCGTGTTCTCGTTCTGTCTGTCCTGGATCTGGACGATGATCGCCATGATCGTGCGCACCGAGGCAGCCGTGATGGGGATGTCGATGTTCATCCTGTTTCCGCTGACGTTCGCGAGCAACATCTTCGTCGACCCCAACACGATGCCAGGGTGGCTTCGTGCGTTCGTCGACGTCAACCCGGTCAGCTTTCTGGTGACGTCACTTCGAGGCCTGATGCAGGGCGATGTCGACACCGGCCGGCTCGGAGTGACTCTGGTGCTGTCGGCGGCGATGCTGGCGATCTTCGGACCGATCACGATGCGGCTGTACAACCGCAAATCCTGATCCACGACTCCCGGTACAGGCGTCAGGATGCGGCGCGGGCTCGGTGTCGTCGGACTGCATCCCGGTTCGAGCACACGGTTCCGCAGTACCGCTGCCGTCCGGTGCGTGAGGTGTCGGCGAAGGCGGTCGTGCAGTCGGCCGCGGCGCACCGATGGAGTCTGTCCATTCCGCGACCGGTCAAGTGCAGCGCGGTACCGACACCGACCAGGGCCCTGATGACACCACCCAACGCGATGTTCGGGTCGCGGTAGTGCATGTGCCAGCCGTCGTCGGCGTGATTGGTCAACCGTGGGTACGCGGAAGCCTGTGCAAGGAGGACGTTCAGGGCGGCGGCCCGCTCCTCGGCTGTCTCGGCATCCACCACGCGAGCCCAGTCGCGAAGGAACTCGAGTGTGTCCACGAGATCGTCGTCGGTGGCAGTCCAGTCGGGAACGAGGCCGGCGTCGATGCAGCGGGCACCCAATTCGCTCGGCGACGTGGGTGGCCTGTTGAGGAGGTCGATGCCCAGTTTCACGGCATATTCGCCGTAAGGGTTGATGTGCACAAGACCATTACACCACAGTGAATGCATGGACATCGAACACAGCACACACACCTGGACCACCCGCTCGCTCCACGACACCAGCGAAGGCCTCGTCGGCTACCAGGGCTGCCACTGCGGAGCACAACGCATCGTCTCGGTACCCGCGCAGACGTTCGCCCCGGTTGCTGAAGTGAGTCAACCCAGCACGTTCGCCACCGCAGGCACCACCGTGTCGAGCGCATAGCCGATGGACAGCGCCGAGTTGGTGGCGTAGGACTTCGCGACTTCAGGATCGTCGAAGACCACGTAACGGCCATCTGCGACCGCCGGAATCCGTTGGAACAGTGGATTGTCGGTCACCTCGGACGGTGCCTTCTGGATGGGGAAGACGATCAGCACGTCGGCGTCGAGCAGGTCGAGCTCTTCCCCGGAAATCGGAACCGAGAAGCCGCGCGGCGGGAGAGAGTCGATGGTCGGGCTGGTGACGAAACCGAGCTTCTTCATGAACTCGAGCCGACTGTTCGACGAGATGTATGCGCCGTATCCGGTGCCGCTGTAGGCCCCGACCACCGCCGTCTTGCCGGCGAATTCCGGATGGGCGGCCGCCGCTGCATCGAAACGGTCGGCGATCCCTGCGAGCAGCGCGTCCCCTGCGGACTGCTTGCCGAGTGCCGTGGCAACCATCGTGACCTGCTGCTCGAGCGATGTCAGGTAGTTGTCGGCCCCCGCCGGTATACCTACCGTCGGAGCAATGGCGGACAGTGTGGCGTACCGATCGGCGTCACCGGAGCTCTTGGTATCGAGGATCAGATCCGGCTCGAGCGCCGCGACCTGCTCGAACGACGGCTCCTGCGTCCCGATGATCTGCGGTGGCGCGTCGTAGAGCCCGGCCGCCCACGGACCGACGCCGTCGCCGCCGAAGGCGAGCCAGTCGCTCGCACCGACCGGTGAGACACCGAGCGCCAGTGCAGTTTCCGCGTCGCCCCAGCCGAGCGCGACGACGCGCTGCGGAGCACTGTCGACGGTCACGCCGCCGAACTCGGTATCGATCGTGGCAGGAAATGCGGCGGCCGGCGCATCGGATGCAGCCTCGAGTCCGGTTGCCTCATCCCCGCCCGCCCCACAGGAGACGACGGCGGTCAGGAACAGCAGGGCAGCCGATACAACACCGACGGTGCGACGAATTCTCACCCGAGAAACGGTACGTCAGACTCGCCAAGATTGGTGAGGCAACCCTACTTACGAACGAAGCGGCCGATACATTCGACGTGGCTGGTCAAGGGAAACGCGTCGAACGCGCGCACGTCCGTCAGCTCGTACCCGGCTGTCCGGTAGAGGCTCGCGTCCCGCGCGAACGATGCCGGATCGCAGCCGATGTGGACGATCGTGCGGGGAGACCGCGCCGCGAGATCTTCGATGACGTCGCGTCCGGCACCGGCTCGCGGCGGATCGAGTACCGCCACCGCCACCGATTCCGGCAACGAATCCATCGATCGCTCGACCCGGCCCGGCGCGAACGAGACCTGAGCCAGGTTTTGCAACGCCGAGCGTCCGTCCTCGGCGGCCCGGCGCGAGAACTCGACGCTGGTGACTCGTCCGCTCGATCCCACCCGCTCGGCGAGAGCCGCCGCGAACACGCCGACACCGCCGTACAGGTCCCATGCGCCGTCACCCGGCTCGGCATCCGCCCAGTCGCGTACGACGTCTGTGTACACCTGAGCCGCTCCTTTGTGCGCCTGCCAGAAGCCGGTGGCATCGAGTGTCCACGGCCGCGCAGAGACGAATTCGGTGACTCGCCCCGAGCCGATGACAGCCTTTTCCGGCCTGGCCCGCGACGACGCTGCTCGACGCGCCGACGCACCGCGGCGGCCCGGAGACCGGCGTCCGGTTCGCGTCAACTGGGCCGGTGCCACCTCCACCACATGGCGTTCACCCGTACCGTCGAGGACCACCTGCAATTCGGCACCTGCGCGCCACTCACGATCCGACAACCCGTCGAACGCAGCCGGATCCATTTGCGGGCACGACAACTCCGTGACGATCGAACTGCTTCGATAGCGGTGGTAGCCGGGCCGTCCACCCGAATCCACTGCCAGCCGAACACGGGTCCGCCAACCGGTGCCGTCGCCGGTGCCCGGCAATTCCTCGACCGGAACATCCCTCTCGATGCCCGCGACGCGGCGCAGCTGTTCGGCGACGACGGAGGACTTGAGTCGACGCCCGGCTTCGGTGGTCGCGTGGGAATAGTCGCAGCATCCCGAACCACCGGGCCCGGAGATGGGGCAGCGAGCGTCGATGCGGTCCGGGGACGCGGCGAGAATCTCGATCGCGTCGGCGCGGCAGAACGACCCACCGCGATCCTCGGTCACCTTGGCCATGACGCGTTCCCCCGGTAGCCCGTGGCGGACGAACACCACCCGACCTTCGTGACGGGCCACGCAGAACCCACCGTGTCCGGGAGCGCCCAGTTCGACGTCGAGCACCAGCCCGAACCAGTTCTCGGTCATTTGCCCGCCGGCGGTTCGTAACCGCGACGCGAAGCACCCGGCGCATTTCCGAGCACCTCGCGCCTGGCCTTCTCCGACGAGCGCAGCTGCCACGGAACACTGGTGACCATCACGCCGGGTTGGAACAGCAGTCGGGACTTCAGCCTCAGCGCGCTCTGGTTGTGCAGGACCTGCTCCCACCAGTGGCCGACGACGTACTCGGGGATGAAGACGGTCACCACATCACGTGGCGAGTCGCGTCGAACTCGTTTGACGTAGTCCAGAACCGGCTTGGTGACTTCGCGGTAGGGCGACTCGACGACCTTGAGTGGTACCGAGACGTCACTGGCCTCCCATTCACGTACCAATGCTCGGGTGTCCACCTCGTCGACGTTGACGGTCACGGCTTCGAGGGTGTCGGGCCTGGTCGCGCGTGCGTAGGCGAGAGCCCGCAGCGTCGGCATGTGCAGCTTGGACACCAGGACGATCGAATGCGTACGACTGGGCAGAACGCCGTCCCACACCTCGTTCTCGAGCTCTCGCGCCACGGTGTCGTAGTGCTTTCTGATCATCCGCATCAGGATGAAGATGGCCACCATCGCCACGATCGCGATCCAGGCTCCGGCAGCGAACTTGGTGATCAACACGATCACGAGAACGGTCGCCGTCATGGCCAGACCGACGCTGTTGACCACCCGCGAGCGCTGCATCCTGCCGCGCTGCTCGCCGTCGGTCTCGGTTCGGAGCAGGCGGGTCCAGTGCCGGATCATGCCGGTCTGACTCAGGGTGAACGAGACGAACACACCCACGATGTAGAGCTGGATCAGCTTGGTGACCTCTGCTCCGAACACCACGACGAACACGATGGCTGCGCCGGAAAGGAACAGAATGCCGTTACTGAAGGCAAGTCGGTCGCCGCGCGTGTGCAACTGTCGGGGTAGATACCGGTCCTGAGCGAGCACCGAGCCCAGCACGGGAAAACCGTTGAATGCCGTGTTCGCGGCGAGCACCAGGATCAACGCCGTCACAGCGGTGATGAAGAAGAACCCAGCGGGGAAACCGCTGAACACCGCCTCCGCCAACTGCGCGATCAGCGTCTTCTGGTGGTAGCCGTCCGGTGCCCCGATCAGCTGCGTCTCCGGGTCCATCGCGTACTTGATGCCGATCTTCTGCGCGAGCACGATGATGCCCATCAACAACGTGATGCCGATACCGCCGAGCAGCAACAGCGTGGTGGCCGCGTTGCGGGACTTGGGCTTCTCGAATGCAGGCACCCCGTTACTGATGGCCTCCACTCCGGTCAGCGCCGCGCAACCCGACGAGAACGCCCGGGCGACGAGGAACGCGAACGCGATCCCGTACAGATGCGAGTCCTCGGCTTTCAGATCGAACGTCGCCGACTCGGCGTGAATGTCGTCTCCGAGCACGTAGACCCGGAACAACCCGTAGCCCAACATCAGGAACATGCCGCCCATGAAGGCGTACGTCGGAACAGCGAACGCGGCACCCGACTCACGAATACCACGCAGGTTGATCGACGTGATGAACACGATGGCCACTACTGCGAACAGCACCTTGTGCTGCGCGACGAAGGGCACGGCCGAACCGATGTTCGACGCGGCCGCCGAAATGGAGACCGCCACGGTCAGCACGTAGTCCACCAACAACGCACTACCGACGGTCAGACCCGCCGCAGGACCGAGGTTCGTGGTCGCGACCTCGTAGTCACCACCACCGGAGGGATAGGCGTGCACGTTCTGCCGGTAGCTGGCGACCACCACCGCCATCACGACACAGACCGCGAGACCGATCCACGGAGTGAACGTGAGCGCCGATATCCCGGCCACGGACAACACCAGGAAGATCTCTTCGGGTGCGTACGCAACCGAGGACATGGCGTCCGAGGCGAACACCGGCAGCGCGATTCGCTTGGGTAGCAAGGTATGACCGAGCTTGTCGCTGCGGAACGGCTTACCGAGAACCAGCCGCTTTGCGGCAGTCGAGACCTTGGACACGATCAGAAGCGTAGGCCGTCGGGTCGCCGGCGGCGCAACCACGCGCCCTTTCACATCCATCGGATGCCCACCCACGGTCGAGCCGGTGACGAATCCCCGATACGTTGGTGCTCGCATGCACACGGTGGCAATGTCGTCGGCAGTGTTGGTCGGCAATCGAGATCGGGACGGAGCTGGGCGTTGTACGTAGTTGTGATGGGGTGTGGCCGTGTCGGCGCATCGCTGGCCGGAGCGCTCGAGCGCATCGGGCACGAGGTGGCAATCATCGACCGTGACGAAACCGCGTTTCTGCGCCTCGATCCCGACTTCGGTGGGCATCGAGTCGTGGGAATGGGATTCGACCGAGATGTGTTGATGAGCGCCGGAATCGAGAAGGCAGAGGCGTTCGCAGCCGTGTCCTCCGGCGACAATTCCAACATCATCTCTGCACGGGTCGCGCGTGAGACGTTCGGCGTCGAGAAGGTCGTCGCCAGGATCTACGACGCCAAACGTGCCGCTGTGTACGAGCGCCTCGGTATCCCGACCGTGGCCACGGTGCCATGGGCGACCGACCGGTTTCTGCACAACCTTCTGCGGGACGACCCCACCACCAAATGGCGAGATCCGTCCGGGAGCGTCGCGGTGGTGCTGCTCGACTTCCACGATGCGTGGATCGGCAAGAAACTGTCGGTACTCGAGGATGCGACCCGGTCGCGGGCCGCGTTCGTCATCCGTTTCGGCACCGGACTGCTGCCCGACAAGCGCACCGTGATCCAGGCAGGCGACGAGGTGTACGTCGCTGCCGTCTCGGGGACCGTCGCCGAGGCCATCGCGTTGGCCGGCAATCCGCCGCCGTCGGACGACTGATGCTCGCCCGCACGTTGTTCCCCTCCCCCATCGACCCGAACGGGAAGCCATGAAAGTCGCCATCGCCGGTGCCGGCGCAGTCGGCAGATCCATTGCACGCGAATTGATCCGAAGCGAACACGAGGTGATGCTCCTCGAACGCAAACTCGACCACGTCGATCAGGCCGCGGTACCCGAGGCCGAATGGGTGCTCGCTGACGCCTGTGAGTTGAGCCTGCTCGAGGCCGCCCATCTCGAGAACTACGACGTGGTGATCGCCGCTACCGGCGACGACAAGGCGAACCTGGTGCTCAGCCTGCTGGCCAAGACCGAGTTCGGAGTGAACCGCGTGGTGGCCCGGGTCAACGACCCCAGAAACGAATGGCTCTTCGACGCGGCCTGGGGTGTCGATGTCGCGGTCTCGACCCCGCGCATGCTGGCGTCACTGGTCGAAGAGGCCGTATCGGTGGGCGATCTGGTCCACCTGATGACATTCCGCAAAGGGCAGGCAAATCTGGTGGAGATCACTCTGCCCGAGAACACTCCCCTGGCGGGCAAGCCGGTACGCAAGCTCCAGCTACCGCGTGACGCAGCACTGGTGACAATTCTGCGCGGTGGTCGTGTCATCGTTCCGCAGCACGACGATCCGCTCGAAGGCGGTGACGAGTTGCTTTTCGTCGCGGCAAAAGAGGTGGAAGACGAACTACGTGCTGCGGTCGGTCTGACCTGACGGCAGCTCGTCGGACTGTTCGTCGTTCGATGCGAGGTCCAGCGCTCGATCCGCCTGACGTACCGCCCACAGAGTCACCAGTAGGGCTACGCCGGTCAGGGGCCACCCCATCCCGATCCGTGCCACCGCGAGCCAGCCGGTCCGGTCCGAGTCGTAGAGCTGGGACTGAACGATGTAGCGCGCAGCGAACACCGACGCCCAGGCGATGGTGGCCACGTCGTAGTAACGAACCGCAGACCGCTCCCGACGCCACGACGTTCCCTTGCCGTTGAGGTAACCCCAAATGACGCCGACGAGCGGCCACCGTGCGAGCACCGACAGCACGAAAGCCCCGCCGTATACGAGCGAGGTGTAGATGCCGAACAGGAAGTAGCCCTTGGCGTCACCCGTGCGGTACGCGATGAACGCGCAGATGCCGACGCCGAAGAAACCGGAGATAGCCGGTTGTATCGGGCTGCGGCGGACCAGCCGCCACACCAGAACGGCGGCGGCGACACCCAACGCCGCCCACAGAGCGACCGACAGGCCGAAATAGCTGTTGAACGGGACGAAGACGACCACGGGCAGCGTGGAGTACACCAAGCCACTCACACCGCCGAGCTGCTCGAGCACGGTGGGGGCGGCGGTCTGCACGGCGTCCGGCGTCGACGCGTCGGGCACCGGTTCCGGCGTGTTCGACCTACTCGAGTGCGGCACGGCATCGTCGCTGTTCGTCACGAGAACGAGAGTGCCATACCGGAGACGATCAGTTGTCGTCGCGCAGTTCGTAGTACGGGTTGTAGACGATCTTGCGCCCATCGCGTTCGCCGACTCGGCCACGGACCAGGACCGTCTTGCCCGGCTCGATTCCGGCAATCTTGCGCCGGCCGATCCACAGAAGAGTCACCGTGTCGGTGCCGTCGAAGAACTCCGCTTCGATGTTGGCGTTCGCCGCCTTGGAACACGCTTCGACGCTACGTAGCCGACCCAACATCGTGACCTCTTCGCCACGGGAGCAATCGCAGGCGCGTCGAGCGCCGGACGCTTCGGAGGATTCGGCCATCTCCTCGGCGTCGAGCTGATCGATGTCCTCGGTCAACTTTCGCGTCAAACGGCGAAAGTATCCTGCGGCAGCGGGTGCCATTGTGCGCTCCTGCGGGTGGGGGTCGTCTCGCAGCTCCACTCCTGGGAGCAGTTGCGGCGACCTGGGAGTTTCCCTCGTCATAGCTGGTACTTCGCCACTGTAGACCCGATCCGGCGCGCTGACCAACCATCGCCACGCCGTCGAACGTGGGCGTGCACAATCGTCTCGTGCACACCCGATTCGAGACCTCCACCGCAATCGTTCTACCGGGGACGGGATCGGACGCACAGTTCGCGGAGGAGGCATTTCACCAGGCGTTCGCCGCTGTGGGATTGACCACTGTTGCCGTGGAACCCGACCCGACCGGCGTGGTGAAGAGCTATCTCGGTGCCCTCGACGATGCGGTACGCGCGCACGGTCCCGTCGTGGTCGCGGGAATCTCGCTGGGTGCAGCCGTCGCGGCACACTGGGCCGAACGCAACGGCTCGAGTACCGTCGCGCTGGCACTGGCGCTGCCTGCGTGGACGGGCGACCCCACCGGCTCACCGGCTGCACTGAGTGCACGGTTCACGGCTGGGTCGCTTCGCGAATACGGGCTCGACAGCGTCACGGCGACGATGGCGGAGTCGAGCCCGGAGTGGCTCGCGCGCGCGCTGGCGCGATCCTGGGCGTCGCAGTGGCCGTCGCTCCCCCGCGCGCTGGACGAGGCAGCCTCGTACCGAGGCCCGGAACTCGACCGGCTCGCGCGGATCGACGCGCCGACCGTCGTGGTCGGCGCGGTGGACGACCCGGTACATCCCATCGCGGTGGCGGAGCAGTGGGCTCGTGCCGTGCCGAGAGGCGTACTGCGGACCGTGACATTGACGGACATCGGACTCGACCCGGGCGTCCTGGGCCGAGAAGCCGTCGACGCTCTGACAACGTTGCTCGACGGCTGACGCCGATCAGCCCCCCAGTTGCTGAATCGCCGATCCGGACGCCCCTCGGCGCGGAGCACGCTCGGCACCGGGTTGTTCGGCGTTCGGTTGCGGAGTCGACTGTTGCTGCGCCGCATCGGTGTTCGCATCAGGGGCAGTGGGCTGCGCCGGCGCGGCCTGCTGCGCTGCTTGCTGTTGCGCGGCAGCTGCCAGTTGCTCGGCCAACACCTGCGGCAGAACCACCGGAAGCGGAGTGCGCACGGGGTGTGGATCGGTGCCGCGGTCGACGACGGTCTGACGGAGAATCGAGTGTGCGAGTTGGACCAGGGGCTGTCCCTCGGCCACCGCGCCCGACGGCCCGGCAAGGACGCATCGAACCATCCAGCGGTACCCGTCGACACCGATGAAGCGCAGATCGGCGTTGGCGGTCACTCCGACCAGCTCGCGGCCCCACGGCCCGGTCTCCACGGTCGTCTCGGCCTTGTCGTTGCGGAGTGATGTCGCCAGATCGGCCGCCACCTCGCGCCACTGCCCAGGAGACTTCGGGGCGGCGTAGGCGGCGACGGTGATGCGGCCGAACTGGGTGACGATGTGTACTGCCTGCGGGCTGCCCGCCTGAGACATCTCGACCTGCAATTGACCGCCCTCGGGGAGAGGAATCAACACCGAGCCGAGATCCAACCGGTTCGCCGCAACGCTTTCGCGATCCTCGTCCAGATCACCGAGATCGTGTGGGCCCTCGACGGTGGTGTCCGCGGCCGCGTCGTCGTTGTCGTCGTCGCGGCCGTCGACGAATGGCTCCGCGCTGGACGCGGAGGCACTGCCGGCGTCGTTCTTCTTACGCCGTCCGAACATGATCAGCTCTCTTCTTCTCGGTTGCATTCAGTTCGCTGTACACCGACGACCGTCGCGACAGACGCACTACGGAGGACGTCACTGCACCAGACTCGCATGTCCACCGGTCGAACCGTGACCGCCGTCCCCTCGAACAGTGTCGTCGAGTTCGTCCACCTCGACGAACTCGACCAATTCGACGCGCTGCACCACCAGTTGAGCGATTCGATCGCCGCGCTCGAGCACGACCGGAGTCCGGGGATCGTGGTTGATCAAGCAGACTTTGATCTCTCCGCGGTAGCCAGCGTCGATGGTTCCAGGAGTGTTGACGACCGACAGCCCCGATTTCGCCGCCAGCCCCGAGCGCGGGTGCACCAGCCCCACCGTCCCCAGAGGCAGAGCCACCGCAATTCCCGTGCCGACGAGAACCCGTTCACCGGGATCGATCGTCACTGCGGCGGTGATCCGCAGATCCACCCCCGCGTCACCCTCGTGCGCACGCGTGGGCACCGGTAGCTCGGGGTCCAACCGGCGAACCCGAACCTCCCCGGACCGGTCCAGGGGCACCTCGTGTGGGTCGCCGGAAAGCGTGTTACGGGACTCGATGACTTCGTCACTCACGTCGAACGAGACTACGCTGATCTGCTTCTCCGTCGGCGCGGCGACTACCCTGGGTGAGGTGACTGCAGATCGACAGGCCGATCGGGCGAACCCCGAGTCCGACGACCCCACCTCGCGTGCCGGATCCGCCGGCTCGGAGTCGGTGCTCTACGCCGAACGACTATGGGTACCCCTCTGGTGGTGGGTGGCCGGCGCAGCGCTGGCAGTACTGCTCGCAGCAGAAGTACACATGGGTGCCCCCGGTGTTCGCGCCTGGCTGCCCTACGTGTTGCTTCTCCCCCTGGTCGCCTGGGCTCTGGTGGCGTTCAGCAGGCTACGTGTGCAGGTGGTGGCCATCGATCCGGGCTCGAACTCCACCGAGTCGCCGTCCGCCGGCCTCGAACTACGGGTCGGGAAAGCGCATCTGCCCCTCGACGTCGCGTCCAAGGCAGCCGTGGTGCCCGCAACAGCAAAAAGTGCGGCGCTGGGAAGGCAGCTCGACCCGCTTGCCTTCGTACAGCACCGCACCTGGGTGAAACAGATGGTGATCGTCGTGTTGGACGACCCGGACGACCCGACGCCCTACTGGCTGATCAGCACCAAGCGGCCGGAGGATCTACTTGCCGTGCTCACTGCCCACGGCGTGGAAGCTCGCTGAACCAGCCGTCGGGCTCGCTACGAAACCTCACTGCCCGGCCGCTCGGCCGGGCATTGCCTGCCGTGGATCAGCACCTGACGTCGATCAGGCTGCGCAGTCCCGGCACATCAGGACGCCGTTGGCATCGCTTGCCAGTCGACTGCGATGGTGGACCAGGAAGCAGCTCGAACAGGTGAACTCGTCCGCCTGCTTGGGAACCACCCGGACCGAAAGCTCTTCGCCGGACAGGTCGGCACCCGGTAGCTCGAAGGACTCCGCGGTGTCTGACTCGTCCACGTCGACGACTGCAGACTGCGCCTCGTTGCGGCGAGCCTTCAGCTCTTCGAGAGAGTCCTCCGAAACGTCGTCGGATTCTGTTCTTCTCGGAGCGTCGTAATCGGTTGCCATTGTTCTCGTAACCCCTCATCTTCGTACGTGTGTGTGGTGGAAGCTGCCGGTGTGGTCGGCTTGTGGCCGTCGGCTGTGAAGAGGGCGCTTGCTCGCTCCCACCGATTTGATTCTCGATCGAACTGGTTCATCACGCGGTGCCGGAAACTACACGGGGTAGTTCCCAAATTTCGCCGGTTGAAACTCGATCGAGCTTTCGCTCACCTGATCGACGATTCACCGGCGACTTTCTGTTTCTTAAGCACTGCGGCCGCCAGACAATAGCCGACGCCGACCCCAAAGCCGAAACCGAATCGCCGATCACTCCATTGCCTCCGTGCACGCCGCATCAACACCGAGATCACCGGCTTCATTCCGCAGCCGCCAGAAGGAGTTCTGCTGCTGGTTTTCGGCATGCAAACAGGTCGCGTGCGCTGGTTTCGGTGACCACGCGGCCGAGTGTGCCGTCGCCGAGGAGCGCGGGCATCTACAGTAGGCACGCGTCGGTGTGAACCGACTCCGTGCACCGGTCTCGGCGACTGCCGACGGAAAGGCGAAGAATCACTGTGGTTTCTCTGATCACCGAAGGCCAGTCGGTCGACGGCCGCGGCCGTCCGTTCCGTCGACGCCGCGCACTTCCGATCATTGCCGTGTTCGCAGTACTCGCGCTGCTCGGCGTTGTCGTGTGGGTCAAGGTGTTCACCACCACCGAGACGACATCGGCCACTGCCGAATGCAACACCCCCACGACGACCGCCGCCACCGACGGAACGCAACCGGTTCCACTCGGCGAAGAAGTCGACCCGACGACGCTCCTCGATGTCGAACCTGCGGCCCTCTCGGCATCGAAGGTGCGAGTGTTCAACGCCAACGGCGAACGGGGCCAGGCCGCGCACGTGGCGGCTCAGCTCAGCGACTACGGCTTCGCAAGTGCTCCGGACGTGCAGGTGGGCAACGACCCCGTCTATGTCGACCAGAACATGCAGTGCCAGGGCCAGATCCGATTCGGATCCGCCGGCATCGCCGCCGCCAGCGCAGTGTGGTTACTCGCACCGTGTGCGGAGCTCATCGAGGACTCCAGGACCGACGACTCGGTGGATCTGGCACTCGGCACCTACTTCAGCGAGATTCAGCCGAACGACGACGCAGAGGAAGTGCTACGCACGCTGGCGGGCGCAGCCCCCGGTGCCGCGCCGCAGCCCCTCGACCCCGATCTGCTCGCCGCCGCGCGTCAATCGCGCTGCTGAGTCGGCCACGTTGCCCAGTCGGGCCCGTTGATCAGTCGGGCTCGTCGGTCAGGTCGGAATCGGATCGAGTGCACCGACGGTTCGCAGGGCGGCAGTCAGGGGTTCGGCAATTCCCGGGGCCATCGCCACGGTGACGACCCCGTCCGCACTCGTCGACGTCGCTGCGGGTACCTCGACGAGTGCTCCGGCCTCCGTAGCGATCAGCGACCCCGCCGCCCAGTCCCACGGGCTCAGCCCGTGCTCGAAGTGAGCGTCGACGGCACCGGACGCCACCATGCACAGATCCAGTGCTGCAGAGCCGATCCGGCGAATGTCGCGCACTGTCGGCAGTAGTTCGGCAATGATCGCGCCCTGCGCCGCGCGGCGTCGTGATCCGTATCCGAATCCGGTGGCCAACAACGTCATCGACAGTTCGGTCACGCCCGAACACTGCAGCCGTTCGATCCGACCGTCTGCGTACCGAGCCGTCGACCCGTGCCCCCGTGCGGCGGAATAGACCACGTCGCGGGCCACGTCGACGACGGCCCCCGCCACGCTCACGCCGTCGATCTGCGCTGCGACCGAGACCGCGTACGCGGGAATTCCATACATGAAGTTGACGGTTCCGTCGATCGGATCCAGTACCCAACGAACTCCGTCGACGGAGTCGTCTCCGCCACCTTCCTCCTCCCCGAGGACGGCATCGGTGGGACGCAGCTGCGCCAGCAATTCGCGAAGAACACGTTCGGTTTCGGTGTCCACGACGGTGACCGGATCGGTCGGCGTGCTCTTCGACTGGACGGCCGCTCCCTCTACGTCGGGACTGCCACCGAACACCTGCGGACGGCGGGTTCGGACGTGCTCGGCTGCCTGCGTGGCAACCCGAACGGCAACCCCGCGTAGTACCTCCACATCACGTGTCGTCGAATCGGTATCCGACCGTCCTGAGGCTGCCGGCGTACCCGGCAATTGCTCAGTGGCGGTGTGGGTCTGCGTTCCGTCATGTTTCGGCACAGGTACATCGCAACACACTTCGGCAGTGCGACACCACCGAAGTACTCGGCTCGCCGTCCGCTGCAGCGTCGGCGTCCCGCCGACGAAGACTCGGCACTATTGTTCGGAAGCGACGGCACACACGAATTCGATCAGGCCAGGAGCGGCATCGACATGACACAGCCAGGTTCGGACAACAGCACCGCGGGGACGGCCGAGCGTCACGGGTTCGGCGTGGACGTCGGTGGCAGCGGCATCAAGGGCGGCATCGTCGATTTGAACACCGGTGAGCTCGTGGGCGATCGCTACAAGATCGAGACCCCTCAGCCCTCGACCCCCGACGCCGTCGCGCGGACCGTGGCAGAGATCGTCGCGCATTTCGAGTGGACCGGACCGATCGGCGTCACCCTGCCCGCGGTGGTCACCAACGGTGTGGCGCGGTCGGCCGCGAACATCGACAAGAGCTGGATCGACACCGATGCGCGCGCACTGTTCGCGAAGGCCATCGGAAACGAGAACATCACCGTCCTCAACGATGCGGATGCCGCCGGGGTCGCCGAGGACAAGTACGGCGGCGGCAAGGGCAAGGACGGGGTCGTCGTTCTGCTCACCTTCGGTACCGGGATCGGTTCCGCCGTTCTGCACAACGGAGTTCTGCTGCCGAACACCGAGTTCGGCCACATGGAGATCGGCGGCAAGGAGGCCGAGCACCGCGCGGCGTCCTCGGTGAAGGAGAACAAGGGGCTGTCCTACAAGGAGTGGGCGAAAGAGGTCTCCACTGTGCTCGCGACGTTCGAAGCGCTGCTGTGGCCCGATCTGTTCATCGCCGGTGGCGGAATCAGCCGCAAGAGCGAGAAGTGGATTCCGCACCTGACCAACCGAACTCCGGTGGTCCCCGCAACCCTGCTGAACACGGCGGGAATCGTCGGCGCGGCCCTGGCGGCGGACAGTGCCGTCGCGTCCGCCGAGACCGGTACATCGGCCGGATCGCCGCACTGACACGCGGTGTCGCCACCCGCGTAGGACGAGGGTAGGTAACAAACTCCTGAGAGGTCGTTACAATGGTGTGTGCCGGTACGCAGCCGGCCGAATCCGAAGACCTCTCCGCCGGAAACAACTCTGGCGTGACGCCGCACGACTTCGTCACGAAAGGGCGTACGTGGCAGCCACCGATATCCGTCAGACCGTAGATTCCGAACCTGGAACTGCGACACCTGAACCTGCTGTCAAGGCACCCGCCGCGAAGGCACCCGCCGCGAAGGCACCGGCTAAGAAGGCACCGGCCAAACGTGCCGCCGCCAAGAAGGCACCGGCCAAGAAGGCCGCAGCGAAGAAGACAGCAGCTACCGCCACCGGCGACGACGTAGACGAGAGCACCCCGGGAATCGAAGACATCGATATTTCCGAAGGTGACCTCGCCGCCGCAGCGAACGACGTCGTCGAGGTCGTCGCAGCCGGTGACGACACCGAAGAGGACGCAACGAGCGAACCGACCGCCGAGGACAAGGCGTCGGGCGACTTCGTCTGGGACGAAGAGGAATCCGAAGCGCTGCGCCAGGCCCGCAAGGACGCCGAGCTCACCGCATCGGCGGACTCGGTCCGCGCGTACCTCAAGCAGATCGGCAAGGTCGCCCTCCTCAACGCCGAGGAAGAGGTCGAGCTCGCCAAGCGCATCGAGGCTGGTCTGTTCGCCGTCGAGAAGATGCGCGAGTCCGCCGAGAAGGGCGAGAAGCTCCCCGTCGCCCAGCGGCGTGACATGACCTGGATCTGCCGTGACGGCAACCGCGCCAAGAATCACCTGCTCGAGGCAAACCTCCGTCTCGTCGTCTCGCTGGCCAAGCGCTACACCGGCCGCGGCATGGCGTTCCTGGACCTCATCCAGGAGGGCAACCTGGGCCTGATCCGCGCAGTCGAGAAGTTCGACTACACCAAGGGCTACAAGTTCTCGACGTATGCCACCTGGTGGATCCGCCAGGCCATCACCCGTGCCATGGCAGACCAGGCCCGCACCATTCGTATCCCGGTGCACATGGTCGAGGTCATCAACAAGCTCGGACGCATCCAGCGTGAGCTCCTGCAGGATCTGGGCCGCGAGCCCACTCCGGAGGAACTCGCCAAGGAGATGGACATCACGCCCGAGAAGGTGCTGGAGATCCAGCAGTACGCGCGTGAGCCGATTTCCCTCGACCAGACCATCGGTGACGAGGGTGACAGCCAGCTCGGCGACTTCATCGAGGACTCCGAGGCGGTCGTCGCGGTCGACGCGGTCTCGTTCACGCTTCTGCAGGATCAGCTTCAGTCGGTGCTCGAGACGCTCTCCGAGCGCGAAGCAGGCGTGGTCCGCCTCCGCTTCGGCCTCACCGATGGACAGCCCCGCACCCTCGACGAGATCGGGCAGGTGTACGGAGTCACCCGCGAGCGAATTCGTCAGATCGAGTCCAAGACGATGTCGAAGCTGCGGCACCCGTCGCGGTCCCAGGTTCTGCGCGACTACCTGGACTGACAATTATCGAACGACAAGCGACCGTCGATCTTCGGATCGGCGGTCGCTTTCGTTTCCGGCGACTCCCAGGGGTTCGGTCAGAGCACAGGCGTCTCGAAATCCCCGGCGGGCCCCGGGCGGTACTCGACGGCGGCAGTGACGGCCTCGAGCGGTAGCGGTCCGTACAGGTGCGGAAAGAGCATCGATTGCGGGTCGGACGGCACACCCGGCTCCCATCGCAGCGGCGCACTCAACCGCGCTGGGTCCACCGTGAGCAGCACCAGATCGGTGCGTCCTGAGAAGAGGCGATTCGCAGGCAGATGCACCTGCGCGGGCGTGGAGAGATGAACGAAACCCAGTTCGGCGAACGACTCGGGAGTGTAGTCGGTACCGCCCCGGATCCTCGACCACTCCTCCGTGGTGCACAGATGTACGAGGACGTCGGTTGGATCGGTCACATCGCCATTGTGCCGGGTTCCAGGGGCCTCGCGTCCCCTACCCCCGCGCGTCCCCGAGCCGTGTCCTCGAAGTGTCAGGGCGGTCTCAGGGCGGGGGCAGCGTGGGTGCCCCACCGCGCGCTCGGCCCGGCAGGCCGCCGAGCACCACTGCGGCGATGACGGCCACGATCCCCACGGACTCGAGCAGCGTCGGTACCTGGGTCAGCACCACGGCACCGACGACGGTCGCCGTCGCAGGCAGCAACGCCAACAGCAACGCGAAGCGGGCCCGCCCCACTCGTACCAGGACGTACTGGTCGAGAACGTACGGAACGACGCTCGACAGCAATCCGACGCCCAGGCCAAGAACCCAGATGCGCCAGTCGCTCAGAACGTCGGTGTGCGCGAATGCGAACGGTGCGAACAGCGGCACGGCGAGGAGCACCGATGCGATACCGAAACCGGCAGCCATGTCGTCGAGCCCCTGCCCGGCGTCGGCCACGGACTTGCCCAGCACGATGTACGCCGCCCACAGCGCCGCCGAACCGAGCGCGAACGCAATTCCGATCAATCCCACCTCGCCGCCCTCGAACTGCGCCGACGCGATGGCAGCAACACCGGCGACGACCAGAACGACCGCGAGTGCATCGGTGAGCTTCCGAGAACCTGCTGCGGCGACAACGATCGGGCCCAGAAACTCGATGGCAACCGCCGCGCCCAGAGGCAGTCGAGCGATGGCCTCGTAGAACATCACGTTCATGCCGATAGTGGCGGCCCCGAACGCGGCAGCTGTCACCGTGCGTCGAGCCGTCCATACGGATCCGGCACCGCCGCGTCGACGCCACGGCCTACGCCAGGCGATCAGGACGACAGCGGCACCGAAGCCGCGCAACCAGGCCACCGCAGCCGGGTTCACCGTGTCGAAGAGGAACACTCCGATGGCCGCGCCGACATACATGCACACGGCACCGATCACGAACAGCGACGGAATACCCAGCCTCGAAGCGCCGGACAGCGAGGAAGAAGTCGAAGCCACACCGGGACCCTACTGGTGCCACCCGTCCGATTCCGTATCAGCTGTCAGCGAACAGGATCTACGGCGTTCCTGCTCGTAGGACATGTTTCGTGTTAGTGACAACACAAAGAAACGCGCTCGGGAACAACGCGTGACCGCCATACGTCTGACAGAGTGAACGAACCGCGCCATACCGACGCGGCGGACCGGCCCCAGGCGAACGGGACATTCCCGCAAGCCAGTACGGAGGAGTCATGCCCGGAACATTGACCAGCCCACAATTGACAGCAGCGGACCGGTGCGACCGGTGCGGTGCAGGGGCTCGCGCGCGTGTCGTGCTCTCGACCGGTGGAGAGCTTCTCTTCTGCGGTCACCACGCCACCGAGCACGAAGCCCGCTTGCGTGAAGTGAACGCAACGGTGATGACCGAATCGGACTCCACGGTGTAACCCACCGACTCGTCGGGGGACGCCAGTTCGCCACAGCTGTACCGATACAACTGCATCAACGCACCAACGCACGATCACAACGACGGACGGTCTCTGGACCGTCCGTCGTTGTCGTTCACGGGCACAGTCCGCCGGCAGCACTCGTTCGTCGGGTGCTACATCTTGCGCAACTGCGCTATTCGCTCACTCAGCTGCTCCGCCGATGCCATGGCCGTCGGCGGGCCACCGCAGATGCGACGCAGATCGCCGTGAATGACCCCGTGCGGCTTCCCCGTCCGGTGGTGGTACACCGCAACCAAACTGTTCAGTTCCCGCCTCAGGCCGGCCAGCTGGCCGGCACTGGTGGCCCTGTCGTTGACGACGGCAGGCGCGGGGACCGCCGGGCCCGGAGCGGGTTTGTCGATCTGCTCCTGCTGACGCTGGCGAAGCAGATCGCGCATCTGCGTCGCGTCGAGGAGGCCGGGGAGCCCGAGGTAGTCGGCTTCCTCGTCGCTGCCCGAGAACGTCGCAGTTCCGAACGAGGAACCGTCGTAGATCACCTGATCCAGCTCGGCATCCGCGCCGAGGGAGGTGTACGCCTTCTCTTCCTCGCCCAGCTCGTCCTTCTGCTTGTTCGCGTCCGCCAACAGCTCGTCGTCGAAGCCGTCCTTCTCGCGGTGGGGCTTGCCGAGAATATGGTCACGCTGAGCCTCGAGCTGCGAGGCGAGATCCAGCAGGACCGGCACCGACGGCAGGAATACGCTCGCTGTCTCGCCTTTTCGGCGTGATCGCACGAAGCGTCCGATGGCCTGCGCGAAATACAGCGGAGTCGATGCACTGGTGGCGTAGACGCCGACGGCGAGACGCGGAACGTCGACACCCTCGGACACCATGCGGACAGCGACCATCCATCGCTGATCGCTCTTGCCGAACTCGGCGATACGAGCCGAGGACGTGGGGTCGTCGGAGAGTACGAGAGTCGGCGTCTCCCCCGTGATCACCTCGATCAGCTTCGCGTAGGCCCGCGCCACGGTCTGGTCGGTCGCGATCACGAGACCACCTGCGTCGGGCATACCGCCCGACCGCAACTGTGCCAATCGCGTGTTCGCAGCCAGGAGCACCGCTGGCATCCAGTCGCCCTGTGGGTCGAGGGCGGTACGCCAGGCCCGTGCGGTCTGCTCCGCATTCAGCGGCTCACCCAGACGAGCGGTGTACTCCTCGCCTGCGCTGTCCCGCCACCGTGCCTCGCCGGAGTACGCGAGGAAGACGACCGGGCGAACGACGCCGTCGGCGAGGGCGTCGGAGTAGCCGTACGCGTGGTCGGCCTTCGACCGCATCAGGCCGTCCTGATCCGGTTCGTAATTGACGAACGGAATGGGACTGTCGTCGCTGCGGAACGGAGTACCCGTCAACGCCAGGCGTCGGGTGGCGTCGCCGAACGCTTCGCGGATGCCCTCGCCCCAGCTTTTCGCGTCACCACCGTGGTGGATCTCGTCGAGGATCACCAGAGTCTTGCGGGACTCCGTGCGCACTCGGTGCTTGAACGGGTGCGAGGCGATCTGCGCGTAGGTCACCACCACACCGTGGTAGTCACTCGACGTCTGACCGGTCGAGTTCGAGAAGCGTGAGTCCAAGGCGATGCCCACCCGCGCCGCCGACTCGGCCCACTGATGCTTGAGGTGCTCGGTGGGTGCCACCACCGTCACCTGATCGACGGTGCGGTGCGCGAGCAGTTCTGCGGCGACGCGCAGAGCGAACGTGGTCTTACCTGCACCCGGGGTCGCCACCGCCAGGAAGTCCTTGGGCGAGGCAACGAGATACTTCGTCAGCGCGCGTCTCTGCCAGGCGCGTAGTGGTGCCCCGCCGGCGACGGGCGCAGCCGACTGATCGGTGGATGATGGTGTGGGATCGAACATGTCAGCGCTCACTGGCCGCCGGTTCCTGGCATCGATGTAAATTCCTCGCGCTCTCGGTAGCCCTGCAGTGTCCGCCGAGGAGCCTATCGCTCCGTACCGACGGATCCCGCATCGCTGGGGTGATGTCGGACGCGACACGGCGCGCCGGTCGTTAGGCGAAGTCGGCATCGGTCAGGAATGCTGGAGGGACCATGAGCGCGTCTGCAGGCCGAACTCCCACACCGGCACGATCGTCGGCGAGAAACCCGCTACGTGCGGTGTGGAAAGTGACTCTGCGCACTCTCGGCAAGGCCTGGGACGATTCGATCTTCAGCAAGGCAGCGACCGCAGCCTTCTGGCAGACACTGTCGCTACCTCCCCTTCTGCTCGGGGTGCTGGGCAGTCTCGGTTTCGTCGGAGGTTGGTTCGGACCCAACACCGTCGACATCATCGAGTCGAAGATCATCACCTTCAGCAACACGCTGTTCAGCAGCAGTGTCGTCGATCAGATCATCGCGCCGACCGTCCGAGACGTACTCGCTCAGGGCAGCGGAGAAATCGTCTCGGTCGGCTTCCTGCTGTCGCTGTGGGCGGGCTCGTCCGCGATCTCCACGTTCGTGGACTCCATCGTCGAGGCACACGGGCAGGCCGACGCGCGAAATCCCGTCTGGCAGCGGTTCTTCGCACTGCTCCTCTACGTCGGCTTTCTGGTCATCGCGGTGTTCGTGCTGCCGCTCGTCGCACTCGGACCGGTGTACGTCCAGCAGATACTGCCCGATTCGTGGCTGACCGTCGGCAGCGAACTCGTCGACTTCCTGTACTACCCCGCCGTCGGGTTGCTGCTGATCATCGGCCTGACCACGTTGTACAAGCTGGCGCTGCACACGTCATTGCCCTGGCATCGTCTGCTCGGCGGAGCACTGCTTGCCGGCGTGTTCTTCATGATTGCCAGCGCCGTACTTCGCCGGTACCTGACCTGGGTCACCAGCACCGGCTACACCTACGGTGCGCTGGCAACTCCGATCGCGTTTCTGCTCTTCACGTTCTTCCTCGGCTTCGCCGTCGTCCTCGGAGCCGAGTTCAACGCCACGATCCAGGAGTTCTGGCCGGCCAGAGCAACCCGAATGGATCAAATGCGTGAGTGGCTCGCTGCTCAGGCAGCTGCGGACGACAAGCCATCGGGACCGGTGACCGCAGTCGCGCGACGTCTGGCCACAGGGCCGATCAAAGTGGTCGGCGATCGGCAGCGATCCGACCGGCCCGAACCGTCTCCGTGACAGTCGGGTCCGGCGGAGTCACCATCGGACGCGAGCCGTCACTCGCCCTTCTTGAGGCCCTCGTAGATCTTCTTGCAGTCCGGGCACACCGGTGAGCCCGGTTTTGCAGACTTGGTGACAGGAAACACCTCGCCGCACAGCGCTACCACATGCGTACCCATGACGGCGCTCTCGGCGATCTTGTTCTTCTTGACGTAATGGAAGAATTTCGGCCGGTCATCGTCGGTGGTTTCGTCCGGTGCGATGTCGGGACGGTCCTTCGTCTGAGTGCTCATGAACACAGATTAATCCGTCGCCACACTGTGTTCGAACCGGTCGCACAGCTCGTCGTATGCAATCTGTGAGCGGTAGTGCCACAGTGGAGGTATGACGAGAACCCCAGGGTTCGACGGAAGCGCGTACAGCGACTCGCCGGATGGGCCCGTCCTGATCACCGAGGCGCAACAGTCGGTGGAAGAGCAGCACAAAGCGCGTGTCCGCAAGTACATGTTCATCATGTCCTTCCGCATACCGGCCTTGGTGCTCGCTGCACTGGCATACGGAATGTGGATGAACCCATGGATTTCCATGGCGATCGTCGGTCTGTCCATTCCGCTCCCCTGGATGGCAGTGTTGATCGCGAACGATCGGCCGCCGCGCACCAAGGACGAGATGAGCCGTTACGACTACCGGACCATCGACAGTCCGGCCATCGAATCGAGCAACCACCGCGTGATCGAAGCCGGCGAGGACTGACAGGGAGCCGACAGTCGGTGCGACACTTGCTCGGTGAATGCACACAATCCTCCGTCTCCACTCGTCGCTGCCGCCGCTGCCCTCCGTGAAGCCTTCGATCGCACGGGCTACGACGCCGACGGCGTTCTGACGCTGCTGGGCCCAGACGCCCATGCCGCACTGGGACGCAGCGAACCGGTTCCGGTCCGCAACGCGAGCCGAGGCGGCGGAGATCTGGGTGTGTTGGTGCGACTGTTCCTTCTGGTCGACGACTGTCCCGAGCACGAAGTTGCGGCCGCTCTCGCACCTCTGACCGTCGCCGAAGCACTCGCGGCCGGCATTCTCACTAGCACCGGATCCTCGGTGCGCACCGCGCTCGACATCAGGCCCCTCGACGCCGGGCACGGTACCCGGTGGATCGTCTCCGATCCCGACGGCAGCATGCGCGTCGCCGAGACGGCGACCGATCATGTCCTCGGCGTCGGCCAGGCGTCGCTGTCGTTGCTGCGCGGGACGCCGACCTCGGCTGTGGAGTCCGTGCTGGACGTAGGAACCGGATGCGGCGTCCAAGCCGTCCACGCGTGTGACTACGCCACGACGGTGACCGCGACCGACATCAGCCCGCGATCGATGGATCTGGCGGCGGCGACGATGGCCCTCAACGGTCTCGACGTCGAACTGCTGCACGGGTCGTGGTTCGAGCCGGTGGCCGGACGTACGTTCGATCGGATCGTCGCCAATCCCCCGTTCGTCGTCGGGCGCGCCGAAGTACTGCACTCGTATCGCGATTCGGGCCTCGATCTCGACGGGGCGAGCGCGTTGATGATCGCGCAGGCACCCGAGCACCTCACCCTCGGTGGGACCGCCGCCATCCTCGCGTCGTGGGTGCACATCGAAGGCGAGGACTGGCGTACCAGGGTGGCTTCCTGGCTTCCCTCCTACGGGGTCGACGCCTGGGTGGTCGAGCGTGACGTGGCAGACCCCGCTCTGTATGTGGGCACCTGGATGCGCGACGGCGGTCTGGACCCGCGCGATCCCAATGCGGCCGCGGTGGCCCAGTCCTGGCTCGATCATTTCGCCGCTGCGGGTGTCGAGGGCGTCGGTTTCGGGTTCGTCTATCTACGCAAGACGGACTCTCCGACGGATCTGCTCGCCGAGGAGTTGACGCACGGGTTCTCCGACCCGCTCGGGAACGAGTCGCTCGAGTACTTTTCTCGGCTCGAATGGCTTCGTGACAACGACATTCTCGACTCGGTACTGACTCTCGACCCCAACACCGCGCTCGAACGGGTGTTTCTTCCCGGCGACGAGGGCTGGGCTCCGGTGGCGATCCGTGTCCACCGGGGAAACGGACCACAGTGGCAGCACGACATCGACGAGCTCGGTGCCGCGCTTCTTGCGGGCCTGCGTCCGGATGGGCTCGCGGTGGGCGAACTGGTCGAGCTGCTCGCCGCTGCGCACGGTGAGGATGCCGACGAATTGGCGGGGCATGCGGTGACGCTGATGCAGGGTCTGGTGCGGCACGGACTCGTGTTGCCGGCTCGCTGAACAGACCTGGGGCTGCGCTGCCGTTCCCGCTGCGAACGTTCTCAGCAACTTCTCAGGACGGACCCGCCGTATTCCCTGTTCAGGCGGGTATCACCAGGATCGGCGTGGGAACTTATCGGAGCGTCCCGAGCGTTGAACCTGTGAGACACCACCGACCAGGAGGCAAGTCATGACCAGCCCCAGCACCACGATTCGTCCGCGGCCCACCGATGCCGATCTGGACGCCCAGAGCCCAGCAGCCGATCTCGTTCGCGTGTACCTCAACGGCATCGGCCGCACCGCGTTGCTGACGGCTGAAGAAGAGGTCGACCTGGCCAAGAGGATCGAGGCAGGTCTGTATGCCAAGCAGGTCCTCGAGAACACGAAACGGTTGAGCGCGGTCAAGAAGCGCAACTTGGCGATCATCGTGCGGGACGGAAGCGCGGCGCGCAGCCATCTGCTCGAAGCAAACCTCCGGTTGGTCGTCTCGCTCGCAAAGCGCTACACCGGTCGCGGAATGCCGCTGCTCGACCTGATCCAGGAAGGCAACCTGGGTCTGATTCGCGCCATGGAGAAGTTCGACTACGCGAAGGGCTTCAAGTTCTCGACCTACGCAACGTGGTGGATCCGTCAGGCCATCACTCGCGGCATGGCAGATCAGAGCCGAACGATTCGGCTCCCTGTCCACCTCGTCGAGCAGGTCAACAAGCTGGCCCGGATCAAGCGAGAGTTGCATCAGCAGCTCGGACGCGAGGCAACCGACGAAGAGCTGTCGAGTGAATCGGGCATTGCGGTCGAAAAGATCGCCGATCTGCTCGACCACAGCCGGGATCCGGTCAGCCTCGACATGCCGGTGGGCAGCGACGAGGAAGCGCCGCTGGGTGACTTCATCGAGGACTCGGAAGCGACATCCGCCGAGAACGCCGTCATCGCCGGGCTGCTGCACAGCGACGTTCGCGTCGTGCTCGGCACCCTCGACGAACGTGAGCAGCAGGTCATCCGTCTGCGCTACGGCTTGGACGACGGCCAGCCGCGCACCCTCGATCAGATCGGCAAGCTCTTCGGACTGTCTCGCGAGCGCGTGCGTCAGATCGAGCGCGAGGTGATGGTCAAGCTTCGCCAGGGTGACCGCGCCGAGAAGTTGCGTTCGTACGCCAGCTGATTCCGGTTCTCCGACCGGTGGAGCGACGGTGATCACTCCCGTTCGCGCCATCCGACGCGGTGGCCGAACCGACGTTCTTTCCCCCTCGGGACGTCGGTTCGGCCGCCGCCTCTCTCGTTTTCGGCGACACAGTCCTCGTCAACGCAATCGTCGTGGACCCAGGTCTGCCTTCGTCGGTTCGGGTCCGATTCGTACTCGCGCATCGGTGATGTGTGCGCCGTCGGCGGATGCCAGCACCGGTTCGCAAGAGATTTCACGGATGTCGGGAATGTCCTCGGCCAGCGCAGATATGCGCTGGACGAGGTCGATCAGCGCACTCTTGTTGACCGGCACGGCATTTCGATAGCCCGACAGCAGCGGAGCAGCCTTCGGCGCGTCGATCAGCTGTGCCGCTTCGTCCTCGGTCAACGGCAGCACACGATACGCACGGTCGCCCAACAGATCCGAAATCACTCCGGCCAGACCGAACGAGATCAGCGATCCGAACGACGGGTCGTCCTGAACTCGAACCACGCAGCCGATTCCTTTGACTGCCATGCGCTGGACATGCAGCAGTGGCTCTCCGGATTCGGCCGCCAGGTTGCGGTATGCCACACGTACCGCCGAGGCGTCGGCCACGTCCAAGCGGACGCCGCCCAGATCCGGCCGGTGCCGCCACCGCTTCCCTGTCGCTTTGACGGCAACCGGGTACCCCAGTTCGTCGGCCGCCGCGACGGCCTCGCTCTCGTCGGTCACGGCGCGGAACGCCACGACATCGAGGCCGTAGCAGGCCAACAGCTCGGCAGTCTCGAAATCCGACAGCCAGCGCCCTTGGCCACCTGCCGAACGCCAATCCCGGACCAGCTGTTTGGCGCGATCGCCGTCGATGCTCTTGGGCCGAACCAGATTCGACACCGGCCGCGTGCGCCACGACGAGTACCGCCATGCGGCAGCGAGTGCCGCCACGGCTCGTTCAGGGCTCGAGTACGACGGAACCGAGCCGCGAACCGGGTGCCCGCCGGGCCCGCGTACGGCCAGCACATCCGGAATGCCCTCGGTGGCAAGGAATGTCGACAGCACCGGCTTGTCGGACCCCCGGACCGCATTGCCCAACGCAGTCGCGAACGGTTCGACCTCGACCGCGACCGGGGGCACGAACACGACGATCACTGCATCGATGTCGGAGGCGGCGAGTGCCGACGACACGGCCGCGGCAAAATCCTCGGGACCGGCCTGCGGTCCGACGTCGGTCGGGATATCGGCATGCAAGCCTTTGGCGCGAGCGGCGTCGACGGCCAGGACCCCCAGGGCCGTCGAGTTGCCCACGACGGCCACGCGCGGGCCGGCCGGTAGCGGTTGGTTGCCGAACAGTACTGCGCAGTCGAACAGTTCGGAGATGGTGTCGACCTGGATCACTCCGGCTTGGGCGAACAACGCTCGGACAATGGAATCGTCGATGTCGGCACCGATGGCGTGCGCGGGTGGCACGGCGCCGCGGCCACTCTTGACCGCGATGATCGGCTTGCTGCGCGCGACCCGTCGTGCGATCCGGGTGAACTTGCGGGGATTTCCGAAGCTCTCCAGGTACAGCAGGATCACCTCGGTCGCCGGGTCGGAGTCCCAGTACTGCAGTAGGTCGTTGCCCGAGACGTCCGCGCGGTTGCCGGCGGAGACGAACGTCGACAGACCCAGTCGGCGGTTGGCTGCCTCGTCGAGAATTGCGATGCCGAGCGCGCCCGACTGGCAGAAGAACCCGACATTGCCCGGGGTCGGTAGATGCGGTGCCAAAGTGGCGTTCAACCCGAACTCCGGGTCGGTGTTCGCGACACCGAGCGCGTTGGGCCCGATCAGCCGCATCCCGTGGGCACGGGCGGCGAGCACCAGCCTGCGCTCGCTCTCCTGCCCCGCAGGCCCGGTCTCGCCGAATCCACCCGACACCACGAGCAGTGCTTTGACACCTTTGTCCAGGCAGTCGTCGAGCACCGCGTCGATGGCATCGGCCGGAACTGCCGCGATAGCGAGGTCCACCGGGTCCGGGATGTCGTGCACGGTGGCGTACGCACGCACGCCGCGCACCGAGCGGTGGTCGGCGTTGACGGGGTACACCGGGCCCGTGAAGTTCCCGGCCAACAGGTTGGCCAGCACCGCGTTGCCCACCTTGGAGCTGTCGGTCGATGCACCGATCACGGCGACCGATCGAGGACTGAGTACGTTGCGAACGCTACGAGCCTCGGCCGCGCGCTCGCGAGAGTTCCGCACCGAGAGCAGTGCCTCGCTCGGATCGATGGCGAATTCGAGCCGCAGGACACCGCCCTCGAAGGAACGGCTCACCTGATATCCGGCCTCCCGGAACACGGTGACCATGTTGCGGTTCTCGGCGAGTACCTCGGCGACGAACATATTCACGCCGTTCTCGGCGGCCGCACCCGCGAGGTGCTCGAGCAGGATGGGCCCCAGTCCGCGGCCTTGGTGGGCGTCGGCGACGACGAACGCGACCTCAGCCGAGTTGCCGTCGCCCTCGGGTAGCCGCTCGTACCGGCCGACCGCGATGATGTCGTCGCCCAGTACTGCAACGAAGGCCACGCGGTCGTGATGGTCGACAGTGGTGAAGTTCAGGACGTCCCGCTGCGGCATCGTCGGATAGGGGCCGAAGTACCGAAGGTATCTGGTGCGCTCCGACAGTCGTCCGTGGAAGGCCACGATGGCCTCGGAGTCCGAGGGCACGATGGGCCGCAGGTGCACGACGCCGCCGTCAGAGGTGAGAACGTCGGCGACCCAGTGGCGCGGAAACTCTGTTTCCGCGCGCTCTCGCGCCAGTTCCTTGCTGCTCTTCTCGTCTGTCACGGCCGCCTGTTCGGCGGCCGGATCGGCACCGGTCGAATCAGTCACGCGGGTCCTCCGGATCCAGTCCGAGCAGCGGAAACACTGCTCGACGAGTGGCGATGATGGCCGAGTCGACGCGTTCGAGTGCCCGGTCGGTGCCGTCCGTTCCGGCCAACGATCCACCGGGACCGTCCCAGGCGGGATAGTCGACGTCCCCACCGTCGCCCATGGTCTGGGGCAGATCCACGCTCGGTGCCATGGTTCTCACCCGCTCGCGCCAGGTGTCGGGCAAAGACGTCGTCGGATCGATGGCGCGGCCGAGGGCAGCGGCGATCAGGTGAGACCAGGCGCGCGGTACCACCCGAACCAAGCCGTACCCGCCTCCCCCGACGGCCAACCACCGTCCCTCCGAGTAGCGGTCCGCAAGGTCGCGCATCGCCAGGAAAGCCGCATTCTGTCCGTCGACGGTGAGCGCGAGGTCTGCGAGCGGATCCTCGCGGTGACTGTCGACACCGCATTGACTGACGATGATCTGCGGGCGGAACGCACCGATCGCGCCCGGAACGATCGCATGAAATGCGCGCAGCCAGAGCCGATCTGCGGTTCCGGGCAGCAGCGGGACGTTGATCGAAGAACCCTCGCCGCGTTCGGTACCTACCTCGGTCGACCAGCCGGTGTTCGGCCACAGGGTTGCCGGATGCTGATGCAACGAGACCGTCAGCACCCGAGGATCACCGAGAAACGCTGCTTGGACGCCATCACCGTGGTGTGCGTCGACGTCGATGTAGGCGATGCGGTCGAACCCGTTGTCGAGCAACCACGAAATGGCGATGGCCGCGTCGTTGTAGACGCAGAAGCCCGAGGCCCAATCGGCCATTGCGTGGTGCATTCCACCGCCGATGCTCACGGCTCTCCTGGCCCGCCCCGACGCGATCTCCCGCGCCGCCGCCAAGGAGCCACCGGTCAGCATCGCGCTGGCCTCGTGCATGTGCGGGAACACCGGGTTGTCGTCGGACCCGAGACCGTGGACGACGTCGTCGGGGTCGCGCAGAGCCGGACCCTGCGACGGCGCGCGCTTGACCGCCTCGATGTACTCGCTGGTGTGGAAACGCAGCAGCTCCGAGTCCGGTGCCGCCGACGGTTCGACCAGCTCCACGCCCGCCAGCACGCCGAGATCGGTGGCGAGGGCCATCGTCAGGTCGAGCCGGGTCGGGTTCATCGGATGGTCGTCGCTCCACCGGTAGCCGAGGTAGTCCGCGCTCCACACGACGATGTCCTGGGGACGGTTGGGGATGGATACGGCGGCGCGTGTCGCCTGATCAGACATACGGACAAAACTACGTTGCCACGCGGGATGGTGTTGCCGGGTTCCGGTGTTGTTTCCGGTACCCGGTTGTGACACGCCACGGCGAGCGGCTTCCGGGGTTGTGGTGCGCCGCGCCCGCGGCCATCGGGTGCAGCACCGATTGAGGGCCGCTGACGGTAGGATCGAGCCCGACGAAGGGGTTGAGTGTGAAGGATCTGGTCGACACCACGGAGATGTACCTCCGGACGATCTACGATTTGGAAGAAGAAGGCGTCATCCCGCTCCGCGCGCGGATCGCCGAGCGGCTGGAGCAGAGTGGTCCCACCGTCAGTCAGACCGTCGCCCGAATGGAGCGCGACGGTCTTCTGTCCGTCGCCGGCGACCGGCATCTGGAGCTGACCGAGAAGGGCCGCAGCTTGGCCGTCGCGGTCATGCGCAAGCACCGTCTCGCGGAGCGTCTGCTCGTCGACATCATCGGACTGCGCTGGGAAGATGTGCACGCCGAGGCGTGCCGTTGGGAACACGTGATGAGCGAGGAGGTCGAGCGCCGGTTGGTCACCGTGCTGAACAACCCGACGACCTCGCCCTACGGTAATCCGATCCCTGGCTTGGCGGAGCTGGGTCTGGGTCAGACGACACTGGCACCGGAGGCTCTCATTCGTCTCACCGACGTCCCGCTCGGCGAGCCTACTGCGGTCGTCGTTCGCCGCTTGGCCGAGCACGTTCAGTCCGACCCCGAGGTCATCGCTCAGCTACGCGAGGCGGGCGTGGTTCCCGACGCGCGGGTTACAGTCGAGGCCAAGCCGGGGTCGGTGACGATCACGGTGCCAGGACACAGTGGTGTCGACATATCCGACGAAATGGCGCATGCCGTTCAGGTGAAGAAGGTCTGATTTCTTCGCACGGACGGCCTCTGCCGCGTGTGAGGGAGATCGAACAGTGAAGCTTCTCGTTACCGGTGGTGCAGGATACGTCGGCAGTGTGTGTGCGGCGGTACTCGACGAGCGCGGCCACGAGGTCGTCGTCGTGGACAACCTGTCCACCGGTAATCGAGACGCCGTTCCCGCCGGGGTCACATTCGTCGAGGGTGACATCAGGGACGTCGCTGCGGAAGTGTTGACGGGCGGCGACTTCGATGCCGTTCTGCATTTCGCAGCGCAGTCGTTGGTGGGCGAGTCGGTCGTGTCGCCGGACAAGTACTGGAGCGGGAACGTAGTGACGTCCCTGGCTCTTCTGGACGCGATCCGTGCCTCCGGCACCCCCAAGTTGGTGTTCTCCTCCACCGCGGCCACCTACGGCGAGCCCGAGAAGACCCCCATCACCGAGGACGACCCCACTCGTCCCACCAACCCGTACGGTGCGACCAAACTCGCGATCGACCACGCCATCACCTCGTATGCAGCGGCCTACGGTCTCGCCGCCACCAGTCTGAGGTACTTCAACGTGGCCGGCGCATACAAGGGTTTCGGTGAGAATCGCGTCGTCGAGACCCATCTCATCCCCATCGTATTGCAGGTCGCCCTCGGTCAGCGAGAGAAGATCTCGGTGTTCGGCACAGACTGGCCCACTCCCGACGGCACAGCCGTTCGTGATTACATCCACGTGGCCGATCTCGCCGAAGCGCACATCCTCGCCGTCGATGCTGCCCAGCCCGGTCGGCACTCCATCTACAACCTCGGCAGCGGCACCGGATTCTCCGTCGACGAGGTCATCTCGTCGTGCAAGCGCGTGACCGGACTGCCCATTGCCGTCGAACATGCACCTCGCAGGCTCGGTGATCCGGCCGTGTTGATCGCATCGAGCGACCGTGCCGTCGAGGAACTGCAGTGGACGCCGGAGCTGACCGATCTCGATCGCATCGTCTCCGATGCGTGGGACTTTCTGCAGCAGCTCGGCGACCGTTCTCACGCGGCTCGCTGAGCAGACTGCAGATCAGCGCCGACCGAACGGGTCACCCGGCAGGCGAATGCCACAGGCTCGCGCACAGGCGAACCCACTCTCGGCGACTTCGCGAACCAGGGCGGGACTGGCACCGACACTGAGCGACCGGTCCAACAGCGACGCCAAACTGTGGGATCTGTCTGCCTTCAAGGCCGCATCGATCGCAATTCGGGCCATCGGGCCGTCTCCTCGCACGTAGGCGCTGAACGCGAGAAGTGTTGCTGCTATTGCTCTTTCGCGGTTCGGAACCACCCGGGTGAGGTGCGCCCAGAATTCCTCGACGACATCTGCATCCTCACCGAGGGTCAGTGCCAGCACCGCGTCCCGGACCTGTACATGCCCGATCGCGACGGCGACCCGCGCGAAGTCGGTCGTCTCGAGCTCGGAGTCGTAGGGAGACCGCGCGAGGTAGGACAACACCGCTGTCAGGTGGTCGGTCAGCGACAGTGCACCGCCACGCCGAAACCGTGCCATCTCGGCGGCGACTGCCTGCACCGTCTCGACCGGGCCGGGTGCGATGAATTGGGCGAGCTCGTCTCTCGATCGTCGCACCGGATAGCCGTCCAGCACTCTGGCCACCGTCAGCGGCGATGCCGTCGGATCGGCTATACGACCGTGCTCCCGTGGGCCCTGTAGCGACCACCAGTGCGCGGCATCGGCAATGGCCGAGGTTGCGAAGGCAGCTTCGAGCCGCACGCCGAACGACGAGAGGGTGACCTCGAGCTCGTTCACCAGCTCCTGAACGTCGAGTGTGTAGTGCGTTCGCTCGTTGCGGCCGAGTCTGTCGTCGACGAACACAGCGATCACCGAGACGATGTTCTCGAATGCGCAATAGCCCGCCAGATAGTCGATGACGTCGAGCATGTCCGGCGTGGCGCGAGTGTCGCTAGCCGCACGTCGATCGGTGTGCTCGCCGGCCAGCACGAGGTCGTGCCGCATAGTCGGGCCGATGCTGGTGCCGCCGTCCTCGAGCGCGATGAGCACCATCGAGCGATGGGGATCGAAGCCGAGCATGGCCGGGATCGCGGCCAACAGTTCGCTCGCGTCACCGATCCGTACGCGGTGTCGACCGGAGTAGGGGTCGTGGGAGTTCGTCGGTGTGTACATGCCTCGAAGTCTTACGAGACTCCGTGACGCCTTCACGGCTCGACCAGGGGCCGAGCAGAACCCTGTGCATGCCGGACACTCTGTGGATGAAACGGCGTGCACCCGCCTCCGTCGAGCAGACCGTGTCGGTCGGCTCTGCTAGGGGCCGCCACCACGGCGGGAGAACGTCAGCTCTGGTTCACTTTCTGCACCGCCGCCGTGAACAGCTCGTCCAGCGTCATCGCATCGGGTGTGGCGGACCCGAAGGACATGAACGTCGCCGAGATCCGCACGCCGTCGACCTGCGCCATCAGGGTCAACATCGACTGGGTGACGGCATCCCCGCCGGTTCCCGACGAGACGGTCTGCCGAACGGCCAGCGTGTCGTCGGCATCTATCGGCGGCGCGGGCGTCAGCGTGGACGTGACTTTCGAGGTGGCACCGGACTTGGTTGCGGTCACCTCGCCGCACTGTTCGAGCTGTTCCTTGCGCGCCGAGAGCGGCTGGTCGACAGCGGTCAGCTCGATGGAGATCGTGGATCGACTGTCGTTGTCGGTGCCGACGATCATCGCAGTCCCGGTCGGGCCGAAGTCCTGGTCCGCGGGTTTGCACCCCGCCGGGCTGACCTCGGCACCGGCCGGTATTCCGCTGAGATCGGGGGCGGCCTGCGAGATGGCCTGCTGGGGCAAGACCAACGCGTCGTACGGGGCCGGGAAGCTCGCCGGGTCGATGAGCAGAGTGTTGAGGTCTGTACCGGATTGCGACGCGGTGGTGCCACCGGCGGTGGGCTCGGCGGTGCCGGTGACGGTCGAGCTGCACCCCACCAGCACGAACGCTCCGATCGCCGCCGACGTGGCAGCGATGGTCAGGCGGGTTCTCCGTGCGGCGCGGCTCACGTGATGTCCTCTTCGGGTTCGTGGGGGCGCCGCAGCGAGCGCTTCGGCGTCCCCACCACTGTCTCACTCCGCCCACCTCGAATGCGGCAGGCGAGCTACGACGGTGTCGTAGGTGTCAGTTCCCGCGGGCGATCCATTCTTCGAGATGCGGAGACTCGTCACCGATACTCGTCCCGTCACCGTGCCCGGTGTTGACCCTGGTCTCGGCAGGCAACGCGAACAACCGGTCCCGGATCGACCCGATGATCGTCGGGAAATCCGAATACGAGCGGCCCGTCGCACCGGGCCCACCCGAGAACAACGTGTCCCCCGAGAACAACTGCCCCGCCTCCGGCACATACAGACACGTCGACCCAGGCGAATGACCAGGAGTATGCAACGCCACGATGTCGGTTCCGGCCACCGTGATGCGCTGCCCGTCCTCGAGAAGCGCATGCCCGACGCCGGGATGCGTCTGTTCCCACAACACATCGTCGGCCGGGTGCAGCAAAATCTGCGCATCCAACTCCGCTGAGAGCTGCGGCGCGACCGTGACGTGATCGTTGTGTCCATGCGTACAAACGATCGCTGTCACCTGTCGACCCGCCACGGCGTCGACGATCGGACCCGCCGTATGTGCAGCATCGACGATCACCACCTCGTCGTCGTCACCGATCAACCAAATGTTGTTGTCCACATCCCACTCGCCACCGTCGAGCGCGAACGTCCCCGACGTGACGACCTTCTCGATCCGGAACTGCCCGCTCACAGGACCACCACCGAACGCAGGACCTTGCCCTCGTGCATCGCGGTGAACGCCGCCTCGATGTCGTCCAGACCGATGCGTTCGGTGACGAACTTCTCGAGCGGCAACCGACCCTGCTCGTACAGATCGACCAACATCGGAAAATCACGTTCCGGCAGACAATCGCCGTACCACGACGACTTCAACGACCCACCCCGGGAAAAGAAATCGATCAACGGCATCTCCA
>NZ_SPNG01000006.1:0-346866 GCF_004563845.1 Rhodococcus sp. 1R11 | reverse complement strand
CCGGCCGCCTGCAGGTCGAAGTCCTGCCCCGCGGCACCGCCTGGCTCGACACCGGCACCTTCGACTCCCTCCTCGACGCCTCCAACTACGTGCGCACCATCGAACAACGCCAAGGACTCAAGATCGGCTCACCCGAAGAAGTCGCCTGGCGACGCGGATTCATCACCGACGACGAACTCCGCGCCCGCGCCGAGAAACTCGTCAAATCCGGCTACGGCCGCTACCTGCTGGACCTGATCGACCGAGGAAACAGATGACCTTTCGTGAACTGAAAATATCCGGTGCCTACGAATACACCCCACGCCAGTTCGGCGACGACCGCGGCGTGTTCTTCGAATGGTTCAAAGCGAGCCTCTTCGAAGACACCACCGGCCGCGCGTTGGATCTGAAGCAAGCGAACTGCTCGGTCTCCGCCGCCGGAGTCCTGCGCGGGATCCACTTCACCACCAACCCACCCGGGCAAGCAAAATACGTCACCTGCGCCCGCGGAGCGTTCCTCGACGTCATCGTCGACCTGCGCGTCGGATCCCCGACGTTCGGGCAATGGGATTCGGTGCTGATCGACGACGTCGACCGCAAAGCAGTGTTCCTCTCCGAAGGACTCGGCCACGCCATCCTCTCGCTCGAAGATGACTCCACCGTCATGTACCTGTGTTCGTTGGAGTACACCCCGGCGTTGGATCGCGACATCAACCCCCTCGACCCCGCCCTGGGCATCGACTGGCCCACCACCGGCCGCGACGGATCGCCTCTGACCTACGAGCTCTCCGACAAAGACAAAGCCGCCCCCACCCTCGCCGAAGCCCTCGAAGCAGGAAACCTGCCCACATTCGAGGTGTGATCCTTCGTACGTGGGTCAGCTGGATGACTGGGCATCCGGCGCAAACGCGAGCGCATTCGCCAAGCGCGCGTGGAATCGCTGACCAATCCGCGAGCGTGTGGCAAATGCGCTCGCGTTTGCGGAACTGACCGAACCGGCCACCCCCTTCGTGCGCGTCTTGCGCCCCTGGAGGTACGCAAAACGCGCACGAGGGGTGGTCAACGGATTTTGAAGATCACGAACCGCTGTACCAGGAAGTTGATGACCGTCGCCGTTCCCTGCGCGACGACGAAGGCCACGTTGGCGTACCAGAAGCCGTCGGGAAGAACCTGGTAGAGCCAGGTGTAGATGCCGACCTGGACGGCGAAGGTGACTCCGTACAGCGCGACAACGGCAAAGAACCGAGCACGCGACGGTGCCGCATTGAACGTCCACCGGCGGTTGATCAGGTACGCCGTGGTGGTGCCGAGCACGAACCCGATCGCCTTGGCCAGAGTCACCCCGACGCCGAACACGAAATGCAGGATCAGGTTGACGCCCTGATCGACGATCGCCGACAGCACACCCGTCGCCAGAAACCGCACTACCTGCGTCTTGAGGTCGAGGGCCGCGTCGGCGATGTTCTCGGTCAGGGGCAGCTCGACTGGCAGCGGGACGTGATGCTGCAGCTCGTCGTCCTCGGGCGACCAGTCGTCGTTCCCGGAGCCGTCTTCGATGGAGCGATCAGGGGTGGACACGAGGACTGACATTAGCCGCTACCGCAATGCGGGTACCCTCTTGAGCGATGTCCACGACAGCCGACGACGCACTCTTCCCCCTGGAACCACAGGCCGGGAACACTGCGCCGCTACCCACGCAGACCCGCACACTCACTGGTTGGGGCCGCACTGCGCCCTCCACCGGCGAGGTGCTCTCGACCTCCGACCCCGAGCTCATCGCGAACGCGGTCAAGCAGGTCGCCGAGCAGAACGGCTCCAAGCCGGCTTACCTCCGACGCGGCGTCATCGCCCGCGGCCTCGGCCGCTCCTACGGTGACAACGCGCAGAACTCCGGCGGACTCGTCATCGACATGAATGCCCTCAACGGCATTCACAGCATCGACGCGTCGACGCGCATCGTCGACGTCGACGGTGGCGTCAACCTCGACCAACTGATGCGCGCAGCGCTGCCGTTCGGTCTGTGGGTTCCGGTGCTTCCGGGTACCCGTCAGGTCACCATCGGCGGAGCCATCGGCACGGACATCCACGGCAAGAACCACCACAGCGCGGGCAGCTTCGGCAACCACGTCCGCTCGATGGAACTCCTCACCGCCGACGGTCAGATCCGTCACCTGACGCCGACCGGCAAGAACGCCAAGCTCTTCTGGGCGACGGTCGGCGGCAACGGCCTGACCGGCATCATCCTGCGCGCGACGATCGAGATGACGCCGACGGAAACGGCCTATTTCATCGCCGACGGCGATGTCACCAGCACCCTGGACGAGACCATTGCCCTGCATAGCGACGGCAGTGAGAACAACTACGACTACTCGAGCGCCTGGTTCGACGCGGTGGCCCCGCCCCCCAAGCTCGGCCGCGCCGCTCTCTCACGTGGATCGTTGGCGCGCCTCGACCAGCTTCCCGAGAAGCTGCAGAAGGATCCGCTGCGCTTCAATGCGAAGCCGCTCGTGAAGTTCCCGGACATCTTCCCGAACGGACTCGCGAACAAGTACACCTTCTCGGCCGTCGGCGAGGTCTGGTACCGCAAGTCGGGCAACTACCGCAACAAGGTCCAGAACCTCACGGCGTTCTACCACCCACTCGACATGTTCAGCGAGTGGAACCGCGCCTACGGCTCCAAGGGATTCCTGCAGTACCAGTTCGTGGTGCCCCCGGAGGCCATCGACGAGTTCAAGAAGATCATCGTCGACATCCAGAAGTCCGGCCACTACTCGTTCCTCAACGTGTTCAAGCTGTTCGGGCCCGGAAACAAAGCGCCACTCAGCTTTCCGATTCCAGGCTGGAACATCTGCGTCGACTTCCCGATCAAGCCAGGCCTCAACGAGTTCGTCCGCGAACTCGACAAGCGTGTGCTCGAGTTCGGCGGTCGTCTGTACACCGCGAAGGATTCGCGCACCGACGCCGAGACGTTCCACTCGATGTACCCGCGGATCGACGAATGGATCAAGGTTCGTCGATCTGTAGACCCCACAGGCGTTTTCGCCTCCGATATGGCTAGAAGGCTGGAACTGCTGTGACGATAGACGCCGTAGGTAACCCCCAGACGATTCTCGTTCTGGGTGGCACCAGCGAGATCGGTCTCGCGATCACCGAGGAGTACCTGTCGAAGTCTCCGGCACGTGTCATCCTCGCTGCGCTGCCGAACGACCCACTGCGCGAGAGCGCCGTCGCCCAGCTGACCGCCAAGGGCGCGAAGTCCGTCGACGTCATCGACTTCGACGCACTCGACACCGCGTCGCACCCGAAGGTCATCGACGCCGCTTGGGCCAAGGGTGACGTCGACGTCGCCATCGTCGCCTTCGCCGTCGATTTCGATGCCGAGCAGCTCTGGCAGGACCAGCGCAAGGCCGTCCTCGCCGCGAACATCAACTACACCGCCTCCGTTTCGGTCGGCGTGCTGCTGGGCGAGAAGATGAAGGCGCAGGCGTACGGCCGCATCATCGTCATGTCCTCGGTGGCAGGCGAGCGGGTTCGCCGCTCCAACTTCGTCTACGGCTCCACCAAGGCCGGCCTCGACGGTTTTTACCTCGGACTCGGAGAAGCGTTGCGCGAGTTCGGCCCTCGGGTCACCGTCGTTCGTCCGGGCATGGTGCGCACCAAGTTCAGCGCCCACGTCAAGGAAGCGCCGATGACCGTCGACAAGGAGGTCATCGCGAAGCTCGCGGTCAATGCATCGCGTAAGGGCACTCCGCTCATCTGGACTCCCGCACCGTGGCGTCTGGTGATGATGGTGCTGCGGCACGTACCGCGGCCGATCTTCCGCAAGCTGCCCATCTGATCTCGATGACTGACGGGGTTGCACCGGCTCGCAGAACCGCCTCTGCCGTCGGGGAGATCGTTCTCGGTGCGCTCGTCGCAGTCGTGGTGGCGACGGTCGGGCTGTACGCCTTCTCACTGGTTCAGTGGCCGGCGTTCAACTCGTCCAACGTCACTCGCGCTCTGACAACTCTGGGCCAGGTGGTAGCCGCGGCCCTGTTCGCGTCGTCGATCTACCTGTACCGAAACCGCGAGTGGCCGTGGATCGCCCGACTCACAGCGTGGGTCGGGCTCTCCGGCTTCGTCACCGTCACCCTCGGAATGCCCTTGGCGGCAACCAAGCTGTACCTGTTCGGTATCTCCGTCGACCAGGAGTTTCGCACCGAATACCTGACGCGTCTGACGGATTCGGCGTCGTTGCGCGACATGACGTACGCCGACATCCCACCGTTCTACCCCGCCGGTTGGTTCTGGCTCGGTGGACGCGTCGGCAACCTGCTGGGTATGGACGGCTGGGAAGTGTTCAAGCCGTACGCAATCGGACTGCTTGCCGTCACGTCGGTGGTCGCGTTCGTGTTGTGGAAGGCCTTGATCCGCAGCGACTGGGCGGTCGCCGTCAGTGCTGTCACGACCGCACTCGTCGTCGCCTACGCCTCCCCCGAGGCCTACAGCGCCGTCATCGTGCTGCTGTTCGCCCCGGCATTGCTCTTGGCCTGGGGCGCGTTGCATCGGCCCGTCACTTCTGTCACCGACGGGGCTGGAGCGGCCACCCCCGTCGGGATGAATGTGGCATCCAGTCGGTCAGACGGCAAGAATGGGACATTCATCCCCACGGGGGGACGCGCAGCAGGCGGCTGGGGAGCGGTAATCGGCACCGGGCTCTTCCTCGGCCTGGCCGCGACGTTCTACACGCTGTACCTGGGTCTGGCCGCGTTCACCGTCGTGCTGATGGCCCTGTTCGCCGCCGTTCTCGCCTATCGCGAGCGCAGGACCTGGCGGGCCCTGATTCCCATCGCAATCAAAGTGGCTGCGATCGCCGTCATCTCGGGCCTCATAGCGGCGACGGTGTGGCTGCCGTATCTCGTCGACTTCCTCCGCGGCGCACCGTCGACATCGGGCACGGCACTGCACTACCTGCCCGAGGCCGGTGCAACGCTTCCCTTCCCTATGTTCGAGTTCTCGATGATGGGCATTCTGTGCCTCATCGGCACGGTATGGGTCGCAGTACGGTTCTCCTCGTCGCGTCGAGCACAGGCACTCGGGGTCGGCGTCGTCGCGGTCTACCTGTGGACGCTGCTGTCCATGGCGGCTACGGCTGCGGGCACCACGTTGCTCTCGTTCCGACTCGAAGCGGTTCTCATCGTATTGCTCGGCAGCGCAGGCGTTTTCGGCTTCCTCGAAGGCAGCCACGCGATCTACCAGGCCATCAACGAGCCACCCAAGTTTCGGATCGCTGCCGTCGTCGTCGCGATCATCGGCGCAATGGCCTTCGCGCAGAACATCCCTCAGGTACTGCAGAGCGAGATCACCGTCGCGTACTCCGACACCGACGGTGACGGCAACCGCGCGGACATGCGACCGCCGAGCGCTGTGTCGTACTACCGCGAGGTCGACGACGCACTGACCCAACAGACCGGTCGACCGCGCGACGAGACGGTCCTGCTCACCGCGGACACCTCGTTCCTGAGCTACTACCCGTACTTCGGCTTCCAGGGACTGACGTCGCACTACGCCAATCCACTGGCGCAGTTCGATCAGCGAGCAGACGCCATCGAGCGGTGGACCGAGCTCGACAGTCCCGACCAGATGATCGAGGCGCTCGACACCAGCCAGTGGCGCGCCCCCGATGCCTTCCTCTTCCGCCGCGGTGCCGACGGCTACACCCTGCGACTGGCCGAGGACGTCTACCCCAACGACCCCAACGTGCGCCGCTACACCGTCACCTTCCCCGAGTCGCTGTTCGAGGATCCACGCTTCACTGTGACCGACATCGGGCCCTTCGCGCTGGTAGTGCGCACCGCTTGACGCTTGGGATTCACAACGCATCCGGCTCGGGTAGTCAAGAAAGGCGAGCGAGTGCGGCCCACCTGCCCAGCAAGTCTTTAGTAACGTGAAGCAGTCTGATATGCCTCCAGGCCCGTCGGACAAGATCGACGTCATTGTCGTCGACAGTCGTCCCACAAGATGCGGAGCCTCAGCAATGTCGGAGCACAGTGTGTTCGACCCATCCGAGCGTGACCAGGACTCGGTTGTCCGTGCTCTGCTCGATGATCCCACCGTCGGTGTCGTCGACACGACATTCGATCAGCTCGCCTCACTACGTGAGTTGCTTCCCGCCACGGCCGTCGACTCCGAGGAATTGCCGCGGTGGGTCCATTACCCGTGGCGGCGCACCCTGGTGCGGGTCCTCGGGCCGCGCGGCTTCGATCGGCTACGACTGGACCGCAACAGAAACAAGATCACTTCCGAAGAACAAGCTCGGTTCAGAGGCCTGCGAGTGGGGGTTGTCGGGTTGAGCGTCGGCCATTCGGTCGCCCACACCCTCGCGCTGGAAGGACTGTGCGGCGAGTTGCGTCTGGCCGACTTCGACGAACTCGATCTCTCGAATCTGAACCGTGTCCCGTCCTCGGTGTTCGACTTGGGCGTCAACAAGGCAATCGTCGCGGCCCGACGGATCGCCGAACTCGACCCCTACCTGAAGGTGCAGGTCTTCACGAACGGTGTGACGGTAGAAACGCTCGACGACTTTCTGGACGGGCTCGATCTCGTTGTGGAGGAATGCGACTCGATCGACACCAAACTGCTGGTCCGCCAACACGCCCGCGCCCGCGGTATTCCCGTGGTGATGGAGACCAGCGACGGTGGCGTACTCGATGTCGAACGTTTCGATCTCGAACCCGACCGCCCGGTGTTCCACGGACTGCTCGGAGACATCACGACCGTGGATGTGGCCGACATGACCATCGAGCAGAAGAGCACAATCGCAGCAACCCTGCTCGACCCGAGCAAACTGACCGCGAGAATGATTGCGTCGGTACCGGAAATCGGGAGCACGCTCTCGACCTGGCCACAGCTCGGCGGGGACGTCGCGCTCGGTGGTGCCGCGGTGACCGCTGCTGTGAGAACATTCGGCCGCGGTGAACCCCTCCCGTCCGGTCGGCGGCGAATCGACCTGGATGCGTTGGTGCGCACCGGGCTCGACCCGGCAGCCGACACTGCGAATGGATGAACGGGCAGACCAGCGGCCGGAGGCGTCGACAGATACTCTTCATGGCGTTCGCCCGACATTGATCCGAGGAACCCATCCGATGAACGTGATCGACAAGTCGTCTCGTCGGCGCGCGAACTCCTGGCGGACACGGCTCGATACCCGCACTACCGCAGTCATTGCCAGCGCCACCGGTGCGGTACCGCTGCTGGCTATTGCTCTGTTGTCTCCGACGTTCTTGCGGCCGAACGCGCTTCCGGTTCTCATCGGGGTGCTGACGTTCACCGCTGTCACCGTGCTCTTTGCTGCCAAAGTGGGACGGCTGAGTGAACGCCAATTTGCCGTCCTGGGTTTCGGCGGTATGGCCGGAGTCGCTATCAGCGCCTATCTGATCGCCGATCCGGCCGGAACGCGAGCGGTGACCTCGATGCTGGCCATCGTCCCGACCATCGCCGCATCGAGCTCACCGCCGCGCGTGACCGCCGGCCTGTCGGCGGTCTCGGTCAGCATGGCCACGGTGCTGTCGGTGGTCAGTGTGGGATCCTCCGGGTGGGCGGTAGCCGCCGTTGCGATCGGTGCTGCCGCGACCACGGTCCTCGTGCCGGTCGCGCTCATCGGCGGCCTGCGCCGAACCCTGTCCGCTGTCAACGAGAAACTGCAACGGCTGGCCGATACGGACCCGTTGACCGGTCTGGTCAATCGCCGTGGACTGCTCTCGAATGCCCAGTTCCTCGTGCACGAGGCCTGCGAGCGGGGTGAACCGCTGTCTGCTCTCGTCGTCGATGTCGACTACTTCAAGACCGTCAACGACACCGCCGGTCACACAGCCGGGGATCGGACGCTCGCAGCAGTCGCCGACACCCTGGCCCTCGCTGTACACACGGAGGTCGGCGACAACGCCTCGGTCGTCGCTCGGACCGGTGGCGAAGAGTTCCTGATCCTTGCCCCGCATCGAGACGGTCACGAACTCACACAGCAGATACTCGATCGAGTTCGGTCCGACTGCACGGTCACAGTCAGCATCGGAACAGTGACACTCGACGTACGGCCCGTCGCACCCGGTGACCCGGCGCTGCCCACCGCAGACATTGCGTCGAGCGAATCGGGTGGTCTCGATCAGGTGCTCGATGCCGTCGTCCGTGCCGCCGACGCCGCGCTCTACCGCGCCAAAGCCGACGGTCGAGATCGGGCATGCCACGCAGGCACACTCACGATCGCCTGGATGGGCGGCCCCAAGTCCGGCCACACGCGGACGAGCCGGCCCAGAGACTCCACCAGCGGTCAGGCCACCGACCGGACGCGCTGAACGTCTCCACACAACGAGCGAGCCTCGCGGACCATCGACTGCCACACCTCAGGCCTCGCGGTGTCGGCCAGAGTGTGCCTGTCCCACCACATCATGACGGTCCGGTAGTGCTCGCTCGGGTACGCCGCCGCCGGGATGGCGTGATCGATCCGCCCTCCGGAGCTCTCCCACAGACGCAGGACGTGATCGGCCGCGCTGGCGAACAGGTATCGGCTACCGGTCGATTCGAGCGTTGGCAATGCTGTTCGAGCCAGGACATTCGACACCGTCCGCCCAGCGGCCCCCGCATCGACCCACGCGCTTTTCATTTCCACGATCCCGCGGGAGAGCCGGGCGTGCAACAGTTCGGTAACCAGCGGCAATCCAGGCGAGTCCTCCCATTCGGTCAACACGTGGGATTGCTCGACCATCGTGTACGGGCCCTGGGCTCTGACGCCGCCGAGCATCCGGCCTGCTCTGTCGAGTACCACGTAGAACAAGGTCGTCGTTGCGCCGGAGGCGACTTCGTCCATATCGAGCGCGGCGGTGACACCATGGCGTGAGTACGACTCCCACGCTCCTTCGACATAGCGGGTCCACAGTTCCGGGGAGCCCGACGGCGTCGCGGCCGTCAATGTCATGGTTCCACCGGCGCAACGCGTCGACCGAGGACCGACATCGAGCCCTACTCGAACAGGGCGGAGCACGGTGGGTTCGTCTGCCTGTGAGCTCGGCGCGTTTGCCGAGCCGGGGGTCGGGAGTACGGGGGTCGTCATCGGTGAACTCCTGGGTGATACTCGACAACCCTTCTGGGGCACGTCGAGTGTCTTGTTTGATTTATGAACAATCGTCGGACTCATTGTGCAACAAACAAGCGACCAGCCCAGGGTTTGGTGTTGGAACATACTTGCAGTTCTTTTTGCGCACCATCGTTGTGCTTCGTCACTGAGTCTCTCTGCTAAATAGACAATGCAATTTATGACAAGTAACAAGCAGCAGCTGACCGACTGTCGAGAGCGCTGACGGTCGAACAGCTCTCACCGGCTCCGAGAACGATCCGGCCGGATCCGCGACCTGACGTACTGCGCTGTCGCGTGACCAGCGGCCAGGCCCTGTACCCAATCGTGTGACTCATGCAATTCGAGTTTTCGCCCACCGTGATCTTTCTGTAACCTCGACGCGATGACCACCCACGACCAGAGCGTTCTCGAACGGCAGCCGACCACGGCACCGGCTCGACACTCTGGCGTCGGGCGTGGCGACCTCGTGGCGGCCGTCGGATTTCTGATCGCCGCCGTGTACGTCCTGCAGGGCCAGTGGCGCAATCTGAACGGCGGCTACCTCTACAACAGCGGCCAGGACCAGACGATGTGGGAGTGGTTCTTCTCCGTCGCCGCCCATGCCGTCGCGCACCTGGACAATCCACTGTCCAGTGACCTGCAGAATTACCCGCTCGGGGTGAATCTGATGGCGAACACGGCGATGTTCGGTATCTCCATCCCGCTCGCTCCGATCACGCTGTTGTTCGGACCTACTGTCACCTGGGCGATCGCCCTCACCGCCGGCCTCGCCGGCACCTCGTTCGCCTGGTACTGGCTGTTCTCGCGTCAGCTGAACGCGTCCAAGGGTGCCGCCGCAATGGGCGGCGCGCTGTGCGGCTTCGCGCCGGGTGCCATCTCCCATGCCAACGGCCACCCCAACTTCGTGGTGCTGTTCCTGCTCCCCGTTATCGCGATGCTGGTCACCCGCATCGCACACGGCGGCGGAACCACCAAGAACACCGTCGGGCTCGGCCTGATCGTCGCGCTGCAAATCCTGCTCGGTGAAGAACCGCTACTGATCTTCGCGATGTCGTTCGGCATCTTCGCCGTCGTCTACTACCTGTCCCGGCCGCGATCGCTGTGGCCGGCCGTCCGCAATGCCGCACCCCGACTCGCGGTATCGGCAAGCATCGCGCTGGCCCTCGTCGCGTTGCCGCTGTGGTGGCAGTTCTTCGGACCGCAGTCGTATTCCTTCCTCGAACACGGCCCGATGGGCAACGACGCCAAAGCGCTGTTCCAGTTCCCGACGCAATCCATCGGCGGCGTCGCGACTCCGGGTCAGAACGTACGAATCAACGCCACCGAGGAGAACGCGTACTTCGGCTGGCCGTTGCTGGTGCTGTGCCTGGTCGCAGCGGTGTGGATGTGGCGGGTCGCCTGCGCCAGGGCCGCGGCCGCCACGGCCGTCGTCATGAGCGTGCTCTCGCTCGGCGCAACGCTGATGATCGGCAAGAACGACACCGGCATCACCCTGCCGTGGACGAAACTCGCCGAATACCCACTCGTCGAATCCGTCCTCGAGACCCGCTTCGCCCTCGGTGCGGTCCCCGCACTGGCATTGCTGCTCGTCCTGGCCACCGACCGGACGTTCCGCAACGGACTACGACCACTGCCTGCCTTCTGGATCGCCGGGCTCGCCCTCGCGCTCGTTCCGCTGATCCCGACGCCGCTGGTCACCGTAGACAAATCCCCCACACCCCGATTCTTCGCCGACGGCGACTGGCAGAACTACGTCGACGACGGTTCCGTCGTCACCGTCCCACTGCCACGACCCGAGGACGCCCGGCCGCTGCGTTGGCAGATGGACGCGGACATGGGCTTCACGCTGGCCGCCGGATACTTCGTCGGACCGAGCGATCAGGAAGAGAAGGTCGCCAAGTACGGTGCCGTGGATCGCCCGACGGCGCTGCTGCTCGGCTCGGTCTACGACTCCGGCACCGTCCCCGAGATCACCGCTGATCAGCGCAGCCAGGCGGCGCAGGACATGCGCTTCTGGGAAGCCGACGTCGTGGTACTTCCGCCGAGCAAGAACACCGTCGCCCTGCGCAGCACGGTCACCGAGCTGCTCGACGTCCAGCCGCAATACACCGGCGGCGTATGGGTGTGGGATGTGCGCTCGCTCGTCCAATAGCATCGCCGGTGTGCCTGCGACCGCTCCGAACCTGACGACCGCCCGGCTGATAGCGATCGTCACCGGCATCATCGGTGCCGTTCTGGCCATCGCCACTCCCCTGCTGCCGGTGCAGCAGGACGTCTCCACGCTGTCGTGGCCGCAGAGCTCGTTCGGCAGCGTCAACGCTCCGCTGGTGAGCTACTCCCCGCTCGAACTCGACGCGACGATCCCGTGCAGTACAGCCGCTCGGCTCGACGGCGGTGGCACGGTGATGTCGACCGCTCCGATCGCGGCGGCGAAAACCGCGCAGCGAGCACTGACCGTCCGGGTCGACGACGGTCGGCTGCAGGTACTGCTGCGCGATCGCGTTCTCGCCGAGGCTCCCGTGTCCGACTTGGCCTCGGACTGCGCGCTGACCATCTCTTCGAACGCCACTCGCACGGTGGTCGACCTCGGCGGCGCGGCGACCACTGTCGACGGCGACGTGCGGCCACAGGTCGTCGGAATCTTCACCGATCTCACCGCGCCGGTCGACGGTCTGAACGTGCGCGTGGACATCGACTCCCGCTACTCCTCGACCCCGACGACGTTCAAACTCCTGGCGATGATCGTCGGCGCGCTGGCCGTCGTCGCCTCCCTGTTCGCATTGCATCGCCTCGACAGCGTGGACGGTCGACGTCACCGCCGCTTCCTGCCGTCGCGCTGGAAGACGGTGACCGGCGTCGACGCCGTCGTCGTCGGAGTGCTGGTGTTGTGGCACTTCATCGGTGCCAACACCTCGGACGACGGCTACCTGCTCAACATGGCCCGCGTCTCCGAGCACGCCGGATACATGGCCAACTACTTCCGCTGGTTCGGCGTTCCCGAAGCACCGTTCGGCATGCCTTACTACGACATGCTGGCCGCTCTCGCCAAAGTCAGCACCGCCAGCATCTGGATGCGTCTGCCCGCCACCATCGCCGCACTGCTGTGCTGGCTCGTCATCAGCCGCGAGGTCATCCCCCGCCTCGGGCGGGCGGTACTGACCAACCGAGTAGCGCTGTGGACCGCAGGCCTGGTGTTCCTGGCCTTCTGGCTGCCCTACGACAACGGACTGCGCCCGGAACCCGTCATCGCCCTGGGCGCGCTGCTGACGTGGTGCTCGATAGAACGGGCCATCGCCACCGGACGACTGCTGCCTGCCGCGGTGGGCACGCTGATCGCCGCCTTCTCCCTCGCCGCCGGACCCACCGGACTGATCGCCGTCGCCGCGCTGCTCGCCGGACTGCGCCCGATCGTGATGATCGTCGTCAAAAGAGCTCGGCAGGTGGGCGCGCTCGCGGTGCTCGCGCCCCTGATCGCGTCGGGACTTGCCGTGGTGATCGCGATCTTCGCCGACCAGACTCTGAGCACCGTGCTCGAAGCGACCCGGGTGCGCTCGGCTCTCGGACCCAACGTGCCCTGGTTCGAAGAGCGAGTGCGCTGGGACGCGTTGATGACCATCTCCCCCGACGGCTCGCTCGCCCGACGATTCGGCATGTTCGCGATGCTGCTGTGCATCGTCGTCTGCATCGCGGTGATGCTCCGTAAGAACGGACGCATCCCCGGAACCGCCACCGGGCCATCGCGTCGGATACTCGGAATCGTTTTGGGCGCACTGGCTTTGATGATGTTCACCCCCACCAAGTGGACCCACCACTTCGGTGTGTACGCCGGTCTCGCCGCGTCTCTCGGCGCACTGGCAGCGGTGGCCGTCACCGCGGCTACCGTCCGATCCCCGCGTAACAGAACGCTGTTCACCGCCGCAGTGCTGTTCCTGACGGCTGTGGCGTTCACCAGCTCGAACGGTTGGTGGTACGTCTCGAGCTACGGCATTCCGTGGTTCGACAAGCCGCCGTCCATTGCCGGCAAGGGCTTCTCGACCATCCTGCTCGGCCTGACAGTGCTGACCCTGCTGTACGCGGCGTACCAACACGTCCGATTGCCTTATCGCACAGCAGAAACCACCACGCGTCGACGCTTCGCACCCTCCGCGTTGACCATCGTCGCCGGCGGCGTCGTCGCATTCGAAGTGCTCTCGTTCGCCAAAGGCGCTGTGGCGCAATACCCTGCGTACTCCATCGCACGTTCGAACTTCTCCGCACTCGCCGGCAATTCGTGCGGACTCGCCGGTGACGTGCAGGTGGAGACCGACGTCAACGGATCGGTCCTGCAGCCGATCGACCCCGCCGCGGACGCGCTGGGAGCAGGTGGCAGCACCGGATTCACCCCGGACGGCGTCGCCGAGGACCTCACAGCCGACTCCGAGGACACCGCCCAGGGCAGTGCCAACTCCATCCGCCCCGAGGACTCCGAAGAGAGCGCGTCGGCCACCTCGTCGAACTCCGCAGGCACCTCGGGCGGAACCAACGAGAACGTCGGAATCAACGGCAGCACAGTCGCTCTGCCGTTCGGACTGAACCCCGAAACGACCCCGGTCCTCGGCAGCTTCGGAGCCACCGAACCCGCGTCACTGACCTCCGGTTGGTACCAGCTCTTCGACACCGACCGCGGCGACCTGATCGCCATTGCCGCCGCAGGCCGAATTCGTTCGGTGGACAAGGACGGTATCGTCACCCCGGGCCAACGCGTCGAACTGGAATACGGACGTCGCGACGGCCGCGACATCCAGGCACTCGGCCGTGTCACGCCTCTCGACATCGGCCCGGCACCGTCGTGGCGCAACCTGCGGGTGCCGATGAGCGACCTACCCGCCGACGCGGACGTCGTTCGCATCGTCGCCGAGGACAACGACCTGGCCGCAGATCAGTGGCTCGCCGTCACACCCCCACGTGTCCCGAAAACTCAGACGCTGAATTCTCTGGTCGGGTCCACCGACCCCGTTCTGCTCGACTGGGCGGTCGGACTGGCGTTCCCGTGCCAGCGTCCGTTCGATCATCTCGACGGCGTCGCCGAGGTGCCGAAGTACCGAATCCTGCCCGACCGAACCGGAGCCGAATCCACCAACGCCTGGCAGGATTCTTTCGGTGGCGGCCCGCTGGGGTGGACCGAACTGCTTCTCGGTGCCCAGACGCTACCGTCGTATCTCGCCGACGACTACGCCCGCGATTGGGGGTCGATCGAGAGATACACGCCACTCGATCCGGCTGCCGCGACCGCCCGGATCACCGTCGAGCAACAGTCTCGGTCGGGACTGTCCAGCGACGGACCGATGAAGACCGGCTGATTCCCTGTTTCTCCATCGGATCCGGGGACGGCGCCTGTGTGACCTCGAAGTCACGCTCGCATAACATCGACAATCGTGCCCGACGTCGTGACAGATTCATCAGCTGGTCCCCCCGTCCCCGCTCCGCTCGGAGCCTCGGACGAACTTCGTGCTCAGGTACGAATTCCCCGGCTGATCGCGATGGTGGCCGGCATACTCGGCGTGCTGTTCGCACTGATCACTCCGTTCGCACCCGTCACGCAGACCACCGCGAGCATCGAATGGCCCCAGAACGGCCTCCTACAGGACGTGGACGCCCCACTGGTGTCCCAGGCACCCTTGCGACTGTCCGCAACCCTCCCGTGCTCTGCTGTGGCCGCACTACCCGCGTCGGGCGGGCTGTTGCTGGCGACCGCACCCCCGCAAGGTGAGGGTGCAGCCCTCAACAGCCTGTTCGTTCGCGTCGGTGAGTCGAATGTCGACGTGCTCGACCGCAACGTCGTCGTCGCGACGGCACCGCGCGCCGACGTCCAGAGCACACGCTGCGCCGCCATCGAGATCACCTCGAACGACCAGTACACCTCCGCAGCCTTCACCGGGCTGACCGACGAGAGCGGCCAACCCGTCCAGGGTCGGCTGGACGGCGACCTCCGTCCGCAGGTCGTCGGCATCTTCAGTGATCTCAGTGGCGCGGCCCCGGCCGACATGTCGGTCACCGTCGACGTCGACTCCCGCTTCTCGTCGACTCCGACCATCCTGAAGTCGTTGATCATGGTGCTGGCGATCGCCTGCACGTTGCTGGCCATGGGCGCACTCGCACGGCTCGACGGCACCGACCGCCGCGCACACCGCCGCTTCTTCCCGTCCCACTGGTGGAAGTTCACCGGCGTCGACGTCACGGTTCTCGGAGTCCTCGTCGGCTGGCACTTCGTCGGAGCCAACACCTCCGACGACGGCTATCTGCTCACCATGGCCCGCGCGGCCGAACATTCCGGCTACATGGCCAACTACTTCCGTTGGTTCGGCGTCCCCGAGGCTCCGTTCGGCTGGTACTACGACGTCCTGGCCGTGTTCGCCAAGATCTCCACTGCAAGCCCGTGGATGCGCCTGCCCGCCCTGATCGCCGGAGTCCTGTGCTGGATGGTGATCAGCCGTGAGGTGGTGCCGCGACTCGGGCGCGCGGTACGCAAGTCGAACGTGGCGCTGTGGACCGGCGGATTGGTGTTCCTCGCCTTCTGGCTCCCGTACAACAACGGACTGCGTCCCGAGCCCATCGTCGCCCTCGGTGCACTGTTGACCTGGTGCTCGATCGAACGCTCCATCGCCACCGGCAGACTGCTTCCCGCCGCAGCGGCCTGCCTCATCGGCGCCTTCACCCTGGCTGCCGCGCCCACCGGATTGATGTGTGTGGCAGCGCTTCTCGCCGGAGCCCGGCCCATCGCTCGCATCGTGGTCCGACGTCACCGTCAGGTCGGCACCCTCGCCATGCTGGCACCGTTGGCCGCTGCCGGAGTACTCGTCCTCGTCGTCGTGTTCGCCGACCAGACCTTCGCGACGGTCATCGAATCCACCCGAGTGCGCACCATCATCGGCCCCAACGAGGCCTGGTACCAAGACTTCCTGCGGTACTACTACCTCTTCGTCCAGACCGTCGACGGTTCCGTGGCCCGCCGCTTCGCGTTCCTCGCAATGCTCCTGTGCCTGTTCACCACACTGTTCGTGCTCCTGCGCCGCCGGCGCATTCCCGGCATCGCGAACGGGCCTGCGTGGCGACTGCTCGGTGTCGTTCTCGGAACCATCTTCTTCATGATGTTCAACCCCACCAAGTGGACTCACCACTTCGGTTCCTACGCCGGAATCGCCGGTGGCCTCGCCGCCCTGACCGCAGTGGCCGTCTCGGCCAGTGCACTGCGCTCACGCCGGAACCGTTCACTGTTCACAGCGGGCCTGATGTTCGTTCTGGCACTGTCGTTCTCGGGCATCAACGGATACTGGTACGTCTCGAGCTACGGCGTACCGTGGTTCGACAAGACGGTCTCGCTCGGTGGCAACGAATCCGGCTCGCTCTTCCTCGTCCTCTTCGGACTGGTCCTCGCCGTCGCAGCATTCCAGTACCTACGTGAGGGATACGCACCGCCACAACCGAAGCCGACGTCTGCGCGCGGTAAACGCATCCGCACGTTCGCCGCCGCGCCGCTGACCGTCATCGCCGGACTGATGGTGCTGTTCGAGGTCCTTTCCCTCGTCAAGGGTGCCGTCTCTCAATACCCCGCCTACTCTCTCGCACGCTCCAATGTACAATCGGTACTGGGTAATTCGTGCGGCCTCGCCAACGACGTGCTCGTCGAAGCCGACCCCAACGCTGATGTACTGAACCCACTGCCGGGTGAATTCGATCCCGTTGCCGGCCCCCTCGGCGGAGCCAGCGACACCCTGCGCAACTTCACCGCCAACGGCATCCCCAGCGACCTCAGCGCCGACGCCGTGGAAGTCAAACCAGGACAAGGCAACACCGACCAACAAGCCGTCGGACCCGCCTTCGAGGAAGGCCAGAGCTCGGGCACAGCAGGAGGCACCGGCGCACTGGGCGTCAACGGCTCCACCGCCGCCCTACCCTTCGGACTCGACCCCGCCACCACACCCGTCCTCGGCTCCTACCAAGAAGGAATCCAGGAACCGGCCAAGGCCACCTCGAGCTGGTACCAACTACCCGCCCGCAGCGACGACGCACCACTCGTCGTGTTCTCTGCAGCCGGACGTATCTGGTCCTACGACGACACCGGTGCCCTCACCTACGGCCAATCGCTCCTGCTCGAATACGGCAAGCGTCAGCCCGACGGAAGCGTCCAGGCACAGGGCACCTACCTGCCTCGCGACATCGGACCCGCACCGTCGTGGCGCAACCTGCGAGTTCCGTTGGCAGACATCGCACCCGACGCCGACGCCGTCCGTATCGTCGCCAACGACCCCAACCTCACCGGCGACCAGTGGCTCGCATTCACCCCGCCGCGAGTGCCGGTGATGGAAAATCTGAACACCATGATCGGCAGCGAACAACCCGTTCTGCTCGACTGGGCCGTCGGACTCCAATTTCCGTGCCAACGGCCGTTCGACCACCGCTACGGCGTCGCCGAGGTACCCGGCTACCGCATCCTCCCCGACCGCCCACTGGCCGTCAGCTCCACCGACACCTGGCAATCCGGCGAGAACGGCGGACCGCTCGGATGGTCCGAACTACTCGCCAAGCCGGTCGCCGTCCCCACCTACCTCAAAAACGACTGGGCCAGGGACTGGGGCTCACTCGAGCGCTACGAGCAGTACTACCCCAACGCCGTGCCCGCCGACCTGCAAACCGGGGAAACCACGCGATCGGGATTCTACGAAGACGGAAAGCTACGAGTGTTCGAGAAATAGCTGTCCACCCCCTCCGTAGATTGGCCCGCCCCCTCCGTGTGGTGTCGCCCGCTCCCTGTGGGATCAATGTCCCTTTGTTGCACTCAGACTGACTGAATCCCGCATTCATCCGGACGGGGGTTGGCGCAAGGCCGATGGAGCGGGGGTCGGCGCACGATCGATGGATCGGGGGCTTACCACCGACCCCCGACAAGTTTCCGGTGGACAAGACAGCCCTCGAGACATTTGCGCACAACCTCGTCGACCATCCACAGGGAACCCTGAACGGCCGTTTTCGGCGTCGAAGTGTCAGTGTCGCGTTCGACAGTCGAGGCATGAAACGGGGAGTTTGGGCCACAGACCTATCGATGCTCGAGGACGTCGCCGATCACGGCGTCGTGACAAGGGCACAGCTTCGCGCGGCCGGTGTCGCGGACGGGACGGTAGCCGGCCGATGCGCAGCCGGCGGACCCTGGCAGCACTTGCTGCCAGGGGTGGTGCTGCTACACAACGGCTTCCCATCTCACCGACAGCGAATGGCTGCTGCCCTGGCGTACGGCGGTCCACACAGCATCCTCACTGGGAACGCGGCATTGAGTGTGCACGGCCTGGGACCGAATCCACCGTCGAACGAAGTTCACATTCTCGTCCCGAACGAGATGCAGCGAGCATCCGTCAAATTCGTCCGATCCGAACGCACCTGGCGCATGCCCGAAGCCGTCTTCGACCACGGTCCGCGCTGTGCTCCGATATCCCGGAGTGTTGTCGACGCGACCCGCGCACTACGCGGACGATCTCAGTGCACGGCAGTGATTGCGGAGATCATCAGACGGGGTGCGGCATCACTCGAAGAGCTGGCAATCGAATTGGCGGAAGGACCGAGACGCTACAGCGCATCGACACGGTTGGCGATCAGGGATCTGGAAGGAAACGCCCACTCCGTCGCCGAGGCGGACGCTCAACGGCTCTACCGATCGAGCGGACTCCCACCAATGATTCACAATGCCCGGCTGTTCACCTCGGGCGGGACATTTCTCGGTAGCCCCGACGGCTTCCTCGACACAGTCTGCTTCGTATGGGAGATCGACTCCCTCGCTCATCACCTCTCGCCGATCGATCATGCGAAGACGATGGCGCGCCGAGCTCTCCTGCAACGCCACGGTGCGATCGTGGTGTCACATCTGCCGCAGGACATCCGGGACGACCCCCAGCGCGTGCTCGCGGATCTTCGGACCGGCTATCAACAGGCTCTGGCGCGGCCCCGTCCGAACCTCGTTCTTCGCCAGGGCGCGACGTCGACCGGATGAATGTCTCTTGCAAGCACTCCAACTGCAACAAAACCGCATTCATTCGCTACTGGCTCGAGGAGACAGACGAATGAATGCGGCTTTGTTGCAGTCAGAGCGACTGAAACCCACATTGATCCCAAAAGGGAGCGAAGCGACCCCGCCGTGGGGACGGGCGCGCTTGGCTAGATCGGGAGCAAAGAGTGCTTACGCGGACTCTTGTGTACTTCCTTGTCCTTGAGTATGTGCAGGGCCTTGCGAATTTCGAGGCGCGTTTGGGAAGGCTCGATGACCGCGTCGATGTAGCCACGCTCGGCGGCGATCCACGGCGTCGCGACATGCTCGTTGTAGAAGTTGATCAGTTGCTTGCGCAGCGCCGGAGCGTTCTCGCCTGCCTCGGCGAGTTGCTTGCGACTCATGATGTTGATGGCACCTTCGGCACCCATGACGGCGATGCGGGCGGTCGGCCAGGCGAGGTTGATGTCGGATCCCAGTTGCTTCGAGCCCATCACCGCGTATCCGCCGCCGTACGACTTACGAATGACGACAGTCAGTTTCGGCACCGTCGCCTCGACGAACGAGAAGATGAAGCGGCCACCGCGATGGATGACGCCGAGAGTTTCCTGGTCGACGCCGGGCAGGAAGCCGGGTGTGTCGACGAGGAAGATGATCGGAATGTTGTAGGCATCGCTGAGGCGGATGAACCGAGCACATTTGTCCGCGGCCTTGGCGTCGAGGGCCCCGGACAGGTGCATCGGCTGATTGGCGACGATGCCCACCGGACGACCGTCGACGCGGGCGAAGCCGGTGATGACGTTCGGTGCCGTCTGGCCCGAGAGTTCGTGAAATTCACCGTCGTCGAAGATGCGCAGGATGATGTCGTGCATGTCGTAGCCGGCGTTGTCGGCGTCGGGCATGAACGAGTCGAGCTTGCGGTCGGATTCGGTGATTTCCGGCTCGAGTCCCGGGTTGATCACCGGCGACTCCTCCTGGCAGCTCGACGGCATGTAGCTCAGGTAGTTCCGAATCCAGTCGAATGCGGCCTTCTCGTCGGCAGCGACGTGGTGCACGTTGCCGTTGATGGCCTGGACGCGGGCACTGCCGAGTTCGTCGAGGCTGACGTCCTCGCCGGTGACGGACTTGATGACGTCCGGTCCGGTGACGAACATGTACGCCTCTTCGGTGGCGACGACGATGTCGGTGTTGATCGGTGCGTACACCGCGCCACCGGCGCATTTGCCGAGGATCAGCGAGATCTGGGGGCACAGGCCGGAGAGCGCCTCGTGGCGTCGACCCAGTTCGGCGTACCACGCGAGGGAGGTGACGGCGTCCTGCACACGAGCTCCACCGGAGTCGTTGATGCCGACGACGGGGCAGCCCATCTTGATCGCGAAGTCCATGATGCCGGCGACCTTGCGGCCGAACATCTCGCCGACGGTTCCGCCGAACACCGTCTGATCGTGCGAGAACACTGCGATCGGACGGCCGTCGACGGTTCCGTGCCCGGTGACGACGCCGTCGCTGTAGAGGGCACCCGGATCGTTCGGGGCCTTCACCAGCGCGCCGATCTCGACGAAACTGCCGGGGTCGAGCAGCGAGTTCACGCGATCTCGGGCGCTGGGTATGCCCTTCTTGGCGCGCTTGGCGATACCGATCTCGCCGGCCGGTTCCTTGGCCAGTTCCAGCCTTGCCCGTAGCTCGGCCAGCTTCTCCGCAGTGGTGCCACTCAAAATCTACGCTCCGGTTCTTGCAGACTCGATGTTCTCGAGCGTCTTCGACAGATGGGCCGCAATTTTTCCAATGTACGGCTCGTCGACGACCGCGAGGTGGTCGCCTCCGACGTAGACGATCTCGAGGTCCTTCACCACCGGTCCCCAGCCACCGTGCTCTTCGCGGGTGGCGTATGCGGGCTCGAGAGCGATCGCGTCGTCGTGGTACTTGTCGGCGAGGTACAGCGTGACGTGCCCGCCGTACTCCTTGAGCTCGGCTGTCTGGATAGCCCGATTGTCGAGCCACGACGTCCGCTGATGCTCGATGATGCCGCCGGGAATCTTTGCCCCACTGAGCTTGACCAGATCGGTGATGATCCGAATCTGGCCCTCGTCGTCGGAATCGACCAACTTGTCGTACGGGATCGGGTAGTCGACGTTGTACGTCTTCTTCGCGAACGCCGCGTACCGCTCCCAGCGCTTGCGGACTTCGTCCTTGGTGTCGGGGATCTTGGTCCCGGGCATAACGGTATCGAGCAGCCCCACGTAGGCGACCTCGATGCCTTCCTCTTCCATCTGCCGCGCCACCTCGTAGGCGAGGATGCCGCCGAGCGACCATCCGACGAACACGTACGGTCCTTCGGGCTGGATCGCCTTGATCAACGGCACGTACTCCGCGGCGCGCTTCGCGATGGGTCCTTCGACGCGCTCGAGGCCGTACATGGGCGTGCCTGCCGGCAACTTCCGCAGCAACGGCTCGTAGGCGACGGTGGAGCTACCGGCCGAGTGGAACGCGAATACCGGTGTGGCCGTGGAGCCCTCGGGACGGGCCCGAAGATTGCGCACGACACCGTCGATCTCGCCGTCTTCGAGGTGCGGGCGCACCTTGTCGGCGAGCTGTTCGATGGTCTCCGAGTCCAGTACGTCGTCGAAGGTGATCTCGCCGCCGGCCCGCTCGGTCAGACGAGCCGCCAACTTCTCGGCCGTCTCGTCGTCGAGGATCGGGAGGGTGTTGAAGATGCCCTTGGCCGATTCCTTCGTCACCACTGCCCACGTCGCGAACGTCATCCGCTCGGCGTTGTCACGTGGGGGCACATCGGATCCGGCAGCCTCGGCGAACGCTTCCTTGCCGCCCAGGTCGGTCTGCGCTGCGGCCACCGGTGCGGGTTGGTATTCCGCACTCGGCACCGCGGTCTCCGGTGCGGCCACGGCCGTCTCCAGGGCTGCGTCGCGTGCAGTCGCGCCACTCTCGGCAGCCTGCTCGGCAGCCTTTTCAGCGGCCTGCTTGTCTGCCAGCGCCTGCACCTCGTCGCGGTTCTCGATCGCGTAGCGCAGGTACTTCTCCACCTCACGCAGGTTCGCATCACGCACGGCCTGCAATTGCACTGTGGGAATGTCGAATTCGTACTCGACGCGGTTCTTGATCCGAACGGCGCTCAGCGAATCCAGCCCCAGTTCGATCAGCGGAACCTCGGGAGGCAAGTCCTCGGGCGCGTAGCCCATCGACTCGGCGACGATGATCGCCAGTCGATCTTCGAGCTTCTGATTGCCGTTGGGATCCCAGCGGTCACCGAACGTCTCGACGACCTCGGGCAACTCTTCCATCGGAGACGAGGATCGCTCCTCCACTGCAACAACAGGTTCCGGACGAGCGTCGCCCGAGGTGACGACGGCCTCGTGCAGCAACGTGAAAGCCGAACCTTCGTGTGCATGGACCTGGACCGACGCCCCACCGAGGTGGGACGTCAACGTGGTGACCACCGTGCCCGCCTTGGGGACCGAAGCATGCGAGACCGAAGCACCCAGCGCCACGTCGGAGAACACCTGCGAGGCAGCGGCGGTGACCAACGCATCGAATCCCGAGACGGCCGAGGCCTGGACTTCCCAGACGTGGCGGCCGTCGGGCAGTGCCACCCGGGCACCGGGAACGCGGGAGTTACCGCTGGAGCTGACCTGCGAGTTGAGCCAGAACTCCTTGCGCAAGTACGCAGTTCGCGGAATTGCGGCGTACGGACCCGACTCGAACAGTGTCGCCAGTTCCAGCGCGTGACCGTGCACGTACAGCTGCGCCAGCGCGGCGAGGAACGTGTCCGCCTCGTCTTCCTTGCGCTTGAGCGTCGGAATCAACGTGGCGTCGGCCAGGCCTGCAGCCCAGGCGGTAGCGGCAACCGACATCAGCGCGACGGGGTTGGGGGCGAGCTCGACGAACGTCGTGTGCCCGTCTCCCACAGCAACATTGACAGCCTGGGTGAACCAAACCGGGTGACGCATTCCCTTGGTCCAGTAGTCGACGCCGTGGATCGCCGCATGTCCGACGCGGTAGTGCGCCTCACGATCGACCGAGGAGTAGACCCCGGCGGTGAGCTTGCTCGGTTCGATTCCGGCGAGCTCGGCGGCGAGCTCACCGAGCAGCACGTCGACCGCTGCGGTGTGGCCTGCTCCCTTGACGTCGAGTAGTCGGGCCATCTTGCCTGCGGCCTCGGCCATCTCGACGAGGGCTTCGACTTCGGCGCGGGGTCCGCCGACCGTGGTGTGCGTGGGCGCGGCGTAGACGCACGGCTCGACATTGGGGAACTGGTCGGTGAGGGTCTTGACCTCGTCCGGGGTGTACTCGACGAGTGCCATGGCACCCTGCGAGGCGGCACCCAGGCCGTCCTGGCCCTCGGCCAGCAGCCTCGAGCGGGCGTAGATGATGCGGACGGCGTCTTCGAGGTTGAGGCCACCGGCAACGTACGCCGCGGCAACCTCACCCATCGAGTGGCCGATGACGGCCGACGGCTCTGCACCGTGTGCGCGAAGCGTTGCGGCCAAGGCGATCTGAATGACGAAGATTGCGACCTGGGAGTTCTCGAACTCATAGGTCTGCGAGTCGTCGAGGATGATCTCGCGGATCGAGTAGCCGGCTTCGTCGACGAGCAGCTCGTCCACCTTGTCCACCTCGGCGGCGAACACGGCGTTGGTTCGGTACAGCCGCGATGCCATCTTGCGGTGCTGCGAGCCGAATCCGGAGAACACCCACACTGCGCCGTTGGATGCGGGCGAGTCCGCGGAGAACACGCCCGGTCCGGGCTTGCCCGCCGCGATGGCGCGCAATCCGGCGATGGCCTCGGCTGTGGTGGACGCGAGAACCACTGCGCGCGAACGCCCGTGGTTACGGCGGGCCAACGTGCGGCCGACATCGACGAGGGGCGTCGTGCTGCCCTCTTCGGTCTCGAGCCAATCGGCCAGTTCCGACGCCGCGCGCTTACGACGGGACGGCAACGCCGCAGACACTGCGAGAATCACTGTCTCCGGACCACTTTCGGACTCCGCCAGGATGGTCTCGGCCTCGGCGACCGGGCTGGTCGTCTCCGCATCGAGCTGCTCCTCGTAGACGCCCTCCACCACCGCAGCCTCGGGATCCACTGCAGCGGGATCGAATTCGGCCGAGGTCTCACCCGGTACGTACTCGCACACGACGACGTGCGCGTTGGTGCCGCCGAAGCCGAACCCGGAGATGCCGGCGACGGCCTTGCCGGTGTACCGCGGCCAGTCGGTGGCCTCCGGGATGACCTTCAGGTGTGCTTTGTCGAAGTCGATGTACGGGTTGGGGCCCACGTAGTTCAGCGACGCCGGGAGTTTGTTCTCCTGCATCGCCAGCACGACCTTGATCAAACCTGCTGCGCCTGCAGCAGATTCGAGGTGCCCGAAGTTGGTCTTCGCCGAGCCGAGCAATGCCGGCTTGTCCGCATCGCGACCACGGCCGACCACTCGGCCGAGCGCGTCGGCCTCGATGGGATCACCGAGGATGGTTCCGGTGCCGTGCGCTTCGATGTAGTCCACGCCCGACGGGTTGATGCCGGCGTCGCGGTACGCGAATCGCAGTGCGTCGGCCTGCGCGTCGGGGTTCGGCGCGAGCAATCCGTTGGAGCGGCCGTCCTGGTTGATCGCGGATCCGGCGATGACGGCGAGCACTTGATCGCCGTCGCGCTCGGCGTCCTCGAGGCGCTTGAGCACGACGAGTCCGCCACCCTCGGAACGGATCATGCCGTTGGCGTCGGACGAGAATGCCTTGATCTTGCCGTCGGGCGCGAGCACACCGGTCTGGCCGAAGCCGACGGTGATCGGCGGCGCGAGCAGCATGTTGACGCCGCCCGCCACGGCGAGATCGGATTCGCCGGTACGCAGGCTGCGCACCGCTTGGTGCACGGCAACGAGCGAGGAAGAGCAGGCGGTGTCGACGGCGATCGACGGCCCACGGAAGTCGTAGAAGTACGACACGCGATTGGCGACGATGGCGGTGGAGGTGCCGGTCAGCGCGTAGGGATGCACGGCCGGATCACTGACGGCGATGAGCTGGTAGTCGTTGGACGAGCTGCCGATGAAGACGCCGACCTGGCTGCCCTTGACCGAGCTGGCCGGGATGTGCGCGTGCTCGAGCGCCTCCCAGGTCAGTTCCAGCGCGAGACGCTGCTGAGGGTCGACGTTGACGACCTCGTTGGGCGACATCGCGAAGAACTCGGCATCGAAGGTCTTGACGTCGTCGAGGTAGCCACCCTTGGTGACCGTCGCGTCGACGGCTGCGGCGATGACCGGATCGGAAGTGAATTCCTTCCACCGGCCCTCGGGCAGGTCGGTGATGCCGTCGCGGCCCTCGATCAGCAGCGACCACATCTCCTCAGGGGTGTGACCGGTGCCGGGGAAGCGCGACGACAGTCCGACGATCGCGATGTCGTGGGCGTCTCCCGACTGCACGCCGCTGGTGTAGAACGCATCGTCGACGGTACCCACCGGCTCGTCGGGTTCGCCCTCGATGATGATCTTGGCCAGAGACGCAATGGTGGGGTGCTGGTAGACGACGGTCGCGGTCAGCGTGACCCCCACCAGCTCCTCGATCTCACCGCTCAGTGCGACGGCATCGCGAGAGGACAGGCCGAATTCCTCCATCGGACGGTCGTCGGAGATGGCCGACGCGGGTTGACCCGTCGCGTCCGCAACCCAGTTGCGTAGCCAATCCCTCAGTTGGGCGACCGTGAGGTCCGTCCCGTCGGCACTCTGAATCTTGTCTGTCTCTTGTTCAGCCATTACTCACCAAGCTATGTATCGAAGGAACGGGAGGCCCAGAGATCAGTCGGGTAGTTCGGCGTCCGGGAATGCCGTCTGCTGATAGCCGCCGCGCAGGGTGCCTTCGATGTAGGCGGCCTTGCAGGCGCGCCGGGCGATCTTGCCGCTCGACGTGCGCGGGATGGATCCGGCCGGGACGAGCAGGACGTCGCGGACCGTGACGCCGTGCCGAGCCGAGACTGCGGTGCGCACCTCGTCGGCGATCGGAGCCGGGTCTGCTTTGCCCGAGCCGGGAGCGCGCTCGGCAACGATGACGAGCTGCTCGGAGCTGTCGTCCGAATCCTTGGTCAACGCGGCACCGCTGAACTCGAACACGACGTCGGGCAGCTGGTTGAGCGGTACCGCGAACGCTGCCACGAAGCCCGGCCGCAGAGCCTTGCTTGCTTCCTGCGCCGAGAACTCGATGTCCTGGGGGTAGTGGTTGCGGCCGTCGACGATGACGAGGTCCTTCACGCGGCCGGTGATGTAGAGCTCGCCGTCGTGATAGACGCCGAAGTCTCCGGTGCGCATCCAGTTGGCACCCTCGGGGGCACCCGTGGCGTGCGAACCGTCGGCGACGCGGTGGACGAGCTTGTTGTGGAAGGTTTCGCTGGTCTCGGTCTCGCGACCCCAGTAGCCCTTGCCGATGTTCTCGCCGTGCAGCCAGATCTCGCCGACGTGTTCGTCGGGCACCTCGGTGGCGGTTTCGGAATCGACGATCGCGGCCCACTGACTCCGGGCGACGGTTCCGGTCGATACCTGCGGGATGGCTCCGGGAGCGTCGGGTGCGACGACGACGAAGTTGCCTGCGTTCAGCTCGACACGGTCGACGTAGACGACCTTGGCCTCGTCGGCGTGCTTGCTCGTCGAGACGAACAGTGTTGCCTCGGCCATGCCGTACGACGGCTTGATCGCGGACTTCGGCAGACCGTACGGGCCGAAGGCCTCGTTGAACTTCTTCATCGACGACGTGGTGACGGGCTCGCTGCCGTTGATCAGGCCGATGACGTTCGACAGGTCGAGACTTTCACCGTTCTTGGGCAGTCCGCGCTGGGCGGCGTGCTCGAACGCGAAGTTCGGTGCCGCGGCGAACGTGCCTGCTCCGTCGGAGACAGCGGCGAGTTCCTTGATCCAGCGCCACGGCCGCTGCACGAACGCGCGCGGGCTCATGATCGTGATGTATTTGCCACCGAGGGCCGGGAGGATGACGGTGAGCAGACCCATGTCGTGGAACATCGGCAGCCAGGTGACGCCGCGCGAGTCGTAGTTGATCTCCATGCTGTCGACCATCTGCAGCGCGTTGACGCCGACCGCGCGGTGCGTGATCTCGACACCGGCCGGGGTCCGCGTCGAACCCGACGTGTACTGCAGGTAGGCGATGTCGTCCAACCCTGCCTTGGGCTCGACCCACGTCTCGCCGACGCTGTCGGGAACGGCGTCGACGGCGATGATGCGGGGCCGCTCGGCAGCGGGGAGCGCGCGGAAGAACGCGCGGACGCCCGCCGCGGAGTTGCTGGCGGTGAGGATCGCGCTGGGCTTGCAGTCACCGAGGACGGCATGCAGGCGGTCGGTGTGGCCGGGCTCGTCGGGATCGAACAGCGGCACCGCGATGGTGCCCGCGTAGATCGCACCGAAGAACGCGATGACGTACTCGAGGCCCTGGGGGGCGAGGATCGCCACGCGGTCACCGGGCTCGGTGACCTGCTGCAGACGAGCGGCGACCGCGCGCAGCCGCTTGCCGAACTGTGACCAGGTCAACTCGTGCGCTTCACCGTCCCGTTCCCGGGAGTAGTCCATGAACCGGTACGCGAGCGTGTCGGCATTCTCTTCGACGTTCGCCTCGACGTGGCGGACGAGTGTCTGCCCTTCACCGATGGTGATGTGGCCGTTCTCATCGATGAAATCATCGAACGTGTGGCTCATTGCTTCAATCTCCTCCGACACGAATCGCTGCCACACATCGTGCGTGACCTGGCCTTGCATTGACGACGTTCATCGATGCAGACACCGAACAGCGTTTTATGTTACTAAGTGGTAACTCCAGCGGTGTCGGTTTCGGTCGACCTCGAGGCCGACTTCATGTTACCGACACGCGCCTGTGTCACTCGCCTTTCAGCAAGTCGACAACCGGAGCGAATGCTTCCATTTGTGTGGGGAAAACCCCGACATAGGACATCGTCGTCCGCGCGCGAACGTTACGGATCTGATCGGCTATTTCCTCGTACGTTCCGAATGCGAGGTACGGCGACGAGAGAATGTCCTCGACAGTGAGCTTGACGTCCACGTCGACGTTGGGTGGATAACCGTTGTCCAGCGCGGCCAGTGCCATCTCGGCCATCTGCTCGCGATCATCGGTGACCACGATGGTGGTGATCGCCCAGTTCAGCTCGATGTCGTCGAACCGATCCCCTGCGGCAGCCCGAATGAGCTCGACCCGCTCGAGAGTCTTCTCGATGGTCATGCCCGACAGCAGCAACTTGCCTTCCTTCGAGGTGCTCGGCACCACGGAGATGATGTCGGCGTGCTTGGCCGCCAGCGCGAGCATCTTGGGGCCGCCACCGCCGATGCAGATCGGCGGACGCGGTCCCTGACGCGGACGAGGGCTGCCTTTCAGACCGGTGATCGTGTAGTGCTTGCCCTCGTAGTTGCATTCCTGACCGCGCAGCAACACGTCGAGAATGTCGAGGGTCTCCGCGAGCTTCTCGATGCGGACGCCGGGACGGTCGTAGGTGATACCGGCCTTGTCGTACTCCTCGCGCATCCAGCCCGCGCCGAGTCCGAGTTCGAGCCGTCCGCCGGAAAGCACGTCGATGGTCGCCGCATCCTTGGCGAGAACCGCGGGATGGCGGAAGCCGTTGGCGAGCACCGCCGTGCCGAGCCGAATCTTGTCGGTGGCGACGGAGAGAGCTCCGAGTGCGGCAATCGGCCCGACCTGATTACCGAGATGATCGGGAATCATGAAGCTGTCGTAGCCCAGCTCCTCGGCCTGCTGAGCCAGCTTGATGAACTTCCGAGCCCCGCCCTCCTCCGCGTTTCCCTCTCCGCCTGCAGCGAAGCGGAATTTGCGCGGCCCGGGGGTCGCGGCCTCGGCGGAACTCATCTATTGCTCTCCTCTGGGGTCTGGAGCGGCCGGCACCTGGGTCTGAAGTGGTCGGCACCGGGGTCTGGGCACACCGTGCGGGGCAGTCGGCCGGGGCCGATCCGCGCAGGTCCAAGGCGTCACTCTAGCCGCTCGCAGGAGCGGATCCCACCGACTGGGGGTCGCAGACCACAGGTTTGTGCCCTGCACCAGTCGGCGACACGCCGCGTTGTGACCTGTCCGTTACCCATGACCCCGGTCACTGCGCTCCACGACACCGGTCACCGCGCTCCCCGACACCGATCACGAGTGAGCAGGCGTCGGCGCATTCTCGATCAGATCGGCAGCCCATGACGCCGTCCACTGGGTGGCGGTGGTACCGGAACCGTCGACGACGAAACTGTTGTACGACGCGTGCACCGGATTGCCTGCCGCCCCGATCAGAATCTGGATGCTCTGCGGAATGTTGCGCAGCGACAGTCCATCCGACGGGGACGCACAGATGAGGTCACCGGGCGCACAGATCTGATTGGTCCGGTCGTCGAGCGCGCCGAATCCGCCGTCCCGACGCCCCGTCATGGTGATGCCGGGGAGGTCAAGTCCCCCGAGGGCGACCTCGGCTCCGACGCCGTCGAGCGGTCCCGGCACGTCGGTACCCGACACTCCGTCGCGGCGGCCATCGGCGATGAGGGTGACACCGAGGACACGATCGGCGGAGATGGGTCCGTTACCCGCGCCGATGTCGGCCGCGATGTCGCCGGAGATGACTGCGCCCTGAGAGAAGCCCGCCATGACGAAGTTGGTCAGTGGGCATCGCGCCGCGACGTCCGACATCTTCTGTACCGCAACGTTTTTACCCTCGGTGCGGCTGTTGTTGTACGACTGTTGGCCGTCCGGCGGCAGCGCGATGGGGTTCGAGAACTGTGCGACGTACGGCACGGTGTAGACGTCCGCGCGAGATCCGGGGAACTGCTCCTGCAGTGGCCGAGTGACGTTGAGCATCAACGACACCGGATTGGCGGTCGGGTTGTACGGGTCATCGGTCGACGAGGACTCCCACGTACCCGGAATCGCGATGACCTGGACGTCCGGGCAATCCGCCGGTTGCGCCGTCGGCTGTTCGGGCCCCGGCGGCGGTACCGGCCCCGGTCCGGGCCCGAGACGCCCGGCGAGTAGGTACCACAGGGCCACGATGACGAGGCCGACGATCACCGCGAAGGCGATCACCGGAAGGACTCTGCGCTTACGTTTGGCCATCAGCGTGAACTACGGCTTGCAGTACGTCGCCTGCGCGGCGGCGATGTAGGTCTGGGCAGCCTGCTGGGCCTGGGTCTCGTCCATCTGCGTTCCGGCGGCACTTGCCTCGACGCCGACGTTAGCGGTGACGTAGGTCGTGATCTCGTCGGCTGCGACGCCCTGCGCCTGCGCGGCACAGATGTAGTTGGCCGTCGACACCGCGATGTCTCCGTTGCCCGCCGGAGTGACGCCCTTGCTCTTCAGCTCGGCGAGGAACCTCTGGCCACGGTCGTCGATCTGGCTCTCCGTCGGCCCCGGGAAGTCGTCCGGCACGGCCTGGGGTTGCTCCGGCGGTGCCGTCGCCGCCTCGCCCGGGCTGGTGGTCGGAGCGACGGTCGTGGTGGTGCTCTCGGCCGCCGACGTCGACGAACTCGCCTCGGTCGTCGTCGCAGCTGCCGTGGTGGTGCTGGTCGGGGCGCCGGTGGCCGTCGAGTCGTCACTTCCACACGCCACCAGCATCGAGCTCGCCGCCACGGCGAGCACGCCGAGTGACAGAGTTCTGGCCAGAGAGTTACGCGTCATCGATCGAAATCCTTCGGTCGTCGGGTCGCAGGCGAGCGTACAGCCACGCTCTGAGAGAACTCTGAAGCCGTGACCGGCTCCGGTCACGGAGCGATCGTGGCCACGCCGTCCTTGACGGTGATGATGCCGAACTGGAAGTTCTGCTGCTTCCCGCCACCGTCGATGTCGAACTGATCGCTGGTGGGGTAGCCGAGCCGGCCACCCTCGTAGCCCACCGATCCCCAGGCGTCGAAGATCGGACCATACGGCGTGGACCATGCTCCGCTGACAGGGCTCCAGTAGATGTTGCCGGTCTCGAACTGGTTGAACCGTCCGCCGTCCCTGATGGGGCCGATCTCGTTGGACTTGGGGAACCCGAGAGGTCCACTCTCCCAACCCAATTCACCGTATTTACCGAGAATCATGCCCTGCACCGAGTGCACACCCGCGTCGGGCGAGGTGTAGATCGCGCCGATCTCGAAGCCCTGCACCGAGCCGGGCTTGTTGGGCGTTGCCACCTCGTCGAGCACCGGGTATCCCAGTGGACCGCCCTCGTAGCCCTGGGCCGCCCATTCGTCGAGCACGGCACCCTTGACCACATGAGCTCCGGTCTGCGGCGTGAAGTAGACCATGCCGTTCTGGAAGGCGTTGAAGCGTCCGCGGCCGTCGGGAGTGCCGATCTCACCGGTCTTCGGGAAGCCGAGCGCTCCCTCGGGGCCCTTGTTGCCCTGGTAGATACCGCCGATAGCGCCGGCGACCACCTGTGCCCCGGTGTCGGGAGTGAAGAAGACCCGACCGAAGGTGAAGTCCTGAGCTCGTCCGCCGGCGACGTTGTACTCCGCGGTGAGGCACGGACCCAACCACGAGTTCGCGCCGCTCGCATTGCCGATCATGCCCGCGACACTGCAGGCGGGCTTGTCGACCTCGACGCCGAGTGCCGTAGCGAGCTGCGGCCACAGCTGGTGCAGCTCGAACTGCCAGTACGGCCACGAGTGCGTACCCGACGGGCGGTAGTTGACCTGAGCGGGGATTCCGAGCTGGTTGAGCTTGGTGGCGAAGGTCTGCGAGGTGAGTCGCGAGAGGATCTCGAGCCCCATACCCGCGTAGTTGGTGCTGACGCCCGGAATCGGCGACGGCTGGTCGTAGGGGCCGGTCGAGCCGTTACCGCTCGAGATGTAGAGGCTGACGCCCTTGAGCTTGTCGGCGAGCAGGTACGGATCGTGCTGAGCCCACAGCGAGTTGGACGGTGCGCCCCACATGGCCTTGGAGTTGTAGCCGCCGGCGTCGGTCATCGCGTACTGGATGGCCTGCGGCATGCCGAGCGAGGTGGTGGTCAGGATGCCGGACAGCGAACCGGCGAACTTGAAGAAGCCGGGGTTGCGTGCCGCGAGGAACATTGCCGACGTGCCACCCATCGACAACCCGACCACGCCGCGGTTGTCGGTGCTGCGCCAGTCCTTGGCCAGGATGGGCGGCAGCTCCTTGGTCAGGAACGTCTCCCACTGGTAGTTCTTGCCGTTGTCCTGATCGACCCAGTCGGAGTAGAAGCTGGACTGTCCGCCGATCGGCAGCACGACGTTGACGTTCTTGTCGGCGAAGTAGGCCTCGGCGTCGGTCTCGGCCGTCCAGCCGTTCTCCTGGTCGGTAGCCCGGAGCCCGTCCAGCATGTACACCTGCGGGAACGTGGCCTGCGGGTTGATGTTCCAGTCACGGGCGAGTAGCAGCTGCACCTGGATGGGCGTTCCCATCGAGGGCGACTGGATCCACAGCGCGACGCGGCGATCGGAGAGCCAGTCCACCGAGGTGACGGTTGCCCCACCGGTCTGGGTGTAAGCGGGACCGGTCTGCGCCGTCGGGGCAGCATGAGCGATCGGGGCTGCGGCGGCCACAGTTGTCGTCGCGAAGGGAATCATCAGCGCGGAGGCGACAGTCACTGCTGCTGCCGCTCGCCGAGCCCGTGTGCCGGCCGATGAGGTACGACCGAACCGAACAAGCCCAGTGCGCATGATGGTGACTCTCTTTCCTGTGACGATCGAAGGTCTCGTCTCGAGACATGCTTCGTATGTCTTTCTACACGTGCCCGATGGCGACGAACAGCAGACTCGCTGTGACTGGTGGTGCGAATGTGAAGTGGAGGGGCTCGGAGAACCTGCGCACGAACCGACGATGCCGCCCGACGCGAGAGCGTGGGGCGGCATCGAGGGAGAGCACGTTATGGAACTGACTCAGGCGTTCAGCGCGTCCAGGATCTGGGTGCGTGCCTTCCACAGCTCGGCACCCCAGTACGGCCAGGCGTGGATACCGTTGGCCGGGAAGCTGTAGGTCGCCGGGATGCCGAGGGTGCCCATGCGGATCTGGAATGCACGGGTGTTGGCCAGCGAAAGTGCCTCGAGGGCCATGCCGTTGGCGGTGTTGTAGAAATCGATCGGCGCGGCCGGGTGGTCGAACTGACCGGGCAGGCCGCTGGCTGCGGAGATGTACAGCGACAGACCCTGCAACCTGGGCGCGAAGACGAACGGGTCGTTGCGCAGCCACGCCGGGTTCCAGGGCGGTCCCCACATGGAGTCGACGTTGAAGCGGCCGGCATCGAGCATCGCGATGCGAATGGCCTCACGCATACCCGGGGCCGAGATGTTGAGGTAGCCCGAGAGCGAGCCGGCGAACTTGAACTGGTCGCGGTGGTACGCGGCGAGCGTCAGAGCAGCCGAACCACCCATCGACAGTCCGAGGACACCGTTGTTGTTGCGCGAGACGCCGTAGTTCTCCAGGAACGCCGGGAGCTCCTGCGTCAGGAACGTCTCCCACTTGTAGGTGACTTCCTGGCCGTTGAAGTTCGACGAGGTGTACCAGTCGCTGTAGAAGCTGGACTGTCCGCCGACGGGCATGACCAGCGTCACGTCGTCGTTGGCGAACTGATCCTGCGCGTTGGTCTCGAAGGTCCAAGCGTTGCGGTCGTCGCGAGCGCGCAGACCGTCGAGCAGGTAGAGAGCGGCATTTCCGCCGCGCGCTGCCCACTGGACCTGAACCTTGATCGGACCCATCTCGGACGGGACGATCAGATCCTCGCGGCCACCGGCCGGGGTCTGATGGACGACGGCGGTGGGGGCAGCGACTGCGACTGCGCCGCCGACGACACCGGCTGCGATCGGCAGAACGAGTGCGGCAGCTCCCACGCCGAGCAGGCGCTGACGCCAGCGTGAGGACGCCTTCGGGTTACTGCTGAGGCCGGCAAATCGCATGAATCGTGCTCTCTCTCATCTACGCGGTCTCCGCTGTCGTAGCGGCCCCCGGCAATCGAACAGGGCTGACTGACGGCCCATGAGGCCGGGGTGAAGCTGTGTGGTGTGTCGAAAGGCTGTGGTTCTGCTGCAGAACAGGCGAACCGCTCGATGGAGGTTATTCCATCGAGCGGTTCCAAGGCAAAACTGTGATCAGCGTCCCAGTTTCGCCTCGAAGAGTTTCCGAAACAGGAGACTATCCTGCGCAGTCCCCGCTGAACAGCCCTGCTAAGTCGTGAAATATCACTACAGGGCCGAAAGCGGGCACTGCGACCGGAACGCTGCCGGTGGGATCAGTCACCGATGTTGGCGCTCAGGTCCGGTGCCATGACGCGGATCTGCTCGCCCCAGTAACCCCACTGGTGGGTACCGGCGGCCGGGAACGCGTAGGTCACGTTGTTGGCACCGATGCTGGCCATGCGGATCTGGAAGGCGCGGCTGTTGGCCAGGGCGATGGCTTCGAGGCCCATGCCGTTGGCGGTGTTGTAGTAATCGATGAAGCTCTGCGGGCGATCCAGTCCGCCGGGCAGACCGCTGCCTGCGAAGACCCACACGCGGGTGCCGTTGTCACGCAGGCGAGGCGCGAAGACGAACGGGTCGTTGCGCAGCCATGCCGGATCCCACGGCGGGCCCCACATCGCGTCGATGTTGTAGCGGCCGGAGTCGAGCAGAGCCAGGCGCATCGCCTCGCGCATGCCGGGCGCAGAGATGTTCAGGTAGCCCGACAGCGAGCCGGCGTAGCTGAACTGATCCGGGTGGTAGGCAGCGAGCGTGAGCGCGGCCGAGCCACCCATCGAGATGCCGATGACACCGTTGCGGTTCGGGTTGAAGCCGTAGTTGGCGCGCAGGTTCTCGCGGAGGTTCTGCGTCAGGAAGGTTTCCCACTTGTAGGTGGTCTTCTGACCGTTGAAGTTCGACGGTGCGTACCAGTCGGAGTAGAAGCTCGACTGTCCACCGACCGGCTCGACGACGTTGATGTTCCAGGAGGCGAGAACTGCTCCGGCGTCGGTCTCGTGCTCCCAGCCCGAGATGTCCGTCGTAGCGCGCAGGCCGTCGAGCAGGTAGACGACGCGGTTGGTGTTACCGTCCGCTGCCCGCCACACCCGGCTCTTGATCGGGCCCATGCTCGAGTCCGTCCAGACGTCGATGGCATTGCCGTCGAATGCTGCGTTGGCAGTTGCGCCACCGCCCGCCACGGCCAGGCCAAGTGGTAGCACCACTGCCATCAGCATGGACGTCGCGGCGCGGCGTCCCCAGGAGCCCGCTCGCTTGTCCCCGGACCGGCTCTTCCATCTACCCAGCATGCACTCGACCTCTCAGCAGCTTCGTCACATCGGTTACGCAATCAACGATTGATCTCGCAAGTTCATCATGTATGCGCCCGACCCAGGGTCTGGCGCATACATATCCTCCGCACTTATCGCACGAAGTACGTCGTCCGTTACAGGATCGAGACAGCTCATCTTCGCGTCGAGACCGAATCGGCGCAACCCGGTGATCTTCTCGTGTTCTGTCGGCTAATTATCGGCCTTCAGCACAGGTGCCGGAAGATCACATCGCTGTATTTCGTATTTCGGCACCCGGTCGAATCGATAACCGGCATAGAACAGCGAACGTTTCACATTCCGGACGAACAGATCCTTCGTCAACGGCGCTCGGTAGGACGTCAGCATTTCCTGGGTGTCCGGGCAGGTCAAGGCCACCTGAGCTTCGGTGACCCAGTCCTCGTCCATGTACCAGGGCAGGTACGGGTGAATGCCGACCAGTCCCAGATCGGCGACGACCCAGTCCGGATACAGGTTCTTGTCGTGACCGATGCGGCCGTTCTCGAGGCGTTCGGTGTGTGATGCCAGCGGATACGCCAGCCCCATCTGATCGATGACCCGCACGTCGAGGCCGACGTTCATGCTCGTCATCCCCAAGTTGAGGAAGTAGACGGTGTGACCGAATCCACCCTCGGGGATCGGGAGGGGCGGCGGGACCACATCCCAGTAGGTGAACTGCGCGGACGGCAGCAGCAATCCGCCGTCCGGGGTGTCGTCGATCGCCTGAACCATCGCCCGCATCCGCGGATAATCGAGATAGTCCGACGCCAGGATCGGATGAGCGTGCCCGGTGTTGAGCGAATAGAACGCTCGTTCGTCGACGATCCCGCTTCGTCCGACGATCGAGCCCTGGGGCATTCCCGTCGTGTTCGCCGCAACCACGGCCCAGACGACGATTCCACCCCAGACGAAAACATCCGCGACGAAAACAGCAGTTGCACGATTGCCGGACCATCGTTGCGGGAGCGCGACGGGCAATATCGAAATAGGCAACAGCAGCGTGAACAGGGCGGGCAACAATGTTCGCCCGTGCATGAAATCGCCACCGACTCGAATTGCGTAGACCGCGAGCAAGAATCCACTGACGAGCACGAATACGACGACAGCGGTCGGCGTGCGCAACGCAGCGAGCGCGCCGCTCACTGTTCTGGGCAACGTCGGGCGCACTCGCGTCACCGACAGGGCGGCACCGAGCAGGAGCAGCACCAGCGGGAGCCACAGTAGGTACGGGCCCATCAAGTTGGTCAGATACGCCCACCCCTGCGACCACTTGGCACCGCCGGCGTCCTTGGACACTGCGGTGTTGGGGTACGGAAGGCCGTAGTAGCCCATGCGCCAAATTTGGTACAGCACGGGAACCGCACCCGCGAATGCGAACACGCGCAGCCTCGACAACCACGTCTGCGGGGCAAGGAAGATCATCGCCAATGCCAGAACCGACACGATGGACAGCTCCGGGCGCACGAGTGGTCCCAGGCCCGCGAAGAAGGCCAGTAGCAGCAGTTCGACGCCACCGCTGCGGCGTTGGCCCCAGCGGACCATCAGCAACCACAGCGTCGCCAACCAGAAGATGACCAGGCAGGTCTCGAGGCCGGACGTCGCAAAGTCGCGGGCAGGGGGAACAGCGATGTAGACCAGGACGCCTGCGGGGAGGAACAGAGTCCGCTTCGCGGTACGACCACGAAGGGCGAACGTGCCGATCATGGCGATGACGACGGATGCGGTGGACAGCACCAGAGCGATCGTCAGAACCACGTACTCGAGGCGCGCCTCGCTCAGCCAACTGCCCGCGTACACGAGGTAGGTCCAGATGGTGCTGGTGTTGGTCTCGACGCGCTCGCCCGCGTTGAACACCGGGCCGTTTCCGGCCAGCAGGTTGCGGACTGTGCGCAGCACGATCAAACCGTCGTCGGCGATCCAGCGACGTTCCCAGGCACCCCACAGAAACAGGGCACCGGTGACGACGGTCCCGACCCAGAAGACGGCCCTGGTCGAGACCGCCGGTACCGGGGTATCTTCTCGCTGGTCAGGCGAGGTAGACAGCGACACCAACCACTCCGATCCACGCTATGGCGAGTAGCTGCAGAACCCTGTCTCCCAACGCGATCTCTTCGGGTTCGCCTGCCTCGCCGCCGTCCACGTCCACTGCGTATCGCAGGATTGCGATGGTAAACGGAATCATCGAAATGGCGAACCAGTTGGCGTCCGTTTCGGCGTCCTGTTGGAACGCCCACAGGCCGTAGCAGATGACGACGGCCGTCGCGGACAGCGTCCACACGAAGCGCAGGTAAGTGGTGGTGTAGTTCTCGAGCGACTTGCGGATCTTGGCCCCGGTGCGTTCGGCCAGTTGCAGCTCGGCGTAGCGCTTTCCTGCTGCCATGAACAGCGATCCGAACGCCATGATCAGCAGGAACCACTGCGAGAGCGGGATCGAGGCAGCGACGCCGCCGGCGATCGCGCGCAGTAGGAAGCCGGAGGAGACGATGCAGATGTCGAGCACGGCCTGGTGCTTGAGGCCGAAGCAGTACGCCAGCTGGACCGCGATGTACACGCCGATGACCAGGGCGAGTTTCCAGTTGGCAATGAACGACAGTCCGATGGCCAGGCCGAGGGACACCACTGCCATCCCATAGGCGACGTTGACCGGCAGTACACCAGCAGCGATCGGCCGGAATCGCTTGGTGGGGTGTGCGCGGTCGGCCTCGACGTCGAGCGCATCGTTGACGAGGTAGATGCCCGAGGCGGCGAAGCAGAACACGATGAACGCGAGCGCGACGGACAGCAGCACGTCACGATCGGTGACCGAGCCTGCCGCCAGCGGCGCAGCCAGGACCAGCACGTTCTTGACCCACTGACGCGGGCGAAGCGCCTTGACGATGCCGTCCGCCAGATTCTTCGGCGGTGCGCCTACGGGTGCGGCATCCTCGCTCATTTGTCTCCTTCGAACTTCACGACGGCAGCAGCCGTCAACGCGCCGAGTGCAGATCCGGCCAGCACGTCGGTGGGGTAATGGACTCCGAGCACCAAGCGCGAGAGCAACATGGGTGGCACGAGGACCGCCGGTAACGGTAGCCCGGTCACGCGGCCGAGGAGAACCGCAGCCGCTGTGGTGGATGTCGCATGGGACGACGGGAAACTCAGCTTGCTGGGCGTCGAGACATTGATACGGACGGCCGGGTCGTGGGGACGCGGCCTGCGCACGATGCGTTTGATGACGATGGATGCGGCATGCGATCCGACGGCACCGACGGCCACCGACGCCCACTGCCGTCGCCGCGGCGCGTCCAGAGCAGCGCCGATGCCTGCGATCGCCACCCAGCCGAGGGCATGCTCGCCGAAGTGCGACATTCCGCGTGCGACGGTGATCGCACCGGGGGCGCTGCCGACCGTGGCCTGCACCTTCTCGAGAATGCGCACTTCTGTCGGCACCTCGGTCTGGCCTTTACGCCTGGTAACGAAAGACACGTTCCCACGTTTCCTTACTGGTCAGGTGCGGCACGGCATCACGGTATCGAGCCTTGAGGGCAGGGAATTCGGCTGCCAACTGCTTGCGCAACGACAGCGCTTCCTTGAGCAACGCCGCGGCCTGCGCGCGGTCGCGCTTGCGGTAGACGACGCCTCGACCGTCCGCCGTGGTGACGGTGACGCCGTCGACCTGGGAGAGCAGGAACCAGCGCGCGTCGAGAGTCGGCACGTTGAGCTGCGGACGCTCGTGGTGCTGCTCGTGCGCGGGCTTGACGTTGTGCAGCAAGCCCTTTGCCAGACGGCGCACCTTGGAGATCGGGTTGGTCGGCAGGCCGACCGCGCCCACTTCTTCGCCGGACGCGAGCGGGAGCTCGGTGGAACTCCCGACGACGACGGCGTCGGGGAATTCCTTGCGCAGGGCGTGCACCGTCGGCAATGCCGTGGGCAGGATCTCGAGGATGTGCTCGGGACCGGCCAGGAAGTCACGGATCGCGAGGTTCTGGATTGCGACCGTCGAGTACTCGAGGCACAGCAGGTGCTTGACGGTGGCCTTGATCGTGTCGAGCACCAGGCCCTTGCCGTCGCCGGGCATGTGCAGCGACGCGACAACGAGACGGTTACGCAGGTGGAAATACGCCTGCCAGTCGATGGCGTCGTCCTTGTCGCTCCACGCCATGTGCCAGATCGCGGCACCCGGCAGTGTCACCGTCGGGTAGCCGGCTTCGCGTGCACGCAAGCCGTATTCGGCGTCGTCCCACTTGATGAACAGTGGCAGTGGCTGCCCGAGTTCCTCCGCGACGACCCGCGGGATCATGCACATCCACCAGCCGTTGTAGTCCACGTCGATCCGCCGGTGCAGCAGCTTGCTGGTGCGCAGCGGGTCCTCGGAGAAGTCGTGGTCGTATTCGACGTTCTGTGCGCCGGTCCACATGAAGTTTCCGCGGTCGATCACTTCACCCATGACGTGCAGGTGACTGCGCGCCTGCAGGTTGAGCATCTGGCCGCCGACGAGCGTGGGTACCTTGGCGAAACGCGACATCGCCAGCGCCCGCAGAATCGAGTCGGGCTCGATCTCGATGTCGTCGTCCATGAACAGAATGTGTTGGCAGGCAGTGTTGTTAAGAGCCTCGTACATGATCCGGCTGTAGCCGCCGGAACCGCCGAGGTTGGCTTGGTCGTGGATCGCGAGACGCCCGCCGAGGGCCGCTGCGGCCTCGTCGAAGCCGGGCTCGTCCTTTGCCTTGCGGGTACCTTGATCCGGCATGATGACGGCCTGGATCACGTCGAGCACCAACGGGTCCGAGCCAAGGGCGACAAGCGCTTTGACGGCGTCGGTCGGTCGGTTGAACGTGGGGATACCCACGGCGACGGTCGCCTCACCGGGAGCGTCGATCGGCGCGTACCAACCGGCGCTCTCGAGGACCACCTCGGAGTCGGAGGTGATGTCGAACCAGATCCACCCGCCGTCCTCGAACGGGCCGAGGTCGATCAGAAACTCTTGCGCTGCATCGTCGTCCACGGCCTCGCGGCCCTCGACGTGGATGCGCGACGCATCGGCCTTGGACCGGTAGACGTCGATTCGGCAGTGGCCGGACACCTCGACGCGCAGCACCACGGACTTCAGGATGCTGTAGCGCCGCCAGTAGCTCGCCGGGAATGCGTTGAAGTAGGTGCAGAACGACACCTCGGACTCGCCGCCGATGGTGAGCGAGGTACGCGAGAGCGAGTGCGCGCGTTTGGCATTGGTGGTCGCCTCTTCGAGGTAGAGCGTGCGCACGTCGAGCGGCTCACCCGAACGGGGTAGCAGTACACGCTGCAACAGCGATTTTCCGAGGACCGGCGCGACGTCGGCCACACCGTCGGCGAGGAGGTGTTTGGCGGTCACTTGTCGCCTGCCAGGGGTTCGCCGGTCTCGAAGTGCGGGGCCAGAGTGTTGTCGTACATGTTCAGCGCACTCGCGATGGCCATGTGCATGTCCAGGTACTGGTACGTCCCGAGTCGCCCACCGAACAGCACACCGTTGGAGGCCGCTTCGGCCTTCGCCCGGTTGCGGTACGCCTCGAGCTTCTGCCGATCGTCGGGGGTGTTGATCGGGTAGTACGGCTCGTCGCCGCTCTCGGCGAAACGTGAGAACTCGCGCATGATGACCGTCTTGTCGGTCGGGTACTCGCGCTCGGGATGGAAGTGGCGGAACTCGTGGATCCGAATGAACGGCACGTCGCCGTCGTTGTAGTTCATCACCGGCGTTCCCTGGAAATCGCCGACCGGGAGCACCTCGGTCTCGAAATCGATGGTGCGCCAGCCCAATTCGCCCTCGGAGTAGTCGAAGTAGCGGTCCAGCGGTCCGGTGTAGACGATCGGGGCGTTCGGGCTCTCGGCGACCAACTCGTCGCGAACATCGAACCAGTCGGTGTTCAGGCGGACGTCGATCTTCTCGTCGCGTGTCATGTTCTCGAGCCACGCGGTGTAGCCGTCGACCGGCAGCCCCTCGTAGGTGTCGTTGAAGTAGCGGTTGTCGAAGGTGTAGCGCACCGGCAACCGGGTGATGTTGCCCGCGGGCAGTTCCTTCGGATCGGTCTGCCACTGCTTGGCCGTGTAGTCCCGGATGAACGCCTCGTAGAGCGGACGTCCGATCAGTGAGATCGCCTTCTCCTCGAAGTTCTGCGCGTCCTTGGAGTCGAACTCACTGGACTGATCCTCGATCAGGGCCCGCGCCTCGGCCGGGGAGAAGAACTTTCCGAAGAACTGAGAGATCAGCCCCAGGCCCATCGGGAACTGGTACGACTGACCGTTGTGCAGCGCGAAGACGCGGTGCTGGTAGCCGGTGAAGTCGGTGAACTGGTTGACGTAGTCCCACACCCGCTTGTTGGAGGTGTGAAACAGGTGCGCACCGTACTTGTGGATCTCGATACCCGTCTCGGGCTCGGCTTCCGAGTACGCGTTGCCGCCCAGGTGGTGCCGCCGGTCGAGAACGAGAACACGCTTGCCCAGCTGGGACGCCGCCCGTTCTGCCACGGTCAGACCGAAGAACCCGGATCCGACGACGATGAGGTCGTAGCGGCCGGTCGCGGTGGCGTCGGAAGAGGTGGTCTCGGGGCTTACAGCAGTCACGGGCAACCAGGGTATCCGACGATCGTGACGGCTCCACCCCGCCAGGCACCGCCCGGCCGGTCCCGTGTCAACCTGGCAGGCGTCGGAGCAGGTAGGTATCCATCACCCAGCCGTGCGCCTCTTTGACCTCGGCGCGGGCGCGGCGAATGTCGTCGAGTACGTCGTCGAGCGGCCCGGCCACGAGCTTCTCGTCGGTCGTACCCAGGTTGGCTCCCCAGTGGATGCCCCACCCCGCGCCGGTCAGCGCACTGCAGGCCAAGTTGCCGTCGAGCATGACGACGAGGTTGTCCAGCCCGGCTGCGACGTCGTCGGCCAGGTTCCTGCCGGTGGTGATGACGATCGGGCCCCCGATGCGATTGAGCACGAGTCGATGACTCGCCGCCAGCATGGACACGCTCGAAATGCCGGGTGTGACGTCGAACTCGATGTCGCCGCGCAGTGCAGCCAACCGCTCGACGACGCGGATAGTGCTGTCGTACAGCGCCGGGTCGCCCCAGACGAGGAACCCGACGACGGTGCCGTCGGCGAGCCCGTCGAACACGTCGGCGTACGCCCGGGCGCGGGCGTCGTGCCAGTCGAGGACCGCGGTCTCGTACTGCCGAGGTGACCGGTCGCGTTGCGGGTCGGGCACCTCGATGACCCGGTAGCTGCCACCGTGGTGGCGCTCGAGGATCTCCTGCCTGGCTGCTGCGAGATCCCCGACGGACGCGCCCTTGTCGGCCACGATGAACACGTCCACGGCCCGCAGTTTCTCGACGGCCTGGACGGTCACCTGATCCGGGTGCCCACCGCCGATGCCGATCAGATGGATCTTCACGAGCGGTCCCGGCACGCGTCGTACAGGTGGGATTCGGCGACGACGCGACGAGCCAGAGCGGGACCGACGAGGATCACCGCAGCTTGCCGCAGCCCGGCGGCCTCGACCTGGTCGGCGATGTCGGCCAGGGTGCCGCGGAGGACGATCTCGTCGGGCTTGCTGGCATGGAAGACGACAGCGGCGGGGCACTCCGGACCGTAGAACTCCGTCAGTTCGTCGGCGATGATGCGGGTGCGTGTGATCGCCAGGTGCAGCGCAAGAGTTGCCCTGGTAGCGGCGAAGTTCTTCAGCGCCTCGGTATCGGGCATCGCCGTCGAACGGGCCTGCGCGCGGGTGAGCACCACCGACTGCGTCACCTCGGGAACCGTCAGCTCGACACCCAGTGCGGCGGCTGCGGCCGCGTAGGCAGGAACGCCAGGGGTGACGTCCCAGGGCACGCCTGCGGCGTCGAGTCGAGCGGACATCTCCGCCAGAGCGGAGTAGAGGGACGGGTCCCCCGAACACAGGCGCGCGACGTCCTCCCCACGCTCGTGGGCGGCGACCAGCTCTTCCGTGATGGCATCCAGGTCGAGTTTCGCGGTGTCGACCAGCCGGGTGCCTGCGGAGCAATGTTCGAGGATGGCGTCGTCGATGTAGGTACCGGCGTAGACGCAGACCGGGCTCGACCGCAGAAACTCGACGGCCCGCAGCGTGAGCAGGTCTGCAGCCCCGGGTCCGGCTCCGATGAAGTGCACAGTCACAGGTTGAAAGCGTAGGTGACGTGTACGACGCGCCGCGCCACCGGAACTTCCCGTGGATGGCTAACTGTCAAGCTAAGGTTTAGCCTTGTGTCTGATGGGACTCATGTTGCTGATGTGAATGTTGTTGTTCAGCAGTGGGAGATTCTACGACGCGTACCTACCACCAACCAGGGAGTACCGCCTTGCCGAACCGTCGAACGAAGCCGTCGATCGTTCTCGGTGCTGTCGCACTACTCGCCGTCGCGACCCCGTTTGCGGTCGCAGGGCTGACAGACAGCACGACCACCGGAGTTCGACCGGCCAACGAGACAACCCCGGTCACCGTGCCGACGAAGATCGTCGAGACCGCGCTGAGCGCGGCCCCGGACATCGTGATTCCGCTGCAGGAGCTCACCGGCCTGCCGCTGCCCGATCTTCGGCTCTCCGATCTCAAATACCTGCCGTTGCCGGATTCCATCGTGATCCCGCCGATCCAGATCCCCGACATCCCCGGCCTCACGACGCCGGCGCCGGGTGGTGCCACCGCGCAGGCACCCATCCCACGGGTCGACGCCTCGGCACCGGTCAACCCTGAAGCTGCCGACCCCACCGGGCCGCCGCTCGGAGCGGCAGTCAAAGAGATCTCGCAGGACACCCCGTTCAGCATGGTGGCGTTGACCTCCGAGCAGCTGAACGGTGCGTCCGCACAGGTTCGCCGGCAGCTCGAGGACGGATCCTGGGGCCCGTGGCTGCAGACCGCACCGGTGGACAGCACAGCCGACGACTCCGCTCCCGCGCCCGGCAAGCAGGGCACCGAACCGATCTTCGTGGGACTCACCAAGGCCGTGCAGGTGCTGCTGACGCCGCTGACGAGCAGCGCTGCACCCGAAAGCTTTGCAACGCCGCCGGTTCCGGAGGTTCCGGTTGTTCCACTGCCTTCCGATGCACCTGCGCCTGCTCCCGCCGTTGCGGAACAACCATTGGGCTACACACCCGCGTCTTCGAGTAAGCCGCTGCGCCAACAGGATCCGGCCCCGATCGATCCCGCTCAGCCCGAAGCCGCTCCTGAGGTGTCGGCCGAGCAGTTGGCGTCGGCAGTCAGCGACATCAGCGCCGTGCTCATCACTCCCGGTACGTCCCCAGCCGATTCCGCACTCAGCGACCTCGCCACTCCGGTGGCGGGCGATGCAGGCCCCAACGTCATCACCCGGGCCCAGTGGGGTGCCGACGAGTCGATCCGTTGTGCCAACCCGACAATCGACGATTTCATCGGCGGTGCCACCGTGCACCACACCGCAGGAAGCAACGACTACTCGAAGTCCGAGTCGGCCGAGATCGTTCGCGCCATCTACGCGTACCACGCACAGACGCTCGGCTGGTGCGACATCGGCTACAACGCACTCGTCGACAAGTACGGCCAGATCTTCGAGGGTCGCGCCGGCGGCTTGGACAAGCCGGTCCAGGGTGCGCACGCGGGTGGGTTCAACGAGAACACCGTCGGCGTGGCCATGATGGGCGACTACTCCACTCAGGATCCGTCGCAGGAGACCATCGACTCGGTCGGCAAGTTCCTCGGCTGGCGACTCGGCAAGGCCGGTTTGGATCCCAAGGGAACCACGACGATGACCTCCGAGGGAACGGATTTCACGTTCATCGGCAAGGGCAAGAGCGTCGACCTGCCGGTGATCTTCGGTCACCGCGACGTCGGCAACACCGAATGCCCCGGTGACGCCGGATACGCCAGGCTCGGGGAGATCCGCGACATCGCGGCTGCAAACCTCGGCGGCGGCGACGTCACACCGGCAGCACCCGAGACCGCTCCCGATGCCACCGCACCGGACACCGCGGTGACCGATCCGGCACCGTCACGCCCGGGCACCGACGTCAGTTCGACTCTGGGCGAGAACATCCCGGCCCTGGTCGCAGAATTGCAGCGCTTGGCGTCGACGAGCCCCGTCGCGCAGAAGTGGTTGTCCTCGGGCGGCGAAACCGGCGCTCTCGGCGTACCGGTCAGCGGCCTGGTTCAGGTCAGCGGCGGCCGCGAGAAGGCGCAATTCCAGAACGGAGAGATCATCACCAACATGGCCGGCCAGGCCGTGGCCGTCATCGGCAAGATCTTTCAGCAGTACCTGCAGCAGGGCGGTGTCGACGGCGTCCTCGGTCTACCGCTCACCGACGAGTTCAAGGTGCCCGAGGGCTTCCGAACGGACTTCGAGAACGGTTCGCTCATCTTCAACGAGCTCACCGGCATCGTGACCACGGTGATCAAGACGTACAACGACACGTACAACGCAGAAATGCAGAAGCCGGTCGCTGCGCCGGTGGAGCCGGCTCCTGTTGTCGAGCCGGCACCCGCGCCGGAGCCAGCGCCCGTGGGCTGAGTTTCGCCAGTCGACAAGGGCCGAGTCACCGTGGTGACTCGGCCCTTTCGCGTTCCCATGGGTAGCGTGAAGTCATGTCTACGCGGACGCGTCTGCTGTTGTTGTCCTCGATTCCCGACGTGATGTGGCTCGTAGTCGCCGTCGTGGCCGTCGCCGGATGTTGGACAGCTCGGGCCGGTGGCGAGTGGGTCGGATCGCTACTTCTCATGTTCGCGACGTGGCTGTTCGTGTACGTCTTCGCGGTACCGTCCGCGACGACATTCGGCATTCCCTACGTCCCGATCAGCGCGGTGCTGGTGGCGGTGGATGCGGTGTCGGCAGTGCGAATCGACAACTGGACGGGCGGATTCGACTCCCGGGGTTTTTCGTACGGAGCGGTGCTGGCCGTCTGCGCAGTAGCGGCGGCGCTCGCGAGCCGCGCCCTCGCCGTGCGTGATTCGACGGCACTCCGGTTGCGCTTTCCGGTAGGCGGCGGGCGGTGGGAGGCGGCCGCAGGCGAGGGCAGGTTCTTCAACCATCATTGGGTGGCACCGCTGCAGCGCGCGGCACTGGATCTCGTCGTGGTCGATCGCCGTGGTTCGTCGCATCGCGGAGTTCTTGCTCGGCGCGACGAGGACTACTACGCATTCGGTTCCCCCGTGCACTCCCCCGTCGACGCCGAGGTCGTCCGATGCGGTGACGGCCTGAACGACGGCGCGCTGAACCCGGCGAAACCGGCGGGCAATCACGTGGTGCTGGGAGCCGGCTCGGAGGAGATCCTGATCGCGCACCTGAAGAAGGGCAGCGTCACTGTCACCGCAGGGCAGGCCGTGAAAGCCGGCCAACTGCTGGGAGTCGTCGGAAATTCCGGCAACTCCGCCGAACCGCACCTACACATTCACGCGCAACGCGACGGCCGTCCGCTACGCCTGGTGTTCAGCGACGTTCCCGGCCGGATGTGGCCGGGCCGACGCGTCGCCCGCCCCTGATCTGAGACCGGCGCGTCACCACCAGCGTTCGAGTACCTGTGCCACTCCGTCGTCTGCGTTGGTGACGGTCACTTCGTCGGCGGCGGCGACGGCGGCCGGATGCGCGTTGCCCATGGCGACACCGAGGCCGACCATCGACAGCATCGGGACGTCGTTCGGCATGTCTCCGAAGGCGACGATGTCGGCGACGTCCACGGAGAGGGTCTCGGCGACCTTGGCCAGGCCCGACGCCTTCGTGACGCCCGGGGCCGACAGTTCGATGAGCCCGTTGTCGGTGGAGAACGTCAGGTCGGCGCGGCCGGAGATCAACGGCGAGAGAATGTTTGCCATGTGACCGCTGGTCGATCCCGAGAGCCGGATCAGCAGCTTCACCGCGGGGACGTCGACGACGTCGTCCTCGGACATCTCGACGTTGTCGGGGTTGAGCCACGCGTGCTCGTATCCGGGCGAGCTGACGAACTGCGGGGTGGCCGCGTCGTGCGCCGATCGGCCGACGCGCTCGGCCGCGAGACCGCAGCCGGGTAGCGCGCGGTACGCGACGTCGGCCAGCCACTGCAACGTCTCGACATCGAGGGTCTCGGCGCTGAGGACGCGATCGGTGGCCGCGTCGTAGATGACCGCACCGTTGGCGCACACCGACATCGGCGCATATCCGAGACCGTCGACGACGGGGTGGATCCACCGCGGCGGCCTGCCGGTGGACAGCACGAACGGCACTCCGTCCGCTACGACGGCTGCGACAGCACGCTTGGTGCGTTCGCTGACACGTTCGTGCTGGTCGAGCAGGGTCCCGTCGACATCGCTGGCGACGAGGCGAGGGGCGAGGCGGGTGGTGTTCGGCGCGTTGGTCATCGTGACGTCATTCTGCCCTAGTGTCGAAGTGAACTGTTTTCGACATGCACGTCTTCGATGTGGAAGGAACGGTAGATGACATCTGTGAACCGTCAGATCCGGTTGGCTCAGCGCCCGGTGGGACGCCCCGACGACTCGACGTGGGATCTCACCGAGGAACCCATTCCCACCCCGGGCGACGGCGAATTCGTCGTCACCGTCGACTACGTCTCCCTCGATCCCGCAATGCGCGGCTGGCTCAACGATGCGCGCTCGTACGTGCCGCCCGTCGGCATCGGTGAGGTGATGCGTGCTCATGCCGTCGGCCGCGTCCTCGAGTCCCGACATCCGGATTACGCTGTCGGCGAGGTCGTTTCGGGCTCGTTCGGCGTCACCGAGCATGCGATCTCGGACGGGTCGGGGGTGCAGAAGGTGGACGAATCGATCGCGCCGGCACCCACGTGGCTCGGAGCTCTCGGCTTCCCCGGATTGACGGCGTACTTCGGGTTGATGGACGTCGGCAAGCTGACCGAGGGCGATACCGTCGTCATCTCGGGGGCCGCCGGAGCCGTCGGCAGCATTGCCGGTCAGATCGCGAAGGCCAAGGGGGCCACCGTGATCGGGATCGCCGGTGGACCCGAGAAGTGCGCTTGGCTCACCGAGGAGCTCGGCTTCGACGCGGCGATCGACTACAAGAACGAGTCGGTGTACAAGGGCCTCAAGGCCGCCGCACCGAAGGGCATCGACGTCTACTTCGACAATGTGGGCGGCGAAATTCTCGATGCGGCGCTTTCGCGACTACGCAAGGGTGCGCGAGTGGTGTTGTGCGGGGCCATCTCCGGCTACAACGCCACCGAGCCGCAGCCCGGACCCGCGCACTACCTGTCCCTGCTGATAAACCGTGCATCGATGACCGGGTTCATCATCTTCGACTATCTCGATCGCTACCAGGAGGGTGTCGACGCGCTGTCGGAACTGCTCACCAGCGGCAAGATGACCGCGCGCGAGCAGATCGAGATCGGCGGAATCACGGCGTTCGGATCCACGCTGAACCTGTTGTTCGACGGTGCCAACACCGGCAAGCTCGTCCTCGAGGTCGGCGAACGCACCCACGATTCGGAATTATGAGGACGCCTCGTTCGTTGAACCCCACGTATCGCTCGATAGAGAACTAGGAGAGCACATGTCTGCAGCCACCGAAACCGCCATTCTCGCCGGAGGATGCTTCTGGGGAGCCGAGGAGCTCGTCCGCAAGCTGCCCGGGGTGGTCTCCACTCGCGTCGGCTACACCGGCGGCGAGGTTCCCAACGCGACGTACCGCAACCACGGCAACCACGCCGAGGGCCTCGAGGTCGTCTACGACCCCACCCAGACCTCGTACCGGGATCTGCTGGAGTTCTTCTTCCAGATTCACGACCCGACCACGAAGAATCGCCAGGGCAACGACATCGGAGCCAGCTACCGCTCGGCCATCTTCTACCTGAACGACGAGCAGAAGCGCGTGGCCGAGGACACGATCGCCGACGTCGACGCGTCGGGCCTGTGGCCGGGCAAGGTCGTTACCGAGGTGACCCCGGCAGGAGATTTCTGGGAAGCAGAGCCGGAGCACCAGGACTACCTGCAGAAGTACCCCGAGGGCTACACCTGCCACTGGGTTCGCCCCGACTGGAAGTTGCCGCGTCGGGCAACCGCCTAGGAGCGGCTGCGCCGCATGTGCATGGAACTTCGTAGCCTGCTACGAGGTTCCACTCACATGGGTGGGGCACGGAGGTCCGACATATCGAGGACGAATCTGTACCGAACGTCGTTGGCGGCCAACCGATCGAAAGCGTCGTTCACTCGAGCGGACGGCATCGTCTCCACCTCGGCGACGATGCCGTGTTCGCCGCAGAAATCCAATAATTCCTGCGGCCACCATTCACACCGCCGACCGCAGTGAGCCCGAGACGGACCATGACCGACGACGGGCCGCCCTGGCCGCCACCGTCCGGCGTGCATTCTTCCGGTCCCTCGATGAGCGTGCATTCTTCCGGTCCCTCGATGAGAACGACGGGGCCAGCGGTCGTTCCGCAGGTTCCACTCCGAAGTCGTAGCAGGGGTCGAACTACCGCGCACATGGGAGCCGAACTTGCGACACTGATCCGGTGACCTCCGACAGAACCCCTCGGTCGATGGCCGACGTCCTTCGTTCGCCTCGTTTTTGGCTCGCTCCGATCCTTGTCGTCTCGGCGTTGATGTCGTTCCTCGCGGCCCTGTATCTGGGCGGCGTTCTCGATCCGCGGGGCAACTTGCACGATCTGCCCATCGCGATCGTCAACCAGGACGAGGGCGACACGCTCGCGGGTGAGCAACGCAATATCGGCAACGACATCGTCGACGGTTTGATTCAGAACGTCGACTCCGAGAAGGTCGCTTTCCGCCAGGTCGGCCCTGCGCAGGCCGAATCGTTGCTGTCGACGGCCGAGGTCTACGGATCCATCGTCATCCCCAGCGATTTCACCAAGAGAATGGGAATCCTGGCCGAGGGCAGCATCATTCCCGGCGATATAGAGAAGCCCATCATCACGGTCTACACCAATCCGCGGGCGGGCAGCTTCGGGATGTCGCTCGTGACCGGAGTGGCCACTCCTGCATTCGAGTCGGTGAATCAGACCGTAGGCGAACAGATCACCGATCAGGTTCGCCAGCAGCTCGGCGACACACCTCTGGCCGGTGCGAGCGCACTGACGTTGGCGCAGCCGATCAATGTGATTGTTGCCCAGCACGATCCACTGCCCGACGGTACCGGCGGTGGCCTGTCAGCGTTCTACTACGCGCTGCTGTTGGTCTTGGCGGGATTCACCGGTGCGACCATTGTCAGCACGCTCGTCGACGGACTGCTGGGGTTCACACCGACCGAAATCGGCCCGAAGTACATCCACCGCGGACCCACCCGGATCAGCCGGTTCCAGACGCTGTTGGTCAAGTGGCTGGTGATGTTCGTTCTCGCCATGCTCGTATCCGGCCTGTACCTACTGATCAGCCATCTGCTGAGCATGCCAATCACCCACGCGTGGACCCTGTGGATGTACGGCGCGTTCGCGATCACCGCCGTCGGATTCACAGCGCTCGCGGTGATGTCGGCGTTCGGCACAGCAGGGTTGCTGATCAATTTGGTCGTCTTCATCATCCTGGCGCTGCCGTCCTCGGGCGGCACGATTCCCCTCGAGGCGAGCGCGCCGATCTTCACGTGGCTGGCGCAGTTCGAGCCGATGCATCAGATCTTCCTCGGAACTCGCTCGATCCTGTATTTCAATGCCTCCCCTGACGCCGGCCTGCTGCACTCGGTGGGTATGACGTCTCTCGGGTTACTCATCGGGCTCGTGTTCGGCCTGGCGTTCACCCTGCTCTACGACCGCAAGGGCCTCGACAGAAGCCTCGATTCTCCGAGTGTTATCAGCTGACGCCGGTACACTCGATCCAATGCTTGCCGTCAATCCAGCCGGGAGCGTGGCACCCCGACGGGCCGTCCGCGCCTACCTCGACGTCGCCATTGTCGTTCTCGTGCTCGTGGGCACCAACCTCATCGCACACTTCACCACGGTGTGGGCGAGTATCGCGACGGTTCCGATCGCCGCGGTTCTCCTGGTGATCCTGTCGAACCGTCGCGGACTCGGATGGGCCGAGCTGGGACTGTCACCGAAGCAGTGGAAGACGGGTTCGCTCTACGCACTCGGTGCCGTCGGCATCGTCCTGACCGTCATCGCCATCGGTGCCTTGCTGCCGATGACGCGGCCCTTCTTCATGGCCGATCGCTACGCCACCATCTCCGCGGCGCTGGTCGCCTCGATGATCGTCATCCCGCTGCAGACGGTCATTCCGGAAGAACTCGCGTTCCGTGGGGTACTGCACGGCACGTTGGGCCGCGTCTACGGCGCACGCGGAGTCTTCGCGGCAGGGTCCCTGCTCTTCGGTCTGTGGCACATTGCATCCTCGCTCGGCCTGACCGCAGGAAACGTGGGGCTCAGCGGATTTCTCGGTGGCGGGTTGTTCGGACAGATCGTCGGGATCGCACTCGCTGTCGTCGCGACCGCCGCCGCCGGGGTCGTCTTCACGTGGCTACGCAGCCGCAGCGGAAGTCTCATCGCGCCCATTGCCCTGCACTGGTCGCTCAACGGACTCGGCGCACTGGCCGCAGCCCTCGTATGGCACGCATCGACAAGCTGAACGACATGAAAGACGAGCTGCACCAATACCTTCGGATCGCTCGCCAGAACATGCTGTGGAAACTCGACGGCCTCACCGAATACCAGAAGCGGCGACCGATGACGCCGACCGGAACCAACCTCCTCGGGCTGGTCAAGCACCTCGCCATCGTCGAATACGGCTACTTCGGCCTCACATTCGGTCGCGAATTCCCAGCTCCTTTCGCGAAATTGGAAGCAGAAGGCACGGCCCGGCCTAACTCCGACATGTGGGCCACCGCCGAAGAATCGTCGGAATCCATTGTCGCTCTGTACCGAAAGGCCTGGGAACACTCCGACAAGACCATCGACGCCCACGAACTCGACTCGTTCGGACGCGTCCTGCACTGGCCGGTGGAGAAGCAAGAAGTGACGCTGCACCGAGTCCTGGTCCAGATGATTGCAGAAACCAACCGGCACGCGGGGCACGCAAGACATCGTGCGCGAACTCATCGACCAGACCGTCGGAATGCGTCATGGCAACGAGAACATGGCCGACGGCAACGAAGCATGGTGGGCACAGTACCGAACCGAGCTGGAAACCGTTGCGCAAGAAGCTGATCCAAGCTCTTCCGACGATACGACGGATTGACCTACCAGTTCGTTCGACTGCGTGGCGGGCCGATATCACAGAGCACCGACAGGTTAGACTTCACGAATCCTTATGCATGGCAATAGTTTTCGATTCGATCATCATTGCGCATCGAACACCCGTTCGATACACTTGATCCATGACAACGGAGATCTGGCAACTGAGCGAGGCAGAACTCCTCGCCGACGCCGCCGCGGTCTCCCACCGGATCCAACTGCTCGAAGCACGACGGATTGCCCTTGTCGCCGACATCGACACCCGCGTCAGCCGAGAGAAACTCGGGTTCCCCGGACCCGCCGGCTGGCTCACCTCCACCACCCTGCTCTCACCGTCCAAAGCCAACAAGATCGTCGCCCTCGCCCGCGGCATGAAGAACTTCCCCGACATCGCCGACGCCGTGAACACCGGCGTCATGTCCGTCGACCACGCCGCCCTGATCCTCACCTTCGCCGAAACACCCCCGAAGAACCTCCCCCAAGAGGGTCGCGATGTCGCACGTAAAGCTCTGATCGCCGCCGCCACCGGACCCGAAGCCCGCACCAGCCGCATCCGCGCAGCCATCACCAGGTTGCAGGACAGCTTCGGCAACGACAAACCACCCGCCGAGGACACCGACCGCAACGAACTCTTCGCCTCCACAACCCTGAACGGGCGCCTGGTGCTCAAAGGCGACTTCGATGCCGTCACCGGCGAGAAGCTACTCACCGCACTCTCCCCCTGACCGAACCCCACCCCGCCGCCGACGGCACCTCAGACGATCGCAGTCCCGCCAAGCGCAGAGCCGACGCCTTCGGGCACATCCTCGACCGCTACCTCGCCTCCAGCAACAGGCCCACCGAAGGCGGCGAAAAGCCACACGTCAACCTGCACATCCGGTTGCAGGACCTCACCGACCTCCGCGGCAACCTGAACGCCGACAACGACATCACGGACGACGAGAAGACCCGCGCCACAACCGAACCCGATCCCGACTTCGCCGACCGACACGACCGACACGACCGACACGACCGACACGAACGAGATGACAGCAACGAGGGTGATAGCCGGAGTGACGGTGAGGGTGTAGATCGTGACCCTGGCGCGAATCGCGGTGCGTATCGTGACCTGTTCGGTGACGGCACGTCGGTCGGATGGCTACCGTGGATGGGACCCTCTCTCCCGCAACACCTCCCGCCAACTCGCCTGCGACTGCCTACTCACCGCCATCGTCATGGACGAGAACGGCAACCCACTCAACCTCGCCCGCACCGCACGCACCGTCACCGCGAAACAGAAACGCGCGTTGACTGCCCGCGATCACGGCTGCGCGTTCCCCGGCTGCGGAAAACCCGCCGCCTGGACCGAAGGCCACCACATCTGGCACTGGGCCGACGGCGGCCCCACCGACATGAACAACCTCGTCCTACTCTGCGGATTCCACCACCGACTCATCCACCACAGCGATTGGGAAGTGTTCATCGCCGCCGACCAGCACCCCTGGTTCGTGCCACCGGCCACCGTCGACCCCTACCGACAACCCCGACAATCCCACGCCCGAGCCGGCCCCCACATCGCCTGAACCCCACGCAAAACACACTCCAGCCCCACACAAACACACCAGCCCCGCACCGAGAACACGGTGCGGGGCTGGAAGAGATTGGGCTCAGGAACCCGAGGGAGCTACCGGCGGAGCGGGAGGGGTCGCACCATCAGCGGGAGCAGGCGGCGCGGGAGGCGTCGCACCGTCAGCGGGAGCAGGCGGCGCGGGCGGAGTCGCGCCATCGGCCGGAGCCGGCGGCGCAGGAGGCGTCGCACCGTCAGCGGGAGCAGGCGGCGCGGGCGGAGTCGCGCCATCGGCCGGAGCCGGCGGCGCAGGAGGCGTCGCACCATCGGCCGGAGCGCACACAGCACCACCGGGGCCACCTGCGCCCGGCCCACCCTTACCCGGACCACCATCGGCCGGTCCGCCCTTGCCCGGACCACCCGCGGGCGGGGCAGGCGGCGTTGCGCCGTCACCCGGTGCCGGTGGTGTTGCGCCATCACCCGGTGGGGTCGGAACCGCGGGAACCGTCGATCCGTCACCGGAATCGGGAGCCGCAGGCACCTCCGATGCATCCACAACGCCACCACCGTCGGTTCGCTGCCCGAGGGCAGATGAGGACGCCACGGTGGACACGCCTGGCGAGACGTCGGGTCCGGTTGCTGCGAACACCGCCGCGGTCACCAGGGCTCCTAGGGCAAGTCCGGCTGCTGCGGTCGCTGCGAGCGGCACCCGTCCCTTCCACCGCTTGGGCTTGTTCTCCCGAGTTGCCTGGGCGCTCGGGGTGGGCTCGGGGTTCGATGCGGCGGGAATCGGTTGGGTCTGATCGTTCACGTTCACTCCTTGTTCGGACTGCGTCGTTCGTTTCGGTCTGTCACCGACACTGCCGCCGTTAGCTGAAGTCACCCTGAAGCTGGGCGCATCTTCAGGATCACTTCAGCTGGTGGGTGACAATCGAGGGATGACATACAGTTCCGCTCCCCGGGTGATGGTGGTGGAGGATTCGCTGCCCATCAGGGAAGCGCTGCTCGCGGCGTTCGAGGACGCGGGATTCACCGCCGTGTCCCTGCCCGACGGCGACGACTTCGAGACCACGATGGCCGGCTTTCGTCCCGATGTGGTGATCCTCGACATCATGCTTCCCGGTGCGCGAGACGGTTTCGATCTCATCGGCGTCGTCCGGCAGAGCAGCGATGCGGGCATCATCATGGTCACTGCGAAAGACCAGCTGGCCGACCGGTTGCGCGGGCTCGGCGATGGTGCCGACGACTATGTGGTCAAGCCTTTCCAACTCGACGAGGTAGTTGCCCGCGCTAGATCCGTATTGCGCCGCCGCGGTCGTTCTTCCGACGCGGTCCAGGTCGGTGATCTCCTGGTCGACGAGCCCGCCGGAGTGGTCACTCGGGCGGGTCAGGTTCTCGATCTGACGGCGACCGAGCTCCGCTTGGCCACGTTTCTCGTCGCGCAGCGCGGCCGCACAGTCTCCAAAACCTCCATCCTCGAATCGGTCTGGGGCTACGGCGCGTACGACGGGAACCTGGTGGAAGTTCACATCAGTGCGTTGCGTCGCAAGATGGAAGCGCATGGGCCGCGGTTGATCCATACCGTCCGCGGCCTGGGTTATGCATTGCGGGCTCCGCAGTGAAGCGCACGCCCACCCCCTCGCTCCGGATGCGGGTGGTCGCCACCGTCGTCGTGTTGTTCGCGGCTCTACTGGTGATTGTCGGCTCGTCCGTGGATGTCGTTCTCGGTCAGCAGCTTCGGCGTGACCTGGAAGCGCGGTTGTCGGACCGGGCCACTCGGGCTGTCGAGCTCGTGCAGAGCGGCGTCGGATCCGAGGATCTGGTGCAGGCCCTGCAGGGTGACGCCATCAGAGTTCGCGTCACGGCCGCGGACGGCACGGTGTACGGCGCTCCCGGCAGTGGACCACCCGAGCCGGACATCCGGCCTGCCAACCCGGCTCCGCCTGCGGGCCAGTCGAGGGCTCCCAGCCCTCCCGGTCCGCCCGATCCTCCTGCGCTGCCGTCCGATTCGTTCGAGGTCACCGAACCGTTGCCCGACGGTTCGACGCTGTCTCTGCTCGGCGATACCACCGCCATCGCCGATGTTCGGCGACAACTTCGCATTCTGATGCTGGGGGCAGGTGCTGTCACGTTGTTGCTGGCCGCCGCTGCACTGACCTTTGCCGTGCGGCGAGCACTGTCCCCGCTGGACTCGATGACATCGGTCGCACGTCGAATCACGAATGGCGACAGGGGTAGACGACTTCTTCCCACCAAACCGAACACCGACCTCGGCCGCACGGCCTCTGCCGTGGACGAGATGCTCGACGCCCTCGAGGACGCCGAACGACGCGAGGCCTCGGCCGCACGCACGGCCAGGCTCGCCGAGGAGGACATGCGGCGCTTTCTGGCCGACGCCGCACACGAGCTGCGCACTCCGGTCGCGGGTATATCGGCACTGGCGCAGTCGCTGCAGCGCGATGCCGAGCATCGTCCTGATCGAGTCGCGCGCTGGAGCGAGTTGCTGGTCGGGGAATCGAGCAGGGCGTCACGATTGGTGGGCGACATGCTCGATTCCGTTCGTGCGGAGAGCACGTCGGATCTCGATGCAACCGATATCGATCTCGTCGAGATCACCCGCCGCACAGTGGAGCGAGCAGCTCTGCTGATGCCGGACATTCGGTTCGATGTCGATGCGGCGCAACCGGTTCCGGTTCGAGTGGACGTCGGACGCATCGAACAGATCCTGTCGAACGTGCTCGACAATGCCGGTCGCTTCACCCCGTCCGGCGGCACGATTCGGGTAGCGGTCGGCCGGGACACCCGCGCATTCATCATCGTGGACGACGAAGGACCGGGTGTCGCAGAGGCAGACCGTGAGCGCATCTTCGAGCGACTCGTCAGGCTGAACTCTGCCCGTGACCGAGCGTCCGGTGGCGTCGGACTGGGGCTGTCGATCGCTCGGACACTGGCGCGCGCCCACGGCGGCGAACTCGTCTGCCTCGCAGGGCCTTCGGGGGCACGTTTCCGCCTGACTCTCCCCCCGAACGCGTGAACATGTCAGCTATTCGACGATCAGGTCCATCAGCAGACTGTCGTGCCAGCCGTCCGGTCCCTTCTCGTACTTGCGCATGATCCCGACAGGCTCGAAACCGACTGCGCTGTAACAGGCTATCGCTACCGCGTTGTCGGCGGCCGGATCGATCACCAGGCGGTGATGACCGAGATCGACAGTGAGGTACCGCACCAGCGTGCCTACCGCGTCCTTCCCGATGCCGCGACCGTGCACCGCCGGATCGAGGAAGATGTCGATCGACGCGTGCCGGTACATCGGGTCGGTCTCTTCGCCGTATTGAATCAAACCACTGTTGCGGAGCCCAATTCGACAACCAGGCGAGTCTCTTCAGGGTTGTCGAACGGCCAGTTCTCGTCGGCGTCCTCGTCACCCCACCGCGCATGCACCTCGGGGGTGTGCAGTATTCGGCGTAGCTCCGGCACGTCCTCGGCGGTGATCGGCCGCAACACGACCCGTTCACCGCGGAGGTTCATGCCCGCCGACTACTCGACGCGCTTGGCTGCGCGTGCCGCCAGATCCTGGGCGTCGAGCTTGTCGGCTTCCTCCAGGGTCGGGGCGCTGCCGCCGAGTCGGGCCGGAACCCAGTACGCGCCGGGCTCGTGGTGGTAGCCCTCCTGAAGCTCGAGCAGCATCTTCTGCATGACCGACCGCAGCTTGTCGGTCAGTTCGTTCGGCGGCCCGACCGGCGCGATCGGTTCACCCACGGCAATGGAGATCGGAGTGTTGGTGCGGCCCAATCGCTTCGGGTAGCCCTTGGTCCACACGCGCTGTGCGCCCCAGATGACCGTCGGGATGATGGGGACGCCGGCCTCGATGGCCATCCGAGCAGCACCGGATTTGAATTCCTTGATCTCGAAGCTCCGGCTGATGGTGGCTTCGGGATACACGCCGACGAGTTCGCCCTTGCGCAGACTGTCGACGGCCGCCTTGTACGACTGCGCACCGGCACCGCGGTCGACGGGGATGTGCTTGAGCGCACGCATGATGGGGCCGGAGATCTTGTTGTCGAAGACTTCCTTCTTGGCCATGAAGCGGATGTATCGCTTCACTCGCCGCGGCGGCAGCCCGGCGTAGGTGAAGTCCATGTATCCGGTGTGGTTGACGGCGATGACCGCGCCACCGGTAGCCGGGATGTTGTCCTCGCCCTCTACCTCGAACTTCAGGCCCTCGAACGCGAACACTGTGCGTGCGATGCCGATGACTGATCGGTAGACGGGTTCCACAGTCGGTTAGCGTAGTCGGTGGACGGGGTCGGAGAAAGGTCCGGCCAGGAGCGCGGTCGGGTCGTGCGCAGTTCGAGAAGCTACGGGGGAGAGAATTCACGTGAAGAACAGAGCGGCTTCACCGCGGCGCAGCCGAGTCGGCCGAACCGCGCTGCCGCTGATCGCAATGATTGCGCTGGTCGGTGCCTGCGATTCCACGGTCGGGATCCCATCCGATCAGGCCGCAGCCCCGTCCAGCGGCAGTGCCGAGTCCACCGCCGAGTCGGCGAATGCCGCCGAGCCGAGCACCCCAGAGCCCACGGCCACCACCCCGGCACCGCCGCCCATCCCACCAGGTCCGCCCGTCGGCGAAGCCCCCGGAAATCCTGCGGCCGCGTCAGCGCTACGGCCGTTCGTCAACGATCTCACCGGCGGCGGAATAGGTGTCGTCACCGCGAGGTGCTGGACTGTGCCGCCGACCGACATTCCGACGATGTATTTCGACACCGGCGCCATCCTCGCTGCGGTCGCGGCTCCCGCGGTCGACGGTCAATACGCGGTGACGTGGACCGGACCCACCGCAACGGTCGCCATCAAGCGCAGCGAGATCGCGTCCGGCTACGCCTGCCCCAACGTCTATCCCACGGGCACGACACCGGTGTTCGACGCGACGGACGCGGTGTACACCGTCGATCGCTATCTGGGACGCATCGCCGGTATCCCCGTCAATCGGGGCGACGTCGAGGAGACCTACCCGTTGGTGTGCGACAGCCGCGGCACGTGGGATCCGAACGGCACCGGGTCTCCCACTGCCCCACCTCTGGCCGACAACCCGGCAATCCTGCCGAGCATCACCTCGTTCGATCCCGAAAGCGTGTTCGTGACGGCCCAGAACGGGGTCTACACACAGGTCAATGCGGACGTCATCGACTCCTCGGGGGCGTACCAGAACCGCACGTTCCTGCTGGCGATAGGCGGCGAGGGCTACTGCATCGGCGACATCGCCTGATCGAGAATTACTTCAGGACATCGGTTCCGACGAAAGGCACGAGGGCCTCGGGGACCCGGACGGTGCCGTCGGCCTGCTGGTGGTTTTCGAGGATCGCCACGATCCACCGCGTGGTGGCGAGGGTGCCGTTGAGGGTTGCGGCGGTCTGAGGCTTGCCGTTCTCGTCGCGGTATCGCACACCGAGGCGTCGGGCCTGGAATGTCGTGCAGTTCGAGGTCGAGGTGAGCTCGCGGTAGGCCTTCTGCGTGGGGACCCATGCTTCGCAGTCGAATTTGCGCGCGGCCGAGGACCCGAGGTCTCCGCCTGCGGTGTCGATGACACGGTAGGGCAGTTCGACTGCGGCGAGCATTTCCTTCTCGTACTGCAGCAGCTTCCGATGCTCGGCCGCCGCGTCCTCGGGCTTGATGTACGAGAACATCTCGATCTTGTCGAACTGATGGACGCGCATGATGCCGCGGGTGTCCTTGCCGTAACTGCCTGCTTCACGACGGAAGCACGACGACCAGCCGGCGTAGCGCTTCGGGCCGTCGGCGAGGTCGATGATCTCGCCCGAGTGGTAGCCCGCGAGAGCAACTTCGGAGGTTCCGACGAGGTACAGGTCGTCGGCTTCGAGGCGGTAGATCTCGTCTGCGTGTGCGCCGAGGAAGCCGGTTCCCGACATGATCTCCGGCCGCACGAGCACCGGCGGGATCATCATCGTGAAGCCGTTCTTGACGGCCTTCTGCGCGGCGAGCTGAAGCAGCCCCTGCTGCAGCAACGCGCCGTAGCCGGTCATGAAGTAGAAGCGTGAGCCCGACACCTTGGCTCCGCGTTCCATGTCGATCAGGTTCAGCGATTCGCCGAGTTCGAGGTGGTCCTTCGGCTCGAAGTCGAATTCGGGGATCTCGCCGACGGTCTCGAGCAGCACGAAGTCGTCCTCGCCACCCGCGGGCGTTCCCTCCTCGACGATGTTGGAGATCGCCCGGTGAGCCGTGTCGAGAGCTGCGTCGGCCTCGGCCTCGGCTGCCTGCGCTGCCTTGACCTTGGCGGCCAGTTCCGATGCCCCGGCGAGCAGCGCGGGACGGTCCTCGGCCGAAGCCTTGCCGACCTTCTTGCCCAGCGTCTTCTGCTCGGCACGCAGCTGATCCCCGGCCAGCACAGCGGCGCGGCGAGAGGCGTCGGCGTCCAGAAGAGCGTCGACGAGAGCGGGGTCCTCGCCTCGGGTGCGCTGCGAGGCGCGCACTGCGTCGGGGTTCTCGCGAAGCAATTTCAGGTCGATCACGAGTGCAAACCTTACTTGCCGAGCAAGCCCAGGTAATCCTCGCGTCCGAACATCGTGGCTGCGTCGATCGCCGACGGGTGGCCACCGTGTGGGTCGGCTCCGCCGTCGACGAGCAGCCGCACCACCTCGTCCTCGCCCTTGAACACGGCACCCGCGAGTGGGCTCTGACCCTTGTCGTTGGCCTTGTTCACATCGGCACCGCGTTCGACCAGCACCCGTACCGCATCGGCGTGGCCGTGATACGCGGCCAACATCAGCAGGGTGTCCCCCGACTCGTTGTGCAGATTCACCGGAACTCCGGCGTCGACGTAACTCGCCAGACCGACGGCGTCACCGGTACGTGCCATTGCGAACAGTCGACCGGCCAGCTCACTGAGGTCGTCGTCACCCGTTGGGTCGCTCATGTCGACCGAACATACTCGGGCATGATGGAGGGCGATGTCCGCTACAGAACCAGACCCCACGACGAGCGAGAGTCGGAGAACTCTCTCGGCCACCACTGCTCGACGCGGCCTCGCCATGGTGGCCGTCGGTGCAGTCCTGGCTGCGGGGGCAACGGTGTTCCTGTCCGGCGGATTCTCGACTCCCGAGAAGATCACCACGCATTCGACGGCCAGTGGCCCCGCCACCGCAGGCCCGGTGTCCGCGAAGTCCTTCGGTGCCGCCGACCCGGGCGTGTGCCTGCAGTGGACGCCCACCGACGATCCCGAGACCGATCGTCAGGACCTCACCGAAGTGCCGTGTGCCGACGCCCACCGCTTCGAGGTGGCCCGCGACATCGACATGAGTGTCTACCCCGGCATGGAATTCGGCCCCGGAGCGCCGTATCCGGGAGCAATTCGTTTCGGTGAACTGCGCGACGAGCACTGCAACGCCGCCGTCGACGGCTACGTCGGTGCCAAGTTCGACCCGAACGGCCGCTACGGCGTCGGCCTGATGTTTCCCAGCCAGGCCGGATGGGCCAAGGGCGAGCGCACGCTGCGGTGCGGGGTGCAGATGCCGTCGAACACCGGTGCGCTGCTCGAGATGACCGGCTCGATCCTCGAGCAGGACCAGTCCAAGGTGTGGCCGACGGGCACGTGCATCGGAATCAACCAGAACGTGCCTGCCGACCCGGTGGAATGCTCGACTCCTCACGCGTTCGAGGTGGCCTCGGTGATCAACCTCACGCAACAGTTCCCCGGCGATCACCCGTCGGAAGGCGACCAGGACGCATATCTGGAGCAGACCTGCACCGACGCCGTCAACGGGTACCTCGGCTCGGAGAACGCCTTGCGGGACAAGACGCTGACGCTGTTCTGGGACACCATCGACGTCTCGAGCTGGCTCGCCGGTAGCCGTCAGGTGACTTGCTCGGTGGGCAAGGAACTCGACTCCGGTGGATTCGCGACCATCGTCGGCAGTGCGAAGGGCGACATCCTCATCAACGGTGCAGCGCCCGTGCCGCCTCCCGCAGCCCCCGACGGCCGCGCGCTCCCGACTCCTCTGCCCGGTGCCGCTCCGATCACCACCGGAGGCTGACATCCCCACCCACATGACCCGCGTCGACTTCGAGGAAGCAGTGTCGGACGCTCTCGACACCCTGCCGCGAGAACTCACCGACTTCATGAACAACGTGGTCGTCCTCGTCGAGGAGGAACACCCCACCGAGGACATCCTCGGGTTGTACGAGGGCATCGCGTTGACCGAACGCTACGAATACAGCGGCCACTTGCCCGACGTCATCACGATCTACCGCAAACCGATCCTCGACATGGTCGACGACGAACACGAGGCTCGACGCGAAATCGCCATCACCGTCGCGCACGAAATCGGCCATCACTTCGGCATCGACGACGAACGCCTGCATCAACTGGGATTCGGCTGATCGCACTCGCCCCCCGGAACGCCACCCCCCACCCCCGTAATGCCACCCCCGGTTGGGATCAATGTGGGTTTCAGTCGGTCAGACTGCAACAAAGGCGCATTGATCCCAACCTGGAGGCGGGCAAAACAGGGTTAAGCCGCAACTGCCTCTCGGCGAACCGGACGCATTGCGCGATCGGTGAGGAACGAGAAGCCCAGTCCCAGAGCCAGCCACAAGGTTGCCTGCGTGGCCAGTGACGAGAGTCGGAATTCCCACAGCAGTGTTGCCGGGAAATCCGAACCCACTTCGTTGACGCCCGGCAGCAGTGCGTAGCCGATGCCGACGATCACCAGGAACGCCACCGTCGGAGCACCGACACGGACTGCTGGCGACGACTGGGACGCCACCGCCTTCGCCACGTAGATTGCGACGCCGACAGCCAGCAGACCGAGAATGACCGACGCCAACCACAGCCACGTGCGCTGGGTGATCGTCTCCGGGTCCCCGACGGCCGGTGGGTTGGCCGGGTACTTGAAGAACGGCACTGCTTCTATTGCCAGCCATCCGACCCCGGCTCCGAGGAGTGCGAGGATCGAGCCCGGAAGCGAGCTGAACCGTCGGGCATAGTGCAGTACCGACGCGAAGATCGCGCCGAGTGCGAGTCCGGCGAGTCCGGTGGCGAGGAACAGTCCGACGCGTTGGCCGTCGCGACTGACGAGGGCGTCCTCGTCTCCGTGCGAGTGCGCAGCAGGCGCATCGGAGTCGGCGTGGTGTGCCTCGCCCGCTGCTTCTTCGATGGAGATGGCCGAATCGACGTGCGGTTCACCGAGGACGAAGGCAACTCCGCCGGCGAGCAGTCCCGCAACGAGACCGGCGAGCAGACCTCGCACCAGCAGTTGAACGAATGTCCCGGTCAGTGGCATGGCAGGCCCAGCAGGTGGCGGCCGTCGTGCATGAGTTCGTGCATGTACATGCCACTGCGAGAGATCGCGCCTTGGTCGAATCCGACGAGGTAGAGCACGACGAACGCGAGCAGTATCGTCGCGGCGACGATGACGGCCAGTGCCGCCGATTCCGTCGTGTTACTGGGTGCATGAAGTATTGCCATAGGGGTGTCCTCCTGGGATTGTGCGTCCCGTAGTCCCTTCGAAGATGAAGGGACGGCCATGCGATGTACGAGTTTTCTGGCTCTCGAATTCGGACATCTGCCCGACGTCGATCACAGTGGCGCAACCGTTCCGGATTTTCACCGGATTACCTGCGTACATCGCGTCTTACCTGCGCACTGTGGCACCGCGTTCGACTCTGTGTCAATCACTGTCCTCGAAAGAACACCGTCCGATGCCACAATGGCGCGGTGACAGAGCCTGCGACCCGCCTGATGTTGGTGAGCCACGCCAGGACCGATGCAATGCGCTCGGGCCGCTTTCCTGCCGACGAGCCACTCGACGAAGCGGGTGTGCGCGCACTGACCGAGGTGACCGACTTTCCGCGTGCGGACCGAGTGGTGTCCGGCCCGGAGCTGCGGTCCCGATCCACTGCCGAGATCTTCGGCACCGATGTCGCCGTCGAACCCGCGTTGGCCGACGTCGCGTACGGCCGGTGGGCCGGTCTCGAGATGACCGATCTGCCCGACGCCGACGCGATGGCCTGGCTCGGCGACCCGGCATTCACACCACCGGGCGGTGAATCTCTGGAGGCGTTGTTTGCTCGCGTCCGGACGTGGCTCGATGAGGTCGGTTCGACGCCGGGCCGCACGCTGGCCGTGACCGCGCCCTCGGTGATCAGGGCGGCGGTCGTGCTGGTGCTGGCGGCACCGGTCGGCTCGTTCTGGCGGGTCGACGTCGCGCCGTTGACGCGCACCTCGATCCATCGCCGAGGCTCGCTGTGGACGATCGATTCGGTGGCACAGAAGTCTTTCTGAATTCTTTCCGGCATCGATGGAACCGATCCGGGCACGGCGGCGTCCTACCTACCGACAGCCCAGTTCGTCGATCGCAGGGAGCGTGCTCATGACCGTCATCAAAGTCGATCCGGTGGCTCTGCAGCTCGCTGCCTCGGAACTCGATGCGGTCGCTGCCCGATTGCAGGCCGCCGTCACCGCAACGGCACTTCCTGTTCGGCCGTTACCGCCCGGCACCGACGAGGTGTCGCTCTTGACCGACAGCTTCTTCGCCACCGCGGCCGATACCTTCGGTCCTGCTGCAGCTCAGGGCATTTCGGAGCTACACCGGGCCGCCGAGGAACTACGCAAGCAGGCCGCGGACTACCTGACCACCGACGACGACACCGCCGGGGGCCTGCCGGGGCTCGCCGGTATCTGACGCACACATCGACCGGCAGCGGTTTCGAATACGACACGGGGGCTCGAACATCATGGGGGCTGGACAATGACGCTCGGTGTGACAGGTGTGGTGTGGCTACCACGAACTGCGACAGGGAATTCGACGCGACTGTTGGGGCCCGGACCGGTGCCTCTACATGTCGCAGGCGGGGCCTGGGGTTCGGTGGCCGCGGCCTTCACCGAGGCCTCGGTGAGCATCGCCGCGATCACGACAGCTCTGACCGCGGGCTGGGAGGGTGAGTCGGCTCTCCTCGCCCAAGCCGCCCTCGCCCGGTTCGCCACGTGGACCGGAGCCACCGCACTGAAGGCGGCGGCATTGTCGATCGAAGCGCCCGCCGCGGGGACCTCGTACGGCGTCGCGCTGGCCACCATGCCGTCGCTCGTCGAGATCGGTGCGGTGCAAGCTGCCAAGGTCACGGCTGCGTCGACCGGCGGTGCGCTGAACGGAAGTTACGAGGCATCCGAGGTCGCAGATCGATTGCTCGACATCCGCGCGGCCATGGTCATGGAGGGTTTCGAGCTGGTCTCCTCGCACCTGATTGCCAAGACGACGTTCGATCATGCGCCCGCCATCGTGTCCGAATCCGGCAGTGGTCTCGGCAAATTCGCCAACGGTGCGCTGATGACGTCGCCGGTCCAGGCTGCGCTCGGTGGCCTGATGGCCGCGACGCAGAACCCCGGCGTCGCAGCCGCCGCCGGGCAGCTCGGCAGTGCCGCCACCTCGATCGCCGGAACGGGCGTGTCCACGGTGGCCTCCGCGGCATCGAATCTGGTCTCGACGACGCAGCCGAGTGGACCCGGGGCCGGCATCGGCCACACCTTCGCACCGGGCGGTTCAGGATCTCCCGCCGTCGGGCCGGCATCCACCCGTCCGGTGGCGTACGGCGGACCGAGCGGAAGCAGCGTGGGCGGAGGACTGGCAATGGCCGGTTCGGCGTCGAGTCCCCTCGGCGGTGGATCGGCGCTCACGGGTGCAGTACAGAGCAGCCCTGCCACCACAATCGGCGCACCGACCGCAGCCGAGGGTGGTCTCGCTCAGCGCGGAACCGGAGCCGGTGCTGCGCCTGCGTCAGGAACACGAGCGCAGGACGACGACGAACACGACACCCCGGAATACCTGAAACAGTTCGAGCACTTCGCCGACGGCCGCACGGTGGCACCGTCGGTCATCGGAGCCGACCCGGACTTGCCCGACCCAGCCCTCAACAACAACCCAGCACACCACCGCCCAGCCCTCCACGACCCAGCCCTCCACGACCCAGCCCTCCACAACCGAGCCCTCGACAACATCAGTGAGAACGGCCGGTGATCGACTTGGGAACTGTGCCGGTGGGCCACACACTGCCGAGTGCCGCACTCGGTGTCGACGAGATGGATCTCCTGGTCGACGAGCTCTCGATTGCCGAACTGCCCGTCGTGCTCGACGTCTTCCCACGTTTCGACGACGCGAAAGCCCGCGACCGTGCTGTCGACCGCGGCCGTCATGCCCTCGCGGCGGCAGGACTGTGGGACGGCTCCGCGGTCCACCCGGACGTTCGCCAGTGGCTGCGGGTGCTGGAACAACCCCGCTGGTACGTCTCGGCGCGACAGTTCGAGGGCGACACCGTCCCCGTGGCTCGGATCTGCATCGCATCCGACGACACCATCGCGGTGTCGGCGGTACGGCGAGAGAACATCGTCACCCTGCGGGTCATCGCCGGGGATCCGGCCCGCGACCTCGTCTCGTCGCTGGGATCGGCACCGCCGTTCGATCCCGGCAGCATCAACGCGCCCACCGACCTACTGGCCGAAGCACTCGACGCGGCACCGTCCGACGTGGGCGGCACCGCTTCCCGTCTACGCAGCATCGGAATTGCCGACGACCGGGCCCGCACTCTGGCCTCGGCCATGGCCACGTGCGCGGGCAGGACCGAGATCACGGCCGTGACCCGCAGGCATGGGACTCGGCGCGGGGCCGGGCGGCCGGTGGCCCTGTTCGATACCCGCGCCGGACGGATCGTCGCCACCTCCGCTGTCGCTGCAGACGGTCATTCGTGGAGCTCGTTGACCGGGGCGTCGGATCACCGGGTGACAGCGGCTCTGACCGAGCTGATCTCGTCGGCCAAGGACCCGTCGAGCGCCAACTCAGCAACCGGCAACCCAGCGATCGGCCATCCAGCGATCAGCTGATCGGGTTGTCTGCCTTGTCGCTGCCCTTGCCCTCGAAGGGAGGCAGGAACGTGCCCCACTTGGCGCATGCCCAGCCACCGTCGGGCTGCGGCAACAGCTCGACGGTCTGGGTGTTGTCGAGATGGTTGTCAGCGGCGAAGGTGCCGTCGACACCGGTGAGGGCCGCCGCGACCAATCGAATTGCGGCCCCGTGGCTCACGACGACGACGTCTCCGGCGGTGTCGTCACCCAGGTACTGTCCACGCAGTTCGTCGAGCACCGGAACGTAGCGCGCCAATACTGCCCGCCCGCTTTCTCCGCCCGGCGCGGCCGCATCCAGATCTCCGGTATGCCACCGGTAGAAGATCTCGGTGAACAGTCGGTGCGCCTCGGGATCGTCTCGATCTTCCAGGTCTCCGGCGGACGTCTCCTGGATGCCGTCGGTCACGACGAGGGGAACTCCGGTCCCGCGCTCGACGTAGCCCGCAGTCTGCTTGGCGCGCAACGCAACCGATGAGACCAACACGGCGGGAGGATTACCCAGCCGCGTCTGCGCATACGCCTCGGCTTGCCGGTGCCCGAGCTCGGTGAGTTCGGCTCCCGGCGGCGCTGTGTCCAACTTCTTCGCGACGTTGGAGACGGTCTGACCGTGCCGAACGAGAATGAGCTTGCCCATCACAGATCACCCCGACCGGAGCGGATTTCGGAGAGCCACTGCACGTGCTCGTCGATCGGTTGCGGCACCGAGCCGCCCGATGTCGTTGCCGTGGGCCATGATCCGAGGAACCGCAGCGGCATCTTTCGATGGAACGCGGTGAGCGCCTCCGCGACGAGGGGATCGTCCACATGCCCGGCGCAGTCGACGAAGAACATGTAGGTGCCCAATTGCGAACGGGTAGGACGTGATTCGATGAACGTCAGATCGATGTTGCGAATCCCGAACTCCGCCAACGCTGCCGGCAGCGTACCCGGGTCATTCGGCGGCTTGAGCACCACCGAGGTGCGGTCGGCACCCGTGCGGGCGGGCACCGGCTGCGGCAGGGTGACCAGCACGAAGCGGGTGCGAGCGCCCTCGACGTCGATGATGCCGTCGGCCAACGTCGGCAAAGACAGCCGCTCCCCGGCCAACCGTGTCGAGACAGCGGCGTCGACCACACCGGCGGCAACATCTTCTGCCGCACCGGCATTCGAGGTGGCAGACTGCACGACAGCGTCGGGCATCGTGGCCTGCAGCCACTGCCGGACCTGACTGAGGGCGATGGGGTACGCACTGATCGTGCGGGCCGACTCGAGAGTGACACCGGGTCCGCCGACGATGGTGAAGGCGACCTCGATCTCGGTCTCGGCGACGATCTGCAATCGCCGTCCTTCGGACAATGCGTCGAGCGTCGGCGGCACGGCCCCCTCGATGGAGCTCTCGATGGGAACCACTGCGGCGTCGGCGGCACCGGATCGGACGGCCTCGAGCGCCGCGGGCGGGCTCGCAGCAGACACCCTCTCGACCTCCCCGCTCAGACCGACCCCACCGAATGCGCCGAGCGTTTCGAACTGCGCCAGCGCCATCTCCGTGAACGTTCCCGATGGGCCGAAGTAAGCGATGCGAGGCACGTCTCGAGGTTACGTTGTCGACGTCCCCGAAGCGATCAAACCGGCGTCGACGAGCCGTGCGCGGGCGGCGACGGCGTCGGCGATCTCGACGCCCAGCAGTACCTCCCGGACGGCCTCGGCTGCCTCGGGAATGAGCTTGCGCAGAGCGTCGACATTCGGCGCGGCCAGGGCCGACGCGATGTCGTCTCCTCGCAGCGACGCCACCGTCGCCGCGAGGATCGCGATGACCTCGTCTCCGGTGTCGGCACGGGCGACCAGACCGACATCGGCATGCGAGACGACGGCGAGCACGTCGGCGATACGCCTCGCTGTGTCGCCGACACCGATGCCGGGGGTCCGATGGGCGGCAACGATGGTCTCCGCGGTCTCGGCCACGTCGATCGCGTCGAACACCGGGAAGACGACGAGGGGCGAGGGCAATCGCAACCCGAGCGCATCGGCGAGATGGTCGGGGACCGCGTCGACGTCGAATCGAACGGCTTCGTAGTTGCCTGCACTCGAGGCGCGGAGCTCGTCCGGGTCGATGTCGAGTCGCACGACGATGCGTCCGAGATTCTCGGTGGGTGGCAACGTCAGCAGAGTCGAGGCCAGCACGACGGGCGGGCCGTACTCGGCGGCACGGGGAGCGGCCTGCGGGGCAGGGGCATCGACACAGAACGGCTGGAGCAGTCCTGCTACGAGCGCGTTCGGATCTGGTCGGTGCGGCACACCGAGGGTCAACGGAATCGGCACGTCTTCACGGTAGTCCCAGCTTGCTCTTGCGATACCCGCCACATCCGGCTAACTTAGGGGCACGTTACTTAGGTATGCCTCACCTACTGGCCACTGAACTGTACCGATCGCATCGGAGGAGCCCATGCTCGGCGCAACCACCACCACCGGACCGTCCACCGCCGAACGCGTGCGCAGCGCCTGCATGCGCGCCGAGGGGGCAGCTCTCGTGATCGACGGCAGCGACCCCGTCGTGACGTCCCTGCACCACCTGCGACCCAACGGCGAGATGATTCTGGCCGTCCCCACCGATTCCATCGACGACGCCATCACGTGGCAGTCCTCCCGCGCCGGCGTTCCCGCCGTCGTCGAACTCACCGATCACGCACCTCTCGCACTACGCGAACCCGTGCGGTCACTGGTGTGGCTGCGCGGAGAATTGCGCCCGGTGCCGGAGTCGCTGATGCGCCCGATGGCCGGCGCGGTGGCCGCCGAGCATCCGCACGCGGCCCTGCTCGACGTCGGCCACACCACCTCCCTGGTGCGTCTGATCGTCGGCTCCGCAGTGGTGGCGGACAGCACCGGAGCCGAGCCGGTCGACGTCGAATCACTGCTGGCAGCCGAGCCCGATCCGTTCTGGGAGATGGAAACCAGCTGGCTCGAGCACCTCGACTCCGATCATCCCGACCTCCTCGCGCAACTGTCCCGACGCCTCCCGCCGTCGCTGCGGCAGGGACGCGTCCGCCCGCTGGGCATCGACCGCTACGGCATTCGCCTGCGTATCGAGGGCGAGTGCGGAGACAACGACGTCCGGTTGGGCTTTGCCGAGCCCGTCGACGACACGATCTCGCTGAGCCGGGCCCTCCGGGTTCTCGCCGGCTGCCCGTTCCTCAACGGCCTGCGTGCGCGGGGCTGACGTCGCCTCGAGGCACAACAGGGCACACTCGTGCCGTGATCGACTTCAGGAATTGGTTGACGCCACCGCCGCCGGACAGCACTGCGCCACCGCCCGATGCTCGCGAACGTACGACAATCAAGGTCGAGATCGCCATCGTGCTGCTGGTGACGTTCGGCCTCAGCGGCATGAGCAGCATCCTCTCGCTGGTCGAGGATGCCCTGCAGACCGCATCCCTGTCCGATCAGACGGTGGCGCTGAACTCGTCACGATCGAGCTTCAGCGTCATCGACCTGCTGTTCCAGCTGCTGAGCATCCTGCGCCTGTGCGCGTGGGGATCCTTGGGGCTGTACCTGCTGTGGCGAGCAGATCTGGCACCGCGTGTGATCGGACTGGCGAAACCGCGCCTGAAGATCGACCTCGGCCACGGCGTCGGGCTGGCGGCACTCATCGGGCTGCCGGGTCTCGCGCTCTACCTGGTCGGCAACGCCCTGGGGTTCAATCTGAACGTCGTCCCCAGCGCGCTCGACGACCACTGGTGGCGAGTGCCCGCCCTGATTCTGTATGCGCTGGCCAACTCCGGTGCCGAGGAGATCATCGTCGTCGCCTACCTGATCTCTCGACTGCGCCGACTCGGCCTGAGCGAGAACAAGTCCTTGCTGTGCTCCTCGCTGCTGCGCGGGAGTTACCACTTCTATCAGGGGGTGGGCGGAGGCGGCGGCAACTTCCTGATGGGCCTGGTGTTCGGCCGATACTGGCAGCGCACCGGGAGGCTGTGGCCACTGCTGATCGCGCACGCACTCATCGACATCGTCGCCTTCGTCGGTTACGCCCTGCTGCGTGAACACCTGACGTGGTTGCCGTGATGGGTACAGTCGATTCGTGAACGACGACGATCGCTACGGACGGCACGGCGCGCCGAATCGGCGTACCCCGCCGCCGAGCCAGCCGCCGCCACCGCGTCGACCACCCGGCCAGCAGCCCCCTCCCCCGCCTCGGCGCGCCGGTGGGGCCCCTGGGCAGCCACCGCCACCACCACGTCAGTACCGACCCGGTCCGCCGCCGGTTCCGAACCCCCGTCGGTACAACCCGGAACCTCCCGCGGAGCGAGGGACCCCTCGCCGTCCGGGGCCCGCACCCGAGGGCACCGAATTCATCAGGCGCGACGGCCGCCCGGCCGCTCCCCGTCACGGTGCCCCGGTGCCACCGCAACAGGCGTGGTCGCAGGCACCCGAACCCGGCCCTGCCGGTTCCGTTCCGCCGAACTCGACGCGCCAGTACTCGACGCACCGAAACTCCCACACAGACGAGGACCAGGCAGGGCATCCCGGGTACGCCCCGCGTCAGCAGCCGGAACCATACGTCGACGAGCGCAGGCAGCCGGCGGCTTCTCCGCAACGCGCCTTGCGCCGCCCGGAACCAGCTCGGCCACAGCGCGATTCACGTCCCCCCAAGGTTGCGAAGCCGCGCAAGCGTAGGCACTGGGGCCGCCGTTTCCTGATCGTTCTGCTCGTGCTCGTTCTGGGCATCGGCGGCATCGTCTACTACGTCGACAGTTCGCTCACGCGAGTCGACGCTCTGACCTCGTACCCCGGCAGGATCGGCGACACCCCGGGCACCAATTGGCTTCTCGTCGGATCGGATTCACGAGCAGGCCTGACGCCGGAGCAGGAAGCATCTCTCGCGACCGGCGGCGAGGTGGGCCCCAGCCGAACCGACACGATCATCATGATCCACATCCCCGAGGGCGGCGGGGCGACGACGATGGTCAGCCTGCCCCGCGATTCGTACGTGCCGATTCCGGGTAACGGCGAGGACAAGCTGAACGCGGCGTTCGCATTCGGCGGGCCATCCCTGCTGGTGCAAACGGTCGAAGGCGCGACGGGAGTGCACATCGATCACTACGCCGAGATCGGCTTCGGTGGGTTCGCCGGAATCGTCGACGCCGTCGGCGGAGTCGACGTGTGTGTGCAGAACGCGATCGACGATCCGTTGGCGGGCATCAACATTCCCGCCGGCTGTCAGGATCTCGACGGTTCCGAGGCACTCGGCTTCGTGCGATCTCGCGCGACCGCGTTGGCCGACCTCGACCGGATGAACAACCAGCGGGCCTTCATGTCCGCTCTACTCGACAAGGCAACCAGCGCTTCCACATTCCTCAATCCGTTGAAACTGTGGCCGTTGGTGTCCGACACCGCGTCGTCGTTGAGCGTCGACGACGGAGACCACATCTGGAACCTGGCCGCGTTGGCTTGGGCGATGCGCGGTGGGCCGGTGACGACGACCGTGCCGGTCGGCGGGTTCCAGGACTCCGATGTCGGCAACGTCCTGATATGGGACGACACGAGGGCACCGGCGTTCTTCGACGCCATCGCTCAGGATCGGGAAATTCCGGCAGATCTGCTGACCGGAGGCCCCTGACGCGGGCGTACTGCCGGTACGTTGTGGATCATGACATTGCCGTCGCATGAGCCCGCCACCTCGTTTCACGATCTACTGCGCGCCCAGGTTCGGTACGAATTCACCGCCTCCCAGCAGTACGTCGCCATCGCGATCTGGTTCGACCGCAACGATCTCCCGCAGGTGGCCCACCGCTTCTACGCCCAGTCGGCCGAAGAGCGTCGGCACGCCATGATGATGATTCGGTTCCTTATCGACAACCGACTCGAGGTGGACGCGTCGGGCATCGACGACGTGGTGACCGCGTTCGATTCGGTTGTCGAGCCGGTGGAGTTGGCGTTGGCACAGGAGGTGGCGGTCACCGATCGGATCACCGCGCTCGCACAGGCGGCCCGAGCCGAGGGCGATTACATCGGGGAGCAATTCATGCACTGGTTCCTCACCGAACAGGTCGAGGAAGTGGCCGCGATGCAGAGCCTGCTCAACATCGTGCGCCGGGCCGGTTCGGACCTGTTCGACATCGAGCAGTACGTGGCACGCGAGCTGGGCAAGTCGGTGATCCGCGCCACCAATGCTCCCAAAGAGGCCGGAAGCGCGTAACTTACGCCCTGCTCAGAGCGGACATTTAGGATTCACTGTATTAGGCTACGTTCGCCTCAATAAGGCTGGACTTGGATGACAATGCCCTCTGACCAGGCATATTGTCCTCACCATGAGCGCAGACATCAAGGAAACGAACCACACCAAGTTCCACGCACTTCTTCGCGACCAGATTCGCAACGAGTTCAACGCCTCGCAGCAGTACATCGCCACCGCCGTCTACTTCGCGAATGTCGACCTTCCGCAGCTGGCCAAGCACTTCTACGCGCAGTCCGTCGAAGAGCGCAACCACGCCATGATGATCGTCCAGTACTTCCTCGATCGCGACATCACCGTCGAACTGACCGGTGTCGACGCGTCGAAGTCCGTCTTCACGGACCCGCGTGAGGCCATCGCCCTCGCACTGGCGCAGGAAGAGACGGTCACCGAGCAGATCATCGCTCTGGCGAGCACCGCACGCGAAGAGGGCGACTACCTCGGCGAGCAGTTCATGCAGTGGTTCCTCAAGGAGCAGGTCGAGGAAGTTGCCAGCATGAAGACCTTGCTCAACATCGCAGACCGCGCCGGCCACAACCTGTTCGACCTCGAGCAGTTCGTGGCCCGCGAGATGAACACCAGCGTCGTCGCCGATGCAGGCGCACCCACCGTCGCCGGCGGATCGCTGTAATTTCGCTCCACGCGACACGCATCGACGAGTAACGCGAGAGCTCTCGCGCTCATACGGGTGGTCGTCGGACAAGCAGCCCCTTGTCCGACGGCCACCCGACGTGCGTTTCGGTGCACAAACTTTCGGGCCGGCCACGGCCCGAGAACGCGGTCGGGTCGAACCTCTCAGCGCAAGGTGACCTGACGGCCACGAAGGCCGTCGCGCGAACGCAGCTGCGCTCCCGTGAGTGGGGCGTCGACGGCAAGAGCCTCGTTCAGCTTCTCCCCGAATTCCTTTGTCGGAGCAGCCCATTCGGTGGGATGCATCTCCGGATCGAGATCGAACACCGGCACCAGCAACCCGTGCGTACGGAACGAGCCTGCGTACCGCGAGCCCTCACCGAGATTCAGATCTCCGGCAGCGTGCAACCGTGCGAGGGCGAGCATGACGTCGTCTTCGCTCTCCGGGCGAACCCACCGGATGTGCGCCTTGTCGCCGGCATCGACCCACCATGCTGCGACGACACCGTCCGCCTCGATCCGCGCCGAGGGCATGATCGCCTGATTCGCGCGCTCCACGGTAGCGGCCACATCGGCTGCGGGAGTCGCACTTTCCGGGATCCACCAATTGAAGTCCTGATGCACGGTGATCTCGAGGAGTGCGGACGGGTCGAGGACATCGGTCAAGGCGGGGGTGTTCTCGTCCACGTTCGCGGCTTCGAGCGACTCACCGGCGGGGGCGGCGGCGACCCAGCCCAAGGCGCTACTGACATCTGCGGCAACGTCTTTCGACTGCAACTGCACCTGCAGGCCGACGAATCCTTCTACGGTGCCTGCCTCTTCACGTACCAGAGCGGCGACGGCTCCCGGCAATACCGTGGCCAGAGTGACGGTGCGGCCGCCGGAGGTGATCGGCGCGGTGGCGGTGGCCGACGGCACGAATTCGCGTAGCGCTACCAGATCGCATTCTGCGGCCAGACCCTCGAACGGCCGCGTCGTCGCCGACTCGAGGCTTGCGCGCTCGGCCTCGCGCTGCGCGAGCTTGGCCGCCCGGTTGCTGTCCTGCTTCGGTCCGCTGTTTCTTTTGCTCTTACCCACGCCAGAAAACCTACACGTTCTTCGATTCCAGCCAGGCGCGCGTTCGTCCGGGATGGTTGGTGGCGATCCACCCGACACCGAGTTCGCGGCACAGGTCCACGTCCTCTTTCTCGTCGACCGTCCACACGTAACTGGCACGGCCCGACGCGGCTGCTCGATCGACGAGCGTCGGGTGCTCACGCAACGCCCGGATCGACGGACCGACCGCGGTGGCACCGACGGTCGTCGCTGCTCCGCCGCCCAGATAATGCGAGCTGTCGCCGAGGAGGACCGTCGGAAGCATCGGTGCCGAGCGGCGCACTCGCCACACGGCCGAGGGCGCGAAAGACATGATCACCGCCCGCGAATGATCCGCCGAGGCAGGCGCACCGATGCCGAAGTGGTGCAGCTCGGCCAGCACCGAGGCCTCGATCAGCGATCCATAGCGCACCGGATGCTTGGTTTCGATGAAGAGCTTGACCGGCTTGCTGGTCCAGTCCAGAACCAACGCGATCAGGTCGTGCAACGTCAGAAGCTCGGCGGGTTCGTCGGTATCGCCATAGTTCAACCGGGCGAGCTCGTCGAAGGTCATCTCGCTGACGATTCCGGTGCCGTTCGAGGTTCGGTCGACACGGCGGTCGTGCACACACACGATGCGGCCGTCCTTCGTGAGCCGGACGTCGCATTCGACCCCGTCCGCTCCCTCCCGCAACGCGAGATCGTAGGCGGCGAGCGTGTGTTCCTTCTTCGCCGCAGATGCTCCTCGGTGCGCGACGACCAAAGGGCCACGTCGGTCGGGACTCACGAGACAGTCACCGCCCGGTCGTCCTTCTCGCTCCCGGAGTCCGGCCGAGCCGCATCGGCCTGCTCGTTCTCGGTCTGCACAGTCTCGGTCTGCGCAGTCTCGGTCCGCGCAGGTTCGGTCTGCGCAGTCTCGGTCCGCGCAGGTTCGGTCTGCGCAGTCTCGGTCCGCGCAGGTTCGGTCTGCGCAGGTTCGGTCTGCTCGGTCTTTCGCTCGACGCTGGGTGCGATGACCCAGCGGGTAGGACGGGACACTGCCGAACCGCGGAGGGTGCGGCCCTCGAGTCGACGCATGACGGCCAGGGTCAGCACCGCAGAGACTGCGGCCACGAGCGCGACGAGGGCGGCGAGCAGAACGCCGTCGGCGCGGGCTTGCAGGGTGTTGCGAAAACTCCACAGCACCTGCACGACGACCAGCGCGTTGCTCGTCGCCCAGACGGCCCACCAGATGCGGATCAAGGTGAGCTCGCGGTACACGTCGCCGTCCGATTCGCTTCGGAGGCGAACGACCTCCGTCAGGTACACCCCGGGCATGACGATCCGAACCAGAGGAAGCATCGAGAGCAGGAGCATCCATCGCACCGACCGCGGCTCGGTAGCCCCGACCGATGCGTAGGCCAGCCGTCGTTGCCGAATCAGCCAGCAGGACGACGTGATCAGCGCGAGCAGACCGACGATGAGAGCACCGACCTGTGCGAAATAGACCAGCGCATCGGAGATTGCCAACGTGATCGGCGACAGCAGACGGGTGCGGTTGTACAGCAGGATTCCGTAGCGAAACAGTTCGGCGAAGGCGGCCAGCCCCAGCAGCAGCGCAGTGATCCAGACGAACGTCTGCGCGTTGGCCGCGTATTGCTCGACGCGGCCTGTGGGCGCGTGCGCGGCGGGGTCGCGTGGGGTGTCGCGCAGCCCCCACGTGGGCGTCGAGTCGTACCGCGGAGTGGGTGTCGGTGCCGCGACGCGGGTGGGACCGACGGCCGTGCGATTCGACGACGCAGGCCGCGCAACCCAACGAAAATTGCGGCGGCCCTGCGCTGGTGCCCGAGCGGACACCGGCGAGAGAAGCACGCCGTGGCAGCGGGGGCACCACGTGCCCGGCCGTGCGCCGACCGCCCAGCGAGTGCTGCAGCGGGCGCAGACCTGGAACGCCTGTGCGCGCCCCTGCGGTGCCGACATCTAGATGATTCTCGCTTCGTCAGAATCGTCGTCGCGCTGGATCGGCCTACCGGCGGCGTGCCAGGCGAGCATCCCGCCGTCGACGTTGATCGCCTCGTAGCCCACGCGATTGAGGTACTCGACGACCCGAGCCGAGCGCCCGCCGGCTTTGCAGACGACGTAGATCTCGGATTGGTTGTCGATTTCGCCTGCTCTGGACGGAATGTCGCCCATCGGTATGTGCAGAGCACCGGGTGCGTGTCCGGCCTGCCACTCGTCGTCTTCTCGGACGTCGAGCAGCACTGCCGCTTCCGGGAACGGTGCCGGAAGGCGGTCTACGGTGACGGCGGGCGACTGCTCGGGGTGAGACACCTCTCGATCTTGTCACGGGTGCGAGTGCGACGGCCACTCGTGTCCACTCGACGATGAACACCCCCAGCTATGACCTACGTCACTTTGGTTCACAGAAGTTATCCACAGTATCCACAGGTTGATGCACAGAATCGGGGCCTGTGCCGGTTTCTATCCACAGGTCACGGCCTTACAACTGTGTGGTGGTGTATCGAGTACCAACGGAGGCTGTGGATCGATCGTGATTTGACACAGCAGTTGTCTGCGGTCGTTTATCCAAGCTGATTACCCTGGCAAACATGACTTCTCACTCCTCGGTCGAGCTACGCGTCTTCACCGAACCGCAACAGGGCGCCACCTACGACGACCTCCTCCGGGTCGCCACAGCCGCGGAGGAATTCGGCTACGGCGCCTTCTTCCGATCCGACCACTACCTGGCAATGAGCGGCGACGGGTTGCCCGGCCCCACCGACGCGTGGATAACCCTGGCCGGCCTGGCCCGTGAGACGTCGACCATCCGGCTCGGAACGCTCGTCACCTCCGCTACATTCCGCTACCCCGGCCCACTCGCCATCAGCGTCGCGCAGGTGGACGCCATGAGCGGCGGCCGCGTCGACCTGGGGCTGGGTGCCGGCTGGTTCGAGGACGAGCACAAGGCGTACGGCCTGCCGTTCCCGGCGCTCGGTGAGCGCTTCGACCGACTGGAAGAGTCCCTTGCCGTCATCACCGGGCTGTGGGAAACACCGGTCGGTGAGACGTTCTCGCACGCTGGAACCCACTACCCCGTCACCGATTCACCCGCCCTCCCCAAGCCGGTCCAATCGCCGCGTCCTCCCATCCTCATCGGCGGTGGAGGCAAGAAGCGCACCCCGGCCCTGGCCGCGAAATATGCGGACGAATTCAACATCCCCTTCGCCTCGCTGGCCGACACCGAAACACAGTTCGGACGTGTCCGCGCCGCCTGCACCGCCGCCGACCGCGACCCCGACTCCCTCGTCTACTCCAACGCACTCGTCCTGTGCTGCGGCCGCACCGAAGAGGACATCGCCCGACGCGCAGCCGCCATCGGCCGCGACGTGTCCGAACTCCGCGAGAACGGGGCCGCGGGAAGCCCCGCCGAACTGGTCGACAAAATCGGCCGCTTCGGGGCCATAGGCGCAACTCGCGTGTACCTGCAGACCCTCGACCTCACCGATCTCGATCACCTCGAACTGGTCGCCTCCGACGTCATCCCGCAGCTCTGATCTCTCCCGCCTCCCCGGCCGCCCCTGTCCACTCAACGTGACATTGACCCCCGAAAAGGCCACCAAATGTCACATTGACTACCCAGCGAAGCCCTCGACCCGCGACGCAGACGCCCGGGTGATGTCGGTCGACGGCAGAAGTCGGGTCGGCGGGAGACCGAGCGCAGTCGCGCCACCCCAGTCCACTCGACGTGACATTGACCCCCGAAAAGGCCACCAAATGTCACATTGACTACCCAACGGGGGGGACTACCCAACGGGGGGACTACCCAACGGGGGGGACTACCCAACGGGGGGGACTACCCAGCAGGGCGCGTACCCAGCGGGCTGGGGTCAGGCGGCAGATCGGGTGCGTAGTTGTCGGTATCGCGTGCTGATGTGTCGTGCGGCGGGCAGTTCGATCCAGCGGTAGATGATTTCGGCGAGTGCGGCGGTGCCGGTCAGGAAGGCCAGGACGGCGGCGGTCGGTCCGAAGTGCGGTTCCACGGCTGCGTAGATGCGGTAGAGCACGAGTGTGTGGATCAGGTAGATCGCGTAGCTGCGGGTGCCGATCCAGCCGATGATGGGCCAGCGGGTGATGGGTCCGTCGTATCGGGCCAGGATCAGAACCGTGCCGGTGACGACGAGCAGTGACCACAGGTAGGTCTCGCCCATCCAGAAGGTGTGAACGTCGATGGCGAGGCGGATCACTTCGATTTGTGCGACGACGCCGATGACGATCCAGCGCCAGGTGTCGAGTTTCGCCCAGCCGAGGTAGAAGATCTGGCCGAGGAACAGGGTCGGAAGTACTCCGGCGACTTTGGTGAGGAACGGGATGGTGTACGGCTGGGGCAGGTAGAGGTTCCAGAGGATCACCAGTGTGCAGAGTGCGGCTCCGATGAGGGGCACGGTGATCGGGCTTGCGCGTAGTGCCGAGCGCATTGCGACGCAGTAGAGGTAGAACACGATCTGTACGACGAGTGTCCAGGTGACGCCCAGTACGGCGACCTCGGGTCGGAGGAAGAAGCCGCCGAGGAAAAAGCTGAGTACGGCCTCGCCGGTGCTGATTCCGGGTTGTCCGCTGAACATGCCGTTGACGCCGAGTTTGACGAGTACGACGGCCAGGGCGACGGCGAACCAGAGGGCGGGCACGAGTCGGGCGAGGCGCGCGACCATGAAGTCGCGACGCGATTGCCGCATGGCGGATCGGGTGATGAGCAGTCCGGTGAGCAGCATGAACATGCTCACGCCCACGAAGGAGAGGTGGAGGTTGAGGCCTATGTCGTCGATGAGGACGAGGTTGACGATGTCGAGCATCCACCAGTCGCCGCCGACGTCGTCGAGTAGGTAGAACGAGATGTGCGAGTAGAGGACGGCGCAGACGGCGATGACGCGGAGGAGATCGGCACCGTTCATCTGGACGCGGGGCGCGGTCACGGCCGGTGCGGCAACGGACTGGTCGACCGAATTCTGGCTCGGACGGTCCCCTTTCACACCCTCGAGTTTAGGTTCCGTTCATGGTGTGGACCAATTCGGCGCTGTTACGCAACTATTTCGTGACAATCGCAGGTTTTCGCAGTCCAGGAATCCGACTGCTTTGTTCACGTGGATTTATTCCGAGAAAAGCATCTCGGTTACAACGGTTGCACAAGGGGTAGGAATGAGATTGGGTTGAACCCTACGAAAGATCCGCAGTAGGACGAACGTGCCCGCATCACGCGATGGGTACGGCGTCGTTAGAGAAGGGAACCACGTGTCCGAGTACACCTTGCCCGACCTTGATTTCGATTACTCCGCCCTCGAGCCGCACATCTCGGGCGAGATCAACGAGCTCCACCACTCCAAGCATCACGCCACCTACGTCGCTGGTGCCAACACCGCGCTCGAAAAGCTGGCTGCAGCCCGCGAGGCCGAGGATCACGGCAGCATCTTCTTGCTAGAGAAGAACCTTGCGTTCCACCTCGGTGGCCACGTCAACCACTCCATCTGGTGGAAGAACCTTTCGCCCAACGGTGGCGACAAGCCCGAGGGCGAACTCGGTGCCGCGATCGACGACCAGTTCGGTTCGTTCGACAAGTTCCGCGCACAGTTCACCGCTGCTGCCAACGGTCTGCAGGGCTCCGGCTGGGCAGTGCTCGGCTACGACTCGCTGGGCAAGAAGCTCCTCACCTTCCAGCTCTACGATCAGCAGGCCAACGTGCCACTGGGCATCATTCCGCTGCTGCAGGTCGACATGTGGGAGCACGCCTTCTACCTGCAGTACAAGAACGTCAAGGCCGATTACGTGAAGGCGTTCTGGAATGTCGTCAACTGGGCCGACGTCCAGGCTCGTTTCGAGGCTGCCACGTCGAAGACCCCGGGCCTGATCTTCCCGTAGGTTTCGAGATTGCCGCACGACGCGCAATCGCAGACAGGGCCACCGCGTTCGACGCGGTGGCCCTGTCGCATTTCGAGGGTCACGCCCTCCCGGCAGTGGGCACCGACCCGATGGTTGTGATGCCGTGGTCCGGTCTCGCGACGTCGTCGGAACGGCAGGTCGTTCGGCGCGGGGGCTCGGGATCGGGTGTCACGTGTACCTGCACGGTTCCCGACGTCGTCACCACCACCACATCCGACGCGTTGCCGGCCGAAGTGACATCGGACGGGTGGACGTCGTCGATTCCCGTGAGCCCGTATTCGGTTCGTACCGCGTGTTCGGCGATCTGGGCGACGGTGTCGTCGGTGCAGCGGCCTCGGTAGTGGCGCAGCGTGAGATGTCCGCGGTCGTGGTCGTCCACGACGGCCTGCGCGTTGGTCGGTTCGAGGTTGCCGTAGTAGCTGCCGTCGGGCAGGGCCACCATGCCCGCTGCGTATCGGTCCCCGCCCAGGTGCGTCGATTCCCATACCCGCCCGCTGGGTCGGTCGAGGGCCGCCGCCACCGGCCGACCGAGCACCGCGCAGCACGGATCCTTCTTTCCGTGCGTGCAGACGAGGTAGAGCCGCTGGTCGACGCGAGTCCCGATCCCAGGTGGGGTGCCCGCCGCAGCGGCTTCGAGCGGTAGTTCGAGAATCTGCTCGACGGTCTCGACCGTGTATTTCTCCAGCCACGGGCCACGGCGACCCGAGTGAGCGAGAAACACCTGTCGCGTCTCGGTGAGTTCCCGCCTGCCGTGCGTTTCTCGCACCAGTTGCGGGCGCACCCCGACGGCCGTGCAGCGCCGCGCGAGTTCGGTGCCGATTCGGCCCAGCGGCCCGTCCGGCCCCCACGGCTCGCGCCCCCACGGGCCTCGGTGCTCGATCAACACCCAGCCCTTTGCGCGCGCAGCTGTCCCGCGAAGCGATTCGTTGTACTCGCGCGCTACTGCAGCGCAGCCGACCCAGCGTTCGGATGCCGGCACGTCAGCCTCCGATTTCGGTCGCGGTCTCGACCAAGGCCTGGGCGGTCAGCACGTTGCCGAAGAGAAAATCCTTGGACGGCAGCTCGGTCACCCGAGCTCCGAGACCGGTGAAGAGCGGGTTCTGCCGCAGTTGCGCCACGGCGTCCTCCGTCCCGGCGTCGGTGAGCAGAAGGATGTCGTCGGCCGCCAGCACGTCGATCAGTTCCGGGCTGACGTCGACGGTCTGCACCGCGTCGGATCCGCGATCCTGCTGTGCGGGCGCTCGGTAGCCCAGATCGGCCAGGACGGCGTAAGGAAACGATCCGTCCTGCGTCATGTACCGCAACGAGTCGGTGCGCACTCGCGCGACGGTCAACGTGCTGTTTTCCCGAGGTGAGCGTGACTCGGATTCGTCGACCGCCTGTCGATAGTCCGCCAGCAAATCGTCTGCGGTCTCCTGCCGATCGAAGATGCCCGCCACCTGCTGCAGAGTGTTCTGCCACGAGGCCGGGGTGTATTCCACGACGACGGTCGGCGCGATCGGCGCGACCCGGTCGTACAGCGCTCGGTTGTCCTCGCCCGTCGTCCGCATGACGATCAGGTCCGGTGTGGCGGCCGTCAGAGCCTCGATGTCGACGTCGGCATCGGCGGACCCGATGTCGATCGGTTCGGTGGTGAGCCGATCCCGAACGACGGGTGCGTAGTCACCGGTGAGCGGCGGCTTCACCGCCGCGACGGGCTGAATTCCCAACGCGACGACGGCTTCCAACGTGCGGTCACCGTCGAGCACGGCCACGCGCTGTGGATCGACGGGAACACTCGCCTCACCGAATGCATGCTGCACCGTGCGAACCTCGCCGTCGGTCTCGTCGGGGGTCGATGCCTCCCGACTGCATGCGGCGACACTCAGCAGTAGCGCAACGGACAGCAAGGAGACGACGGTTCGCCGGGCGGATCCTCTGTTTTTCACCGCAGCAGCGTATCGGCTGCCGAGCGGCCCTGGGCCGGCTACGTTTTCGGCTGGCACTCTCCCCATCTTGTGTGCCAGCCGTTTTCGGGTCATCCTTCTCCTTACCCAACGTCGTGTACCCGGCTTCTGCCTCGTACCTGTCTGGGAGGGATGCGCAATGAACGATCGAGATCTCATCGGTGTCTCACCTTTTCACGCCGCCGGTCTACTGCGCGGGTTCGTGATCTCCGGTCGTTGGCCGGACACCACCAAGGAGTGGGCTCAGTTACTCGCGCTGGCCGTTCGGGTCGCGTCGATGCCGGGTCTTTTGGCGACCTCGACGGTCTTCGGCGTGCGGGAGGAACTACCCGAGGATCCGGAGCCGGGAACGGTCGGTCTGGTGTTGGCCGAGGGACCGGTGATCGGCGATTTCGCGTTGGCTCCCGGACGGTTCTCGGACCATCAGCCGGCCGCGTTGCTGATGCTGCATCCACCGTCGGAGACGACGCCCTCTCTGCCGGAATGTGCGGGCGCGGCCTCGGGTTGTGTTCTGCTGCCCGGTCTTCCGCATCTGGGCCTCGATCACCGGGCCGCGTGGGTGGAGGCAGAATCCGACGGCACCGTGACGTCGATGATCAGTCGGGTCGGCCTCGATCCGATCAGCGATCCCGACACCGCGGTTTTGGCGATGCTCCTCGCATCCTGACGCTCCCCGTACACGATTTTTCGGGTTCCCAAACTTATTGTCGCATTGGACAATTGGCGAAAGGGCACTTAAAGTCGTCTGCAGCGAAGGGGAGTAGCCCCCAATCAACGTGTCGACATACTGGTCGTTTTTCACGACCCGGCACCTGAACCGGTACTGCCGGTGGGCGAGACCTTCGGTCCGTTCGACGACCGAGGAGTCTGCTGTGCTGTCCGCATTGTTGTTGAGTTTTGCTGTCATTTTCGTGGCCGAGCTGGGTGACAAATCCCAGCTGATGGCCATGACGTTCGCCTTGCGCTACAAGTGGTACGTCGTGATCGGCGGCATCACGGTGGCCACGACCGTCGTGCATCTGGTCTCGGTCGCCGTCGGCCATTTCCTCGGTGTGTCCATCCCCACCGAAGCCATCTCGATCGTCGGCGGTCTCGCGTTCGTCGTGTTCGGTCTGTGGACACTGCGCGGAGATTCGTTGTCCGACGACGAGGGTGCCAAGGCGTCGCGAGTCACCAAGTCGGCCTTCCTGGCCATCGCGTCCGCGTTCTTCCTCGCCGAGCTGGGCGACAAGACGATGCTGGCCACCGTCACTCTGGCCGCCGACAACGACTGGGTCGGAGTGTGGATCGGCTCGACGGTGGGCATGGTCGCCGCCGACGCCCTCGCGATCGTGCTGGGTGCCGTTCTCGGAAAGCACTTGCCGGAACCCATGATTCAGTACGGCGCGGCCATTCTGTTCTTCGTCTTCGGCGCGGTCCTGTTCTTCGAGGGACTGATGCCGGGTACGTCGGCACCGTACGTGGCGGCCGCAGTCGTGGTGGCGATCTCGGCCCTCGTCGTCGCCGCTGCGTTCGTCCGACGCTCCCGCAGCGACGCACCGCAGGAAGTGGAGAAGCGCAGCACCACCGAAGACGTCTGACCTTGGTTTACACTCCTCGCGGAGGGGTGAATGAACGACAACCTGCAGGCGACGGGTAGCGACGCGGCACACCGTTCGACCGATCGGCTCATCAGGATCTTCGGCCGGTTCGTCGGTACCGGCTACGCGGCATATCTACTGCTGCTCGTTCCCGACATCGCGCGCAGCAGCGTCACCGTCCCCGGGTGGTGGACCCCGGCCGCAGTGATCGTCGTGTTCGGTACCGGTCTCGCGTTCGGAGCCTTCACTTTTCACCCGAGCATCAGGGTCAGCCAGGTTACGGGTTCGGTCGCAGCGTTGGCATTCCCGGCGATGGCGCTGCTGTGGTGGGTGGCCTGGGACGGGGCCACCTTCGATCGCGGCGGAATGTTCCTGTCCGCATTCCCCGGCCTGGCCTCGCTCGCGGCCGCCACCGTGTGGCGACCCATCCCGGCATTCGTGCACACGGCAGTCTCGGTGGTGATCGTGCAACTGATCAATCAAGCTGTGCGAGAGCCGTTTCCTCGCAGCAACATCATCGCCGAAATATTCTTCGGGCTGATGTTCTGCACTGTGTTCGTCGCGGCGACTCTGGCCGCACTGCGTACCGGTCGCATTCTCGACGCCACCATCAGCGCCACCCACGGTGACGCCGCCCGCGCGGCTGCGGCGAACGCACGCGAAGTCGAACGGGAACGGTTCGACGCCCTCATCCACGACGAGGTCATGTCGTCGCTGCTGGCGGTCGCGCGCCAGGGCCGCACTGCCAGCCTCGCCCGTCAGGCACGTTCGGCACTGACCCATCTGGACGGATTGCACACGGACACTGCGACACACGATTTCACCGTCGACGACACGATCGCTCTGATGCGGGCCTCCGCATCGACGGTCGACGAGTCGATCGATTTCAGGGTCCGCGAGGACCCCGCCAATTCCTCGGCGAACTACCCTGCCGATGCGGTCCGGTCGATCGCGGGCGCACTAGCAGAAGCACTGCGCAACAGCGTCGTTCACGCTCAGGCGTCGACCAGATCGGTGACGGTCGAGCTGTCCCCGTCGGCACTGCGAGCCATCGTGCGAGACAACGGTATCGGCTTCGATCGACGCTCGGTGCCTCCGCACCGACTCGGCGTCGCCGTCAGCATCGAGGGGCGGATGCGTCAGCTCGACGGTGGTTCGGCCGAGATCGACACCTCCCGCCGCGGAACCACTGTGCGATTGAGCTGGGCGCGATGAACGGCGAGGATGTTCGCGACCTGCTGTCGATGAAGTCGGGGGCCGCGTACGCCGTCGCCGGCTTCTACATCCTCGCGTGCGCCGTGTGTGCGTCGGCGACGCTGAAGGGTATGTCCGCGGTGTGGCCGCCGTTCGTCTCGGTGCTGGTGTTCTCGGCCGCGGTCATCCTGCTGCTCAGAGCGCCGGGGGATCCACTGAGCCCACGGTCCACGGCGTTGCTCACGGTGTCCGGGCCGGTGGCCGCGTCGTTAGTCTTCGCCGTGGTGCCGGTGCCGCTGACCGGCAGTCTGCAGTCCTGGCCTCTGGGTATGTCCGTCGTGATCTACACGTTCATGTGTGTCCGTGGCCGCACGCCGGCCGCGTGGTTCGGACTCGCGCTCACCATGTCTGTCGTCGTCGGTTGGGCAGCCTGGACGGGTCAAGGCGCACTGTTCGGATTGTCGTTCAGCGCCATCAATATTGCTCCGTTGTTGATGGCGACGTTCTTCGCCTTCACCATCCGACCCCTCGGTGCAGCGATCTTCGAGCTCCGTGAACAATCCACCATCCGCATCGCCTCCCAGGCCGCCGCTGCGGCGGTACTCGAAGAACGCGACGCGCGCCTGGCCAGCCTCGATACGCTCGCCCGCCCACTGCTGCAGCGCATCGCGGACGGTCCCGACCTCACCGACGAGGAAGTCCTGGCGTGCCGACTCCTCGAAGCCGAGCTCCGCGACACCCTGCGGGCCCGCGGGCTCGTACTGCCCGAGTTGGCCAGAGCGGCACGCTCGGCTCGCGCCCGTGGCGTCGAGGTCACGATGCTCGACGACCGAAGCCCCACGGCACTGAGCGAGAAGGTCCGCAACGACATCGCGGCGGGGGCGTCGAGCAGTCTGGACGGTGCCGTGACGGGATCGGTGACGGTTCGCTTGCTGCCTCCGGGCAGACCGGCCGCGGCGACGATCCTGCTCGACGAACTCGGTGACGGCGCTCAGCGAGTCGAATACGACGACTCGGGCCGCATTCTGCCCTGACCGTCGGGTGCCTGAGAGCAGGGTGAGGTCCCCCGCCGGTTATGGTGCAGAACACAGCGTGGTCGCTGCCTGTGCCGCGACCCGACACCGCTAACGAAGGGGATCGTACGACGTGGAGATTTCAGGAACAGCAGCACTCGTCACCGGTGGCGCGTCGGGCCTCGGAGCGGCAACCGCAGCACGTCTGGCAGGCGCGGGCGTCACGGTGTTCGGTCTCGATCTGCCGCAGTCCATCGAGCGCGCCGGAGACAGCGTCCCGGACGGCGTGACCCTCATTCCCGCCGACGTCACCAGTGAAGCCGAGGTCGAGGCGGCACTGGACACCATCGTCGAGTCCGGTGTGCCGCTGCGCATCGTCGTCAACTGCGCAGGCGTGGGCTGGGCAGGCCGCATCCTGTCCAAGAAGGGACCGCACGATCTCGAGCTGTTCCGCACCGTCATCACCATCAACCTGCTCGGCACGTTCAACGTGATGCGGCTGGCCGCCAACCGCATTCAGTCGCAGTCCACCGTCGACGACGCCGGCCAGCGCGGCGTTGTCATCAACACTGCATCGGTCGCCGCATTCGAGGGTCAGATCGGCCAGATCGCATACACCGCCTCCAAGGGCGGCGTGCACGCGATGACCATCACCGCGGCCCGCGACCTGGCCCAGGTCGGCATTCGCGTGAACACCATCGCCCCCGGCATCGTCGACACCCCGATGCTCGCCGGTGTCACCGAGGAATACCGTCAGGGCCTCGAGGCGTCGGTGCCTTTCCCGTCGCGTCTCGCGCAGCCCAGCGAGTACGCCCAGCTGGTGCAGATGATCGCCGAGCACGACTACCTGAACGGCGAAACGATCCGCATGGACGGCGCAATCCGGATGGCGCCGCGCTAGAAACCCTTTCGCGTGTGACCCCGACTTCTCGGGCGCGGGGTCACACGCGATCGCGCAGGTCCGCCACGGTCGGGATCTCGTGCTCGGCGCGATCGGACATCCACTCACGCAACACTTTGGTGGCGAGCACATCGTCCTCGTTGTAGACGAGTAGTCGCTCTCGCTGGGTGTGATCGGGATCGGAGTCGTATCCGACGGCCTCCCGGTACCAGCCCATCGACGCCTCGCCGCCGGCTTCCTCGTCGCGCCAGGAGAATCCGGCCACCGGGGCAATCTTCTTCAGGCCCTTGCCGTTCGGGCAGATGAACTGGTCACTGACGGCCTGATAGATGTCCACCCACTGCTCGCTGTCGATGAATTCGCGTATCTGCGCCTCGGTGGGCACTCCGGGGACGTCGGCGAAGCGTCGGGCCGAGTCGAGTAACCATTTGTCCTCGGCTTGTCTCGAATAGCAATACGCTGCAAACGTTTTGCCACGAGCCGCGGCATCGGCTCGCGTGTCCATCAACCAGTTCCAGAACACCGCGAACGAGCGACCCTCGTCTACGGTGGGCAGCGGATCCCACGTGACGAAGCCGCGATACTCCGGCGGCGGTCCGCCTGCCTCCGTGAGGAGCGTGCCCCACAGGTATGCGCCGTGCTCCTGATAGCTCTCCATGTCGACGTCCACCTCCACGTCGGCGCGATGGACCGTCACGGTCTCCGATCGACGCAGCAGCGGCACGTCGGCACGCCAGGCCAGCGCCGCGGACACCGCGTCGTCGAAGTTGCCGAAGGGCCACTCCTCCGGGGCCGGACCGGTCCATTGCGCAAGCTCGTCGATCGTCCGCACTCCAGCGCTGCGCAGCACGTCCGCTCGGGATCCCGATGCGACGAGCGAAACGTCGCGAGCCGCCACCAACTGTGGCTTGCAGTCGAACCACCAAGCACACGAACGGCATTCACTGATCTGCGAGGGAACGGTCACCGCGTCACCGCTCGCGACCGCAAGCCGGTCCGCAAATCGAATGTCGTACTCGTCGAGCGCGGCCGTCAGGTCGTGTACCAACACACACTCTCCGCGATAACCCACTGCGCCCCCGACCGGGGTAGCCGTGGCCAAGCCCTCGTGGGCGAGCATGCGGTACAGGTGCGCGAGGCGGAGCTGATCGCGCAACTGGCTGCGCACCTTGCGGGTCTCGTCGACGGCCGGAGCCCAGTGCGTGAGCGGGGTGGTGCGCGCACCGCGCCCGGGGTCGGTCACCTTGTGATTGACGACGATCACCGGAATGTAGCCGCCCGACGCGTCACGCACGAGGAGCTCGCTCCGCCCGCGGCGGCCGGTATCGCGTTCGAGTGGCAGAACTGCATTCCAGATACGTTCGACGCCTGTGCGGCAGGCCGCGACGGTCGCATCGGCCGCAGCACGGGCCGTGGGCTCGTCGATCTCGGTCCACAACATGGGGTCGGCCGCTGCCAACTGCGCGCGAATGTTCTCGCGATGCGCCTGGGCCGCCTCTCGGCGTTGCCGCACCCCGGGGTTCTCGGGTTCACCGCGCAGGAGCGCCCCGTAGGCGGTGTCGAGATAGAGCCGGTGCCGGCATCGCGTCAAGGATCCGGCGTCGAGCAGCACAGGTGCGTGCGATGCTGCCGCATCTCGTTGACCGTTCACACTGCTAGACATTAGGTGAGCCCTCCGACAGCCGAAGAAGAACAGCTGCCTATCAGGCGGGAGTGGAGCCTGCGGAATGACCCATTAGGCTGTGTGGAACGCACCGTTACCGCCTAGCAGCACATGTCAGGAGCCTTGTCGATGGGTCTGTTCCGTAAGCGCAAAGGTCGTGCCACTCGCAAGGCGGAGGCGAAGGCCCTCAAGCACAAGGCCACTCTCGAGGCGAAGCTCGGCGCGAAGAACGAGCGCAAGCAGCTGAAGTCGATCGCCAAGGCGCAGCGCAAGCTCAGCGCGGTGGAGGCGAAGTCGCAGAAGAACGTCGAGAAGGCCCAGGTCTCGGCGTTGCGGGCGCAGCAGAAGGCGGCTGCGGCCGGCACGCTGAACGTGGCTCAGATTCGTAAGTATCTCGGTATTGCTCGGCTTCTGCTGCCGGTGCTGGCTCCGATCGCCTACCGCGCTGCCACCGTCGTTCGCGGGCAGCTCGACAACCGCAAGGCGCAGCAGCTGGGTGTCGCACCCGATCAGCTGAGCGAGTACTCGGGCCACGGCGGCAAGCTCAGTGCCCGGATCGCCGGTGCCGAGAAGTCGCTGAGCACCATCGGATCGCGTCATTCGGATCCGGAGACCAAGAGTTTCGGTGCCGCGATCAGCGAGCGTCTCGACGATCTGACCACCGCTGTGCGCGCAGCCGAGCAGATGCCGCCGGCGCGCCGCAAGACTGCCCACGCCGCCATTTCCGCTGAGCTCGACGGCATCGAAGCGGACGTGCTCGCTCGCCTCGGCGTGCGCTGAGCTCACCGACCATCCGATGACCGACGGCTCTGCTGCACCGCTTCGCGGCGGAGCTGTCGGTACGGTCACCGCCGCCCTCGCGGTGGCTGCGCACGGAATGGCGGGCGGCGGCTATCTCAGCGGATCGGGCTTGGCCCTGCTGATCGTCGTCAGCCTCGGCGTCGGTGCCATGACTGCCGTTCCGCGTCGATCGACGGTCCTCTTGCCCGCCCTGCTGGGTGGCCAACTCCTCGCTCACATCGCACTCAGCCTGAGCGACATGGCCGGCATGTCCGGCTCACCACACAGTCACTCGCTGCTGCCCAGTGCCGCGATGATCGGCTTTCACGCGGCCGCGTCGCTGTTCGCCGCTCTGTTGATCGCCGCAGCCGAACGTCTCTACGGCCCGATCACATCGATCGTTCGTGCCGTTCTCGCACTCCTGACTCCCCTGCCCGACGGTTCCGCTGTCGGTCGCGTCCGGTTCTCCGTCGCGATGCCGTCAGTGCACGGTATTGCCCTGGACTGGGCCATTTCTCGTCGTGGGCCCCCGATGTCGATCAGCTCGTAGCTCTGATCCGACATCCTCTTTCCACCTCCGTACAGAAATGACCCAACACTCATGAAGAGTTCCATTCCGCGTGCTTTGTTCGTATCCGGTGCCACCGTCGGCGCACTGCTGATCGGCGCAGGCGCAGCCTCCGCCCATGTGGTCGTCTCCGCGCCCGACGCCGCGCAGGGCGGCTACTCGGTCCTGACGTTCCGCGTCCCCACCGAGTCCGATACCGCATCGACCAACTCGGTCAAGGTCACCTTGCCGGGCCTCAATTCTGCTCGCACCCAGCCCATTCCGGGGTGGACGTCCACCGTCGAGAAGGACTCTGCCGATCTCGCCGTGTCGGTGACGTGGACGGCGAATCCCGGCGCCGAGGTCGGTCCGGGCCAGTTCCAGCAGTTCCTGCTCTCCGCGGGGCCACTGCCCGAGCAGGAAACCGTGTCGTTCCCGGCCACGCAGACCTACACCGACGGTGAGGTCGTGCAGTGGAACGAGCCGATGGCCGAGGACGGCAGCGAGCCCGAATTGCCTGCTCCCACACTGACCCTCGCAGCATCGAGCGGTGACGCGCACGGCGGAGCCCACGCCGAGACAACGGACGCAGCCGAGCAGACGTCCACGTCCTCCTCGGACACCACTGCCCGGTGGATCGCCGGTGTCGGGCTCGTTCTCGGTGCCGTCGGTGCCGGCCTCGGAATCGGTGCAACCGTACGGAGCCGACGCTCGTGAGGGCGCTGACCGTGTCCGCCAAAGCGGTGGTCGTATCGGCGGTGGCCTTGCTGGCACTGCTGATCGCGGCTCCGATGGCTTCGGCTCATTCGCAGGTCACCGGGTACAGCCCGGCCGACGGCTCCTCGCTCGACGTATCTCCGGCGACGGCATCGGTGACGTTCAACGAGGTGCCGCAGGCGCAGTTCGCCACGCTCAACGTCGTCGGCCCCGACGGCAACATCTGGTCGAAGGGCGATGCACGCATCGAGGGCCAGAGCGTGGTCGTCGATGTCGGTGAGCTGGGCCCTGCCGGCGAGTACACCCTCGCCTACCGCATCACCTCGGCAGACGGTCATCCGGTGAGCGGCACGGCAACGTTCACGCTGACGCAGGACGGGTCCGGAACACCCGGGGCACCGGCCGATGCGTCGGGCACCTCGGAAGAGTCCGAGGACGGGTTCCTCGGCGGTTACGGTCCCATCGCGCTGGTCGTGGTTGCAGTCCTCGCATTCGCTGGCGCGTTGGCATTCGCACTGCGTAAGCCGAAAGACCAGCGTAAGCCGAAAGACGTGCGTAAGCCGAAAGACGTGCGTAAGCCGAAGAGCGAGAAGTAGATCCGACGTGGCTGCGGTGAGCGAGAGGAGCGTTCGGCTCGTGCTCGTCGCCGCAGCCTCGGCGGTGGTGGGGGTCGCGGCAGCGTTCGCGCTGGCGTATCCCACCTTTCCCAGCGGGTCGTCGTGGCTCCGCGTCATCGCTGTAGCGTCGGGTTCGGTGGTGTTGGGGTTCGGGATTCTCGCTGTCCTGGACGGTAACTCCGCATCTCGACGGCCCGCCCTCGACTCGCTGGTGATGTGGCGGTCGATCGGATTCCTGTCGGGTCTGTGGGCGGTCGCCGAGTTCGTCCTGTTGGCAGCCGCCGCAGCCGACGCCGAGGGCAGAGCAGTGACGGCGCTGTCGCCGAGTGCATTTGCGGCCTTCGTCGCGTCGATCTCCGTCGGTCGACTCGGCGCGGCGACGGTTCTTCTCGCACTCGTTCTGTGCGCCGTGGGCGTACTCGGATATCGACGAGACGCATCCTGGTCCCCGGTTCCCGTGGTCACGCTGGCCGCGCTGGCCCTGGTCGCGCGACCGATCACCGGGCACATGTCGCAATTCGCATTCGGGTCCATTGCCGTTGCCGTGCATGTCGTGTGCGCCTCGGTGTGGCTCGGTGTGCTCGGCGCGATGGCGCTGAGTCTGCGGACCAAGACAGCATGGGCGACGCTTCTACCGGCCTATTCCCGGATCGCGCTGTGGTGCGTCGTCGGGGTGACCGTGACCGGTGTACTCGACGCGGTTCTGAAGTTGGAGAGCCCGGCCGCTGCGATCGAGACCGGTTACGGCCGAATCGTTCTCGCCAAGATCGTGATGACCGTACTCCTGGTGGCCGTGGCATCTCGGATCCGCCGCACGTGGTTGCCGACCGCCACTGCGCACCGCTCCACGGCGGACTACTCGGTGGGACGAGCTGCCGCTCATGTCTGTCTGCTGACGGTGGCGTTCGGACTGGCGGCGGCGTTGGCGACCACGGCCTGAGGCCGGAGTGCAGCCAGCGGAATGACCAGACAAGCAGCAGTGCAGCCAGCGGAATGACCAGACGAGCGAGTCTGTCGGGGCTCTGTACTAGCCTGAGTGCATGCCGAAGTTGACTGTGGTGCCGGGTGGTTCCTCGGTGTCCGCGCGCGATCGTATTCCCACGGTCGCCGAGTTCTTCGCCGGTATCGGTTTGGTTCGAATGGGGTTGGAGCAGGCCGGTTTCGAGGTGTGCTGGGCCAACGACATCGAACGCGACAAGCACCACATGTATCGCCAACACTTCGGTGACGACGCGGCCCATTTTCAGCTCGGGGATGTTGCCGGCACGCGCGGCGGCGATCTGCCGGAGGGTCTGTCGTTGGCATGGGCGTCGTTTCCGTGCACGGATCTGTCGTTGGCCGGGGGCCGGGCCGGTCTCGCGGGCAAGAACTCCTCGACATTTCGGCACTTCACTCGGGTGCTGGACGAAATGGGTGACGGCCGTCCCGAGGTGGTCGCGCTGGAGAACGTCGTCGGTCTGGCCACCAGTCATGGGGGCGACGATCTGGCGGCTGCGGTCCGTGAGCTCAACGAACTCGGCTATTCGGTGGATGTCCTCACCATCGATGCTCGACGGTTCGTCCCACAGTCCCGTCCCCGTTTGTTCCTGATCGGTGCGCAACATCCGCCGGAGGATGCCCGCGATCCCAACAGTGAACTGCGTCCGGATTGGCTGCAGGCGGTCTACGGAGATTCGACGCTGTCGACGCATCGCGCTCCACTACCCAGCCCGCCGATTCCGTTGACCAGTGGTCTCGGCGATCTGGTCGAGCGGATGGACTACCGCGACGAGCGTTGGTGGGATGCAGACCGCACCGAGGCGTTCGTACGTTCGTTGTCTTCGATTCAGTTGCAGCGCATCGAGATTCTGAAGAAGGCACGCAAGGTCAGTTACCGCACCGCCTACCGTCGTACTCGCAACGGCGTCGCGGTGTGGGAGGCGCGCCCCGACGACATCTCCGGCTGCCTGCGTACTGCGCGCGGCGGGTCGTCGAAGCAGGCGGTGGTCAAGATCGGCCACGGCCGGTTGCAGGTGCGCTGGATGACGCCTCTCGAGTACGCCCGCTTGATGGGAGCCGGCGACTACACGCTCGGTGGTCTGCGGAACAACCAGGCGCTCTTCGGTTTCGGTGATGCGGTGTGCGTTCCGGTGGTCGCGTGGCTGGCGGAGCACTACCTGATGCCCCTGGTGAACGGGACACTCGGTTCCATCGCGCCGAATGCGACTGCTGCGCATGTCCAGTCACGGTAAGTCCTCGCTGCGGGCGTCGGCGGTCGCGCCGCGCAAGAGCAGCCTGCCTGCGGACGATGTGCAGTCCTTCCGAGCTGCACTGCGAGATGTGCTGAGCGAGAAGGACGATCGAGGGCGCGTCTGGTCGGCGGCCAAGTGGGGCGTGTATGCGTTCTACGATTACGACGGCGAGCCGATCTACGTGGGGCAGACCAAGGAGAAGCTCAGCGTTCGGGTGCAGCGGCATCTGACCAACCAGCGGACCGACGCCGTCGCAATGCGAGTACTGGACGTGTTCGAGGTCGCGGAGATCGAGATCTGGCCACTCTGGCAGTACGAGGACCTCAAGAAGTCCGACGGCGCAGAACAATTCCGCGCAGCCGAACGAGATTTGAACGCCCACGAGTACACGGCGTACCTCGAGGCCATCGACAGGTCGCGCCACAAAGCGATCCTGAACGAGAAGATCCCACCGGTCTCCGAGCCCATCACTCTGCCTGCGTCACTACGGCGGTCGCTGATCTCCGAGCAGACCCGAATCGAGCGCGGGCACCCCGACATTCGGATCGCGCGACGGGCCGAGACCATCTCCAGATTGGCTGCGGTCACTCGCGAGCGCGGTGAGGTGTCCGAGGGTCTGCGACGCGTCCTGGTGGTGCAGGCAGTGCGTCTGGCGTACCTGTCCGCGGAGCGACTCGCCTACGTCGAGGGTCACCCCATTCCGGATCCCGCGGCCATCGACGTCACCGCCCTGGTGGGTTCGGTGCTGCACGAACGTAGCGATCCCGAGGATCCAGACGACCCCGGTGACCCCGAAGACCTACCCGAGCCCGACGCCGAGCTGGACCTGTTCAGCGACTACTGACTCCCGTCGCCGTAGGCTCGACCTGTGCCGCTTCCCCCTCACGTTGCCGATCTCACCAGCATCGATCTGTTGCTGTCGGTGGCCGAGCTCGGCAGCATCGGCCGTGCCGGACACGCCCACGGCATGTCGCAGCCGGCAGCAAGTTCTCGCATCCGCGCGCTCGAGCGTCGCGTCGGAGCTCCGTTGTTGAAGCGGGGCGCACGCGGAACGGTGCTGACCGAGTTCGGCGAGCTGGTCGCGAGTTGGGCAGCGCCGGTCGTCCGGTCGGCCGAGGACTTGGCGACGGCGATCGCCACGCTGCACGCCGAGCGCATCGGCCACCTGCAGATCGCGGCCAGTCAGACTGTCGCCGAATATCTTCTGCCGAGATGGCTGGTCACACTGCACACGACGCTGCCCCAGATCGTACCCACGCTGAGCTCGGGCAATTCGGCGGTGGTAGCCGCGACGGTGCTCGCCGGAGACGCAGACCTGGGGTTCATCGAAAACCCCAGTGTCCAGGCCGAACTCACGTACCGCACCGTCGCAACCGACGAACTGGTTCTCGTCGTGGCACCCGGACATCCGTGGGCACACACTGCACCGTCGACCGCGCAGGTAGTCGAGACGGCGCTGGTCACCCGCGAGGCCGGGTCGGGAACCAGGTCCGTGTACGAGAGTGCGGTTGCTGCAGCAGGTTTCGGCCCGCCCACGACTCCTCTGCTGGAAGTGTCGTCGACAACGGCTATCAAGTCCGCTGTGGCGGCGGGGATCGGCGGTGCCGTCCTCAGTTCACTGGCCGTCGCGACGGAGCTGGCGGCGGGCAGTCTGATCGGAGTGCCGCTCCCCGATCTGACCCTGCACAGAGACTTGCGCGCCATCTGGCGATCGGGCCGTGAGCCCAGCGGCCCGGCCGCGGAACTTCTGACGGTCGCTGGGTCCATCCAGCCATAATCTCCAGTTATGGCTGGATGGCGAATTGCGACCTACCGGACGTGGGCCGCGTCGCGCACAGTGAAGTCATGACCGTCCTCGAGTCCGTCTCGTATGCACCCCGTCCGGCACGCAGGCGGACCGTCGAGCACATCACCCCTAACTGGTTCGCCGCGGTCATGGGAACCGGCATCGTCGCCACTGCGGCCGCCACACTGCCGGCCGACCTTCCTGCGTTGCACGTGTTCGCCGTCGTCGTATGGGTGCTCGCTGCGGGTGCGCTCGTGGTGATCGGAGCAGCCTTCGTGCGGCACTGGATCGGTTATCGCGCACGCGCAGTCGACTACGCGCAGCACCCGGTGATGATGCAGTTCTACGGCGCACCGCCCATGGCCATGCTCACCGTCGGTGCCGGAGCCGGCCTGCTCGGCGGAGACCTGATCGGTCACACGGCGGCAACCACAGTGTTCGCAGCCCTGTGGGTCGCCGGCACGATCACCGGCCTGCTCACCAGCGTCGCGGTGCCGTTTCGCATGATGACGTCCGGTGCCCGGGAGCAGGTCACGGCATTGCCGGCATGGCTGATGCCCATCGTCCCGCCGATGGTGTCGGCATCGACCGGAGCGTTGCTGCTCCCCCACCTGCCCGACGGCCAATGGCGGTTGGCGCTGCTGTGCGGGTGCTACGCGATGTTCGGGCTGTCGCTGATCGTCGGAATGCTCACCATGACGTTGATCTACGGACGCCTGCTGCACGGCGGTAAGCCATCCGTCGACGCGGCCCCGACGGTCTGGATCACGCTGGGGTTGATCGGCCAGTCGGTCACGGCTGCCAATCTGCTGGGCAACGATGCAACGACGGTCTTCACCGGGGCGCAATCCTCGATTGCCGTCGGGCTGCACGTCGCCGGAATCGGCTACGGGCTGATCATGGGCGGATTCGGCGCGCTGATGTTCGCACTGGCCACTGCCCTGACCGTGCACGCGGCGCGGAGGAAGATGAGCTTCTCGTTGACATGGTGGTCGTTCACGTTCCCGATCGGCACCTGCGTCACCGGAGCGACCGCACTGGGCAATGCTCTCGATTTCGGCGCGGTCCGTGCCCTTGCCGTAGTGCTGTACGTCGTGCTCGTGACGGCCTGGATCACCGTCGCCACTCGAACGGCCCGAGGCGTGATACAGGGAAACGTGCTGCAGCCCAGCTGATCTCACATGTGCGCGAGCACGTTCACCACATTGCCGCCTGCGTCTCGGAAGAAGAATCTGCGCACGCCCCACTCCTCGTTGGTGATCTCGTACACGATCTCGAAATTCGCATCCACCGCCGCTCGGTAGGCCGCGTCGACGTCGTCCACTTCGAGAGACGCCGACGGATTCACCGGCCCGGTGGGGTCGGTGGTGATCAGACTCAACTGCGCGTTGCTGTCTCCCGATGACGCAAGCGTGGCGATCCAACCATGGTTCATCACCACCTCCATGCCGGTGACCTGGACATACGCGTCCAGCGTCGCATCGAGATCGGCGACCGTCAGCAGGGGCATCGCGCGCACAACGTCCATGTTCGGACTGTATCGCGCCGAAAGCGTCCCCGCGGGGACGTTCTCGACGGGCATCTCGCACATGGGGGACGATGTTTCGATGCTGACGATCAAGGTGACTCTGGCCGACATCGAACCAGCGGTGTGGCGGCGGTTCACCATCAATTCCGACGCCACACTGCCCGAGCTACACGACGTCATCCAAGATGTCATGGGCTGGGAAGACCGACACCTGCACATGTTCTTCGTCGGCGACGATCCCTATCGAACCAGTCGACGCTACGAGATGAAGTCCGCGCTCGAAGAGTGGGACGACGGCGCCGGGACGCTCGAGGACGGCGTTCGAGTGGACGAAGTCCTCGGTGCCGTCGGGGATCGTCTCGGGTAAGAGTACGACTTCGGTGACGGATGGACACACCACCTGGTCGTCGAAGAAATATCGACCGTTGCCGGTACTGCAACCTGCCTCGACGGCAACCGCGCCTGCCCACCTGAGGACTGCGGTGGCACGTCGGGCTACGACGAACTGCTGAAGGTTCTGGCTGATACCGATCATCCTGAGCACAACCATATGAAGCAGTGGGCGGGAAGCTTCGAGGAACGCTTCGCGGTGGCCGACGCGAACAACAGAATCGCGTTGCGGCGCGCGGTGACGGAGTTGGCCGGCCGCGTGCGGGAGCGGCTACCCAAACTCGGCTCGCTTCTCGAACGCGGGCCCCTCGAGTATCACCCCGATCTGCCCGATATCCTCGCACGCGTCGATTTCGATGTGGCACAGCTGGACCCCATAGCGGCGGCATCGGCAATGGAAAAGCTGACATGGATGCTGGCGCGGGTGGGCGCAGACGGAATCACGCTGACTGCTGCGGGCTATCTCCCACCCAAAGACGTTGCTGCGATGCGTGCAGAGCTCGAGTGGGGTGCCGAATGGTTCGGAAGCTCCAACCGCGAGGTGGACCATCAGCAGGTGCACTGGCTTCGGGCTGCAGTGACGCAACTCGGGCTGGTTCGCGTGCTGAAGGGACGGCTACTTCGCACCCGGTTGGGCAACACCCTGGCCACCGACCCGCTCCGACTGTGGTCGCACGCCGCGGCTCGGATGCCCTTCGGCCGCGAGCAGTACGAGAAGGATGCAGGCCTGCTGCTGCTGGTTTCGGTTGCAGGGGGTTGCTTTGCGACCGAACGCAATTCGCTGATCCTTCGAAGCCTCGAGACCATCGGGTGGCGAATCCCCGAAAGCGAAAGACGCTACGCCCAGTACCTCGCTCGACCGACCTTGGACTTCCTCACTCTGATCGGCGCTGTGCCGTCGACTTTGGGTCGCGACGGGGCCGTACCGGATTGGGGACGCACTTTTGCCGTACATGCACTCGGCTCGTGAACCAGAAGGTGCTACCGGCCGCTCGTCAGGTCATGCTGCGCGCCCTGCGCGCCGCAGACGATCTCGATCGAGCGCCTCGAGCAGCAGGGGCGCCAGAAGGTCAGGTACGCAGAACTTGTCGTTCACCTTGACGAGCAATCCGAGGTCGAACATCGACATGAACCGGAGTGTCGCGACGGTCTGAATCACCTTGCTGTCGGACATCGTTCCCAGGACGACACCGTCGGATTCCCCTACCGGATCACCGACGAGGCTGCGCACGAGCACGGTGGTCGCCAACGTCGAGCCTGCCACGAGCTCGGACTGCACGGAATCATCGCCGGAGTCGTACACAGGCGTCAAGCAGGATGCGTACGCCTCGACCACGGCGGCGCGAGTTCGGTCCGCACTTGGAGACACCACCCAAGCTCCGGCTTCGGGTCCGCGGGTGTAAGTCTGGCCCGCGTGCTCGAGAACCCCGACCCTACGGGCGGTATCCAACACCGATCGATAGTTCACCATTGCCATGAAGTCAGGTTGTTCAGGGATGCTGTCGAAACCCGGAATCCCGAGCGCGGCAACGATCTCGGCCGAGTCGTCCCAGTAGTCGATTCGGGCCGATGGCGCGCGGCGCTCGGTCGCAGCCCACGATGCCAACCGTTGCAGGAGTGAGACCATTATCGGTGTACTCAGTGGGCTCGAGCGCCCCGGCGATATCGGAGAACTGGGCACCGACGCGAATGCAGACGGGAACCCGATCTCTCTCGAGATCTCTTCGTTCTGAGATGGCGACAACCGTTCGGCGACGACGAACGTGCCGAACAGATCGATAGCGCGACGAATCTCGTCGCGCTCCCATGGCGACCGCTCATAGTCATCGAGGTCCAAGTACTCGTGATCATCGAGACAGAACATGTCGATCGGAAAATCTGCGCCGTACACGCTCACGTTCCGCTCGCGGACCGACCGATCGACTGTCATTGCTGTCGCATAAGCCGTCAACTGATCTGCGACCCAGGCATTCTCGATCAGCCAATCGGAGAAGTGAAGAAGCACGCTCGGCCAAAATAGAGGTTCCCTTTCACGCTGAACCTGACTGTGGGCCTCGCGACTGGTCTTTCTGCTACGCGATCTGCGGTTGCTCATGATGTCCCCCCGGATGTGTGTGGTCGAGAGAGTAGGCGAGGGGTACGACAAGCGAGCGAAGGCGGCTGATGACCCGCAATGCCGAGGATCTTCGAGGCATCGAGCAGATCGGCTCACCCGAGGACGTGGTGCGTGCTCCGACATCGGCGTTAGTCGCGCGTTTCCTGTCCGACGCCACCCTCGTCGACGGCGTTGTCGCAGACGGCACCTTCACTTCGGGCTCCCTCACACTCGAGGCGGAGGGCTCCGGACCCGGGACGCTCGCAATCCTGCCGACCGACATCGACATCGTGCCCGGATCTGCGGGCCACACCGGTGAGGTCAGTGGCACCGTCACGTCGTCGTTGTTCGGCCGCGATGCGAGCGACGTCCTGGTGCACTGCGACGACGTCGACTTCCGCTGCTCGACGCGTGGGCCGCGGCCCGAGGTGGGCGAGACGGTCGGCCTGTCCGTGCGCCGATCCTTCTTCTATCCGCACTAGCGTCACCGGTCCGAAGGATCTGGCCATCCCCACCTCGCTACCACGCTGTGACCCACCAGACAGGAATATTATTTGCTTAGCGCATGTATGTATATATATGGTTGCAGACAGCAAGTAAATCGGACTCAGCGTTGGAGTACTCATGGCAGTTCAATCCACGACGGCGGAATCGCTCGTCGAAGAGGTTTTCCTCTTCGGGCGCACGCTGAAGCGGGCCGTGACCACCGGAGTGGAGGATTCACCGTTGCCGCAGGCGCTGACCGGAGTTCTGGCCATCCTCGCGACCGAGGGTGAATGCAGACAGACCGACCTCGCCAGCAGGCTCTGCGTCAGCCAGTCCGCCCTCAGCCGGCAGATCGCGGATCTCGTCGAACTCGGCTACATCGATCGGCATCCCGATCCGGACGACAGAAGAGCGTCCCGGGTCTGCGTGTCGGACGACGGCCAGGCTCGGCTGAAACAAATTTGGGACAGGCGCGCTCGTCGCCTGGCAGAGATGTTGAGCGAATGGAGCGAAACCGAGGCTCTCGATGCCCTCGATTCCATCCGCAAGCTCAATGACACGTTCACCGAAGACGCCCACGCCCAGCACCAGGACGTGGCCCGCATTGAATTGATTGCGAGATAAGAAATGACCGAAACTCCGCCGAATCAGGCAGTCGCCGATCCCGATGCGATGACGCATCGCCAGATCCTCGAAGCCCTCACCGGTCTGCTGGCAGCGCTGTTCACCGCGCTGCTGAGCACCACCATCGTTTCCACCGCACTCCCGACCATCATCGGTGACCTGAAGGGCTCGCAGACCGCGTACGCCTGGGTCATCACCACCGCATTGCTGGCCAACGCCGCGTCGACGCCCATCTGGGGCAAGCTCGCCGACCTGTTCAACAAGAAGGTCCTCGTTCAGAGCGCGATCGTCATCTTCGTGGCCGGCTCGCTGATCGCCGGCTTCGCGCACAACGTTCCGCTGTTGCTCGCCGCACGCGTGGTGCAGGGCATCGGCATGGGCGGTTTGACGGCACTCGTCATCGCCATCATCGGCACCATCGTCTCCCCGCGTGATCGCGGTCGCTACTCGGGTTACACCGGTGCTGTCATGGCCGTGTCGATGTCCGGTGGCCCTATCCTGGGCGGCGTCATCGTGGACAGCCCCCTGGGCTGGCGCTGGTGCTTCTTCGTCTGCGTGCCGCTCGCTGTCATCGCCCTCGGCCTGTTGCAGAAGACGCTGCACATCAAGACCGTCCGCAAGGACAACGTCTCCATCGACTGGCTCGGCGCACTGCTGCTGACCGCGGGCGTTTCCGTTCTCCTCGTGTGGGTTTCGTTCGCAGGCAAGGCCGACTACTACGACTGGATCTCTCGTGAGACCGCGTACCTGGTCGGCGGCGGAGTTGCGCTGCTCGTCCTGACGATCATCGTCGAGGCTCGGCACAAGTCGCCGATCATCCCGCTCAAGATCGTCACCGAGCGCACCACCGGCCTGGCCATCGTCGCGTCCATCGCCGTCGGCGTCGGCCTCTTCGGAGCCACCACCTTCCTCGGCCAGTACTTCCAGACCGCTCGCGGCTACACCCCCACCGAAGCCGGATTGCTCTCCATCCCATTGGTGTTCGGCATGCTCGTCGCCTCCGTGGGCTCCGGTCAGCTCATCACCAAGTTCGGTAAGTGGAAGCCGTTCATCGTCACCGGTTCCGTTCTGCTGGTCGTCGGATTCCTGCTCCTGGGCACGATCGATCACGCCACCAGCCTGGTGACGGTCGGCATCTTCATCACCATCGTCGGCCTCGGTACCGGCATGCTGATGCAGAATCTCGTTCTCGCAGTGCAGAACACGGTCAGTGTGCAGAACGTCGGTGCGGCATCGTCGACGGTCGCGTTCTTCCGCACCTTCGGCGGCGCGATCGGCGTCTCGGTTCTCGGCTCGCTTCTCGCAACCCGGGTCGCCGAGAAGTCGGCCAGCGGCTTGGCGCAGCTCGGCGTGGACAGCTCGGCCAGCGGCGGTGGATCGCTCGATCTGACGTCACTGCCCGAACCGATCGTCAACGTCATCCGCACCGCCTACGGTGACGCCACCGGACGCATCTTCATGATCGCCGGCTTCGTTGCGATCGTCACGCTCATCGCCGTGATCTTCATCCCGAATCGCCCACTGCGCCAGACGATCGACATCGCGTCGGCACCGGCGCAGGGACCCGTCGCCGATCTGGACGAGACCGATTTCGACAGTGACGCACAGGGACAGCCGGAGCGCCGCGAACAGCTCGCCGAGATCCCGTCCTTCGGGGCCACTCAGGACTACGTCGGAGCGCAGTACGGCAACGAACGCCGCTTCGAGCGTCGCAACGAAGGTCGCCACGAGGCGCAGCCGGGTCAGCGTCCCTTCGAGGGACTGAGCTCGGATGCCCGTGATCGACTGCTCACGCTGCTGCTGCCTCAGCCCGAGGACACGTTGACCGCACTCGACGAGGCCGAGGCCATTCGCGCCGAGGTGATCGAGCTGCAGCAGGAACTCGATGCCAAGATGCTCGACTTCGATGCAGTGTGCGAGCGGCTTCGTCGACTCGGACTCAGCGAGCAGCAGGTGGCTCGGGTGTTGGGAGACAACCACATTCCCGACAGCCACAATCACTACGCCAACGCCGGACTGAACGGCCACAGCGTCAACTGATCTGCCACAGAACAGCGAAAGGCCCCGCACACCCGAGAGGGAGTGCGGGGCCTTTTGTCGTCCGTCTACCGACTACTACTGGTTACTACCGGCCGGGTATGTACTTCAGCGCTTTGACGAAAGGGGGCATGATCTTTGCCCACAACTTCGGCGGAAGTCCGCGTGGTCCACCGAGATTGAGCAGGCGGGTCGTCGCGATGGTTTGCGGCTCGGTGTACTTGAGCAGTCCCTCGTTTCCATGCCTACGGCCCATGCCGGAGACGCCCATTCCGCCCATCGGCGCACCGGTGGTGCCCCACGTCGGCGCGTAACCCTCGTCGACGTTGACCGTGCCCGCATGCAGACGTGCCGCGATGGCCTCGCCCTGCGCCTTCGTCTTGGCCCAGACACTCGCGTTCAATCCGTAGTCGGTGTCGTTGGCTTTTGCGATGGCCTCGTCGACGTCGGCGACGGGGTAGATCGACACCAGCGGCCCGAAGGTCTCGGTCGCCGCACACTCCATGTCCTCGGTGACGTTCGTCAGCAACGTCGGCTCGTAGAACAGCGGGCCGATGTCGGGACGCGCCTTACCGCCTGCCACGACGGTCGCGCCCTTGACCTTGGCGTCGTCGACGTGCGCCGATACCGTCTTGATCTGGTCCTCGGAGATGAGGCTGCCCATTTCGATGCCGAACTCGTAATCGGCACCCACGGTCATGTTGCGTACCCGCTGGCCGAACTTCTCGGTGAACTCGGCGGCGATGGACTTCTCGACGTAGATGCGCTCGATGGAGATGCAGAGCTGACCGGAGTTGGAGAAGCAGGCGCGCACTGCCGCGTCGGATACTTCCCGCAGGTTTGCGCCCTTGGCGACGATCATGGCGTTCTTGCCACCGAGCTCGGCGGAGAAACCGATGAGTCGACGCCCCGCCTGCTCGGCCAGGAGCTGGCCGGTGGCCGTGGAGCCGGTGAACATGACGTATTCGGTGTTCTCGACGATCGCGGTGCCCACCACCGAGCCGGGGCCCGGGACCACGGCGAACAGGTCGCGGGGCAGACCTGCCTTGTAGAGCAGCTCGACACAGGCCAATGCGCAGTACGGCGTCTGACTGTCGGGCTTGAGCACGACGCCGTTGCCGGCCAGCAGTGCCGGGATGGCGTCGGACACCGCGAGAGTCATCGGGTAGTTCCACGGCGAGATGATCCCGACGACGCCCTTGGGCTGGTACCGAACGCGAGTCTTGGTCAGCACGGGAAGCATGCCGGTGACCTTCTTCGGGGCGAGCAGCTTGGCGGCCGTGCGTGCGTAGTGCCGCGACGTCATCGAGATGTCGAGGACTTCTTCGAGGGCGGCAGCGCGGGACTTACCCGTCTCGGCCTGCGCCATGTCCATCAGCTCGTCGCGGTGCGCGAGCACCAGGTCGCGGTAGCGGTGGAAGATCTCTGCCCGCTCGGAGACCGGACGCTTGGCCCAGGCCGCCTGAGCGGTGCGGACGCGAGCGATCGCAGCCAGAGCATCTGCAGCCGTACCGACCGGAATGGTCGCCAGCTCCTTACCGGTGAACACCTCGGTGATCGTCTTGGTGGGACGCGAATCCGCGTCGGGAATGGCGATGAGATCAGCGAGCCGGGAAAAGGTCGCAGAGGACGGAGCAGGCATTTTTGCATCCCTACTGATGAGTAGTGTTCGGAGTAACAGACAACCTACCTGGTCTTGGGCTCAGTTCACAGGGCCGATGTTCCGCGGCCCTGTGGCACGATGGGCGGTGGTCTACTCCGACGTCGGGGCGTTCGGAAGCAACAGGGTGGGGAATCCATGCGCAAGGCACTAGTTCTGGCCGGAGCAGCAGCATTGATGGTGGCATTCGCGGGGTCTGCGCAGGCAGATCCGCTCCAGGATTTCATTGCTCCACCCTCCGATCCCGATGCCTATCTCCCCACGTCACTCGGCGATCCGTGGTTCGATCCGCCGGCGGGATACGAGAATGTCGTGCCCGGCACTGTCCTCGCTCGACGCGATGTCGCGGTGACACCCGAGGCCGTCTCCGTCCAGTTGCTCTTTCGCTCCACCGACTCGAAGAACCGCCCCATCGCAGCGGCGACGACGGTGCTCACGCCCATTACGCCGTGGACCGGTGGCGGAGATCGCCCCGTCATCGCATACAACGAGGCGACGGATTCGCTCGGTAACAAGTGCGCGCCGTCGTACACCCTCCCGCGGGGCAACAACAAAGAGATCGATCAGGTCCGGATCCTGCTCGGCCGCGGCTACACCGTGGTGATGACGGATTATCAGGGTCCGCGTCAGGCATATTCGGCCGGTCTCGTGTCGGGCCACACCGTGCTCGACGGTCTGCGCGCCTCCCGGACTGCAGGCGTGAGCCCGGATGCGCCCATCGGCATCACGGGATATTCCGGCGGTGCGATCGCTTCGGGCTGGGCGGCCCAGTTGGCCCCCGACTACGCACCCGAGCTGAACATCGCCGGCGTTGCGTTCGGTGGCCCGCCGACCGATTACAAGATTTTGCAGACGTCGTTGAACGGTCAGATCGGGTCGGGCCTGTTCACTGCGGCAACGATCGGACTGTCTCGGGAATACCCGGAGATGCGGCAGCTCGCCAACGACAACGGCAAGCGACTGGCGCTGGCGCAGAAAGATCAATGCGTAGATGTGTTGTCCTACAGCGGACTACTGCTGTTGGACCAGCGAAATCTTTCCAACGTCCCTGACGTGTTCCAGCATCCGATCACCACGGCCGTCGTCGAGGAGAATCGCATGGGCCAGACGAAGCCGGACGCGCCGGTGTACATCTACCAGGGCCTGCAGGACTTCCTCATTCCCAAAGAAGGTGCCGAGGCCGTGCAGGATCAGTGGTGTGCAGCGGGGGCGTCGGTACACCTCGAAGAGATCCCCGGAGATCACTCGCTCGCTCAGACCAACGGCCGCCCCGGTGCCTACGATTGGTTGGCACAACGACTGGCCGGAGAAGGTACCTCGGGTTGCGAACGTGTGATTCGCTAGAGGTCGGTAACCAATCGTTTTTTCGTCTTGACCCTCACGCCACGGGAGGCAGCACAGTGTCCTTCGTGAGTGATTCGTCCGCGAACAGTTCGGTTGACGTCCAGGTCGGCATGCAGGTCGGCGCGGTCTCGAAGTTGGTGGGTGTCAGCGTCAGAACGCTGCATCACTACGACGAGATCGCGTTGGTGGTGCCGTCGGGGAGAACTCCCAAGGGTTATCGGACGTATTCGTCGGCCGATGTCGAACGGCTGCATCAGGTATTGACCTACCGCGAGCTCGGGTTCCCGCTCGAGGTCATTGCAGCGTTGCTCGACGACCCGGCCGTCGACGCGATGGCGCATCTACGTCGGCAGCGCGACCTGCTCGGCGAGCGGATCGATCACTTGCACGCAATGGCTGCGGCCGTGGACAAGATGATGGAGGCGAAAAAGATGGGTATGCAATTGACTCCCGAGGAGCAGCGAGAGATCTTCGGCGACAACTGGCCCGGCGAGGAATACGCCGAGGAGGCCGAGCAGCGCTGGGGCGAGACAGACGAGTGGAAGCAGTCGCAGCAGCGTACGGCGTCGTTCACCAAGGACGATTGGAAGGCCGTCAAGGAAGAGACGGACCTCCTGGAAGCCGATCTCGCTGCCGCCATGCAGCGGGGTGTGTCGCCGGATTCCACCGAAGCCGGGGTACTGGCCGAGCGTCATCGCGCGTCGGTCGAGCGGTACTACGACTGCGGCTACGAGATGCAGGTGAATCTGGCGGAGATGTACATCGCGGACGAGCGATTTGCCAAGCACTACAACGATATCGCCGACGGTTTGGCGCAGTATCTCCGTGACGTCATCGTCGCGAACGCTGCTCGGCAGGGTTGACGCGAGCCATCGCGGACCGCTCGTGTGCGGTCGATCCGCCCCAGACGCCATGCTTTTCGTCCGTGTCGAGTGCGTGTTGCAGGCAGCGCACGACCACAGGGCATCGGCTGCACACGAGCTTGGCCTGTCGCTCCAGGTTTCTCAGCGAGTATCCCCTCAGGCCCAGGGGCGGGTAGAACATCGAGACCGGCATCGAGCGGCAGGCGGCATTCATCTGCCAATCCCAATGCTCCGAGAACGGTTGAAGTGCTTGCGCTTTCATCGTCGGTGCCTGCTTTCTTCCGATCAGAGATTCAGCAGACGGCGGGCATTGTCGGATGTGACAGCGCGCCAGTTCTCGAGCCCACCGTCCGCGGCTCCCGCGTCGAGCGAGCGCAGCTGCTCCTGCACCGCAACGATCGGGGTGAAGCAGAAGTCACTGCCGTAGACCAGACGATCGGGCCCGACCGCCGACAGCAACGCCGGCAGCTGCCGCGGAACCGGCGTACCGGCGAGGTCGAACCACAAGCGCTGCAGTACATCCGGCGTAGTCGGTGTTCCCAGACCCACCTGCGTCCGGAAGAAGTCGACCCGATCCGCCAACAGCGGGAGCACCCCGCCGCCGTGGGTGAACACCCAGCGGATGTGAGGGAACCGGTCGACCACGCCCAGCAGAATCAAGTCGATGACGGTTCGCGCTGTGTCGAAAAGGAATTCGATCATCGGAGCCGGCCGGCCCAGTGATACCGCAGCTACATTCGGCGGCGAGGTCGGATGCACGAAGACCACCGCCGACCGCGCATCGAGCGCCGCGAGCAGCGGTGCCAGCACCGCGTTGCCCAGATACATACCGCCGGCGTTCGACATGACGGCGACCCCGTCGGCACCGAGCACATCGAGAGCCCGAACGGCCTCGACCGTCGAGTCGACGACGTTCGGAAGCGGCAGCGAGGCGAAAAAGCCCAGGCGCGGCTGCCCGGCGACCGTGGCCGCCCCGAAATCGTTGACGCGGCGCGCCAAGTCGGCGGCTTCGGCGTCGTCCCCGAAGTGCACCCCGGGGCTCGACACGGACACGATCGCACTGTCGATCCCGCACCGGTCCATCATCTGCAGATGCTCGGTCACCGACCAGGACGGCCACTTCGGCATGCCGTCGGGAAAGACGATGCCGGACGCGAGCGCTTCGCGCAGATAGAAGTCGGGGACCATGTGCGAGTGCACGTCCACGACTCCCCCGGCGGCAGGCGTCGGTGACGCCGACGCGGTCGCAGCGGACAGGGCGACTCCCGAGAGCGTGGCTGCACCGAGCGCGCCGAGCAGAGTTCTGCGATCGATCACGGTCTACGTCCTTGTCGTCGACACCACCCGGTCCGAACTGACGTTATCGTCACATATGAGATTATCCGCAGTCAACGGTGACTTGTACCAACTGATGTGGGACTAGCATGGCGCGATGACGACCGAACGTACGAAGCCCAGTCCTGCGCAATTTTTGGGGTACTCGTTCGGTCGAGTCCTGCCCCCGTCGATGCAGGATTGGGTCCGAAACGACCTTGTCGGCAATGGTGCCCAGGTGCGCTACCTGGCCCGATTCACGGTTCCGGTCATCCCATTGCTGCTGCTGTTCCTACTGATTCCCGGCCCGCTGTGGATGTCGCTGGCCATGATGGCGTTGCTGTTCATTCCGCTGGTGTACTTCGCGATAGCGCTGATGAACGTCTATCGGCGACACCGGTTGCTCATTCACGGCCTCGACCCCCAGTTGATCAACGCCAAAGCGCAGAGCCGCGTCGACCGCACCCGGGACGACTACGAGCGCCGTCACGGCCGCGGCTGACGATCGGACGTTAGTCTTCTGCGCATGACTTCACCTGTGGAATTCAAGGCAACCGCTGATCTGGCCGACGAGATCGGTCCCGACATCCGCAGCTGCGACACCCAGTTCATCCAGTTCGGCAAGCACACAGAGTTCGCCGGACCGATCACGACGATCCGGTGCTTCCAAGACAATCTGCTGGTCAAGCAGACGCTCAGCGAGCCCGGCAACGGCGGCGTTCTCGTGGTCGACGGCGACGCCAGCATCCACACCGCGCTCGTCGGCGACATCATCGCCGGACGGGGTGTCGACAACGGCTGGGCAGGCGTCATCGTCAACGGTGCGGTGCGCGACTCGGCGATTCTGCGCACGCTCGACATCGGCGTCAAGGCGCTGGGGACCAACCCGCGCAAGAGCACGCAGACCGGCTCGGGTGAGAAGAACGTGCCGGTCAGCTTCGGCGGCGTCACGTTCAACCCGGGCGAGATCGTCTACAGCGATCACGACGGCGTCGTCGCGGTCTAGCAGCCCACTCGGCGGCAGGCCTGAATGCCTGCCGCCGTAGTGCTGTTACTTCACGAACGCGAGCAGCGCGTCGTTCACTTCCTGGAAGTGCGTCCACAGCAGTCCGTGGGGTGCGCCCTCGACCTCGACGTACGTGGCCTCGGGGAACGCCTGGTGGAACGGACGGCCCGTCGAATCGATCGGCAGGATGTTGTCCGCGGTTCCGTGCAGAATCAGCGTGGGCTTGCCGGACTCACGAACCTTCGCAACATCCGCGCGGAAGTCCTCGAGCCAGGTGGGTACGACGGCGTAGGCCGCGACCGGTGCGCTGGCTGCGGCGGTGGCGAAGTTCGCCCGCACCGTGGCCTCGCTGATGCGGCTGCCGAGGTTCTCGTCGAGGTTGTAGAAATCCTTGTAGAAGTTCTCGAACCAGGCGAACCTGTCTTCGCGGGCTGCGGTCTCGATGCCGTCGAACACCGACTGCGGAACGCCGGTGGGGTTGTCGTCGGTCTGGAGCAGGAACGGCTCGAGAGAGGCCAGGAACGCGAACTTGGCGACACGGTCGGTGCCGTACTTCGCGGCGTACCGAGCCAATTCGCCTGTGCCCATGGAGAACCCGACGAGGATGACATCGTTGAGATCCAGCTCGGTCAGCACCTTGTCCAGGTCCGCAGCGAAGGTGTCGTAGTCGTAGCCGACGGTGGGCTTGCTCGACTGCCCGAACCCACGACGGTCGTAGGTGATGACGCGATATCCGGCGTCCAGCAAGGCGCGTGACTGACGTTCCCAGGAGTTGCCGTCGAGCGGGTAGCCGTGGATGAGCACGACGGGTTGGCCGGTGCCGTGATCCTCGTAGTAGACCTCGACGGGGGTGGAGTTCTCGGTTCCGACGTTGATGTACGCCATGATCCTGCCTTCCTGTGTCCTGAACATCGAGCGGGAGAACGGTCGTTCTCTCCACATGTGGACTACTGTAGAGAACGTTGGTTCTCTCGGCAAGGGGTAAGCGATGACCAGTACGGAAATCGGACGGGCACAGGTGATGAACGCCGCGGACGAATTGTTCTATGCGCGCGGCATCCAGGCTGTGGGTATGGACGAGTTGCGCGCCAAGGCCGGCATTTCCCTCAAGCGTCTGTACACGCTGTTTCCGTCCAAGACGGCCATCGTGGCCGAGGTCCTCCGTGGCCGCACTGCCCAGTGGAACGACGGGATCCTCGCCGAGGCGGACCGACACGACACGCCGCGCGGAAAGCTGTTGTCCATCTTCGACTTCCTGGATCGATGGTTCCGAGAGGACGACTTTCGCGGCTGCGCCTTCATCAACTCGTTCGGTGAGCTGGGTGCCACGATGCCCGAGGTCGCCGACGCCGCGCAGCAGCACAAGAAGAGCTTCATCGAGTACGTCACTCGATTGGCCGTCGAAGCCGGATGCGAGCCGACAGTCGGGCTGCAGATCGCCTTGCTCGCCGAAGGCGCTCAAACCACCGCGGCCATCACCGAACTGGCCGAATCTGCTTCTGCAGCAAAGGCTGCGGCCGAGATCCTGCTGAATTCGAGCGCCGAGTAGCCCGACTCTGGTACAGACTGCCCTGCACGTGTCACACTCGATGCCATGAAGGAATTCGGCCCAGCTGTTCCGATTCTGCGCATCTTCGACGACGTCGAAGCGCGCGCGTTCTATCTGGACTATCTGGGTTTTTCGGTCGAATGGGAACATCGATTCGAGACGGATCTGCCTCTCTACATTCGCATTTCACGCGGAGACTGCATCCTGGATCTGTCCCAGCACTACGGCGACGGCACCCCGGGAACGTCCGTCTGGATACCGATCGCGGATGTCGCGACCTTCAATGCCGAACTCCTGCACAAGAAGAACCCCCGCAGCCGACCCGGAATCGATCGCGGTGCGCCGGGTGGGCCGACCATGACAGTGATAGACCCCTTCTCCAACAACCTCCGCTTCTGCCAGGTCGATCGCTGACTCATCGAAAACGACTGACATTTGACACTGAAATCCTTCGGGGGGTGGCGATAGCGTCGAAGACATGAGCAAGCTACGAGTCCTCGCCGCCCTCACCGTCTCGACCTCCCTGCTGATCAGCGGATGCACATCATCTGACGAGCCGTCAGCCGTCGAGCCGACCACCACGACGCCCTCGAGCGGAACCATCAAGACCGACGACGTCCAGGCAGCCCTGGACGCCCTGGTCGACGCCGGATCCGTGGCCGCTGTCGCGCAGGTACGCGACGGCGAGGCTTCATGGTCGGGGGCGGCCGGTCTGGTCGAGCGCGATGGCACCGAGCCTGCGTCCGCCGACGATCCGGTCCGCATCGCCAGCGTCACCAAACCGATGGTCGCGGCGGTAATCCTGCAATTGGTCGACGAGGGGAAGCTCGCGCTCGATCAGCAGGTCGACGAGCTGTTGCCCGGGCTACTCCCCAAGCCGGTGACCGTTCGACAGCTGCTCGATCACACCAGCGGGCTGCCGGACTACCTCAGCGGATTCGACAGTGTCGCCGCCATAGCGTCCAGATCAGGTGACGTCGTCACCGATGACGAGTTGATCGCGGGTGCGTTGGCGTTGCCGTGGACCACCGAGCCGGGGTCCGAATTCATATACTCCAATACCAATTACGTCGTACTCGGTCGCATCGTCGCCGATCTCGACGGCAAGAGCATCGGACAGTCGTTGCAGGACAGGATCTTCGATCCCCTGGAGATGACCGACACCACTTACCCAACCGATGCGGCCATCGCCGACAATGCCCTGCACGGCTACGTCCTGGAGGACGGGACGTACACCGATGTCACCGCCTTCGACGCGAGCATCTGGTCCTCGGGTGCTGCTGTGGTGTCCACGGTCGGCGATTTGAACACCTTCTTCAGAGCACTGTTCGACGGCACGCTGATTCCGCAGAATCTGATCGACGAGATGCAGGTCCTCACGCCGTCCGCGTATGGACTCGGACTGTTGCTCGGCGGCGATGCCTGCAATCCCGGGTCCGGCGAGCTCGTGTTCGGCCAGCGCGGCAACGGGTTCGGGTACGGCACACTCAGCTTCTCCAGCCCGGACGGGGATCGTCAGGTGTCCGTGGCCTGGACGTCTGCGGCACCGGACCCGGCCAACGATCCGATGTTCCAGTTCGCAAGTGACGCACTGATCAGCGGCCTGACGGCGACCTGCCCCGCGTAGCGGTTACAGCACGCTCACCCAGCCGTGTACTTCGTCGCTGGTGAGCGCGGCCTGGTGACGCTTTCGTAGAGTGAGTGTCACCGGGCCCGAATCCTTGGTTCCTATTGCGCGACCGTCGATTTCGTACACCGGGGCAACTCCCGCCGAGGTGCCGCAGACGAAGACTTCGTCGGCGATGTACAGCTCGGTGAGGTCGACGGTTCGCTCCTGAACCGTCAGTCCTTCTTCGCGCGCCAACGTCAGGATGGTTCGACGATTGATGCCGTCGAGAATGTCGCTGGTGACGTCGGGGGTGACGAGCACTCCGTTCCGCACGAGGAAGATGTTCGCGGCACTCAGCTCGCAGACGTGGCCGTTGATGTCGAGGAAGATGCAGTCGTCGAAGCCACTGTCGATGGCATCCTGTTTTGCCAGAACAGAATTGACGTAGGCTCCGTTGACCTTGGCGCGCGACGGAATCGCATAGTCGGGGATGCGACGCCACACACTGGTCTTCAATCGCATACCGTGCTGCGGCACAATGGGATTGGCGTCGTAAAGGAAGATCGACACTGTCGTGTGCAGACCACGCACCCGTGTTCCGGGAATGGACTCGTCGACGTGAACCGTCGCGCGCACGTACACCTCGTCGGTCGGGGCATTGGCTGCGACGACCTGCTGCGTCACCTGCACGAATCGCTCGAACGTCCACTGCGAGGCAAATGTGTCGATGCCGATGATCTTGCAGGATTCGACGAGTCGCTGATAGTGATCGAGCAACCGAAAGGCGGTACGCCGATCACCGTCCACCTGCACCGGAAACACGGTGTAGACACTCAGGCCGTAGAGGACGGCCGAGGTCGCGACCCCGAGTGTCGCGTCCTGCGCATCGACCAGCCTGTCGCCGAAATACACCTTCGAGTGCGGGAGTGCCATGCGGCGATGCTAGCCGTACGACGAGTTCGAGCGACAACGCATTTACTTCTCTATGGTCGAGTACATGAGCGAACGCACAGTACTGACCCGCACCCTGTGGAGCGACGGCCCCGCGGTGGGTGCCATCGGCTTGGGATGCATGGGAATGACCTGGGCCTACAAGGCAGACGACCGGACTGAGTCCCCCGATCGCGTCATCGGGCATGCCTTGGACCTGGGTGTGAATTTCATCGACACGGCCGATGTGTACGGACCGTTCACCAACGAGGAAGTCGTCGGCGCAGCCATCGGTAGCCGACGTGACGAGGTGATCCTCGCGACCAAAGGCGGTCTCGTCTCCCACGTCGGCGACGCCGGAGAACCGGTCATTTCGGGCCCCAACGGCAAGCCCGAACACCTACGTTCGGCAATCGACGATTCGCTGCGCCGCCTGGGCGTCGACCACATAGATCTGTACTACCTGCACCGTCCCGATCCCGAGGTAGATGTCGAAGACAGCATCGGCGCGATGGCCGAGGCCGTACAGGCCGGAAAGGTTCGCGCACTGGGTGTCTCGGAGTTCAGCGTCGAGCAGCTCGATCGGGCCCAGCAGGTACATCCGATTTCTGCGGTGCAGTCGGAATTGTCCCTGTGGACGCGCGATCACCTCGCCACCTCGCTGCAGTGGACGCAAGACAACGGTGCGGCATTCGTGCCGTTCTCACCACTGGGCCGCGGCTTCCTGACCGGCAACTTTCGCGGAACAGCGCCCGCCGCAGATGATTTCCGAGCTCGGCTGCCACGCTTCAGTCAGGACAATCTCGATGCGAATCTCGTGATCGTCGACGCCATCGCGGCCGTCGCCGACGAGCTCGGTGCAACACCGGCGCAGGTGGCCCTGGCTTGGGTCCTGGCGCAGGGCGAGCACGTCGTGCCGATTCCCGGTACTCGACGCACCTCGCGTCTGGACGAGAACGCGGGCGCAGCCTCGCTCTCCGTGAGCCCGGACCACCTCGCTGCCCTCGACGCTCTACCGGCTCCCGCCGGTGGTCGCTATTGAGATACTTCGCGTCGACCCCGTTACAGACCGGCCCCTCGCCGAGCAGATTCTCGCAGTGCAGAAGAGTTCGTATGCGGTCGAAGCGAGACTGATCGGCGACGACCGAATCCCTTTGCTGCACGAGTCGGTGGACGATCTGTGTGCCGCACAGGTCCACTGGCTCGTCGCGCGTGATCTCGGCGAGATCCTCGGTGCCGCAGCGTGGTCCGGTTCGGAGATCGACCGTCTGGTGGTGTCTCCACACGTTCACCGCCAGGGCATCGGACGAGCGTTGGTCGAGGTGATGATCGATTCGATTGTGGGACAACGCATACAGGTGGCTACCGGCCGGGACAATGCGCCGGCGCGCAGACTCTACGAGTCGCTCGGCTTCGTGCACACCGAGAATCAGCAGGTTCTACCGGGACTGTGGCTGGCCCGCTACGAACTCGTCCGCTGATCGGTATCCGAGTTACGTGGGCGGGCGACGAACCAGATCAGCGCCCCGGTGGGATTGCTGCCGTCCTTGATTCCCCGTCCCGTCACCTCGAATACCCAGCCTATGCACCTTGCTCGGCACTAGGCTGCGGCCATGACCGCCTGGATCGAAGTTCTCACGGCCATGACCACTGACTCGAACACACCGATGCGGGGCACTATCAAGGAGATCCACGAAGCAGGAAGTCCCGAATCCTTTCGTCAAGGATTCGCCTACAGCGGCACGCCTCCCGTTCTGATCGCCCCCGAAGACAGTTGTCGGGTATGGCGATACGGGAGAAAGACCCGCGTCGAACGTCTCGACGGTAGTCCGATCTTCATCAGCGATGGTGTTCGCGCCTGGGACTTCACAGGCTCGGTCGACCGGCCCCGCGTCGGCCCACCCGGTCGCGTGATCTACCTGGGTCCCAGCCAATTCTTGTTGCAGCAACGCAGTACCGCCGAGTGGACCGGACACGAATTCGCGCAACCGATCGGCACGGTGGAGACGGTCGAGTTCGCCGGACGCGATTGTTGGACTGTGCAATTGGCTCCTCCCGAAGAGAAACCGTATCCGCTGCGCATCTGGGTCGACGTCGAATCCGGTTTCATCTTGGGTGACCGCATCGACGAGGCCGGGATCGGTTCGCAGTTCGTCGACGTGACGATCGGCGAGCCGATCGACGATGCAGTATTCGTCTGGGATGGTCCCGCATACACAACAGAGGAGTACCAAGAACGTCTCGAAGAGGAGTACCGAGAGCGGCAACGAGAGCAGGCCAGGTGGTTCACCGAGAATGTCGCGTCGGCACCGGTGATCGTGCGTGCACCTCTCGATTTCACTCCGGGAGACGTGCACATCAACAAGGTCGGCGACGGAAGTTTCGAGTCGAACAATCGCCGGACGCTCCTAGGTCGGCGGCGCCGTAGCGAGGACGGTTGGCTTCCGAAATGGGGTGTGTCTCATTTTGTCTGGTCGACGGCCGAATGGGATTGGGCGGCAGGGGCAATGGACGTCGAACTCGACGATGCCGCCATTGTCGAACTGCAGCACTCCCTGCATCCCGACGAGACCGTGGAGCGCGTCCGCAGGATCGGCCGCCCTGACAGGCGTTCGTGAGCAATGGAGGGTAGTTGCTGGGCCGCCGATCGGGGACCGTCGCAGGGGCATCGCAACGAAGGGTAGCCTATCCCAATGCCATCTCGAATTATGTCGTCCACAACGCTCGATCGCCGAGGGTTCTTCCTGGCTGCCGGGGCAATTGCACTCACTACGGCCTGCTCGCCTCGGGGCCAGGACGCGGCGGCCGCTACCTCGCAGACAGTGCGGATGACGGGCGACGGATTCGATGTCACCGTTCCCACACGCCCCACCCGGGTCATTGTGATGGAGGGACGGGGAGATCTCGAATTCGCTTTGCTTGCCGGATATCCCATCATTGCCACCGGCAACACCTTCCAGCCCGGCGCGCGTCCCGCAGGACAGTTCGAGGGACTGCTCGACGCGCAGACCCAGGTCATCGGTGGACCCGACGGTCCGACGGCAGAGGAGATCGCGGCGCTGTCACCTGATCTCATCGTGATGCGTGCCAACGGGTGGCGACTCGACTGGTACGGAAACGACCAGCTCACCAAGATTGCGCCGGTCCTTCCCGTCGAGGTGAACGAACCGGATTTCGAGCGGTACACCGTCGACCAGTTCTCGGCCATCGGTCTACTCGACACTGTGCAGCCGCGTCTGGACGAGTACCAGCGGACCATCGACGACGCGGCCGCAGTCACGAACGGTCGCAGAATCGCCCTCATCACCAGCGAGCCGGTTGCCAAGGGATACGTCATCGTGTGGACCAACTACCTCGGTAATGCGGTGGCCACGGACATGGGATTCACTGTCCTGCACAACAACCCCGAGGACGAGGAAGGAAACTATCGCCTGTCGGTCGAGAATCTGAACCAGATCGCGGATGCGGAGTTCATCTTCCACCAGACGACCGATTCAACCCAGATCGACGGAATCGCCGCGTGGCAGAACCTCCCCGCTGTCGCCGCGGGTTGCAGCGCGGTACTGGATCCACAGCTGAACAACGGATTGGTCATCACCGCAACCAGTTTCGCGAACAGGCTGATCGAGGTTGTCCGCAACACGGATTGAGCTACCTTAGGAGCCATGGTGTCTGCCGGTGTCGCGATTGCAATCGCTTTGTACGCCATGGCGCTTGCCTCGATCCTCCGTGACCCCAGTACAGGGTTGGTGGCCAAGTTGGCATGGGCATTCGTCGCGTTCATCTTGCCGATCATCGGGCCGATCCTGTGGTTCGCCGTCGGCAAGCGCTATCCCTACGGACCGAGCGGCGGCAACAGATGACAGTTCAGTATCCAGTCGCGTTGCGTAGGTCGATGTTCACCAGATGACTTACCTGTCCGCGGAGCCACGCGACGGTGTGCGGATTGGGTGCGGGCGCGTGGGCCAACAGAGTCCAGCGCAGCCGGGTTGCTCCGGTCAGATCGAACTGCAACAGGACGTCGGGGACACTCGGCCACGGCGAACTCCATATGACGCGGTCGAACTCGCTGCTCTCCACAATTCGAGGCAGAGTGGCACCGTCGAACATCACCGGCCAGGCGAACCCCTGATTCTTGGGATGCACATCTGGACGCATGAGTGCCTTCCAGACGAAGAAGACCGGCGGCGACAACACCGCAGTCCTGGTCGCGAGAACCATCATCCGGTTACCGTACGCAGTTACCGACTCGGGAGCCTTCTATTTTTCGCGCACTACCGGTCGGGCGGCCGCCATGTACCGACGGATAGGCAGAGCTGTGCCCTGACGCTTATGTAGGTCGTCACGCGGGTTGTCGTGGTTCCTCGTCGCCGGTGTCGTCGTGCTGTTCGGGTGGATACAGGACTTCCTCGGGGTGGTGTGCGTGGTTGATCAGCCCACGTCTGCGTGGGTCCATTCCGGTGGGTGGGTGCCAGAGGGTGCGGCCCGGGTAGCGGTGTCGTGCTGTGGTTTTGGTGGTGGCCCATGTGCCGGGTCCGGTGCCGACGAGTGCGTGGTGCATGTCGCAGCCGAAGGTGAGGGAGTCGATGTCGGTGTAGCCGCCGTCGACCCAGTCGTCGAGGTGATGGGACTGGCACCAGGTCGCCGGTCGGGTGCAGGAGGGGAAGCTGCAGCCGCGGTCGCGGGCGATGAGGACGATGCGTTGGTCGGCGGAGGCGATGCGTTTGGATCGGCCCAAGTACAGGGCTCTGCCGTTGTCGTCGAAGATGGTCAGGTAATGGTGGGCGTGCGAAGCCATGCGGATGGCATCGCGGATCGAGACGCGGGATCCGGTGGCGGTCATGGCGTATCCGCAGCCTGATTCGAGGTCTTTGAGGGTCATGGTGACGATGGCGGTGACGGGCAGCCCGCGGTGGGTGCCGAGGGTGCCGGAGGCGAGGGTGTGTCGGAGCGCCATTTTCAGCGCGTCGTGGCGGCGTTCATTCTGGGTGCGCAGATCCCGTACGGCGGCAGCGTCCCGCGCGGCGGCATCGGGTGGGGTGGTGTCCGGTGGCGCGTCGTCGTCGCCGTAGTCGCCGTAGTCGCCGTAGTCGCCGTAGTCGCCGTAGTCGCCGTTGCCGCCGGTAGCCGATTCGGAGTGGCCGCCGGGTTCAGCAGCGTCCTCGCAATTAGCATCGTCCTGCTTTGTGCCGCAACCACTATCGGCACTGTCGCCGCCGTTGGTCTCACCGTCGTTGGTCTCGCCGCCGTTGGTCTCGCCGCCGTTGTCCTCACAGCCCTCGCCGCAGGCGTGAGCGTCCGGACATTCGTCGTTCCCGTTGCAGTCCGTTCCATCCCATAGACCTGGATCGCTGGACCCGGCATCATTCGATCCGCCATCGCGGGCGGTGGGCTCGGGCGTCGGCGCAGTGGCACTCCCGTCGCCGTTGCTGTCGCCGTCGTGGACGACCGATGTCGGGTCCGCAGGATTGTTCACCCCCGGCTTCGCGGCTTTCGAGAACAGGGCTTCGAGGTAGGCCCGTAGTTCGGAGTCGACGCAGAACTTTCCTTCCGACATACCGTCGGACCCCTGTTCACCGAGGTAGAAGAACGCATCCCGTTTCCGCGGCCTCGGCTTTCCGTTCTTGTCTTCGTCTTCGTTCTCGTCGAAGTCGCCGTCGGGGTCGAGGATCGAATCCAGATGCGCCACCAACGGCGCGAAGTCGTCGGGCCGCCTGGTCGAGGCGAGGCCGACCAACTGCTGTTCGGCGCGATCGCGTGTCTGCGGATCCACACTCGACGACAGGTGCCGGAAGAATTCACGAATCATCTGCACATGCCTGGCATCGAGCAACCCTGCCCGCACCGCAGCAGCGGTGTGCGGCAACAAGGGAGGCAGCACTTCGCCGGACAATGCGGTGCGATCACCCAACTCCGCGGCCAGACGCACCCGCGCACCGGCCGCGTGTGGGGTGATCCGCAGCATCCATGCCACCGAGCACGGCACCGACCCGGGATACACATCGAGGCCGTGTTGTGCGATCAGTTGGTTGAGCCAGGTGTGCGAGTACGCCGTCACAGACCGCGACAGAGCTTCCATGCGTTGGATCACCGCACGCCGGTCGGCATTCGACCATGCCACCGACGCCTGCCCCGCCAACTCGGCGACCGCCGACTCCACCGCGTCGACCAGCACCGACAGTGCGGGGTCGGACACGTCAGGGGCAGGCGGCACCGTTTCGATGCCGTCCACCCCTGATCCGCCGTCCCCCGAAAGCATGAACAGAAGGTACCGCGACCCACCGACAAACGTTCGAACACACGTTCCAACTTTGTCGCCTCAGACCGCTCTGACGACTGGCACCACTTCATAGGCCAGCTCGGTAGTCCGGTCCACCTCATGGATCGGTAACGTCGCACTAGCGCAAGCCCGGTATCGACCCAGAAAGGGCGCAGCATGACCGTGCGACCATCCAGCGATCCCACTGCCGCCGACTGGCTCGTCCACGCTGATCGAGATTGGTGGGACCTCGCCACCAGAGGTCCACTGGGGTACGAGAGCTACGCGCGTCTCCGCTTCATCCCGGATCCGACGCACGCTGATCAGCGTGAGGGCGAGGCCGACGTTCCGTACGACGAACGCTCGGAGACAGACCAATTGGCGATGGTCGTTGCGACGCTGGCCAAACACACGACGACACCAGCGGACTGCTACTTTTGCGTGTGGGAGGGGTGGGGTGGTCTCGAGGTTCACCGTGCCGCGCGAATCAACCTCCCGGAACGGGGAGCATTCTTGTTCCGGGGACCTGCCCTGGACCTACTGCGCTGGGAACAGGCACTCGATCCCCCTGGTCCCAAGGGTCTGCCGATTCCTTCGTTCGTCTGGCCCGCCGACCGCGCCTGGTGCATCGCCAACGACGTCGACCCCCACTTCGCCACCGTCGGTGCCAGCTCATCAGCGATAGAGGACGTTCTCGCCGACCGTCGAGTCGACACGGTCATCGACGACCCTGCGAGCCCACAACCCTGGTACAGCCATTGAATAGCGGCGACACAGAATGGTCGAACACTGATCTGCAACAAGAGGTCTCAGAAGCAAGCTGGGTAAACGACAGCCTGACGGTCGTCGCCGAAACCACGGTTGGCTCGCTGGTCCCCACTGTGTTCGACGCCTATGCTCGCATCCTGTATACCCTCTCGGTAGCGCCTCATCCGACATCGGAGAATCCCGTTGCACCCTCGCGTGATCAGCTGGCATCCGTCCTCGAGGTACTCACTCGAAATACGACAACACCGAATGACTGCTGGTACGCAGTCTGGGAAGGCAACACCGCGCTCGACGACATTCGCGACGCGGCACCGACCGCAAACATCGCCGGCTACCAATACTTCCTGCTGAGGGGGCCGGTCGCACGCGCAACGGACACCCTCGGTGGGTTGTCACCGAATTTGTGGTGGCCTGCCGACCACTCGTGGTGCATGGCTCAGCACTTCGATTTCCCCTCTGCGTATTTCGGAGGCACTGCGGATACCGTCGCGGACCTTGTCGCGCTCACCGACATCGAGTCGAGACCAGTCCGCATCGAACAAATCGTCACCGCGAGCCACAACGAGCACAACGACTGAGATGCCTCAACTATCCGACGTAATGGTCTCGACAATCGATGCCTTCCATCGAACTCCGAATCCCGCAGGTATTGAATCCCTTTCGTGGTACTCCAGCGCACCGCTGTACGTCACACTGAACGCGCCGGGATGTCGCGTCGGGATCAATTCCCGTCGTTGCACGAGTAAACCGGCCCGATCATGGATGCGGAGAGTGCCTCGCGGCCGCGTCCGAAAGTCCAACCACAGATACCTGTCCCACACCAGACAGCCGCGCAACGTGACGTCACCGACCAGGTCGCCGTCGCCCATCATCGCGGTGAAGCCGTTCCCGAGATGCGCCACCCACTCCGTCAGACCGTCCACAGTGACACTCTCGACCCACGCCGGCATCTCGGTACACACTTGGGCCGGCAGGTCCATCCGGTCGGGTGACGCCCAGTACGTTGTGGGCGTACACACCGCGCCTACGGCAGGCTCGTCGGGCCACGGTTCCATGTCCTCGAGCATCCACAGTTGCGACATATCAAGCGAAGTCGATCAGAACTGCGCCCGAGGAGCTCCCATTCCCGGGTCGATTTGGAACGGCCCGCTTGCAGAAGGCGCTATCGGGAAATCGAAGATTGCAGTGGGGATGTACACGGTGGCACAAGAGTTGGGGATGTCCACCACGCCCGACAGGCGTCCTTCGATCGGTGCCGAACCCAGTAGCAGGTACGCCTGCTCGGGGCTGTACCCGAATTTGGTGAGGTAGTCGATGGCATGCATGCAGGCGTTCTGGTAGGACAGGTCGGAGTCCAGATACTTCTGCTCGCCGTCGACGGTCACCGAAATACCCGAGAAGGCAATCCATTCCGAGTACTGCGGCGCGGTGTTTCCGGGCATGAAAATGGCGTTTTCGCTGACCCCGTACGTTTCCATGCCGCCCTTGATCAGATCGACGTGCAGGTCCATGAAACCGCCCATTTCGATGGCACCACAGAAAGTGATCTCTCCATCACCCTGCGAGAAGTGCAAGTCGCCGAACGACAACTTCGCCCCCGGTACGAACACCGGATAGAAGACGCGGGTGCCCTTGGTGAGGTTCTTGATGTCCTGATTTCCGCCGTTCTCTCGTGGCGGTGCAGTGCGTGCGGCTTCGCCTGCGACACGCGAGAACTCGTCGCCGCTCAAGGATCCCAAAATTGCCCCGTCGAGTTCGGGTGCCAAAGCCAGTGGTGGTACACGGTTCGGATCCGTCGCAATCAGAGCACCCTCACGGGCGTTCCACTTGGCCAGCAAAGCGGCCGACGGCGCGGTTCCCATCAGGCCGGGATGAGTGATGCCGGTGTACTTCACGTGCGGGACGTGGCGAGATGTGGTGGTCTGCCCGGAAAAGTCCCAGATCGCCTTGTACGCGTCGGGGAATCGATCGGTGAGGAATCCGCCGCCGTTCTGCTTGGCGAAGATTCCCGTGTATCCCCAGCCCTGACCGGCGAGTGGGCCCGAATCTTCCTGTGGAATCGGACCTACGTCGAGAATATCGACGATCAGCAGGTCCCCGGGCTCGGCTCCCTCGATGTGGAACGGCCCGGACAACGTGTGCACGTTGTTGAGCGGCGCATTCAGAATGTCCTCGGCGGAGTCGTCGTTGTGAATGGCCCCGTCGAACCATTCGCGGCAATGCGCCCGAAAGGACGTGCCGGGTTTTACTGTGACCGCCGCCGGGATATCAGGATGCCATCGGTTGTGGCCGACGATCTCCTGTTCGGTAAAACTCTTCGTCGAGTCGAGCGGAAACAGCAGTTCGGGCACGAGGCACCTCCGGTTGCGCGGATTCTCCTGCCTCGATCATTGCACCGTCGTGGTGTATTCGGCCCGGTATGACGTGTAAATGTTGTATGACGTTGCGCCGGAACACCACTGACACGACACCTCGCGCTACCCTCGTATGCGTGCCCACCTACAGCTTTCGCTGCACACGGCGTTGCGAACCCGTCGAGCAGAGATTCTCCATGGCCGATGTCCCCTCCCAGGTGACGTGCCCGGAGTGTGGAGAGACAGCTGCACGCCAGATTTCGTCTCCCGCCCTCGGCAGGGGAAACAGCGCTGCGATGAAGGCGCACGACGCCTCGCGCGCCACCGCCGACACACCGACAGTGGTCACTTCCATCCCACAGCAGGGGCGGGCGGCTAGCCCGACGACGTCGAACCCGCTCCACCGTCGCATGCCGCGTCCCTGATTTCGGCGTTTCTCTTTCGTGCCGACGGGGAAGTCCGGGTGCATGTCCCAGCTCCCCGCTCCCCCGTCGATTGCCGACGGTTTCACCACCGAGGACGTCGTTGCCTGGGTTGCCGAGCATCTGGGCGACCTGACGCTCGAGCGGCCGGACGACATAGCTCCGGGTGCTATTCGCGGGGGCCAATCGGCGGCCGATGCCGCATTGGCGAGCTTGGACATCACCGGTTACGCCCGCGACCGCAGCACGGTTCTCCCAGTGAATCGCCGCGGCGCAAGCCGGATGTCGCCGTACATCCGGCACGGTCTGCTCACTCTCCGTGAGGTGTGGGACGCGGTAGCGGACGCCCCAGCGCGCGACCGCACGCGGTACCGAGACGAACTCATGTGGCAGGAATACGCCCGCCACCTCTATGCCCGCGTCGGTACCGATCTGGGGCGATCCCTTCGTCGTGAACAACCGCGACCGCACAACTGGACTTCCGAACCCTGGCCCGAAGAGATGAACTGCATGTCCACGGTGGTGGACGAATTGCACAGCGACGGTTGGCTCGTCAATCAAACACGCATGTGGCTGGCGTCCCAGTGGGCCGTGCGTGCCGGCGCTACGTGGCGCGACGGCGAGGACGAGATGTTCACCCACTTGCTCGACGGCTCACGTGCGGCCAATCGACTCGGGTGGCAATGGACGGTCGGTACCGGAAGCGGCAAGGTGTACGGCTTCAGTCGCTGGCAGGTGAACAAGCGCGCCCCGTCGCTGTGCCGCAACTGCACGCTGAAAGATGCTTGCCCCATCGAGAACTGGCCCGACGACGATCTCGGACCCGCGGTCGACGGCCCCGATCTCAACAAGGCACCGGTACCCGCGGGCCCCGCGCACATGGAAGGCGATGGTGCAGAACAGGTCTGGTTGACTGCCGAATCGCTCGGCACCACAGACCCCGCCATGGCTGCGAACCCCGAGCGACCTGCCGTGTTCGTGTTCGACGAACCACTCCTGCACAAGCTTCGGCTCTCCGGAAAGCGACTGGTGTTTCTCGCGGAGACTCTCGGCGAGATCGCGTCGACCCGGCCGTTGGAAGTACGTCGCGGCCGAGTATCCGATGAGCTTTCCGGACGGTCTCTGGCCGCCACCTGGGCACCCGTTCCCGGCTTCTCGCGCATCGCCGACGCCATCGCCCCGGTCGAATTGCATCCATGGCCCTGGCTGACGCGTCCCACCACATCCTCCGTCCGGTCGTTCAGTGCATGGCGGCGCAGTCACTGACGTGCCCGCACCGTGATCTGCCCTTCCTCGCTGGTGGCGGAGACCGTCTTCGGCGATCTGGGGTCGTTGATCACGTCGACGACGACGTCGCCTTTGTCGGACGCCGCGTCGACGGCATAGAAGTCGGCGGGCGGAAGCCCGATCGTCGTGTCACCGATAACGTTGCGCGCCTTCACGGAGTCCGGTGCAGTACGCGATTCGACGGTAATCTCACCGAACGTCGTGCTCACGTCCACGATGGACACAGTGGCATCGCTGATCTTCACATCGCCGAACCGTGTGTCGACCCGAATGGCTCCTGCCGATCCACGAGCGAACACCGACCCCGACGCTGTCGACACGGAGACGTCTGCACCGACATCCGACAGCACGACATCACCGCCCGCCCCGTTCACCGCGAGGGTCAGACCCGCGGGTATCTGCAATTCGACATCGGCGTCGCACGTCTTGTACCTGCCGAAGGAACATTCCACAGCCACGGTGGACCCATCCGCGCCGACGTCGACCCTGGGAGCGTCCCCTCGGTAGATCCCGTGCGCTCGAACATGCAGCGAATCATCGGGACTGGGCACGAACTTCAGGTGCGCGAACCCGGTCGTCACGGTCAGCTGCGAGCCGTCGATCGCGTGATCGACCGAGTAGTCGTAGTTCTGAGTCTTCGGAACGGAGAAGCCCAGCGCAATCGCCGCAGTGGTGCCGGCTCCGGCCGCACCGACCACGACGGCCGCGGTGGTGATCGCCAACGAGTAGCGCAACAATGGAATTCGATTCATCGAATAGCTCCCAGGTATCGTAGGACTGCCATGACTCGGCGGTGATCCGCACTGTCACCCAGCAATCCGAGTTTTGCGAAGATGTTTCCGATGTGCTTCTCCACGGCCGCTTGACCGACGACCAGAGCGGCAGCGATGCCGGCATTGGACTTACCTTCAGCCATGGCCGTCAACACATCTCGCTCTCGCGGTGTCAGCGAGTCGAGTGGATCCGATCGTGGTGCACGCGCCAGAATCTGTTGCACCACTTCGGGATCGATGACGGTTCCGCCGGCGGCGACCGTCTTCACCGCGTCGGAGAATTCATCCACATCGGCGACGCGATCCTTCAGCAGATATCCGACGCCGTCCGTGCTCTGCCGAATCAGCTCGGCCGCATACCTTTCCTCCACGTATTGTGAGAGCACCAGCACTCCGACATCGGGCCAGCGCTCACGAATGACCAACGCTGCTCGCAGACCTTCGTCGAGAAATGTCGGGGGCATCCGCACGTCGATGACGCAGACGTCGGGCACGGGTTCGGTAGCCGACATCAGCGTCAACAACTGCGCCGCGTCACCTACTTTTCCGATCACATCGGCACCCGAGTCGACCAACAGACGTGCAACACCCTCACGGAGCAATACCGAGTCGTCAGCGATGATCACTCGCACGGGATGGTCACCTCCACTCGTGTCGGACCGCCGGACGGCGATGTCACCGTCAGGGTCCCGTCGATTCCGCTGAGCCTGTCGGCCAGTCCGGACAATCCGCCGCCGGGCTCGAGATGCGCACCGCCGCAACCGTCGTCGACCACGGTGACGGCCACGGAGGACTCGCCGCGAGCGACGTCCACCTGCACGTTGCCGGCGTGGGCGTGCTTGCCGACATTGGTCAAGGCCTCGGATACCACGAAGTACACCGTCGACTCGGCGGTGGCGTTCAGACGTCGCTCGCCGGTGAGGGCCGGGTCGATGTCGATCGTGACCGGAACCGTCGACAACGCCGCGACCGACGACAGTGCTGCGTCGAGTCCGCGATCGGTCAGGATCGGGGGATGCAATCCGCGCGTCAACGTTCGGATCTCCCCGATCGCGTTCTTCGCCTCCCGATGTGCATCGTCGAGCAGACCCTTCAACACCACGTCGTCGGTAGCCGATGCGCGGGACTTCGCTTGTCCCAGCGACATTGCCACCGAGACCAGCCGCTGTTGGGCACCGTCGTGCAGGTCTCGTTCGATGCGTCGCCGCTCGGCATCGGCGGCGTCGACGACGCGAGCACGACTCACGGTCAGCTCGTTGACCCGCTTGCTCGACTCGGACTGCCCGAGAAGTGCTGCAGCGCTCCACCAATCGAGCTTGGCGATCAGGGTCGTCAGTGGCGGAACGCCGGCAACGAGGACCACGAGAGCTGCCACTCCGATCACCGCAACCAGCGGGAAGTCCACTCGTTCGGCTATCTCCAGACCGGTGCCCTCGGGATCGGTGACCAACCACGCGATCGGCGCGACCGCCAGAACAGGAAGCACCAGGAAGAGTGCAGGCAGCAAGAACAGCAGCGCAGCCGAGATCGGAATGCGAATGATCCAGTAGACGAGCGACTTCCACAGCCCGACGTCACGAACACACCACACCAACTTCCGCCAGCTGGTCGGGTAGACGATGGTGTCCGGTTTCGTGATCTCGATGCCACTGGTCAGGTCGATGCCCGCTCGCGCCGCGATGTCCAGCCAACGAAGGACCACGATCGTGAACACGAAGACGAGCACACCGCTGAGGGCGAACGGCAATGCGAACACCGCGAGTAGGAGCAGCCCTACGATCAGCCAGCCGCCCAGTCCGGCGAACGTCGTCGCCAACAGCGACGCCATTGCCAGCCACCACGGCTGCGAAATCCACGCTCTGAGCGGATTGAGGGGAATCGGTATTGCCTGGTTCATGCGGATGAGCCGAAGTGGGCAATTGCCGGGGCGTCCTCACTGCGAACCCACGAGGTGAGGTAGGGCCAGCCCTACCCTCGGCGCGTGGGTCCACGTGAGTTCGCCCAGCTCAGGCGCCGAACACGCCCTTTACTTCCCGAACTTGTCGGTAGCCGGTGATATCAAGGAAGTACACGACTACAGAAAGGGTTCTAATGTCCGCCAGTGTCGATACCTGCCACGGAACACTCGTGATCCATGCAGTCGGTAGTGCGGAATGCACGGAACCCGATTGCGTGGATCTCGAGTACGTTCGCCACTTCCTGGTGCTCGAGTGCGAGGAGCTCACTGGCGGCTGCCAGTGCACAGCACTGGTGGAGCTCGCTCAGGCGTCCTGACGCCGGATCGCCGGCTGCTGCAGCTCGGTCACCCAGTTCTCCTGCGGCGCAGGCTCGGAAACCAGGTAGTACTCGCGGCAGATGCCGGAGAGCTCGTAACCGTTGGCATCGATCCAGGCCATGAACTGCTCCCAGGTTTCCCCGATCGTCGCCATCGAGCCGCGGTGTACGGTCGTCAGCGCGAGGTCGATCCGAGGTAGCTCGGTGACGTCGTAGTCCTCGCCTGAATCGACGTCGGGGGCGATCTCGAACGCGGCATGCACCGTGATGCCGGTGCCGTCCCCGTCGTCGACGGCCTCGTACAGGGCGATCGACGACGGTCCGAACTCGACTCCGTCCCGTGCCAGAGACGCCGCAAGACGGGCGTACATCGGTCCGATCACCGGGCCGATGTTCTGTGGCCCGTAACCGGCGGCATTCTCGGTGACGACGGCGACGCGGGTGGCGGGCAGCGACTTGGTGTCCACGGTGATCATCGAATCTTCTCCCTCTAAGGCTCGGAGGCGCGCATCGTAGCGACGCAGTCTGGCGGCGCCGAGATCGAGTCGAACTCTTCGACACTGAACATGCCCCTCCATGACGTCCGTCTCACACTGCGTGAGGGTCAAGTGTCGTCGTGAACTGCGTCGTCGGTCCAGTCCCTTCGAGTAGTTCAATGGCAGCCCCATTACTCCGAAACCGAGTTCGAGGATCGAGCCACCACCTGTACCGAATTGTCGACGGGATCCGAGATCGGCAGGTAGATGCGGCCACTCGTTCCGATGGCCAGGCCGTCACCCTGACCGACAACCGCCTGTTGGTATCCAACGACTTGTCACTCGATGTCCCCCCGGAAAATTCGGACCAGGCCATTCGCCAGGTCTACGGCACCCCAGCGGTCAGCATAGCGCAACAGGCGTTGAGAAACCAGGCTCGGCGTTGCATTCCCGGCACATCGCGAGACGGCCTCACGGACCCGCCGCAATAACCGACTGGGTGCCGCTAATCAAATGTTGAACGACCCTGTGAATGCGACGCCTCAGCGGCTATGGTTCGTTTCGATACTTCTCCCCCGAACCCACAAGGACTCGCCATGAAGAGACGCCTCATCGCCTATTCCATTGCAGCACTAGCTATCTCCGCCACAGCGGTAGCGCTCCCCACTGGAGTGGCCTCGGCTGCACCGTGTTCGGATGTGGACGTCTCGTTCGCTCGGGGCACCGGGGAAATCCCCGGCCTCGGCATCACGGGCACTCCTTTTGTGAACAGCATCAAATCGCAACTCACGGATCGCTCGGTCAGTACGTACGCCGTGAACTACGCCGCCGACTTCACCCAGGCCAGCGCGGGACCCGGATCTCGCGACCTCGTGTCGCATCTCAATTCCGTTGCGGCGTCCTGCCCGTCGACAAAGTTCGTGATCGGCGGCTACTCCCAGGGCGCGACAGTGGTGACCAACTCGGTCGGTCTACCCACCCCCAGCAGCTTCACCGGTGCCGTCATCCCGGCGGCGATCGCCGATCGCGTAGAGGCCGTTGTGGTATTCGGCAACCCATTCGGACTTACCGGCAGGAAGATCGAAACTGCTAGCAGCACATACGGTTCGCGCGCAAAAAGCTTCTGCAACTTCGGCGACCCGGTGTGCCAGATCGGCGGATTCAACACCTTCGCGCACCTGACATACGGCACCAACGGCTCTACGACGCAGGGTGCCTCGTTCGCGGCCACTCAGGTACGCAGCTGAGTCGACTCACCGAAATCGGTGCGCGGAACCCGACGGTTCTGCAGTGAGGAAAGTCGGTTCCGGTAGCCCGGATTGCACTGCGCTCGTGGAGATTTCCTCCGTGACTGCATCGACCCGAGCTATCGGAACCAACGCAATGGCCGAGCCGCCGAATCCCCCACCCGTCATACGTGCTCCGTACGCCCCGGCTCGCAGCGCAGCCTCGACAGCACTGTCCAGTTCAGGGGCACTCACCTCGTAGTCGTCTCGCAGCGAGACGTGTGACTGCGTCATCAGGTCGCCGAGTTCGGTCCCGATGTCACGGGCGTCCAGCAACGCTACTGCCTGCTCGACTCGTCGTATCTCGCTGGTGACGTGACGAACTCGGGGAACGAGAGCCTGATCGGTGAGCCCCGACACCGCCCGCTCGGGCTCGAGTCCGCGCAGCGTCGACACACCCAGCTCCAGATAGGCGCTGTCGAGTGCTGCTCGGCGGGCACCGTACTGGCCGTCGACCAGACGGTGCGGTGCGTTGGTGTCGATCACCATGATCCGAGCTCCCGACGCCGCGACGTCCAGAGGGATCTGCCGAGTCGAGCCGTCGAGGCAGTCCAGAAGCAGGGCATGACCTGGTTCTGCAAGCATCGCAATGGCTTGATCCATGCCCCCTGTCGACGCGCCGGCCACATCGTTCTCGGCCCGAATGCTGGCGTCGATCAGTACCTTTCGATCGACGTTCAGCTCGAACAGATCGCTCAGGGCCAAGGCGAACGAGCACTCGAGGGCAGCCGAACTCGACAGGCCCGAGCCCACCGGTACCGAGGAGTGCACGGCAACATCGACTCCGCCTATCCCGTGCTCCTGCAGTGCCCAGGCAACCCCGGCCACGTACGCGGCCCAGCCCGACGGGCTCCCCGGACCGATGTCACCGAGTTGCCCCGTCCACGTCTGGTCCGTGTGCGTCGAGACTGCCCGCATCGTCGCATCCTCGCGCCGCCGAACAGCGACTGCTGTGGCGAAGGGCAGCGCGAACGGCAGCACCAATCCTCCTGCGTAGTCGATATGTTCGCCGATGAGGTTGACCCGACCCGGTGCCACCCAGACGCCGTCCGGCTCCCCGCCGAATGCGGTGTCGAACAGCTCCGAAGCACCGTCGGCGAGGCTCTGCTCGGACACGACGCCCAACCAGTTCACACCAATACCTCGCGCAATCTGTCTGCGATTCTCTCCGGAGTCGTGTCGTTGATCCATGCGCCCATCGCCGACTCGGATCCGGCCAGAAACTTCATCCGACCCGGTGACCGCATCATCGAGAACAGCTGCAGGTGAAGACGTCCAAGCTCTCGATCGGATCCGACGGGAGCCTGATGCCACGCCGAAATGTACGGCACCTCGTCCACGCCCTCGAAGAATGCGTCGACGCCCCGCAGCAATGCGCGGTAGACGCCGGCCAGCTCGTCGCGCTCCGCATCGTTCAGTTCGGCAAGATCTGCGACGTCGCGGCGCGGAGCAAGATGCACCTCGAGCGGCCAGCGTGACGCCGCAGGGACGTACGCCACCCAATGCTCGACATCCACGACTATTCGTCGACCCGAGCGCAATTCGGCGGCGAGTACATCGGCCAGCAGAACTCGGCCAGTGCTCTCGAAGTGCCTGCGCGACTGCCTGATCAAAGCATCGGTACGAGGAGGAAGGTAGGGGTAGGCGTAAATTTGGCCGTGCGGGTGCGTCAAGGTGACACCGATCTCCTTGCCACGATTCTCGAAGCAGAACACCTGTTTCACTCCATCGATCGCCGAGAGCTCTGTGGTCCGGTCTGCCCACACGTCGATGATCGTTCGGACCCTCGACAGTTCCAGCGAGACGAAAGACGCCTCGGGATCGCTGGCGAAACAGACGACCTCGCACCGACCGGTACCTGCCGCCAGTGGCCACAGCGGCTCAGCGTCGACCGCTGCCGGAAGAGTCTGTTGTGCAGCACTTCCCGCCAACGACGGGAAACGGTTCTCGAACACCACGACGTCGTAATCCGAGGCCGGAATCTCGGTCGGCGGCCGGCCCGGACGGCTGGGGGCCAACGGGGACAGGTCGGCGGGAGGCAAGAACGTGCGGTCCATCCGCTGGGCAGCCATGACGATCCACTCGCCGGTGAGAACGTCGAATCTCATCTGCGAGAGCGACATCGACGCCGGCAGCGGCCGTGAGTCCACGAGCTCCCGGGTGGCACCACCGGAAAGGTAGGGCTCTGTGTCGTCGTAATAGATCAATTCTCGACCGTCGGCCAGCGTGGTCGAGGTCTTGCGCATGGGATGGGTGGTGTCCTGCGTGGTCATCGACTGCTCGCTTCCTGGGTGGTCCGCCGGGGCTCGGCGGGACCGGTTGCGACGACCACGTCATCGACGATGTCGGTCAGCGCGTCGCGAATACGTTCGGGCACATCGACATCGGTGACGATCACATCCACCTCCGACAACGCCGCGGTGGTTGCGAGGGCGCGAACACCCCACTTGGTGTGATCAGCGAGGACCGCGACGCGTCGGGCCGAGGCGACGAAGGCCTGATTGGTCTGTGCCTCCAGCAGATTGGGGCAGGTGAGGCCCGCATCGATGTCCACTCCATGCGTGCCGAGAAACAGAATGTCGACGTGCAGCGTCTGCAACGCGCCGACCGCCAACGGACCGACGAGCGCGTACGACGGAGTGCGTTGGCCTCCGGTGAGCAACACGGTGTGGTCTGCTCTGCCGCCGGCATGAAGGACGTCGGCGACGGGCAAGGAGTTGGTCACCACGGTGATGTCGGGTACCCGAAGCAGTTCCCGCGCCAACGCGTGCGTCGTCGTACCTCCGGATATGCCGATGGTCGTTCCTGGCCGGATGAACTGCGCGGCGGCGCGAGCGATGGCGGCCTTGGCTTCACGACTCTGCTCGGACTTCACCGGAAAACCGGGCTCGAACGCGCTCGCGGAACTCGGCGCGGTGATTCCGCCATGAACTCGCTCGACCAGGCCCTGGGCGACCAGTTCGTTGACGTCACGTCGAATAGTCATGTCGGACACCGACAGAGCACTGCCCAGCGCGGCCACGGTGACGGCACCCTCCGACAACACCCGGTCCAGGATCTTCTGCTGACGTTGATGAGCGAGCATCACACCGCCACCAGACTCGATTCCATGCACACAACATTCACCAGATAACAACAAATGTCAACAAAAGCGAACAGAAATGCGTCGAAGCGGTCCGAAGTCGTCGTCGCTCTCGGACGCGGTCTGTGCACGACCGATCCGTGTCAGATGTACCCGTCGCGCCAGTCGAATCACGGGACGGATGAGCAGTTCGATACTTCCCAGCAGGAAGAACCATGTGCCGATCACCGTCGTACTCTCCTGAAAGAAGAGGATGCTGCCGGCGATGAACCAGACCGCAACAAGAATGTCGTTGATGATGCTGACAACTTCCCACCGCTGGCGAATTACCAGTTCCTCGTGCCCGATGGTGAAGGTCAGGTCGTTCATAGCGGCTCCTTCGTAAAACGTCGGTGTACCCAGTCCGACTACCCGGATCCCTCCCAATCGACCCGGGCTGCCATCTCGAGCAGTTTCCGACGACGTGTCTCGCTGGTCTCGCCGATCCGAGCGATCCGTCCGTACACATGGGCGCGGAAGTCGGTATGGCCGTTGCGATTCTGATGGGCTGCAACGCTACCGAGGCAGTTGTGCAGTAACGCGCGGAGGTTGTCGTACTCCTCTCGCGGAACTGCGGGCCACGCATTGACCACCAGCCCCGTGAGCTGTTGCCGTTGATGCGCGCGCCGTACTCGGGTTTTGTCGGGATGAATCGTGAAGCCCTCGTCGTGCACAATCTGGGACAGCACCCACAGCAACTTGTCGACGTCGAGGTCAGCCGGACCGGAGAACGCCAGGTCGTCAGCGTAGCGGGTATACCGGGCACCCATGGTGCGGGCGAGCCCGGCAGCTCGAATATCGAGTTGGCGGGCAGCCAGGTTGGCCAGGGCGGGCGACGTCGGTGCGCCCTGCGGCAAGTGGGTGGTGCGAAGCCTCGCCGCCGTTGCGCGGTCCATGCCCGTCAATTCCCCGGCCGGAGTTACCGTTGTGCACAGCGCGGCAAGATTGGCGGCGACCCTTCTGCGGTAGCCGACGGCCTCGAAGATCGCCACCACTCGATCGAACCCGATGGACGGAAAGAAGCGACGTAGGTCGACCGAGACCACCAACTCACGCTCGGCGTGGGGCGTCGCGAACGTGCGGGGGCTGCGCCCTTTACGAAAACCGTGCGCGGCGGGATGTGGCGGAATTCGATCCAGTATGCGGCGCAGTATCTTTCGTTGAATCTCACGCAGGCGCGGTTTCGGGACCTCCAGAAGTCGAATGCCCTGACGTTTGTCCAGTCGCGCAGATCGATAGTGCTGCAACGGGAACGGCGCGGTACGCAGCCTCCCCTGCAGGTCGGCAAACCATTCGATTTCGGAGATCGTCAGGTCGAGAGACCGTGCAAGCTGACCGGTCGATTCGTACCGTGGTACCTCGAATCGCCAGGGCTTGAAGCGGGAGCTCGTATTCGGCCGCTGCGAGGACGCGGAGGGCTCCGAGATGAACGGAAGATCGTGCAACAAACCGAAAATCGATGCCTCGTCGAACGGCGGGCTGGGATAAAGGTTGATGATTCGATCTGCGAGCCACGAGGCTCTCTCTGGCATGAAACGTGCGAACGCAACCTCGAGCCCCGACCGCGTCCACTCGGCGTCTGCAGCCAGACCTGCGAGAGTTGCGGCGGCGCGCGGCGTCAGTTCGCGGTCGTTCACGTGTGTCGCTCCGCCGGGTCTGGGGCGACGGAATGCAGCGACGCGGGGCGACCGAAATCTTTCGTCCTCGGAGCAGTCGGGCACGCGTAGCGTGCGGAGCTGCTTCGGACGCAGTGCTCGATTCTCTTCATATATACCCAGGGGTTACCCCTGAGACCGGTCCCGCGGACCAACTCTCGCCCACGCGCCGCTGCATCCCACCACAATGCCAAACCGACGCGGATCTGTCAGCGGGATGGCTCGCTGGTTCGACCGACCGGTCGGGTTTTGAAGTTCTAGTGAGTTGCTCAATTGCGAGCCGGAGCTCTCGAGTCCGGAGGAGGTGAACGGAACCAGCGCCGACTCCGTTGCGTCCAACCCATAGATGGGGTCTTGGGAAAGGACAGTGCACATGCATCGAAGCAGTCGATGGGCGGCAATCGCAGTAGGTCTGCTCCTGCTCACCGCATGTTCGACGGGCCAAGACGGTACTGCAGTCCCCGAAGTCATCGCGACGACCAGCACCGCCGTCGCCGCACCGACGCCGTGGGATCCATGCACCATCCCCGACGACTTCATCGAGCAGGCGGGATTGAACACGGCCACCAAGGAGTCGGGGGTGTTCGGACGCGATCAAAACGGATTCAAGATCTGCGGCTGGGAGAGTCAGCCGCCCAGCAGCAAATACTTCTTCTCGCTCTTCGTGGGGATAGCGAGTATCGACTACATCGACGATCCGAGCTACTTCGACCGACTTCAATCCGTCCGAGTGGGCGCACGTGACGCCACCCAGTACCAGCAACTGTCTGCTGACTCGTCCCGAAACTGCGGTGTTGCCTTTGCTGCGGGAGCACAACTGGTCAGGGCGACTCTGGTCACTGCCGGACGTGTCGACGACCCGCCGTACGAACCATGTATCGAGCTCAATTCCGTAGTCACACTCCTCGAGTCCCAACTTCCTGCCTGACCCTCAGAACCGAAGGGTGCAAACTATGTCCGAGTCGCCGCCTGATTTGATCACCCATTGGCAAGGACTCAACGCTTTAGCTGAAGCTGGGACACTGATCATTCCTGCAGACGTCGCCGCCAAGTGCGACGCTGCCTGCGATGTCTATCTTGCGCACCTCGAGAAAATGCAAGCTGATGCCCGCAAACTGTCGGAGACCAAGAGCTGGGGCGACATGAAATCTGCTCAGGACCTACAACGTCGGTTCGCTCGCCTGGCGACCGGCAAAGACACGTCACTCGACGTCATTCTTCAGCAGCACATCGACGTCATCGAATCGATGCGCATGCTCTTCCGTCGCTACTTCGACGAGACGACCGATACCGATGATCTGACGTCGTCGAACATCACCGCGCTCACCCCGGAGAACTGAGAGACGCCAACACTTTTCGGTGGACCTCGACTTCGCGTTTGTCGTTGTCCAGACGCCGTTCGATGGGTGCGTAACCGCGGGAACGCCACCATCCGATGCTCTCGACCATGCTCACCATCGGACCCACGAACACATGGGTCCACCCCTGTGTTTCGAGAATGCGCTCAAGCTCCGCCAGCACCGGATTCGCCACCCGGTCATGCTCCAGTTCCCCGTCGACGATCAGACTCCCCACCCACGGTTGACCTTCGCGGGGATGCGGAGCCAGCAGTGTCATCACGCCCACGATTCGGTCCGCTGCCCCGATCACCACGCAGTGAGAGTTCTCCATGACCGTGTTGTGCCAGAGGAACTTCTCGACATCCTCGACGGTGAAGGCGGTGACTCCGGTGTGCAACGTACTCGCGTCGAGGAACTGAGGATTGCTGTTGAACACGGCGAGGAAGTCCTCGGGACTATCCCTGCCGTCGACCTCACGCACCGCATACGCTCCCGCGTCGAATCCGAATTCCATTCAGCCACGGTAGAGCCGATCCACGACCTCCGTCGTCGAGCACACCCCGTAGACGAGGTGTGGATTCCCACGAGGGGCGTGAATCCCAGCATCGGGGCACTTACGTGACACCTGGTCCGTAGTTGCACGTGACAGTTGTCAGCAGTTCGCCATGACGGCCGAAACGACCTCTCATTTCGCGTTGACCTGCGCTTTCTCCGAGGTGGAGAGTCTGATGTGTCGCCGAGGAATACGGCTGAAGATCCACTGACGACAGAGCGAAGGGAATTGCAGATGATTACGCAGAATTCGACTCGCACCGAGGCGGTGGGTACCGAGACAGCATTCGCGGTACACGCCACCGGTGTCCACAAGTCGTTCAGCGACTCCACGGGCTCGAAGTTCCGCGCCGTTCGCGAGTTGAAACTCTCGATTCCCCGCGGGCAGGTTGTGGCGTTTCTCGGGCCGAACGGCGCAGGCAAGAGCACGACGATCGACATGATCCTCGGACTCACCGAACCGGACGGCGGCACCATCGAGGTGCTCGGCACCGATCCGCTGACCGCCGCGTCGACAGGACGCAGCGCAGCGGTACTGCAGTCCGGTGGACTGTTGCCGGACGTCACTGTCGGCGCACTGGTCGCGATGATGGGCTCGCTGTACATCGGGGCCGATCCTGCCGCCGCGATCACCCGCGCCGGGCTCGGTGAACTGGTGAATCGACGCGTATCGAAATGCTCTGGTGGCGAACAGCAGAAGGTGCGGTTCGCCCTCGCATTGCTCTCCAACCCCGAGCTACTGCTGCTCGACGAGCCGACCGCCGGCATGGATGTCACTGCGCGCAAGCACTTCTGGCAGGCGATGCGCGCGCAGGCAGCCAACGGCACGACCGTCATGTTCGCAACCCACTACCTCGAAGAGGCACCGGACTTCGCCGATCGAATCGTCGTCATCGTCGATGGTGCCCTTGTCGCCGACGGCACGGTGGCCCAGATCAAGGCCACCGTCTCCAATCGGACCGTCGACGCCAACCTGCCACGCTCCGAGGCCGAATTCGTTGCAGGACAAACTGGCTCGCGACTGCAGGAACTCGCCAACGGCCGGTTCCGCTTCGTGTGCACCGATACCGACCCCGTGGTGCGCGCACTGAGCACGTCCACCTCCGCGACCGATATCGCGATCGTGTCGGCCTCACTCGACGAAGCATTCTCGGCGCTGACCGAGCGCACTCACCAGAACTGAGGACATCCGATGACCACTACGACCTCACTACGCCCCCGCCGCGGACTACACCCCACGTTCGTACTACACGACATCCGTAGGCAGATCACCCCACAGAATCTGATCTTCACCGTCGCGCTGCCCGCCGTGCTCTACCTCGCCCTGTTCCGCGTCGTGGAACCCAGCGCCGGAGTAGACCTGCCGCACGGCAACTTTCAGGCCTGGATGATGATCGGAATCGCCGTCTACGGTTCGTCGATCGGCACCATCTCGCGGGCCGCAGGCATCTCGAACGAGAAGGCCAACGGCTGGCTACGGACAATTCGCCTGTCGCCCTTGGGTGCCGGCGGCTACGTCGCATCACGCATCATCGCCTGCCAGGTGTACGCGGCCATCCCGGTCCTCGTGGTCGGCATCCTCGGAGCACTCACCGGAGCCCGCGCCGACGCGATCGTCTGGATCACCGGCCTCGTCGTGGCCTGGATCGGATCTGCCATCTTCTCCGCCCTCGGCCTCGTGCTGGGCATGCTGCTGCCACCCGAGGTGGTCACCCACGTTCCCGGCGTCGTCATGACCGGCCTCGCCTTCATGGGCAACATCTTCATTCCGCTCTCGGGTGGCATGCTCGCCGTCGCACAGGTGACACCGCTCTACGGTGTGGCGACGTTGGCCCGCTACGCGCTGACCGACGGCTACAACCTCGACGGATCTCACGCCTCTCTGGCAGGTGCGCTCATCAACGTCGCAGCCTGGTTCTTCGGATTCTCCTTCGCCGCCGTCCGACGATTCGCTGGGGCGACCGGCCGCCAGTGACATACAGGTCACGGTTGCCCTGCGCGGAGGCGTCGTCGATAGTGTGTGGGTTCCTCACCGGAGAAAGTGACAGCAGTGACCACGCAGAAAACCGATGCCCGACGCGACGAGCGGTTCCCCAGCGCGTTGGTCGCGTTCGTTGCGAGTTGGTTCGTAGTCGCGCTGTTCACGTTCTTCGCTCTCACCACGGTGTTCGATCATCGGGAAAGCATCGGATACGGGCTTGCCGCACTGTCGGCGTCGATCGTCGTCTTCGTCGCTGGCGTCATGGTCCTGGCGCAGCGCATGTTCGTTCACGGACGCGTCGATCCGCGGCTGACTGTCGCGGCCTGGATCGCGATTCCGTTGGGCATGGTCGTGGTCCCGCTTTCCGAGGTGTGGGAAATGTGCGGCATGTCGGTGGCGATTTCGTCGACGCTGGTGCGTGGGCGCTGGGCACCAGCGGTCGTCGGCGGAGTATTCGTTATCGCGACGGTCGTCACCGTCAACGTGGACCGGGCTGATCCTCTAGAAGCATTCATCATCACGCTGTTCACCCTCGGTGTGACCATTGTGCTGATCGCACTCACCGAACTTGCTCGCGCACTCGACGCGCTGCGTGCATCACGTGAACAGGTTGCCCGGCTGCTCGTCGATGCTGAGCGACATAGGATTTCGCGGGATTTGCATGACGTCATCGGCCGCACTCTGGTGACCGCGCAGCTACGCAATCAGGCTGCACTGCAGATGTTCGAGAACCAACCGGAGAAGGCCCGCGAGCAGCTCGGGCATGTGCACGACGTTCTCAACAGTGGTCAGGCCGATCTCAGGAGGATTACCAGCGGACCCATCCTCGACGACTTCATCTCGGAGCTGGCAGCCGTCGAAGCGATGTGTGCCCGGCTGGGCATCGACTGCCTTACCTCGGTGGAAGCCCCGCCGGTCAGCGACGTGGACCGCATCTTCGCCGCCGTCGTACGCGAATCGTCCACCAACATGCTCAAGCATGCTCACCCACGCAGGTGCACCGTTCGAGTCACCGCTGAGAAGGACTGCGACGTCTTCGAGTTCACCAACGACGGCGTCACCCGTGAGGAGACCGACGCAGGTACGGGAACCGGGATCGCTGCACTGACCCGTCAGGTGGAAGACGTCGGAGGCACATTTTCAGCCGGTAAGACGTTAGCGGGTACCGAGTTTCGAGTCGTGGCCACCATCCCGAGGGCAAAGGCAGACGTATGACGATCACCGTGTTGCTTGCCGAGGACGTCGCTCTACTGGCCGAAGCCTTCGAGGTGTTGTTGTCCACCGACCCGGACATCGAGGTGGTCGGACGAGTGTCCCGAGGAGACGAAGTATGCGATGCCGTAGATCGCTTGCGGCCGGACCTCGTCCTGATGGACATCGACATGCCCGGTATGACGGGCATCGCGGCCACGGCTGCCCTTCGAGCAATGAACGACCGCACCCCCGTCCTGCTGCTGACTGCCCTACCCGGCAGCGGGCATGTGCACGACGCTTTGGCCGCGGGAGCGAACGGGTATCTCCTCAAGAGCACGGACGCGGTGCACCTCTTCGCCGGTATCAAGGCGGTGTTCTCGAAACACACCGTTATCGATCCGGCCTTGGCTGCCGAAGCGTTGCGGGCGGGGCCGAATCCCTTGCGTGACCGCGAGCTCGACGTGTTGAGGCTCGTCGATCAAGGGTTGTCCACCAAGCAGATCGGCGAACGCTTGTTTCTCAGCCCCGGAACGGTGCGCAATTATCTCTCGAGCATCATCACCAAGTTGGACGCAAGCAGCCGACTCGAAGCGATCAAGTCCGCCCGTGAGAACGGGTGGCTGTAGGTCAGCCTCCGTGTGCTTCGACGGCCACGGGCTGCCATTTGCGCCAGTTCGCCAGGCGTGATTCGTAGTCCTTTGTCGCGATCTGCAGCGGTGCGTCGCCGAAAAAGACTCGCAGTGGCGGCTTTTCGGCGTCGATCACCTTGAGTAGTGCCGACCGTGTTACGCTCGGATCACCAGGAGTTGCCTGCCGCGCACTCCGCAGCTTCGCTGCCTTGTCCCGAATCGGGTCGTACGCGGCGATATCGGTGGACTTCTTCGCAGACGGGCCGGACCAGTCGGTGGAGAACCCACCCGGCTCGATCAGCGTCACGTGGATACCGAAGTCCTCGACCTCCTGCGCCAATGCCTGGCTGAATCCTTCGAGCGCCCACTTCGAGGCGTGGTACGCGCCGACATTCGGGAATGCTGAGATTCCGCCGATGGACGACACCTGCAAGATGTGGCCACTCCCCTGCTCACGCATGAACGGCAGCGCCGCCTGCGTAACCCATAGCGCTCCGAAGACGTTCGTCTCGATCTGCGCCCGAGCATCTTCCTCGGAGAGTTCCTCGATCATGCCGAACTGGCCGTAGCCGGCGTTGTTGATGACGATGTCGAGTGAACCGAACTTGTCGTAGGCCTGTTGGACTGCCGCGAAGTCGGCGGCGCGATCGTTCACGTCGAGTTCGATCGGCAGAATCGCATCGCCGTACTGTTCGACGAGATCTTTCAAGGTGTCTGTGTTGCGAGCAGTCGCTGCGACCCGATCGCCACGGTCGAGTGCCGCGATCGCCCACTCCCGCCCGAATCCCTTGGAGGTGCCGGTGATGAACCACGTCTTGGCTGTCATGAATCTCGCCCCTTCGCTACACGGACAAAAGTAAGGACGACGTCCGCTGCAAACGCCTCTCGGCGAGTGGTCGCTCGAAGCGACAAATGGGGTGAGGCCCGGGGCTTGCCAAGCGAACGCCGTCGAAAGAGTCCAACGAAGCGCCGTCGCCGACTATTCCCCTCACGTCAGCTGTGTTCGGTGATCATCACCGCCATGGTGTTCGGCTCCAGCGCCTCGAAGATGTGCAGCGCGTCGCCGGGGTAGGCGACATAGTCGCCGGGTGCCAGCTCGACTGCCTCGCCCACTGGCCCCACCAGGGCTCGTCCGGCGCTGAGCACAACGTGCTCGACCACACCGGGCGAATGAGGGTCCGAGCGCCTCGGCTCGCCGACGTCCGCGCTGACCAGATAGATGTCTCGTCGCGCGTTCGGTGGAGACGACGCCAGCAGCGTCGCGGAGTAGTCCGCCCGGTCCGACGCGAATCTCGGCCCCTCCCCTGCACGGATCAGTCGGACCGACTGCTTCGCCGGCTCGACCAATCTGGAGAACGGCACCTCCAGGGTGACGCTGAGGGCCCACAGAGTTTCCAGACTCGGATTCCCCGTACCCGATTCCAGTTGCGACAGAGTCGATTTCGCAATTCCAGCGCGGCGCGCCACCTCAGCCAGCGAGAGGCCCACGCGTCGCCGCTCCTGCTGCAGAGCGGCAGCGATGGCTGCGATCGGTGGTCCGGCGTCCGCCATTCGTTCACTCCATCGGTACGTTCGTTTGATTTGACGAACAGCTTAACATCGTCCACTATAACGACCATGCGTTCGACATGGCGAACCCTGCAGGGGGTCAATATCCGCGACATCGCGTTGGTTTGTCTGGCCGACGCCTTGGTCGGGGCCTCGTTCGGTGCGATCTCCGTGGCCGCTGACCTGCCGTTGTGGCTACCGGTGGTGATGTCGCTGGTGGTCTTTGCGGGCTCATCACAATTCATCTTCGTCGGCATCCTGGCCGTCGGCGGCAACCCCGTCGCCGCCGTGGCAAGCGCGTTGCTGGCCAACACACGGCTGGTACCGCTCGGATTCTCCATTGGATCCGTCTTCGAGAACGTCTCGCCACTGAAGCGACTGCTCGGCACCCACCTGATCACCGACGAAGCGGTCGCATTCAGCGTCGCCGAGCAGGACGAGGCGAGCCGTCGAACTGCGTTCTGGCTGTGCGGAATCGGACTGTTCGTCACCTGGAACATCGGCGTTGCGATCGGCACGGTGGGCGGAGGAGCGATCACCGACACTGCGGCGCTCGGACTCGACGCCGCATTCCCCGCAATCCTGCTCGGACTGATCATGCCTGCGCTCCGAGATCGGGGCACGCGCAATGCCGCACTCGTCGGAGCAGGGATCGCCCTGGCAGCGTCGATGTTCCTACCGAGCGGACTGCCGGTGCTCCTCTCGCTGATCGCCGTGGTCCCCACACTGCTGTCGACCACGCCCGCCGCACGCAAGGAATCCGCATGAGCCTCACGATTCCGCTGATCGCCATGGTCGTCGGCACCTTCGCTCTCCGCCTCATCGGCCCGGCCCTACGCTCGCGCATGACCATCTCGCCCCGCATCGACCGCGTCATGTCCACCTCGGTCGCCGTCGTGTTCGTTGCCCTCATCGCCACCTCCACCCTGCTCGTGGGCAAGGACTTCGCGGGCTTCGCGGCCCCCATCGGCGTGACCGTGGCCGGAGTCCTCGCTTGGCGAAAGGCACCCTTCGTCGTCATCGTGGTCGCGGCTGCCGCAACCACCGCTTCCCTCCGATGGATCGGTGTCGCCTGACCGAACCGCGGCACCCCGAGTCCACTAGATGTGACATTGACCCCCGAAAAGTCCACCAAATGTCACATCGAGTGCATCGGATCGGGGACACCGGTGACAGCCATCGCCCCTTCGCGGACTACCTACACGACAACGAGCCCATTGCCACCTGGGCGACCTCGCTTACTGACCTGAGCGTCCACTATTTCCCTGCAGCCCCGGGATTCCGTCTTTCGAGCCGAATTGTGGGCGCTGACATCAGTTGACCGGCGCAGCTCGAACCGCCGACCCCCACTGGACCCATCTGACCTCGCGCACCTCTCCCAGTTCGCCGGCACTTCGAGTCCACTAGATGTGACATTGACCCCCGGAAAGTCCACTCGACGTCACATTGAGTACCCCCCGGCGGGGACAATGGAGAATGAACACAATGTCTCGATGTGGGGAGCAGCAATGACCGCGCTGGATGCAGTACGACGACGCTGGCCGAAGACGATGCCACTTCAGCCGCTTCCGTCGGAGTCGTGGGCCAAGCAGGAGCCGACGTGGAAGGGTGCGAATCCCCAGGTCATCGAGTCGGCGTTGAAGCGTGCGAAGACTCGGACGTCGGGCAATTGGTTCGTTTTCGCTGCCAGTCGCGACGTGAAGGCCGACAAGCCGTTCGGTCGCTACGTCGGCACCACCGAGTTGGTTGCGTGGCGGGATTCGGCGGGCACGGTGCACATCGGTCCGGGTGCGTGTCCGCATCTCGGGGCGGCGCTCGATACCGCGAAGATCGAGTGCGACGCGTTGGTGTGCCGGTGGCATGGGCTGGCGTTGGGTCCGAAGGGTAAGGCGGGCTGGCGGCCGGTTCCTGCGTTCGACGACGGTGTTCTGGTGTGGGTCCGGCTCGACGAGCTGGGCGGCGAGGAGCCGACGCCGGTGCCGGTCGTTCCGATCAGGCCCCCTGTGTCGACGTCCATTCCCGGTGTCGTCACGTTGATCGGGAAGTGCGAACCGGACGACATCATCGCCAATCGGCTCGATCCGTGGCACGGTGCATGGTTCCATCCGTACTCGTTCGCGAGGTTGAAAGTGGTCAGTGCGCCCACCGACATCGATGTGCCCGAGCAGGACGATCGCTTCCTGGTCGATGTCACGTTCCGCGTCAGTCGCGGCATCGGCGTTCCGGTTCGAGCCGAGTTCGTCTGCCCCGGCCCACGGACCATCGTCATGCGCATCCTCGACGGTGAGGGGGCGGGAAGCGTCGTCGAGACTCACGCGACTCCCCTGGCTCCTGCGCCCGACGGCACCCCGCGGACGGCGGTCATCGAGGCGACGATCGCCAGCTCGGATCGACCCGGCTTCCAGATGGCGCGCAAGGTGTCGAGATTGCTGCGTCCGGCGATGAACTTCACCGCCGCACGTCTGTGGAAGGACGACCTCGACTACGCCGAACGCCGTTACGAACTGCGCTCGACGGGTCGCGCGTGATCTAACTTTCGACGAGTGCGGCGAGTTGGCCGATGACGGTTCCCCATCCGCCCTCGAAGCCCAACTCCTCGTGCGTCTTTCGGTCTTCTACGTTGCGGTGCATCACGTGCGCCCGGTACTCGGTCCCGTCCGGGTGGTCGGTGAACGTGATCACCGCGGTCATGAACAGTTGCGGGGCAGGTCGCCAACCTTCGACGAGGGAGTTGGTGAACACGATGCGTTCCTGAGGGTCGACGGCGAGGAAGCATCCGTCGATGTGCGGTTCGAAGTCGCCTCCGGGTTCGCTCATCAGCGTTCGGAATGCGCCTCCAGGCTGCAGATCCCACGCGTCGACTCGGCACAGAGTCGGTGCGGGAATCCACCATTTCTCGAACTTCGACGGGTCGGCCCACGCATCCCACACCGTCTCGCGTGGAGCCGCGATGATGCGGGAGATACTCAGGTCGAGTTCGGGATCGAAGGAAGTCATTGCTGCTCACTCTCTTTCGGGGATCGGGTGACGAACTGTTCGAGGCGGTCGGTTCTGGATTCCCACACGGACCGTTGCTGTTCCAGCCACGCGGAGGCCGCGTCCAGGTTGGTTCGCTCGATCGTGCATGCGCGTACACGTCCGGTCTTGTGGGTGCGAATCCATCCGCTGCGCTCGAGTACATGGATGTGCTTCATGAACGACGGCAGAGTCATGTCGAATGGTTCGGCCAGTTCCCCCACGGTGGCAGGCCCGGACCCCAGTCGGCCCAGTACTGCACGCCGCGTGGGATCGGCCAACGCCTGGAACACGTCGTCGAGGACCTCGGAATACTGAGCCATATGGCACAGTATCTCGACTGATCGATATCCACAAGAGCTCGGCACCACTCCTGCTGCGCCGCAGCACTATTGGTGTCGAAAAAAATCCGAAAAAGTCCCGAACAGGTCTTGGCACTCGCCGCAATCGAGTGCTAATTTTTGTGTTGCACAGTTGAGGAGCGCCTCGCCACAGGGGCGAGCGCATCTGGGTACAGGAGGTGGTTGCTGTGCTTCGTTTCGATCCGTTCCGTGACGTCGATTCGCTCACCTCGGCATTGTTGGGTGCGTCTACCGGTTCGGACCGCGCACCGCGATTCATGCCCATGGATCTGTACAAGGTCGACGATCACTACGTACTCAGCGCCGACCTACCCGGCGTCGACCCGGGGTCCATCGACGTCGACGTCGATCGCGGCACCTTGACGCTCACCGCGCAACGAACCGTGCCGGAAAGCTCTGGTGTGCAGTGGATTTCCTCGGAACGCTTCGCCGGAACGTTCCGTCGACAGATCTCGCTGGGTGACGGCGTCGACACCGAGGGAATCTCGGCGTCGTACGACAACGGCGTCCTGTCGATCACCATTCCGCTTGCCGAGCGAGCGAAGCCGCGCAAGGTCGACATCGCTCGTGCAGAGCTGACCGGCGAGCAGAGATCCATCGAACACCAATCGACCTGATCCGTGACGCGCACAAGCACATCGAGCACTGTCGAACTATTCAGGGAGGGTGATGCATATGGAAACGGATACCGTGGTCTGGCCGGAATCTCCCGATCGTGACCAATGGTGGCGCACGGTTCTCGGGGTCGGGACCGGGATCCGGGAATGCGCCACGGCCGATCTACTGGATCAGCAGCGTGCAGAGCCGGTCGACGACGACCTCTACCCGCACGTGCCGCGAGAACCCGTCGCTGCGTGATCCGAACGATCGCAAGGCCGGCACCGACATTCGGTGCCGGCCTGCGTCATTGCGGCACCCAGCAACCAGTCAGAAGGTCAGAAGTCACAGGACCAACGAGTAGAACGTGCTCGACGGGTCCACGACGTAATCGCCGAACGGGGGCACTGCGACGAATCCGTGTCGCTCGTAGAGGCGTCGAGCCGCGGCGAAGTAGTCCTGGGTGCCCGTCTCGAGGCTGACGCGCTCGAATCCAAGCCGCCGCGCCTCCGTCAGAACGTGCTCGAGCAGTCCGGACGCCACCCCGCGGCCCCGCGCGAAACCCGAAGTGCGCATCGACTTCAGTTCACCGTGTTCAGGAGTGAGTGTCTTCAGCGCGGCAATGCCGAGCAGTGCCCCGGCCTCCCACGCCGTCCACACCCGCATATCCGCGCCGCGCAAACCCGACAGGTCCAGGGCGTGAACACTCTCTGCCGGGGACGTCGCGTGCATGTCCGCAAGGTGCTCGACGAGCAACGCACCGACTTCCGGCCGCGACAGATCATCGACCTCGAGACGCATGCAACCTCCTGTCGTGAGTGGAAGTTCGACCCCTGCTACGAAATACCACTCACCTGCGGCGAAGCCGATCCAAAGCGTCGAACATCTTGAATCGTCCACTCGTGGGGACGGTTTCGATATCGTGGCCGGTGACGCCCCAACCCGCCAGCAGGGTGTTCGCTGCCTGCAGTCCGGTGGTGGCGGCACGTTCCATGAGAGCAACGGGCAGATCGATTCGAATGCCGTCACCTGCGAGTACCAGCGAGGGCTCGGGGGTACGCACGGTGGGCCGCTCGGCGAATGCTCCGAGGCCGAACATCGGGCAATCGTCTCGCCATTCGGATCGTTCCGCGATTACTTCTGCCGCAGCGGTTTCCGGGTAGATCTCGTGCATGCGAGCCATCAGCTGCGCGCGGGTGACCTCCTCGGATTCCTCGGCGGCGTAGGCATGCAGTTCGACGACCGAACCTCCGGTCCTCGCTGCCCACTCCGCGGCCTCGTCCTCGAATCGCTCGAGCACACTGATGTTGTCGATGGGAGGCATACCGCCGGTGCCGATGAACGCGGGACGATCGGCGTTGACCGCCTTGCTCAGCCACACGCGGTGGACCATGAAAGGCGGGGTGTTCTGCAGCGCGCCGATCTGCTTGCGCCACGCCGGCGTCCCGAGCTCGGGGGATTGCTCGAGCACCCGCTGCAATCCGGCGATGTCGGTAGCGAGGACCACCGCGTCGGCGTCGATGATTCCGCCGGCGTCGACGCGGAACTTGCGCAGGCCGCCGCGGGTGATCTCACCGCACGGAGTGGACGTTCTGATCTCGACACCGAGACCACTGAGGTATTCCCCCAACGGGTTCCACAGTGCTTGTGGGTACGGATCGCGGGGGACGTCGAAGATCAGACCCTCGGAGGAGCCGAGGAAGTAGATGTGGAACATCATCGCGAGTTCGGCAGCCGACATCTCTTCGGGGTCGGCGAAGAAGCTGCGTGAGAACACCCCGAACGCCAGATGGCGTGCCGCTTCGGGAAAGTTGATGTTACGCAGGAATTGCGCGGCAGGAGTGGTGTCGAGCTCGTCGAAGGTCTTCGGCACGCTCACCGTCATGAGCGGCAGGGCGGCGATTCCGTTGAGGTCGGTGAGGTCTTTCCACCGGAACGTCGGACTGCGCTTGACGAACGCGAACGCGTTGAGCGGTGGCGTCTCCGGCAATCCCTTGAATCCGTCGATACGTCCGTCGCCGTCGATCAACGGGTAGTCGTCGACCGGGCGTAGGCGCGCCAAGTGGGGGTCTGTGCGGCGCAGTAGGTTTCGCAGGTTGTAGTACTGCCGGAAGAACGCGTGGAAGCCGCGGCTCATCGTCGCGGGCGAGCCGTCCTCCAGCGTCGTGTCCCATCCACCGACGCGGCCGCCGAGGTAGCTTTCGCGTTCGACCAGATGAACCTTGACGCCGCGTTCGGCCAGCGCGGTCGCGGCGCTCAGCCCCGCGATACCTCCGCCCACCACCACCACATGCGGGACGTCGGCCAGCTGACCTGCGTCCGAATATCCCTGCACCGCAGCATGGGTGACCTTCTTGGAATCGGTCAACGCTCTTCCTTCGCGGGTCGAGAGCCCAGGAACGTGTGCACCACACCGTTCTGCCATCCGGTCATCGTTTCTCGGGCGACACCGCTGTAGCCCGCACGCTGCATCCGTCGCATGAACGCCGATGCGCCGTCGAACGTCACGACGCTTCGCCACAGATGTCGATACAACGTGGCGTCTCGCGTCGCGAGCCAGCCGAGCGGGATGATGATGCCCCAGCTCACGACGTTCCAGGAGATGCGGGCACGCACTGAATCGTGCACCGAGTACTCGTGGAACGCGATCGTAGAACCCGGACGCAGCAGGGCCAGTAGGGATTTGAGTTCTGCGTCGGGGTCGTCGACGTTCCTGATCAGATAAGCGGCCAGGATGGCGTCGAACGGTCCGTCGACTCCGTTCACGGCCAGATCCTCCACCCGCGAGTGCACGAATGTGACGTTCGACGGCCAGTCCTTGCTCCGGGCGACCTCGAGCATCTCGGCGGACGCGTCGGCGGCGACGATCTCGGCATGCGGTGCAGCTTCGAGCAGCGCTGCGGTGGACGCACCCGTACCGCAACCGATATCGAGCAGGCGCAATCCGCTTCCGAGATCGGGGATGCGGAGGCGCTGCGCGGATTTGACGAGGTGCTCGTGGTAGCCGGGGTTGGCTCCGACGAGTCGGTCGTACGCCTTGGCACCGACGTCGAATGCGCCGGGAACTTCGTTTCGCGGCAGACCGCGCTTACCGACCTTCACAGTGCCTCTTCCTTGCTCACGCGGGCAGCCGGCCCACCCTGGACCGACACGACGTCTCCGTGCTGCAACTGCCGTCCGCGGCGGATGTCCACGTCCCCGTTGACGCTGACCAGGCCGTCGGCGATGACGCCCTTGGCTTCGGCACCGGATTCGATCAGGTTGGCGAGCTTGAGGAATTGGCCCAGCCGGATCGATTCGTCGCGGATGGGGACATCGTGTGCATCGGACATGTCTCCATCCTGTACTAGCGGGCCGCTCGCTGCTACCAACGAGTCACATCGCGGCGCGGAAGCGGCGCAACCGCAGGCTGTTGCTCACCACGAACACCGAGGACAGCGCCATTGCAGCCCCGGCGAGCATCGGGTTGAGCAGGCCCGCGGCCGCGAGGGGGATCGCTGCGACGTTGTAGGCGAACGCCCAGAACAGGTTGCCCTTGATGGTGCTCAGCGTGCGACGCGAGAGCCGGATCGCATCGCCGACGGCCCGTAGGTCGCCGCGTACCAACGTCAGGTCGCTCGCCTCGATCGCCACATCGGTGCCGGTCCCCATCGCGAGGCCCAGGTCTGCGGTGGCCAGCGCTGCCGCGTCGTTGATGCCGTCGCCGACCATCGCCACGACCTTGCCTGCGGCCTGCAGTTCACGAACGGCATCGACCTTGCCCGACGGCAGCACACCGGCAACGACCTGATCGATGCCTACCTCCGCGGCGATCGTTCGGGCGGCGGCCTCGTTGTCGCCGGTGAGCATGACCGGCGTCAGGCCCAGCTCCCGCAGTTCTGCGACGGCCTGCTTCGACGTCGGCTTGACCGAATCGGAGACCACCAGAACCCCGCGGGCTTTCCCGTCCCACCCGATCGCGACGGCGGTGCGTCCCTGGCGTTCGGCGTCGTCGAAGGCGTCGGTCAGTTCCGGTTGCAGAGGCATCGACCAGTCGGCCAGCAGGCTGCGACGGCCGATCACCGCGGCGCGACCCTCGACGATGCCCTGGACACCGAGGCCCTCGAGGCTGGCGAACTCCTCGACCGACTGGGACAGTGCCCCGCCTGCGATAGCGCGCGCGATGGGGTGCTCCGAGCTCGATTCGAGGGCAGCCGCCACCTTGCGGACGGTGTTCTCGTCCTCGCCGTCCGCCACGTGCACCGAATGCAGTGTCATCTCACCGGTGGTCACGGTGCCGGTCTTGTCCAGCACCACGGTATCGATGCGGCGGGTCGATTCGAGCATCTCGGGGCCCTTGATCAGAATCCCCAGCTGCGCCGCCCGCCCGGTTCCGACCATCAGTGCTGTGGGGGTGGCCAGCCCGAGTGCGCAGGGGCACGCGATGATCAGGACGGCTACCGCCGCCGTGAAGGCAGCGGCCACCGAATTGCCGGTGCCGAGCCAGAATCCGAGCGTTGCCACCGAGATGGCGATGACGATCGGCACGAAGATTCCCGAGATGCGATCGGCCAGACGCTGGGCCTGAGCCTTGCCGGTCTGCGCATCTTCCACCGCCTTCGCCATCTGCGCGAGCTGGGTGTATGCACCGACTCTGCTGGCGCGCACGGTGATTCGACCACCGACGTTCACCGTGGCTCCGGTCACCGCGTCGCCGGCCCCGACCTCTACCGGCACCGACTCGCCCGTCAGCATCGACCGATCGACGGCCGAGGATCCACTCTCTACGGTTCCGTCCGTGGCGATCTTCTCACCCGGACGAACGACGAACAGATCGCCGACGGCGAGCTGATCGATCGGAATCTGCTGTTCCTCATCGTCTTTCAGCACAGCGACGGTCTTGGCACCGAGGTCCATCAGTGCGCGCAACGCCGCACCGGCCTGCCTCTTGGACCTGCTCTCGAACCACCGGCCGGCCAGGATGAAGGTGGTGACACCCGCAGCCGCCTCGAGATAGATATTGCTCGCCCCGTCCATCCGCGCGATAGTGAACTCGAACGGATGCGTCATACCGGGCTCGCCGGCTGTACCGAAGAACAGCGCATACAGCGACCAGCCCAGTGCAGCAAGGGTTCCCATGCTCACGAGGGTGTCCATCGTCGACGTCCCGTGCTTCAGGTTGGTCCACGCGGCGCGGTGGAACGGCAGCGCTCCCCAGACGACGACCGGCGCGGCGAGAGTCAACGACAGCCACTGCCAGTTGGTGAACTGGAGAGCTGGAATCATGGCCATCGCGATGACGGGCACGCTGAGCACCGCCGAAACGATCAGACGCTGCTTCAACGGATCGACCGGTGTGTCGGCGTCGACCGGCTCGGCCACCGGAAGGCTCGCGGTGTAACCGGCGGCTTCGACAGCGGCGATCAGATCCTCGGTGGCGACGCCGTCGCTGGTGACGCGCGCCTTCTCGGTGGCGTAGTTGACCGTCGCCGATACCCCGTCGAGCTTGTTGAGCTTGCGCTCGATGCGGTTGGCGCACGACGCACAGGTCATGCCGCCCAGAATCAGTTCTGTTTCCGTACTCATCCCCGATTCCCTTCTGCCTCGATGACGAATGTGGCCGTGCGGACGACGCCCTGATGCTGGAAGTCCGGATAGAGCGCAGATGTTCCGTCGTGCGACTCGTGGTCGGAATGCGTCGGTTCGCTGGGCGACGCGTCGGGTCCGATCGCATGGCCGACGAACAGGGCGAGAAAGAAGACAAGGGCTATGCCGACGACGAATCCGACGAGCTTGGTCGGGGTGCCGAGTTCCTGTCGTGTGGAGTTCACATCCCTACCCTACCCCCCCAGGGTATCTAGTGGGTAGTGCCGATCGCCTTCTTGAAGCCGACGTGTGAGGCAGTGAAGCCCAGACGGGTGCAGAACCGGTGGGCATCCACTCGACGCGAGTCGGACGTCAGCTGCACCAGAGCGCACCCTCGCCGCGTGGCCTCCTCGATCGCCCACTCGATCAACGCGCCACCGAGCCCGCGGCTGCGCCAGGTAGCGGCCACCCGTACGGCTTCGATCTGAGCTCGCAACGCGCCACCTCGCGCCAGTCCCGGAATGACGGTCGACTGCAGAGTCCCCACCATCTCGTCACCGTGCACGACGACGACCACCACGTTCCGTGGATCAGAGGAAATGTCCTCGAAGGCGGTGCGATATCCGGCCATGTCGTCGACGGATTCGCGCGTCGCGCCCAACTGGTCGTCCACCAACAGCGCCACGATCGACTCCAGGTCCGACGCCACCGCCTCACGCACGACGCAGGTCGACCCATCGGTCAGAGTTAATTCCATCGGTGTCATTCGGGCGTGAAAAGTCATGTCCACGACGGTAAACGAAGCGTTTTGTAACGCGAACCATCCGAGCGACGAAATGCCGGGTAACCCACTGGCAATTGCAGTCGGGATCGGTTCGGGCGTGGATGATGGGGATCGAAACATGAATGGTGGCAAGTCGAAGCGTGTGCGCATCGCGCTCAGCGCGTTTGCGATCGGCGCACTCGGTGCCGGAGTGCTGGTAGCAGCACCCTGGTCTGCGTCGGAAACAAGTGTCGAGGCCTCCGTCGAGCTGGTGTCGACATCGACCTGCTACGACATGGTGAGCATCGCCATCGGCGGACGCGGTGACACCCCACGCGAGGGCGTCAAGTGGCTGACCAAGCCCGACGGCACCCGCCTTCCCGCGGCGATGTCCGGTGACTACTCGAGCGACTGGATCGACCAGGCCGTGCGAGCTCCCAACAACGGCAACGTGGTTCCCGACTCCTACGCTGCGGTCTACGTCGAATACCCGGCGAACCTCGCGAGCTACGAGGACGCCGTGCAGACGGGCGTCACCAACTCGCAGACCATCATGAAGGAAATCTCCGCGTCCTGCCCCAAGACTCGCTTCGCCATCGTCGGCTACAGCGAAGGCGCAGACGTTGCTCGCCGCACCGCCATGGAAATCGGCAATCAGGCCGTTCCCGAGGACGGCAAGTACGGCATCATCGACCCCTCGCAGGTCGTCGGCGTCGTCATCTTCGCCGACGCGGGACGCGTCGCAGGAGAGGGACCGTTCCCCGGTGCCGAGAACCCGTTCAGTAACCCGGACGGTTTCGACACCAAGTACCAGAACGGCAACAACGCCATCCCCGGACAGGGTGCATTGCCGGGAACGTCGGGCGGCTTCGGCGCACTCGACGGACGCGTCGCGTCCTTCTGCTCCGACGGTGACCTGACCTGCGCACTGCCCGCCAACACGTCGCTGATTCACCTGGCCGCCAACGTCGGTCGACAGGTCAACGCCGATGCGCTGCAGAACGAGAACCTCACCCCCGCCACCGGAGCCGACCTGGCTCTGGCACTGGGACGCATTGCAGTCAACGCCTTCAACGACATTGCCTCGCAGCCCAATTGGATGCAGAGCGACGAGACCTTCCTCGACGTGCTGATCAAGGTGTCCGAGCCCAACTACAAGCCCGGCACCGCAACGACCCCCGTCTCGGCCAAGGTCGACGGTGAAGAGCCGATCGAGACCGGCCAGATGGTCGACATGGTGTACCTGCCGCAGAAGATCTTCAAGGAGATCACCGGGTTCATCTCGTCCAACCAGAACACGATCCCGGTCATCATGAACGATCCCTACGGCCTGACCCTCGGTCCCGGCTCGGGACACCACTTCGACTACTGGCGAGACTCCGACGCCGCCAACGGCAAGCCACTGACCTCGGTCCAGTACGCCGCGGCCTGGCTGACCCAGCTGGCCGAGCAGGCCAACCGGGGCGAGCCGGTGAAGACCAAGGAAGTACAGGAGAAGGCAGGCCGCGCAGCAATCCAGGCCATCGCCGCCACACCCGAGACCACCACCTCGGCCACGGCAACTCCGACAGCAACGACAACGGCACCGGTCACCACCAGCCCCGCTGCCCCGGCTGCCCCCGCTGCGCCTGCTCCCGCCCCCGCAGCCGAGGTGCCGGCACCCGCACCGGCACCGGCTCCCGCTGCCGAGCCTGTAGAACAGGCCTGCACGACTCCGGTCGAGGGTGAAACACCCGTCGAGGGCGCACCGCCGGTATGCGTCACCGCGCCCGCCACGGACACCCCGGCCACCCCCGAGGCCGCAGCTCCGACGACGACTGTCGCACCCACCCCGTAGGTGTGTGGAACCTCGTAGCCCGCTACGAGTTTCCACGCACGACGGGTGAGCGACGCGCCAGCAGAACAGCGGCACCCGTCAACACAGCAAGAACAGCGAGCCCGGCCACCGACAGCACCAGGTGGTCGGGCTCGCTTGTGCGTGAGATGACCGATTCATCCATGGACAACGATGGTGTGTAGCCGGCGGACACCACGGTCACGGGCAGGGCCATGACGAACAGCGCCGGCAATGAGATCGCCAGAGATCCGGGCGATGTCTCCAGCGCGGAGACCAGAACATAGGCCGCAACGAGCGGCAGAGCGAACTGCGAGACGGTCGGAATGTCGACGTAGTTCTCCATCAGACTCGTAGCAGCGACGATGAACAGGCCGCCCAGCCCGACGTACAGCTGCGGCCACCGGTAACCGATCCCAGCTCCCACGATCAACAACGCTGCGCTAGCGCACAACCGAACGGCATCTCCCGCGGCGAGGCCGGAGGTGCCAAGAGCCGTCGCCGACACTGCGAACAGCACCAGCAGCAGACGCCCGTCCCGCCCCGGAACCAGGAACGACGCCAGCAGCGCGGCAGCCGTCATACCGACGAGTGCGCCGAGCCACTCGACACTCCGCGTATCGGCATCTGCCGCAATCCAGCTCAGGACGCTTGCCACAACGGGCAGCGACAGTCCGACGAGCAGAATTCGCGGGGTCTCGGGTGGCTGATCCACCTCGTGGCGGCGTGCCAGGAACAACGTGACTGCCGCGGCCACTGCAGCGATCACCATGACGATCGCTCGCTCGGGAGCCACCTCGTCCTCGGCACCGACCACATCCCAGACGAAGACGGGACCGTCGTTCGCCTGCAACAGCGCATCGAGCCAGTAACCCAGCAGCCCGGTGCCCACAACCGAGACACCCAGGGCGGCCTGTGCACCACGGTGGTGTCCCGACAGGACGGCAGCCGCACCCATCAGCACACCGGCGCCCACTGCAGCGGCCCAGTGCCCGAGCATCCCGGGCACCATTCCGACGGTCTGGAACACCACGACGAGCAGCGCTGCCATCGCCACAATGGTCGCAGTTGGTGCACTGGCCCGGGCCGCGGCGACCGCCGTCCCACAGGCAGCGACGGCAACTACTGTGAGCCCGTTGACAATCGACCAGAACGACCCGAATTCCGCAGTGCCGTTCAGCAGCGACTCGACGGGGCCGATGTCACTGATGGCATAGCCGAGAACGAAACCGGCCAAGAGCATCGACAGTACTTTCATACTGCCGATCATGCCGTCAGCCGAATTTCACTCCCTGCGCCAGGGGCAGTTCGTTGGAATAGTTGACCGTGTTCGTCGCCCGGCGCATGTAGGCCTTCCATGCGTCCGAACCTGATTCGCGTCCGCCACCGGTTTCCTTCTCGCCGCCGAAAGCACCGCCGATCTCGGCACCGGAGGGACCGATGTTGACGTTCGCGATGCCGCAGTCCGATCCCGCAGCCGACAGAAAGCGTTCCGCTTCACGCAGGTCGGTAGTGAAGATCGATGACGAAAGTCCCTGCGGCACATCGTTGTGCAGGGCGATGGCCTCGTCGAGGATGTCGTAGGTGAGCACGTACAGGATGGGCGCGAACGTCTCGTGCTTGACGATGTCGGTCTGGGCGGGCATCGTCACGATCGCGGGCTGGACGTAGTACGAATACTCGTCGACGACATTCACGCGCTCACCGCCGACCACCACCGTTCCGCCGTCGGACTTGGCGGCCTCGAGCGCCTTCTGATAGCCGGCGAACGCGCCCGCGTCGATGAGCGGTCCCACCAAAGTGTCGCTCTCCAAGGGAGATCCGATGGACAGCGTCTCGTACGCCGAGACCAACTTGGCCACCAGTTCGTCCGCAACCGAGGAATGCGCGATGACGCGTCGGAGCGAGGTGCATCGCTGACCGGCCGTACCCGCAGCCGAGAACACCAGCCCGCGCGTCGTGAGATCGAGGTCTGCCGACGGCGTCACGATCGCCGCGTTGTTGCCGCCGAGTTCGAGCAGCACGCGCCCGAATCGCTGCGCAACCCGCGGCGCGACAGCCTTGCCCATCCTGGTCGAACCGGTTGCCGACACCAGAGCAACACGCGAATCATCCACCAGCGCTTCACCGGACGCTCGGTCTCCGATCACCAACTGAGCGATCTTGGGATCGACACCTGCAGCGGCAGCAGCGCGCTCGAACAGAGCCTGCACACCCACGGCAGTCAGCGGGGTCTTCTCCGACGGCTTCCAGATGACGGTGTCTCCGGCCACCAACGCCAACGCCGTGTTCCAACTCCACACCGCAACAGGGAAATTGAACGCCGTGATGACGCCGACGACACCGAGCGGATGCCACTGCTCCATCATGCGATGCCCGGGCCGTTCGGTGGCAATGGTGTTGCCGTACAGCTGTCGTGAGAGGCCGACGGCGAAGTCGCAGATATCGATCATCTCCTGCACTTCCCCGAGCCCCTCGGAGACGATCTTTCCGGCCTCGATGGAGACCAACGCGCCGAGGTCTTCCTTGTGTGTACGCAGCAGTTCCCCGAGTTCCCGGATCACCTGACCGCGCGCCGGTGCCGGCACCTGCGACCACGAGACGAACGCCGCTGCCGCGTCCGCGATCACGCCCTCGACGTCGGCGGCAGAGGCCGACGTCAGTGAGGCCAAGTTTCCGCCGGTGATCGGCGATCTCGCGATGATCGCGTCGGGACCGGCAGGCACGTCGAGCGCGATCGTCGCACCCAGCCGTTCGAGAATGGCGCGCGTACGCACACTCAGCTCGTCGTGGGTGATGGATGCAGACATGCGCGTACACCTTCCGTGGAGAGAATCGAACCGTCGGACATAAGCCTACCGACGGGGGTTACAACCGCATTATTTCCTGTCTAATGGCCTTGCTTACGGAATATTAACGCGTATGTTCGTCATCATGACGCAAGTATTACAGCGCACCGGAGTGCCCATCGACGCCTCGACCGCCCGCGGCGTGATCGGCGAACACCTACTGGCCGACGGTTTCGAGCTGGTCCTGGACCTCGACGCCTCCACCGGGTCCACCCTGGTCGATGCCCGAGACGGCACCCGCTACCTGGATCTGTTCACCTTCTTCGCGTCCAATGCCCTGGGCATGAACCACCCCGCCTTGATCGGCGGCCCCGAATTTCGGGCCGATCTGATCCAGGCAGCCATGAACAAACCCAGCAACTCCGACATCTACACCGTGCCGATGGCACGTTTCGTCGACACCTTCGCCCGGGTGTTGGGCGATGCTCGGCTACCGCACCTGTTCTTCGTCGAGGGCGGTGCGTTGGCGGTGGAGAACGCATTGAAGGTGGCATTCGACTGGAAGTCCCGGTGGAACGAGCGCAAGGGAATCGATCCATCCCTCGGCTCGCAGGTGATGCACTTCGAGCATGCGTTCCACGGGCGCACCGGCTACACGATGTCCCTCACCAACACCGACCCGAACAAGGTCGCGCGCTTCCCGAAATTCGACTGGCCCCGAATTCCGTCCCCGTTCATCAGATCCGATGCGAACATGGACGAGCTCGAAGACGCGTCGTTGACGGCCGCGCGGCTGGCCTTCGAAGCCAATCCGCACGACATCGCCTGCGCCATCATCGAACCCATCCAGGGCGAGGGCGGGGATCACCACTTCCGGCCCCGCTTCCTGCAGAAGCTGCGCGCACTCTGCCACGAGTTCGATGCACTGTTCGTCATGGACGAGGTGCAGACCGGAGCCGGAATGACCGGTACCGCATGGGCTTTCCAGCAGCTCGACGTCGTCCCGGATGTGGTCGCCTTCGGTAAGAAGGTCCAGGTCTGCGGCGTGATGGCGGGCGGTCGCGTCGACGACATCGACGACCACGTCTTCGCGGTCAGCTCCAGAATCAACTCGACGTGGGGTGGCAGCCTCACCGACATGGTGCGATCGCGTCGAATATTGGAGGTCGTCGAAGCCGAGAACCTCATCGAACGCGCCGGCCGACTCGGAACAGTGCTGCTGAAGCAGTTGCAGGAGTTGGCGACTCGACATGCGATGGTCTCCGAAGTTCGTGGACGCGGACTCATGTGCGCCTTCTCCCTGCCCGACGCTACGACCCGCGACCGAGTGATCGAACTGTTGCGCACCGAGGAGCACGTACTCGCGTTGGGCTGCGGCGACGCGGCAGTGCGATTTCGGCCGGCACTGACGGTCACCGAAGCCGAACTGACACAGGCAATCGAGTCGATCGATCGGGTACTGAGTCGGCTCTGACCCATCGCGTCAGGCAATCCTTGACAACAGCCGCAGCCTTCTGTCAGGATCTACCTGACATTGGAGGTGGATCATGGATCCGATCGAGCTGGCCGCCGAGGCCGATATCTCTGCGGCAACACGGGCGGTCGTGACGGCCGCAGCCGCCGAGGCCGGTCGCATTGCCGACGAGATCATCGGGACCGGCCCACTGCCGGGCACACCGGAATGGGAGGCAGAGCAGTCGACCGACCTGCCTGCACGACGGAGCCTCGCGTGGCATCTGTTGAGTCTTCGTGTGCAACTGGCGGCGGGGCTCGACGGCATCGAAACCGTTGTGGTGCTGCGCGTTCAAGGTGCGACGTGGGCGATCATCGGCCAGGCGGTCGGCATGTCTCGTCAATCGGCGCACGAGCGGTGGGGTGCACGCGCGGCGGCGATTCTCGATCCCGTCGGCGAAGGGCAGCCCGAGATCGTCCCGAACGACAGTCCGGCGTGACCTACAGCAGTACGGTCGCTGCGGCGACGGCCACGGCGTCGGCCGCTCGCTGCAGTGCAGGCGAGGACAGCGACCACTGCTGCCAGTATAGCTGAACGTCTTCGATGCCGTCGGCGTCGAAGCACGTCAGCGAGTCACAGTTCTGGAGGTCAGGGATCATTCCCCAGCCGAAGCCGAGTTCCACCGCCCGTGCGTAGTCCGAGGACGCCGGAACGAGGTGCCGGGGCGGAGTATGCGAATCGACGCCTCGGTGCCGTAAGTAGTTGTCCTGCAATCGGTCGTCGGCGTCGAACACCACCACCGGCGCGGTGCTCAATGCCTCGGTCGTCGCACCGGAGCCGAACCATCGTTCGATGAACCTTTCGGTGGCCGACGGCCGGTAGCGCATGGCACCGAGGGGTCGGACGGTACATCCACGGACCGGTTCGGACACCGATGTGATTGCGGCAGAGACGATTCCGTCGTGCAACAGCTGGGCCGTGCGGTCCTGGTCCTGGCGGTGCAGATCGAAGGTCGTCGTACCGGCGAGTGGTGCGAGCGCAGGCAGCACCCACGTCGCCATCGAATCGGCATTGACGGCAATCGAAATGGGTGCCGAGACGCCGTCGTCGTTGAGCTCGGCCCTCGTCTGATCCGTGAGCGTATCGATCTGACGAGCCAGGCGCAGGACCGCCGCACCCGATTGGGTGGCCACCACCGGTTTCGTCCGCTGCACGAGAGTGCGCCCCAACGACGCTTCGAGCGACTTGATTCTCTGACTCACTGCAGAGGGGGTCACATGCAATGCACGTGCGGCAGCCTCGAATGTTCCACCATCGACGACTGCTTTCAGCGCTCTGAGCTGCTCGATCTCCACAATATGAAGCTACACTTACCGTTGGTGAAAAACATTCGCTGGCTCTAATGCTGGCCGACTCCTAGCGTGAACAGCATGACCTCGCTTGCCGCAGCACAGTCGACTTTGACCGGACTGGGAGTCGGCCTGTCCCTCATCGTCGCCATCGGCGCGCAGAACGCGTTCGTTCTGCGCAAGGGCCTGCTACGCACGCATGTGTTCCCGGTGGTTGCGGTGTGCGCGCTGTCCGACGCCGTGCTCATCGTCGCCGGGGTTGCCGGCATCGGCGTGCTCGTGGACCGGTTTCCGCTCGCGCTACGCGTCGTCACTGTGCTCGGAGCGCTGTTCCTCTTCGTCTACGGGTTGATGGCGCTGAACCGCGCCCGCACCCCAGCGGCGATGACCACCGACGTCGGCGGCGGGGGCTCGCTGATCGCCGCTGTCGCAACGTGTCTCGCGTTGACGTGGCTCAACCCCCACGTCTATCTCGATACCGTCGTGTTTCTCGGGTCCATCGGTAACCGGCAACCGGGCGAGCTGCGGTGGTGGTTCGCCCTCGGTGCAGTGCTCGGCAGCGTGCTCTGGTTCACCGCTCTCGGGTACGGATCGCGGGTGCTCAGCCCCTTGTTCGCGCGGCCGATGGCGTGGCGGGTCCTCGACGTCGGTATCGGAATCATGATGCTCACCCTGGCCGCGCTGCTGTTGTTCGGCTGAGTCTGCCGCGCCGACGGAGCGCTAGCGGTGAGCTGAGTGTCCACAATTCTCGATCACGGCCCGTATCCCGATTTCGGATCCACAGAATGGACACTCAGACCACCACCCGATACGAAGGACCCATGGCACAGCTGACGACGTTCCCGGAGCCCGATTCTTCCTTGTCCGACCCCGCCGACCTGTTCGTCGAGTACCTGCGCTTCTATCGAGGCGAGCTCGCCCGGCGGATCACCGCGTTGAGCGACGACACGCTGGCCACATCGGCTGTGCCGTCGGAGTGGACTCCCCTCGAGATGCTCATCCATCTGGTGCACATGGAGCAGCGCTGGTTCGTCTGGGGATTTCTCGGACGCGCCGTCGATGATCCGTGGGGAGACAAGAAGGACGGCTCCTGGCATGTACCGAACGACGTGTCGGCGGCGGCATTGCTCGCTCGCCTCGACGACGGCGCTCGACTGACCGAGCAGGTGCTGCGATCTCACCGCATGAACGATGTGGCCACCCTGGGTGGACGATTCACCGAAGAACAGCCCACCCTGATCTGGATCTGCTTTCATGTACTCCAGGAATACGCCCGCCATCTCGGCCACCTCGACGTCGCCGTCGAACTGACCGGCGGGCCCACAGGCGAGGGGCCGCAATGAGAATCAACATCACCAGTGTGTTCGTCGACGATCAAGACAAGGCACTGACGTTCTACACCGACGTACTGGGCTTCATGGTCAAGCACGACATTCCCATGGGCGGAACCGATCGCTGGCTCACCGTCGTATCTCCTCAGGAGCCGGAGGGCACCGAGCTACTGCTCGAGCCCAGCGGCCATCCGGCAACCGGCCCGTTCAAGACAGCACTGTTCACCGACGGCATTCCGTTCACGCAGTTCGCGGTCGAAGACGTTGCCGCCGAACATGATCGGCTCGCCGGACTGGGCGTCAGGTTCACCCAGGAGCCGACCGAAATGGGCCCGGTGATCACCGCCGTCTTCGACGACACCTGCGGCAACCTGATTCAGATCATCGCGCCGGCGAGCTGAGGCCTCAGAGATTCGCGTACAGATCGACGGTGGTGCCGTCGGGATCGTGCACGACGGCATAACGCTGCCCCCAGAACGCATCCCACGGCTGCAGGTGCCCTGTGTACCCCGCGTCGGTCACTGCGGTCCACGCCGCATCGACCCCGGCGGCCGTGCCGCAGTCGAACGCCAACGCAACGCGGTGGCCTCCGCTGGGCTCGGTCCACGTCGGGTCGAACGAGGTGATCGTCGAGGGTAGGTCGAACAACAGCCGAACCCCACCGAGGTCGACCTCCACGTGTTGCTCGGCGTCGGCGTCGGCCGGAATGTCCAGTCCCAGAACGCGGTAGAACGCCAACGCAACGGCCATATCGGCGACGACGATTTCGATTCCTGCCAGACGTGGTTTCACCCGGACGAGGCTAGCCACGTCAGCCCCAGTTCGCGGCATTTGTCAGGCAGAACGGATGCCCGGCCGGGTCCAGCAGCACACGCCAGGTCTCGCCCGGTTGCTCGTCGGGCACAGTTGCACCCAATTGCACTGCGGCTGTCGCGGCCGCGTCCAGATCGTCGACCGCGAGATCGAAGTGAAACTGCTTGCTGCCATGGGTGTTCGGCCACTCCGGCCGCTGATAGTTCTCCACGCGACCGAATCCGAGCGCGCTGGAGGGCCCCTGCAGCATCGCGTAATCCTTCTCCGCGTGGACGACGGTCCAGCCGAGCAGCGCAGACCAGAACGTCGCGCTGGCCTCAGGATCTCCGCAGTCCAGCGTGACCATCTTCAGTGTTGCCACGGGTGCATCGTGCATGGTGTTCCTCTCGACAGCGTCGATCGTTTCTCGGGTTGTCGGACCAGACTCCTACACTGACCGCCGTGCCGGATAGGAAAAATGCGACAGCCACCCACGCCGGCGTCCTGCGACCGGATCAGCTGGCGCAGTACGTCGACCTGGTCCGGCTGCCGTGTGCGGCGTCGTTGCAACCGTGGGTCGAGAACTACTGGCAACTTCGGTGGGATCTGCCGTCGGGCACCTCGTATCGCAGCTCGACCCTGCCCCACCCGGCGTGCACGCTCAGCGTCGAGCACGGCTGGACCCGCGCCGGCGTCACCGAGCCGGTGGTCGTGACCGGCGTGCTGACCCACCGGTTCGACGTCGAACTCGCCGAATCCGGGTGGGTGTTCGGCGTCAAGTTCCGACCCGGCGGCTACGCGAGCTTCACCGGCACCGTGGCCCGGACTCTGCGCGACGTCCCGGTGGCTCCGCCCACCCCGTTCCGACCGGAGACCGTCGCCGCGTTGACGCAACTGGACGCACAGCACGACGCCGACCACTGTCGAACCGTCGTCGACGCGGTTCTCGCGCCCTACGCCCACGATGTCGAGCCGGGGTACGAGATCGTCTTGGATGTCATCGGCACGATGCTCGGTGATCGGACGCTGATACGCGTCGGCCAGGTGGAGGACAGATGTGGCATCGGGACTCGTCGGCTACAGCGGTTGTTCGAGCGTTATGTCGGTGCGACGCCCAAGTGGGTTCTGGGCCGATATCGGATTCACGACGCCCTCAGTGATCTCGACAACGGATACAGCGGGTCGCTGGCGGAACTGGCTGCGCAATACGGCTGGTTCGACCAGGCGCATTTCACCCGCGAGTTCACCGAACTGGTCGGTGTGTCCCCCGGTACGTATCAACTGTGAGTAACACCTTCGTCACGCAATGCGACTTTTGCCGATTCGTTTGGCACAGTATCCCGCGGTGCTCGGTAGCACCCGGTGGGCAACCGCAGCACAGAGGAAGAGTGGGCTTCAACGCATGATCAACATTCTCGTCGCCGGTGGAATCGCATTGGCGGTCTCGATTCTGTTGACGCCATTTCTCATCGCGCTGTTCACCCGACAGGGCTTCGGCCAGGAGATTCGCGTCGAAGGCCCGGCAAGCCACCAAGCCAAACGAGGAACGCCGACCATGGGCGGCGTCGCCATCATCGTGGGTCTGTGGGCCGGTTACCTCGGTTCCCACCTCGTCGCGATGGGAGGTGACGGGCCGTCAGCGTCGGCGCTGTTGATCCTCGGTCTCGCGACCGCCCTCGGCATCGTCGGTTTCCTCGACGACTACATCAAGCTCCGGATGAAGCGAAGCCTCGGCCTCAAAGCCACCGGAAAGTACGTCGGGCAGATCAGTGCCGCGGTGATCTTCGCGGTTCTGGCACTGCAGTTTCGCAACGGCAACGGACTGACGCCGGGCAACGTCGAACTGTCACTGGTGCGTCAGTCGACGTTCTTCACGATGGCTCCGATCGTCTTCGTGCTGTTCTGTGTGTTTCTCGTCGTTGCCTGGTCCAATGCCGTCAACCTCACCGACGGGCTCGACGGGTTGGCGGCCGGCTCGATGACCCTCGTCCTCGGTGCCTACACCGTGATGACGTTCTGGCAGTACCGGCAATCGTGCGCCACCAATTCGGTGGCCGGGTGCTACCAGGTGCGTGATCCCCTCGACCTCGCTGTCGTGTGCGCGGCGGCCGCGGGAGCATGCATCGGATTCCTGTGGTGGAACGCGGCACCGGCCAAGATCTTCATGGGTGACACCGGCTCGTTGGCTCTCGGTGGTCTGCTCGCCGGCCTGTCGGTCGTCAGCAAGACCGAGCTGATCGCGGTCGTCTTCGGAGCCCTCTTCGTCGCCGAGAGCGCCTCGGTGGTCATCCAGGTCGCGTCCTTCAAATCCACCGGTAAGCGGCCGTTCCGAATGGCACCGATCCACCATCACTTCGAGTTGGGCGGCTGGGCGGAAACAACGGTCATCATCCGACTGTGGCTGTTCGCGGCCATCGCGTCGGCGCTGGGGCTCGGATTGTTCTACAGCGAATTCCTCGCGGCCGTCGGCTGACCTCTACGATTTCGATATGACCGACGAACTGTCTCCGGTGGCCAAGGTCGATGCTCTCGCCGCCGAACTCGAGACCCTCGATGCTCGACGCGTCGCCATCGGAGTCGAACTCGTCAACCTTCAATTCGGACTCGACGGAAACGCAAAGATCCGCGCCACCGAGGTCTTTCACAGCGACTACCTGGGCAGGCTGTTCACCTTGGTCGACGAACTACGCACCGACGAATAGACCCGAACGGTCAGACAGCGCCGTCGCCGGAGTCCAGCGCAGTCAATCGAAAGTCCCTCAGCGACAGCGTCCATGCCGCCACCGCCGCAAGGACAGCACCGCCGCCCGGAAACACCGTCCACGGACTGCCGATGATCGGGGTGAACGACGACTCCGGTTCATTGCGAGAGATGTACGACGTATCGGTGCTGGACAGGTCCGAGGCATACGTGTCCGAGACATAACCCTCGTCGTCCTGAATCCCGTAGCCGTACAGACCCCCGGTTGCGATACCGAACGGCGACTGCGCTGGCTCGGCGGTGCCACCGAGGATAAGGATGGATCGTGCCCACATCGCTGCCGGATCAGGAGCACTTTCCGATTGATGTGGCGGCCAGTGGGTCCACGCGAATGCGCTGCCCGCTCCCAGCGCCGCTCCGACGACGATCAGCAACGTGAACAGGTGGGCGGAACTGTACTGACGGTCTCTGACGACGCGCATGCCGGAATCGACGAGAAACCACGCCACCACCAGACCCAGAGCCACCCCGGCGGCAACGAGATACAGCGACACGGGGAACCAGCTCGGTCGCAGATGTGCCGTCCCAGGATCGTCCGGCGGTTCGGTGATCGCAACGTGCCACACCACCGAGGACGCAGCACCGACGGACGCACCGACTGCGGCGAGCACCGCGACGAGCGCTCTGCCGGATGGTCTGTCCACTCGCGAGACTCTACCGGTCAGTCGGTCTCTTGACCTGAAGCAATGTTGAGGTTCTACGGTTCGATGTATGACTACACAGCGCCCCATGCAACCACCCGAGAAGCAACCCATCGGCTTCTGGACCGTCCGCGCCGGAGAGACCGTCCGCGCTCGAACACGCGGCGCGCTCCGCGACATCGGGATCACCCAGGCCGAATGGTGGCTCCTGCATCAGATTTCACTGCATCCCGCTGGTGCCGATCGAGCGGAGACGATCGACACAATCGTGCACAACGACACCCCTGCCGCGATCGTCGAGGCAATCGGCTCCGCTACCGAGAAGGGTTTGATCATCGAATCCGATTCACGCCTGAAGTTCACACCAGAAGGTCAGCAACGATTTGCCCGCGGCGTGGACATTCAACGGATGCTGCAGGACGAACGCATGCAGGGAATCAGTCAGGACGACTTCGCGACCACCATCCGCGTCCTGCAACGAACCATCGAGAACGTCGGCGGCGACGCCTGGCATTGGTAGGGAAGTCGCTCGACGCCGAGAGCGTCACGGTCGGCTTCTCGTCAACAGAACGCCGACCACGAGGCCGAGAACAGCGCCGAGGACGGGCAGGCCGAAGATGACGAACGCCGTTGTGTGGGTGATTCCCAACGAGCGGATGTAGCTCGAACTGTCCACGACGAACGCGTAATTGATTCGTCGCGGCCTGTTCTCCCACAGCAGGTATCCGAGCGAGCCGATCAATCCGAGACACAGCCCACCCAGGGCGCAGACTTTACGCATTGCCGTGCGCCCCACGGGCCGCGTCGGCAAACTCCGCCATGCTGGGGAACTGCATCGCAAAACCGTAGTCGCCGTTCGGCTCCGGTGTTGCGCCCCACCCGGGCCGATCGTGTCTGCGATCGATCCACACCGAAGCAAGGCCGTGCCGCCGCGCCGGTACATGGTCGTGGAACAGGCTCTGCGCCACGTGCAGCAGACGTGACTTGGCCACACCGAAGTCGTCGAGGATAGCGTCGAGCGCATCGAAATGGTTGTCCGCCGGCTTGTATGCGTGCACATCCTCGGCTGTGACGATCGCGTCGAATTCAACGCCGAGCCAACGGTTGCTACCGGCAAAACCCGTGCGGTGCACGTTGGACAGAATCACCAGCTTGTAGCGCTCGGCGAGTGATGCCAACGCGTCTGCCGAGTCGGGAAAGGCCGGCCAGTCCGGAACGGAGCCGGCGAGTCGGCCTGCCCAGTCCTCGGTGACCGGTATGCCCAGCGAGTCGCCTGTTCGTCCGAATGCATCGGCCAGAATGTCGGGATAGAGCATAGAGGGTGAATCCCGCTGCGCCTGTGCCTCGTTGGGGGCATAGGCGGCGAGTAATTCGTCTTTGGACACCGGCGATCCTGCTTCCGCAGCCCATGCGCCGAGCACGTCACCGATCCCCGACTCCCAATCGATCAACGTGCCGTAGCAATCGAAGCTCAGGACGTCGTAGTCGGCCAGGTTCATCGGGCTCCCTTGGGTATTCGGTGGCGGTCGGATCCGGATGCCTCTCGTCTGCTGTTCATGAGCATCGTACTGCGGTTCGCCGACCCTCGACCGATCGATGGTCGGCGGTTGTGACGTCGACCCGGCTACGGCCGGCAGCCGCCACGGACGCCGAATTCCTGTACTCGATGGCCGCCGACGCCGCCGTCATGCGGTGGGTGGGTGACGGAAAACCCTGGACAAGAACTTATTTCGACCGTCGATTCAGCCGCGCACTGGCGACGACGGACCTCGACGCACCCGACCGACCCATGTGGTCGATCGGAGTCGAAGACGCGGTACCGGTCGGACTACTGAGCCTGATCCGGCGATCCGATCATGTCGAGATGGGCTATTGGGTTCATCCGGAGCAGTGGGGACGCGGCTGTGCGGGACGAATGCTGGGCCAGGCCCGCGAGACCGTGTGCAACCTCGCGTCGGTTGCGACAGTCGCACGCGGCAATGCCGCGTCGCGAAGAGTGCTCGAGAAGGCAGGTTTCACAGTCGTGCACGACGCCGATCCGTTGACCTATCGTCGATCACCGTCGTCCTGATCCGACTGCTCACCGGGACCGCTCACCAGGACCGCGGCGGACGTGGGCGCACCGACGTCCGCCCGCTCGTGACCCCACGCACCATCGGACGCGCCAGGAATTCGTGCGGAAATCCCATGTCGATGGCGCTGACCGACTGCAGTCGAGCCAAGTGCGTCTCGTCGAAGGCGACATCGAGGGCACCGATGTTGTGCCGCAACTGTTCTGCCGTTCGCACACCGATCAGCGAACTGACGACGGCGGGATGCTGCAGCGTCCATGCCAACGCCACCTGGGCCGGAGTCGCACCCAGCTCTCCTGCCACCTCGACGACGACGTCGGCTGTGCGCAGCCCACGTTCGGTCAGTGTTCGGTTCGACCTGGCGTGATCGCGCCGACTGCCGGCCGGTGAATCCGAGCTCGACCCTTCCAGGTCGGCTGCGGTGTACTTACCCGTCAACACACCCCCGCCGAGGGGGGACCATGGAACCACACCGAGACCCAGATCTGCTGCCATCGGTAACAACTCCCGTTCGGTGGTGCGCTCGATCAGGCTGTACTCGACCTGAAGTGCGGACAGCGGTGGCCATCCGCGCACATGCGCAAGGGTCTGCATTCGCGCGACCTCCCAGGCCGGGGTGTCCGAAATACCGAGGTACAGAACCTTTCCCGATTGCACCAAGTCACCGAGGGCGGCCATGATCTCGTCGCTCGGCGTCACACCGTCCCACGCGTGCAGGTACATCAGATCGATGTAGTCGGTGCCCAGATTCCGCAAGCTGGCCTCGACCGAACCACGCAGGCTCTTCCTCCCGCCGCCGCCCGCATTCGGATCCGCCGGATCACGCGTCGCCGCATATTTTGTCGATACGACAACCGAGTCTCGACGACGTCCGAGAAATTCCCCCAGATACCGCTCCGACTGTCCGTCCGTGTAGATGTTCGCGGTATCGATCATGTTGCCTCCGAGGTCCAGGTAGGCGTCGAAGATGCGTTTCGACTCCTGCTGGTCGGCTCCCCACCCCCACGCGTCCCCGAATGTCATGGCCCCCAACGACAGCGGTGCCACGCGCAGTCCCGAGCGTCCCAACAGTCGATAGTCGTCCATCCGTGTCATCGGGTGTCTCCCTCTCGTTCGATCCGTCCGGCCCACAGTGCCGGTCTTGTCGAGAAGCGGGAAGGTCATGATCGTCCTGGGACGCGCGGTACCAGGCTGAGTGGTCCGAAATGACCTACCCTGTGTGGAATGACCACGACGCCACCGGAGATGGCCCGCCGAGAACTGGCGGCCTTCCTGCGGTCTCGACGTGAAGCGCTCGTTCCGTCCGACGTCGGTCTGCCGCCACGGATCGGGGCCTCCCGGACCCCCGGACTCAGGCGCGAGGAAGTCGCCGCGCTCGCCGGTGTCAGCGTCGACTACCTCGTGCGGCTCGAGCAGGCCCGTGATATCCGACCGTCCGCCCAGGTGGTGGGGTCGCTGTCGAGGGCCCTGAAGTTGTCCGGCGACCAGACGGGCTACCTGTTCACGTTGGCAGGGCATCGTGCGCCCGAACGGCCCACCGACCGAAAGATTCCCGAGGGAATAGCACAGTTGGTACATGACGTCGAGCCCCTCCCTGCCATGGTCCTCGATTACAGGCTCGACATCCTGACCATCAACGAGACCATGGCCGCCCTGTTGCTCGACATAGACGAACGGCCCGCCGAGAGTCGCAACGTTCTACGAATGTGCTTCTTGGACAAATCATTCGACGGATTCTACGAGGCACGCGACGACGTTGTTCGCGGTGCCGTCGCCGATCTGCGTGCCGCGTGGGTCGACCATTCACATGACGCTCACCTTGCCCTGCTGATCGACGAACTCCAACACGGCAGTGCCGAATTCGCGCGATACTGGCAATCCCGAGAAGTGTCGATACGAAGCCGGGGAGACAAGCCGATGCGGCATCCACTCGTCGGCCCGGTGACCGTGACGTTCGACGTCCTCACTCCACTCGGCGACCCGGATCTTCGATTGATCGTCTATCGCCCGGCCGACGCACAATCGCGTGCCGCGTTGACCGAACTCGGTCCCCTCCGTGCTCGGCGACGCGGACGGCATCTGCGCACCATCTGAACCCGACGCGGCCGGGCCCGAAGAGTCGAGCCCGCCGTGCCTGCGCCTCCCTATCGTTGTCACCAGAACGAAGGAAAGGCCACCGGCACATGCTCGAACGATGGAATGCAGCACTCGATTACATCGAGGACAACCTCGACCACGACATCGACCCGGCACAGCTCGCTCGCATCACCCTCACGTCCGACTATCACTTTCGACGCGTGTTCTCCGCACTGGCCGGCATCCCACTGTCGGCGTACATCCGACAACGACGAATGTCGTTGGCAGCAGCAGACATTCTCGCCGGTGTCGGGGTGCTCGACGTAGCGACCAAATACGGCTACAGCGGCGACGCATTCACTCGCGCATTCCGAGACATGCACGGAGTCACACCATCCCACGCCCGCAAGCCAGGGACCACCCTCCGCTCCAGACCACCACTGGCATTTCACCTGACCATCGAGGGAAAGAGCACCATGGACTACCGCATCACCGAACTGCCCGCATTCCACATCATCGGCAAATCGACGCGAATCCCCCTCACATTCCACGGCGAGAACACCGCCATGACCCAGTTCCACCAGACCTTGCCCACCGGATTCGGCGAACAACTTCGCCAACACGCCGACCTGCCCGAACTCCCCCACATCCTCTTCGTCAGCGACGGCTTCGAGCCCGACCGAACCGACGGCAGTCTCGTCGACTACTACTTCGCCGTCGCCACCACAGCCCCCGTACCGGCCGACCTTGACTCCCTCAGCGTCCCCGCATCGACATGGGCGGTCTTCGAAACACGCAGCGACACCGCACTCGCCCCAGCACTACAACAACTGTGGGCCGACGCATTCAGCGAATGGTTCCCCTCCCACCCCTTCCACATCACCCCCGGCCCGGAAATTCTGACCGTCACCGAAAACACACCCGACTGGTCATCGGGAGCCGGAGAACTCTGGATCCCGGTTGCCCGCAATCAGTGACTCCCCGCCCGCCCTGGTCACTCAATGTGACATTTGGTGGCCTTTTCGGGGGTCAATGGCACATCCAGTGGACTGGGGGCCGGCTGTCGGCGCCAGCTCATGACTAATCTGACGTCATGTCCAGTGGTCGCCGGAACGAGTTGCGGCGACGGTATCTGTCGCTCGGCCTGGGTGAGCTGTTCGCCGCAGCGGTGTTTGCCGCGATTGCACTCACCATGGCAGAACCGTGGCTCGACGGCCGAGAGGAATCACTCGCCATGTGGTCTGCTCTCACCCCGTTGCTCGCCGTCCTCGTGCAGGCGGGAATTTATTGGTTGATGGCGCGATCCTGGGTCGAACTCAACCCGATGCCACCGGTCATTCGCGCGTTCTATCGCGTATGTCGAGTCGCAAACGTCCCACTGTTGGCGGCTGGGCTCATCGGTGTCGTCGTATGGTTCCCAGCAAGCGCAGGAACTGGCATCGCACTACTCGTCGTGTGGCTGTTCGCCGTTGTCGAATTCGTCAACTACTTCGTAGTTCGACTGGCGTATCCATTTAATCGCTGGTGGTCGACGGTCGGTCAGATGCGCACGCCTCGACTTGTCCTCGACATCAACACGCGTCGCTGATCGAAACGGGGAGCACGACATCACGGGTACTCAATGTGACGTTCAGTGGCCTTTTCGGGGGTCAATGGCACATCGAGTGGACTGCGTGGGTGCGGGCTCACTGCCGAGGATCAGGACGTGCGGCGGGCGAGAATGCTCGTGATTTCCGCCAAGGCCGGCAGCGCTGCGGCGATAGCTTGGCGGTTGTGCTGACTCAGTTCGTCCAGTGCATCCGCGAGTACTCGGGAGCTCGCCGCGTCGTATTCGGCGAGTAGGTTCCTAGCCTTCGGCGATGCGGTCAGCGTCGCGCCTCGCAGGTCACCCGCGGTGATCGACCTCTCCACCAGGCCGGCGTCGACCATCGCTTTGATCAGGTTGCTCACGGTGGACCGGGCCAGGTTGAGGCGGGTGGCGAGACGTCCCGGACTTATGGACGGTTCGGTGGCGAGGGCTCGCATCACCTCGATGTGCGAGTCGGCGATGTCGGGCAGCTGCGCTACGTCCCGCGTCGCTCGGAGCAGTGATCGCCGCAGGGGCCCCAGCTGGCGGCCCAGTTCGGTTGCAGTGGAGTCCATGTGTCGATGATTGCACAGATAGTTTTGCCGCAAACATAGTTTTGTGACAAAATGAAGAACATGACCACAGTCGAGAACCCCATTCCCAGCCAAGACCTGAGCGGCATCGTCGGACACCGCTTCATCTACACCTACGCCAACAGCTGGCAGTACGAGATGTACGTCAAGAATGCGACCACGATCGACTACCGAATTCACACCGGCATGGTCGGCGGACGCTGGGTCAAGGACCAGGAAGTCGATCTCGTCCAGCTCGACGACGACGTCTACAAGATCTCATGGACCGAGCCCACCGGAACCTCCGTCGTCGTCAACGTCATCCCAGGCAAGCGTCGTCTGCACGGAACCATCTTCTTCCCGCAGTGGATCGAATTGGACGGAACCAAAACGGTCCTCTATCAGAACGATCACCTCGACGAAATGCGTGCCTACCGCGACGCCGGGCCGACCTACCCGATCTATGTCGTCCCCGAATTCGCCACGATCACGCTCTTCGAGAACGTCGGAGCCGACGACGAGACCATCGTGTCCGTCGCACCGGGCGATCTTCCCGACGGCTTCGCGGACCGAACGAACTGACGTGCGCCCCGATCTGACATTCGTCGCGCACCTGTCCGTGACGGTCGGGGAGCCCATCGATCTCGGCCAGGTCAGCGACGGACATCGACGACTCGTGCCGATTCTCGGTGGGACCGTCGACGGGCCGGTGATGCGTGGTCGCGTCCTGGCCGGCGGCGCGCCGACCACCAGGTTCTCAGGTCAGCCACTGTCACCGAACTCGATGCCCGATACGCACTCGAGACCGACGCAGGCGAACGGATCTCGGTCCACAACGTGGGGATGCGCACCGGCAGCGAACAAGACATCGACGCCCTGACTCGCGGCGAGCAGGTGCCCGCCGACCGAATCTACTTCCGCACCTGTCCCCGACTGTCGACGTCTGCCGACTCCCTCAGCTGGATGAACGGAACACTCTTCGTGGCCACCGGTGAACGTTTGCCGAATTCCGTCGAACTGGACGTCTACCAACTCACCTGACCGAGCCGAATGTGCACCGATCCCGGTGCACTCAATGGCACATTCAGTGGCCTTTTCGGGGGTCAATGGCACATCGAGTGGACTGCCGGAGCGATCAGGCGAGGCTTTCCCCATAGACGCGGTCGACGGCGATGGTCACCAGCACTCGGCGATCCGCGGCCATTGCGGCGCGGTATTCGTTCCAGTCGGGGTGCTCTCCGGCGGCGGCGCGGTAGTACTCGACCAGCGCATCGATTTCGGGGCTGTTCGGGTTCGCGCCCGGTCCGGTGAGGGTGACGGTTCCTTCTGCTGTTGCCCAGGCCTTGCCGTCGGCGCTGGTCACTTCGAGTGCAGCGCGCGGGTCTCGGCGTAGGTTGGCCGTTTTCGCTCGTCCCTCGGTGACCGAGATCTTTATCGTTCGCTCGGTGCGATCGTAGAACGGCGTCACCGGTGACAGTTGCGGCAGGCCGCTCGATTTTATCGTGGCGAGGACGCCGATTCGGCTGCGCTCGAGTAGGTCGTGCGGATCGAATGCTCCGCTGGTCATGGCTTCACCTCGGGGTCGTCGAGCGAATTGGCACGATCATGGTCGGCAACATTGTCGTCAGAGTCGTTGTTCCTCGGCCTGTCGGTGCAGAGTTTGTCGGCATACGTTCCGATTGCGCGACGGTATGTGCCGAGCGCAGGCTTCGCTGCCTGCAGCGCCGCCCTCAGCGCGCCAACACCATCGCCCAGATCCCACAGGATCAGGGCCATGAATGCATCTCGCGCAGAGGCGAATTCGTTGAAGAACTCGAAATCTCGCAACACACGCGACGCGTCCTCGAGTCGGCCGACATTACGCAGCGAACTGGCGAGCTGAATTCTGGCCTTGCTCTCGTGCACGGAATCGAGTCCACTCGACAGCGACGCCTCGTACAACGGAATTGCCGCCGATTCTTCGCCGAGAAAGTCCTCCAGCGACGCCCGTTCGAACAGTGCGCGCGCCCGGGAAAGCTCTGACGCCGAGAGTAACTCGCCCATCTGCGACCGCATTCGAGCGGGCTCGTCGTCATCTGCATGGTGCCAGAATCCGCTCAGCGGGTCCATCGAGGCTCCCCGAGCTGCGGCAACCGACACGTACTCATGTTCCTTCTCGTCACCGGCCCATAGTTTCAGACCACGCTTACTCTCGACGGATGGATGTGGAGTTGTCCCTGCTCAAGCTGTTGGTGGAAATCGACCGTTTCGGTTCCATGACGGCAGCTGCCGAGCATCTGATGTACACGCCGTCTGCAGTGTCACAGCAGGTCAAGCGACTGGAGTCCGTTATCGGCGCTCGAGTTGTAGAACGGCATGCCCGCGGTGTCCGCCTCACCGAAGCCGGCCGCCTGGTTGCCGGCCGGGCGGCAGCCATCGACATCCAGTTGTCCGCGCTGCGTGCCGACATCGACGATCTACTCGACGCCAGAACAGGCCACGTGACGCTCGGTGTCTTTCCGTCCTTCGCCGCTTCTCTGTTGCCCGACGTGATGGCCGCGTTCAGGTCCGAGCACCCGGACATCGAACTCGAGATTCGATCCTCTCGCCTGCGCGATCTCCACTCGATGCTGCAGAGCCGGGAGGTGGATCTTTCGTTGGCGTGGGACTACCCTGACCTTTTGATGACGGTCGACGACGTCGTCACCGAGGTTATCGCGGAAGAACCTACCGTGTTGCTCGTTCCGAAAGGCTGGCGAACGAACGGGCCGGTACGGCTCGACTCGCTGGCTCGCGAGAAGTGGATAGTGCGCAGCGCCCAGCACCCCATCACCACGATATTCCGAACCTCGTGCCGCACAGCTGGATTCGAACCAGATGTCTTGATCGAGTCGAACGACTACATGGAATCGCAGGCGATGGTCGCAGCCGGGCTGGGATTGACCGTCGCACCCGCCATGACGACGCGCTACCTCCGCGAGGGAGTCGATGCGATTCCCTCGAGCGAGCTCCCGAATCGACGAATACTGCTCTGCCGGCTCGCGCAACGAACCCCGTCTCCCGCGTCCGATGCAATGGCATCGGTTCTCGTCTCGGTGTTCGACACTGTGAAATTCACTTAAGTCAGGTTTAAGAAACAGTCTCTGGTCTTCATGCTCGTCGGGCGGCAGGCTGTTCACCAGGTCGCAACGATGACCTAGTCCGCAACCATGCGGACGTGAGCACCTGGAGACTTCGTGACATCCCGCTACTCCTCACCCGACCGTCGCACCACCGTCGACCTGATCGTTCTCGCCGGAGACGGCATCGGCCCCGAAATCAGCGCAGCGACAGTGTCGGTCATCGAATCCGCCCTGAACCGCAGCGGTATGTCGGCGACCTTCACACACGGCACCATCGGCTTCGCTGCACTCGAGGCGTCGGGAACAACGATGCCCGACGCCATCGTCGATCTCGCGCGCGCAGCCGACGGCGTCATTCTGGGGCCCGTCTCGCACCTCGACTATCCGCCGGCCACCGAAGGCGGCGTCAACCCGTCTGGAGTTCTACGACGAAAGTTGGATCTGTACGCCAACATACGGCCCGCCAGGACCGTCGATGCACTGCCCAATCCCTTGGGTAAGAAGTTCGACCTGGTGATCGCTCGCGAGAACACCGAGGGCTTTTACGCCGACCGCACGATGTACGCCGGGGGCGGGGAATTCATGCCCACCGAAGATCTCGCCCTGGCCGTACGCAAGGTGACCCGGCACGGGTCCGAGCGAATCGTCCGGCGCGCCTTCGACCTTGCCTCGAACCGCAGCTCGAAGGTCACCGTCGTGCACAAGGCCAACGTCCTCAGGCTCAGCGACGGGCTGTTTCTCGAGGCAGCCCGGGCAGTACGGCAGGATTTCCCTGCTGTCGAGTACGAGGAACTTCTCGTCGACGCTGTTGCGGCACTGCTCATTCGACGACCGGAGTCGTTCGACGTCATCGCCACGACCAACATGTTCGGCGACATCCTTTCCGACGAGGCCACCGAGCTGTCGGGCAGTCTGGGACTGGCAGCGTCCCTCAACCTCGGTGACGATCATGCCGTCGCGCAGGCGCAGCACGGCTCGGCACCCGACATCGCCGGTAGAGGGATTGCCAATCCCGCGTCGCTCATCGGATCGGCGGCAATGCTGCTGTCCTGGTTGGGAGATCGACGCGAGGACGACCGGCTACGCGCAGCAGCCCACTCCATCCATCGAGCCATCGATCGCGCAGTGAGTGTGCCCGAGACCCGTACCGCCGATCTCCACGGATCCGCGACCACCGAGCGCTTCACCCTCGCCGTGATCGATCAGCTCGCATTGGAGGGCTGAGTCGTATCGGCGGTACTTGGATTCGTCTCGCTGACGTCGTTCGTGCTCGTCGTCATCCCAGACATGGGCGACGGCGTCGGTGGCTGTTCATCCCTATCGCGGTTCTATCACCGGGGCAATTTCGGGCGAACTGTGAACCGCCATCGGGCTGGACCTCGAAACATCCCACTCGATTGACACGTCGGTGAACGGTAGGCAAACGTATAGCCATGCAACTGAGATTTCTGGCCGGCATCTCGACGGCCTTCGCATGCAGGCTTCTGCTGATGCGAGTGCTGACCCTCAAGTTGCAGCGAGACATCGAGGCGCTCAACAACGGAAACTATCGCCCTCTGCTCTCGTCGTTCCACCGAGACGCGGTGCTCAAATTCGCCGACGGTGACAGCCGCTGGTCCGGCACCCACCGCGGACGACCGGCAATCGAAAAGTTCTTCCAGGACTTCGTCGCTGCCGGGATCCGCGGGCAGGTCACGGAAATCTACAGCGGCGGAGCCCCCTGGCGCATGACCCTCCTCGTCCGCTTCGACGACCAAGCACACGCAGTCGACGGCACCGAGTTGTACAGCAACCGAACGGTGCTCCTGGTCCGCACCAGCTGGGGCAAAATCATCTCCCAAGAGGACTTCTTCGAGGACACCACACGCATCGACGCATTCGAGCGAAAATTGCGCCAACTCTAGATTCCGTCTCCCCCTCCCCCGGTTTTGGCCCTTCCCCCGGGTACTCAATGTGACATCTAGTGACCTTTTCGGGGGTCAATGTCACATCGAGTGGACTCCGGGGGCGGTAGGTCGGGGGCGGCGATAGGTCACCTGGGGGTAGTCGTCGGTATGCGAGACGCTGGCGTGCACGTTGTACACCTCGCGCACCAGGTGTTCGGTGATCACTTCGTGTGGGGTTCCCGATGCCACGATGCTGCCGTTGTTCAGGACGATGATGCGGTTGCAGAACATGGCGGCGAGGTTGAGGTCGTGGAGGGCGATGTAACTGCTCAGGGGTAGGTCTGCGACGAGGGTGAGGATGTCGAGTTGGTGTTGGATGTCGAGGTGGTTGGTCGGTTCGTCGAGCAGTAGTTCGGTGGGTTGTTGGGCGAGGGCTCGGGCGATCTGGGCGCGTTGGCGCTCTCCGCCGGAGAGGGTGTGCCAGCGTCGGGTGGCTTTCGACGCCATGGCGGTGTCGGTGAGTGCCTGTTCGATCGCGGTGTCGTCGTCGGCTGTGTCTCCGCCGAGGATGCCGTGGTGGGGGATGCGGCCCAGGCGTACGACGTCGCGGACGGTGATGTCGACGTCGGTGTCGGAATGTTGGTCGACCATCGCTACGCGGCGGGCGATGCTGCGACGACGTTGGGTGCGCAGGTTCTTTCCGTCGAGCAGCACGTCGCCGCTGTCGGGTGCCACGATGCCGGCGAGGATGCGCAGTAGCGACGATTTGCCGGAGCCATTGGGGCCGATGAGCCCGATGGTCTCGCCCGGTTCCGGCGCGAAGCTGATGCCGTCGAGAATCGGGTTCCCGCCACGGGTCCACCGGATGTTGTTGACGTGCAACGTCATCGGGATCTCCTGAGTCGAAACAGAATGAGCGCGAATGCCGGCACGCCGATGAGCGCGGTCACCACTCCGACGGGTATCTCCTGCGGGGCGAACAGCGTTCGGGCGATGGTGTCGACCCACACCATGAAGATCGCGCCGATGACCACCGTCGTCGGCAGCAGCCGTCGATGCCGTGCGCCGACGAGAAAACGTGCGGCGTGCGGCAGAACGAGACCCACGAACCCGATGGCTCCGGCGGCGCTGACGAGCGAGGCCGTGATCAGTGCGGTGATGACCAACAACAGGATTCGCACCCACTTGACCGGAACACCGAGGGACGCGGCCGCGTCGTGCCCGAATGTGAAGGCGTCGAGGGCCGAGGTGTTGAACAGACACACCACCATTCCGAGCAGCGCAACCGATCCGCACAGCACCACGTCCGTCCAGTCGGCACCGCTCAGCGATCCGAGAAGCCAGAACAGCACGCCGCGTGTCTGTTCGGCGTCGGCCGAGGAAATGACGATGAACGACGTCAAGGCCGAGAACAGCTGCGTCCCCGCGACCCCGGCCAGCACCACGCGGTCATTTCCTCCGCCTGCCCCTGCGGCCAGCAGCATCACCAGGACGAACGAGAGCAGCGCACCGGCGAATGCCCCTGTGGACAAGGACAATGCGCCACCGCCGACGCCGAGAACCGCGACGAGGACCGCTCCGGTGGATGCACCGGACGAAATGCCCAGGACGAAGGGATCGGCGAGAGGGTTGCGCAGCAGTGATTGCATGATCGCACCGCACAGCGCAAGACCCGCACCGCACACGGCGGCCAGCAAGGTCCGGGGCAGGCGCAGCTCCCAGACGATTCCGTCCTGGATGCGACTGACTCCCGAACTCCCGATACCCATGTGCGTCAATATCACTCGATATACGTCGGGCACCGAGACGTTCGCGGGTCCGATGGTGACGGCGACGCCGATCGAGAGCACCAACAACGCCGATCCTGCGAGCAGCAGTGGGACGAGCACCCCGCGATCGGTGCGGCTCATCGCGACGCCATTCCCCAATCCTGCAGCGCGGCCGCAACTTTCTCGACGCCGTCGATCGTCCGAATGGACGGGTTCAGATCGGCACCGTTGACGACGATGTACCGCTTGTTCTCGACGGCGGGCATTCGGTTCGTGACCGAGTTCGACTCCAGGAAACCGATCTTGCTGTCCAGGGCGTCCCCGGCGATACTGCGTCGACTCAGATCTGCGAGCACCAGTGCAGTCGGGTTGCGATCGAGCACACTCTCCCAATTGACCTGTGGCCATTCGTCGGTGGTGTCGGCATAGATGTTCTCGGCACCGACGGAGTCGGTGATGATGCCCGACGATCCGCAGCAACCTGCCATGTACGGCGTGTCGGTGTCGGCGAACCAGTAGGCCAACGACACACCTGACGCGTCGACCGAGCCGGAGGCTTTCTCGAACCGATCCTGCAGTTCGGCGACCAGACGCTCACCGCGGTCTCGTACGTCGAAGACCGCCGCGAGATCACGAATCTCCCGATAGACGGTGTCGATCACCAGCGGCTCCGTGCGGGCACCGTCGGAATTGACGCTCTCGTCCGTCTTGCCCTGACAGTCGGTGGGCGAGAGGTAGTTCGGCACGCCGAGCTGCTCGAATCTGCTCCGATCTGCGACTCCCCCGGGTCCGAGGGTGCCGCCGAAGGACGCGGACACAAAATCGGGCTCGGCATCCAACACGACCTCGAGCGATGGCTTGTTGTCCGCGAGCCTCGGCACCTTGGCGTTCTCGGATTCGAGGTTCGAGCGGACCGGGTCGGTCCAGGTGGCGGTGCCCACCATCCGGTCTGCGAGGCCGAGCGAGAGCAGTATTTCCGTCGAGCTCTGGTTCAACGACACCGCGCGTTGCGGTGGTGCGTCGACGACGACGTCGCGTCCGCAGTTCTCGATGGTCAGGGGATAGTTTCCGGAGGTGTCGGTGGACGCGTCGGGGGTCGACGTGGTCGAACAACCGACCAGAAGGATGGAGACAGCGCCTAGTGCGGCGAGAGAGGTACGCATCGAAGAGCTTCCTGCTTGGGGCTCGTGTCGCGGAGCCGCGGGTGGGTTCGACCACGACGTCCGAGCATTCGGACTTCGAGCTCTCACCCGTCACCGTTGCGCGCCAGCTCCGGAATTGCACCGGATTCCCTCGTTCGTCGCGTGCTGACCCTATCGTGCTGGAGGGCCGAGAGGTCAGTGCGCCGGTGTCGAGACCGGTACCGACGGATACGAGCTCGGAAAGGCTCTGCGCGCACCCACTACGACGGTGAGTGCAACAGCCACCAGGATCGTCGCCGCAGCGGTCACCGCCCCGATGCCCCTGGCGTCGACGACGACGCCTCCCACCAGGGCCCCGGTGGCAATGGCCAGTTGGAAGGCGACGACATAGATAGCGGACGCCTTGTCGGCGTCGGCGGGGGCGGCCCGAACCACGGCGGACTGGATGCAAACCGGCAGTGTGGTGAATGCCAGACCCCACAACGCGATCGCACCGACAGCGAGGACGGCCAGGCTGCCCGGTGCTGCGCTGAGGGTGCACCACAGGATCGCTGCGGCGGCTGCGACGGCACCGAGAGCAGCGATGGTGGAGGGCCGCGGCCAACGGTCGTACGTTCTGCCGATCACCCAGATACCGACGACCCCGAACAACCCGTAGAGCATCAACATCAGCGTCAGAGTGGTTCCGGCCGAGCCGATTGCGCGATCGACGATGAGCGAGAAATACGTGTACGCGGCGAAATGGCCGAGGACGGCCAGGAACGTCACTCCACACAGGATCGCCAGGGTGCCGTCGAGCACCCGCGGTGTCTTCTTGTTGCCCGCAGGTGCTCGGGTGACCGGTAGTGCAGGGAGGACGAAGTAGAGCGCCACCGCGATAGCGGCGGCGACCACACCGAGAATGGTTGCAGCAGTGCGCCACCCGAACCACTGACCCATGGCCGCGGTGATCGGATTACCGGCGACCAACGCCAACGAGGTGCCGGCGTACACCGTGGCGATCGCTTTGCCATGCTTACCGGGAAGTGCGAGTGACGCCGCGACCGGTGCGACAACGGCCCAGAAGACTCCGTGCGTCGCCGCGCACAGCATCCTCGACAGCACCAGCATCGGGTACCCGACGGACACCGCGGAGAGCAGTTGCGAAAAGGCCAGTGCTGCAACGGTGATGACGACGACGCGTCGCCGCGGCCAGTCGCGTACGAACCTGATCAACGGCATGGTCATGACGGCGACGCCGTACGCGTAGAAGGTCAGCAGCAGACCGACAGCGGATTCGCCGACGCCGAGATCGCCCGAGATCTCCGGGAGCAGACCCACGGGCAACGTTTCGGCCGTGACATAGATGAAGGCGGCTGCACCGAGGACCAGCAGCTTGGGGAGGGGCGACGACATGATGTGTATCGTTACACAGATGGTCGACACACGCTAAGGTGGCCCCGTGAACACTCGGGTGACGATGGCTGACGTGGCGGCGTCTGCGGGAGTCTCCACGATGAGCGTCTCGTACACCTACAACCAACCCACTCGCGTCTCGCCTGCCACCCGGGACCGCGTCCACGCGGCGGCGGCGGCCCTCGGATACGCAGGCCCCAACCGCGCGGCACGCTCGCTCCGGAGCGGAAAACACAACAGCATCGGCGTCGTACTCGGTGAAAAACTCACCTATGCCTTCGAAGATCCCCAGGCCCGACGGTTCCTCTCGGGCATCGCCGACACATGTCTCGACGCCGACACCGCCCTGATGATGCTGCCGAACCTGCATCGCGACAGCGACATTGCGAGAATTCGCGACGCGCAGGTCGACGGCTACGTCGTCTGGACCACCGGCGTCGACGACCCCGTCCTCGACGTCCTCGCCGGCACCGGTCGACCCACCTGCGTCCAGGGCGGACCCGAGCATCCGGGATTGAACTCCATCGGAATCGACGACCGCGCTGCTGCCGACGCGGTCGCCACCATTGCTCTGCGCAATCGCCGTCGGCCCGCGATCGTTGCGCTGCGACCCGATTCGCGACGTGAGTCGACGGTCGTGCACGGCGCCGACGCGTCGGACATCTCGATGCCGGTGACTCGCGCACGACTCGAGGGCTACCGCGATGCGTGCATACGTCGAGGAATCGAGTGGTCGACGGTACCGACGCTGTTCACCACTCACAATTCACGCGCAGAGGGTGCACGGGGAGCGCGACTGTTGTTGCGCGACAACGTCATCGACGTGATACTCGCGATGAGCGACGAACTTGCCTTCGGCGCACTCGACGCGGCGACGGGTGCCGGTTTCGACATTCCCGGCCACCTCGCACTGACCGGGTGGGACGACTCCCCTGCAGCGGCAGCGGCCCACTTGACCACCGTCGCGCAATCGTTGTTCGACCAGGGCCGATCGGCAGCCCGGTGGGTACTCGGTCTCAGCGACACGGTCGACGCGGCGGTGTGGAACATCGAGACGCGAGGGTCGACGGGCACGCCGCGTGAGGTCCAGTAAAAAGGGCGTGCTCCCCGTTTATAGGCGTTAAGCAAACTCCTCGGCTAGTATCGCCGGTGGCCGTCCGGCTACGAGGGGGCACTGTGAGTCGAGAACACGACACGCCGCTCCGCCGTGCCGACCCCAACCCGACGCTCGACGCCCTCACCGGGCTTGCGAACCGGGACGAAATCCTGGCCACCATCACCGCCGCGCTGGTCGACCTAGGCCCTGACCAGCACTTCAGCGTCCTCCTCGTCGACATCGACGGCTTCCGTGAATTCAACGACGCGCTCGGACCGGCCCAGGGCGACGAGCTGCTGTGCATGGTCGCCGACCGACTCACCGCATCGACCCGACCCGGCGACACCATCGGCCGACTCACCGGCGACGAATTCGTCATCGTCGCCTACGGCTGCCATTCCCTGGCAGCCCGAGCGATGGCCGCGGGATTCGCCAGCATCTTCGAGCCCCCCTTCGAGCTCGGCGGCCGGCACCTCACCCTCACCGCCAGCGTCGGTGTCGCTTCCACCACCGGCAGCACCGATCGCGCCACCCAGCTCGTACACAACGCCACCGCCGCGATGCATGCCGCCAAAGCCACCGGCCGCAACCGGCATCACATCTTCACCGACGAGCTGCACCACACCAACCGCACTCGGCTCGAGCTCCTCGAACGACTGCGCGGAGTCGCCATGACCGCGCGCGAGCTCACCATGGTCTACCAACCCATCGTCGAACTCGCGACCGGAGCCGTGGTCGGAGCCGAAGCCCTCGTTCGCTGGAACCACCCCGAACTCGGACTCCTGATGCCCGACGCCTTCATCCCCCTCGCCGAAGACAACGACCTGATAGTCCCCCTGAGCATGTGGATTCTCACCGACGTCGCGACAACCATCGCCGACTGGCAATCCCGCGCGATCATGCTCCAAGTCGGTGTCAACGTCAGCCCCGCGCACTTCGCCGCAGGAACCCTGGCCACCGACGTCATCGACATCGTCGACACCCACGGCATCGAACGCGGTCGACTCGCACTCGAACTTGCCGAATCGCAGACGCTGCACGACCTCGACGCCGTGCACTACCAACTCCGCGACGTCCAACGCCACGGCGTCCTCATCGCCATCGACGACTTCGGCTCCGGTTTCTCCTCCCTCGAACGACTCGCCACCCTCCCCGTCGACATCCTCAAAATCGACAGATCCCTCACCCAACACCTCGACAGCACCAACCTGCACCGACGCCGCGCCATGACCACCCTCTGCACCGCCCTCGTCGACGTCACCACCACCCTCGGCAAAGACACCGTCATCGAAGGCATCGAGACCACCGAACAACTCCGAATCTGCACCGACATGGGCGTAACCTTCGGCCAAGGACACCTCCTCGGACGACCCATGCCCGTCGCCGAACTGGAGCAATACATCACCCGACACAGCAGCCACAGCGAATCCGCATGAGGAACCGAACGTGAAGATAGACAACGAAATTCAACGCTTCACCGACGCACCCCGCGCCCAACTCTCCACCATCAACCCCAACGGCACCCCACACCTGGTCCCCATCGTCTTCGCCGTCGCACCCACCGGCGACCGCATCTACACAGCCATCGACTGGAAACCCAAAAGCACCCAGAAACTGCAGCGACTCGAGAACATCCGCGCCGACCCCGCCGTCAGCCTCATCGTCGACCACTACTTCGACGACTGGTCCCAACTCTGGTGGATCCGCGCCGACGGCAACGCCCGCATCGTCGACGCAGGCAGCGCCGAAGGCACAGTCGGTACCGACACCCTCGTCGCGAAATACAGCCAATACAAGAACAACCGACCCGAGGGGCCGGTCATCGTCATCGACAAACTGTCCTGGAGATCGTGGTCCGCTTCCTGATCGTTTCCTTCCCTCCCCCGGCACCGCCCACCCCACTCCCGCCTGACCAATCCCGGCTGACCACTCAATGTGACATCCGGTGGCCTTTTCGACCGTCAATGGCACATCGAGTGGACTGCATACCGGCGAGCGGGCACCGAAAACCAGTGGAATAGGCAGTCACGGCGAGTCAGACTGTCGCAATGGTCAGCGCACCCCCCGTTCGGATTGTCACCGACCGTCTCGTGGTTCGACGCGAGACGGCAGACGATGCTGTTGTCATTGCCGAGGCGATCGGTCGAAATCGGGTCCGCCTGCTGCCGTGGCTCGGGTGGGCCACCGAGGACGCTGCCGACAGGTCGGCGCAGATCGTTCGCATCGAGGAAAGCCGGAAGCTGTGGGAATCCGGCGAAATGTACGACTACGGGATTTTCGGTCGCTCCACCAGCGCATTCCTGGGGAAGATTGCACTGCATCGCCGCGTCGGACCGGGTGGAATCGAAATCGGATACTGGCTCGACAGCGCAGCAGAGGGTGATGGCGTCATCTCCGAGGCCACCGCGGCCCTCACACGGGAGGCGTTCAAACTCGGCGACGTCGACCGCGTCGAAATTCATTGTGATGCAGCCAATTCGAGGAGTCGAGCCGTCCCGCAGCGGCTGGGTTTCGTCCTCGACAGGACCGAGCCGCGAGCCCTGGCTGCTGCAGCCGAAACTGGAGACCACATGATCTGGGTGTATCAGCCCGATCGACGATAGGAAGGGTCGACGGTGACGTCGGGGCGCGGACGCGCGAGCGCCTGTCGGTACCGGGACCGCAGGTCGGACAGGACGCGTTCCGGATCCTCGCGAATATCGCTCGGCAGATGGGTCACGACAATGATGCCCGCGTTCTGAGCTCGCTCTCGTCGTTCTACGGTGGCGCGGTGCGCCGCGGGCGACAGGTGATATGCGAGCGAGTCGATCTCCCAGTCGAGGGCGACGTCGTCGAGCCAATTGTCGGCCACCAGCAGCAACCTGCCCGACCTGTCGCGTACCGCGACATTGTGCGTCATCGGGGGAAGACCGCTGCGCGCGTACAACTTCTGCGCGTGGGCTTCGGCAACGGAATGCGCGCCGGCGGCCAGTTCGCGAAGTACTCGGCGAGGCATCGCGGTTCCGCGCGTCGTGCCGGCGTCCAGTTCCTTCATGATCGCCTCGATCGTTGCCGCACCACGCTGAACAACACTGGCAACGAGCGCCATGCACTGCTCGGCGTTCTTCATGCGACGAATCGCGTCGCACAAACACCGAACGACCGGCGCGACGCGAAGACCCGACTTGGTTTCCGCCGTCGGCATCCGCCAGGTGCGCTCCACCGCAGCGAAACCGACCGACCTGCGGTGCTGCGCCTCGGGAATGAGCACGAACGTCTCCTCGAACGAGCCGGATGTACCGAGACCATGCAACGCCAACCCGGCCCGACCACTGATGACGCCATCACGACCGCAGTAGATGGACGCGGCAATCGCCCGCTCCAAGGGCGTCAGCGAACGGTTCTTCAAGAACACCAGGCCAGGTAGCGCCCGTGACCAGATACCGTCCGGCAGCGTGCGCCGAACAATCGTCTTCGACGCGACGCCGAGCTCCAGGAGATGAGCCGTCCGCACCAGCCCGCGATCCGATGCGGCCGCAATCACCCTCGCATCGACCCGTGCGCCGCCCCGCTTCATACAGACGATCGTGCACGCTCGGCCGGACACCGATCGCGCCCGACGTCGCACTATCAACGGCCCTGTGGATAACCGACTGCCTGTGGACAAACGCAACCCGAAGGCGACGCACACTTCGACTCGTAACCGGCTGGCGCACACACGTCGGTCGGGGCCACCGGTCCACTCGATGTGCCATTGACTGCCGGAAAGGCCACTGAATGTCACATTGAGTGGACGGCGGGGCGGCAACAGGCATCCCACCCACCTCGGCGGGGATACCGTCTATCTTGCAACTCGTGCGTTTTTATTTCGGGAGTGAGACATGACGGCGACAGCAGTTCCCTCGGATCGGTCGGGTACTACGGCACCACGGTCGTTTTCGCCGCCGCAGCGCGGTCGGTTGAGTGAGGTTCCGCATATCGCGGGGCTGGTGCTCGGTGTGTTCGCGGCGGCGTTGTTTCTGTGGAGTCTGTCGCCCACTTTGCGGTATCTGGTTCATGCGCCGCGGGAGTATGTCGACACGTATTACTTCGATGCTCCGGATACGAGTTTGTCGTGGGCTCTCGTTGTCGGGTTGTTGGCGGCGGCGTTGGCGAGTCGGAAGCGTATTGCGTGGTGGTTGCTGACGATTTATCTGGTGTTGTTGGCGATCACGAATGTCGCGGAGGGCATCGAGGACAAGAACGTCAGTTCGTGGATTGCGTTGGCTGTTCATGTCGTCGTGACGGGTCTGTTGATCGCGTCGCGCAAGGAGTTCTACACGCGGGTTCGGCGCGGTGCGGTGTGGAAGGCGCTCGGGGTGCTCGTGCTGGGAGCTGCCGTCGGGACGATTGTCGGGTGGGCGTTGGTGGCGTTGTTCCCGGGTTCGTTGCCGGAGAATCAGACGTTCTTGTGGGCGTTCAACCGGGTGACGGCGTTGGCGACGGTGGACAACGAGCAGTTCGACGGTAGGCCGAACGGTTTCGTCAATACGGCGTTGGGACTGTTCGGAGCGCTGGCGTTGCTCGGTGCCGTGGTCACGTTGTTCCGGTCGCAGCGGTCGGGCAATGCGTTGACCGGGCGCGACGAGTCGGCTCTGCGCGGCCTGCTCGACAAGTGGGGTGCCGACGACTCCCTCGGTTACTTCGCGACTCGCCGCGACAAGGGCGTCATCTTCGCTACCAGCGGCAAGGCGGCGGTGACGTATCGCGTCGAGGTCGGGGTGTGTCTGGCCAGTGGGGATCCGATCGGTAATCCGGAGGCCTGGCCGCACGCGATTTCGGAGTGGCTCGATCTCGCCGAGAAGTACGGGTGGACCCCAGCTGTCATGGGGGCCAGCGAGATCGGGGCCACGGCTTACAAGCGGGCCGGCCTGAGCGTTCTCGAACTGGGCGACGAAGCGATCCTGAAAACCAAAGATTTCAACCTCAATGGACGCGAGATGCGTCCCGTGCGTCAGGCCGTCAACCGGGCTCGCAAAGCGGGTGTCGTGGTCACCGTGCGTCGTCATCGCGATATTTCGGCCGAGGAGATGGACGAGATCATTGCGTGCGCGGATGCGTGGCGCGATACCGAGACCGAGCGTGGTTTCTCGATGGCGCTGGGCCGGTTGGGCGATCCGCTCGACGGCAATTGTCTTCTGGTGCAGGCGGTTCAGGGCGAGAAGATCGTGGGTGTTCTGTCGCTGGTGCCGTGGGGTCGTACCGGCGCGTCGTTGGACTTGATGCGTCGCGATCCGGCGTCGCCGAACGGCGTCATCGAGTTGATGGTGACCGAACTTGCAACCGGCGCAGATCATTTCGGTGTCAGCAAGATTTCGTTGAACTTCGCGGTGTTCCGCGCTGCGTTCGAGGAGGGCAGTCGGATCGGGGCCGGTCCGGTTCTGCGGATCTGGCGCAGCGTATTGGTGTTCTTCTCGCGCTGGTGGCAGCTCGAGGCGCTGTATCGCTCGAATGTGAAGTACTTGCCGGAATGGGAGCCGCGCTACCTGTGCTTCGCCGACAATCGGGTGCTGCCGAAGGTCGGTGTCGCGTCGGCCATCGCCGAAGGCTTCTTGACTCTGCCCACTTTTCGGCGCGCCTCGAAGCACACCGGGTCCCACGTCGCGGTGCCCGCAGCCTTGGTCGACGCCGAGGACATTCATTCCGACGGCAGCGGACCCGAGACTCCCGTGGACGAATCCGTGCCCGGCCGCAAACGTCCCGACCAGGTACGCGTGCGCATGGCCAAACTCGATCGTCTCGAAGGTGACGGCATCGAGGGCTATCCCGTCGCCTATCCCCCGACGCATACCGTCGGTGAAGCGGCGGCATCGCCCCAGGGCACGACGGTGCGAATAGCGGGTCGAATACTGCGCATTCGCGACTACGGCGGCGTGTCGTTCGCCGTCATCCGGGACTGGTCGGCCGATATTCAGGTGCTGTTCGACCGCGAACGCGTCGGCGACAGAATCGAGGAGTTCGATGCCGACTTCGACCTGGGTGACCTCATCGAAGTCAGTGGCACCATCGGATACAGCAGGCGTGGTGAGCTGTCGCTGTTGGCCACCGAGTGGCGAATGAACGCCAAATGCCTGCACCCCCTGCCAGACAAGTACCGCGGTCTGACCGATCCGGAAGCGCGAGTACGGCAGCGGTACGTGGACCTGGCGATCAACCGCGATGCGCGCGCGCTGATGATCGCACGCTCGAATGTGGTCAAGTCGCTTCGTGATTCACTGAGCGATCGCGGCTACATGGAGGTCGAGACACCGATCCTCCAGCAGGTCCACGGCGGTGCGAACGCTGCCCCGTTCGTCACCCACATCAATGCCTACAACCTGGATCTGTACCTGCGCATCGCGCCGGAGCTCTATCTCAAGCGGCTGTGCGTCGGCGGCATGGAGAAGGTCTTCGAGATCGGCCGGGTGTTCCGCAACGAGGGAGCGGACTTCAAGCACAATCCGGAGTTCACGATCCTCGAAGCGTACGAGGCACACAGTGACTACGAGCGCGCAATGGTGTTGTGCCGCGAACTGATTCAGCGTGCCGCCGTCGCAGCCCACGGCCGCGAAATCATCCTGCGGCCCGACGGCCCGGACGGCGAGATGATCGAGATCGACATCTCCGGGGAATGGCCCGTCAAGACACTGCACGGTGCCGTCGCCGAAAAATTGTGTGTCCCCGTCGAGCCGTCGACGCCCCTGGACGAGCTGCAGCGGCTGTGCGACGAGAACGACATCCCCTACGAGAAGTCGTGGGATGCGGGTGCCGTCGCCCAGGGCATGTACGAGCACCTGGTGGAGGATTACACCGAATTTCCCACCTTCTACAAGGACTTCCCGACGTCGATGTCGCCGTTGACGAGACCGCATCGGAGCATCCCCGGCGTCGCGGAAAAATGGGACCTGGTGGCGTGGGGGGTCGAACTGGGCACGGCTTACAGCGAGCTGACCGATCCCGTCGATCAACGTCGACGCCTCACCGAGCAGTCGTTGCTGGCTGCGGGTGGCGACGAGGAGGCAATGAGCTTGGACGAGGACTTCCTGCAGGCGCTCGAGCACGGGATGCCCCCAACCGGCGGCCTCGGCATGGGCGTCGACCGCGTCGTCATGCTCATCACCGGTGGCAGCATCCGCGAGACACTCGCATTTCCTCTGGCCAAACCGCGTCAATGACGGTTCTTGCGAGGCGATCCTCCGCGGGAAAGTTGCAAAACGGGGCGAATGATGGAAACTGGAGGCTCAAACAGACCACGAGTCGGCAATGCATGGTGGGGACGAAAACATGGATCACGGGAATCGAACCGAGCGCGAGGCATTGTTTCCCGTGAAACATCCTCCCGGGCACTACGTCGAAGTGGACGGCCAACGTCTGCATTTGTTCGTCCGGGGAGCCGGCCCCACGATCGTTCTCTGCGGAGGTCTGGGCAGTAACTGGTTCGACTGGAACGACACCGTCGAAATCCTGAGCGCCCACCATCACGTCGTGGTTCTCGACCGCCCCGGCTTCGGACTCAGCGACCCCTTGCCCGACGGCGCAACCCCCACCGTCCGCGGCGAGGCCGACAGGATCGTCGGCGTCCTCGACGCACTCGGTGTCACCGAACCTGCCGTCGTCGCGGGTCACTCGATTGCCGGCTTCTACGCAGAAGCGGTGGCTCGGCTGTTCCCGTCGCGCATACGCGGTGTTCTTCTCCTGGACTCGAGCGCCGAGTCCGACCCGCGCCGCATCCTTCCGGCCGCTCTGCGAGTGCGCGCAGCGCATTCCCTGTCGACGCTACTGAGCCGCACGGGCCTGCAGCGGCTCGTCGGCCCGCGCGTCCGGCCGATACTCAACCAGGCGACGCCACCCGACGGGACACCGAAGGACGTCGTCGACTGGGTCGACGACATCTACCGCAGGCCCACCTATCTCACAGCTGCACTCGTCGAAGATGTCGTCTACCCCGACCTCGCCGCCGAATTGAACCGGCTTCGCAAGCGATTGCCACTCGTCGTTCCCGTTATCGTCGCGGCCGCCCACACCGGACGACCGTCCCCGTGGGGACGCAGATGGATCAAGACCCAACGCAAGCTGGCTACATACCTGCGGGCCGAATTCACCGTCGTCATTCCCGCCCATCACCACGCCATGATCGACAAACCCGCCGAGGTCGCGGCCCTCATCACCGAACTGGTGTGAACCTCTCCCGTCGACGCACGTAACGTGTGTCGACGAGCCCGTAGCCCAAGACCCGAGCCGAAGCTCGGCGATGGCGCGGTAGCACGAGAGGAAATTGAAGATGGGTGCGATCAGCACAACGCAAGGTCGACAGTCGAAGATGCTCGGTCTGGGCGTTCACCGCCCCGAACGAATAGTCACCAACGATGAGATCTGCGAGTTCATCGACTCCAGTGACGAGTGGATTCAGACGCGATCCGGCATCAAGAACCGCCGATTCGCCGACCCCGAAGAAAACGTCGTCCAGATGTCGATCTCGGCAGGCCGAAAAGCACTCGAAGCCAGCGGCATCTCCGCCGAGCAGGTCGACACCGTCATCGTCGCGACCTCCACACACCTCGAACTGACGCCCCAAGCAGCCGCCAAGGTTGCCCACGGACTCGGCACCAAAGGACCGGCCGCGTTCGACATCTGCGCCGGATGCGCAGGCTTCTGCTACGCACTCGCCGTCGCATCGGACCTCGTCAAGGCCGGGACCTCGCAGTACGTCCTCGTCATCGGAGCCGAGCAGCTCAGCGTCACCACCGACCCGTACGACCGCACCACCCGCTTCATCTTCGCCGACGGCGCCGGAGCCGTCGTCGTCGGACAGAGCGACGAAACCGAAATCGGACCCGCCGTGTGGGGATCCGACGGCTCCCAGTCCGACGCCATCGTGCAGACCATCGACTGGTACGACTACATCACCAAAGCCGACGTGGAACGCCCTTGGATCCGCATGAACGGCATCTCCGTCTTCCGCTGGGCTGCATTCGAAATGGGCAAAGCCGCGCAAAAAGTCCTCGAGGTCGCCGGCATCAAAGCCGACGAGCTGCACGCCTTCATCCCCCACCAGGCCAACAGCCGCATCACCGAACTGCTGGCCAAAAGCCTCGACCTGTCCGACGGCACCCCGGTCGCCAACGACATCGCCGAAACCGGCAACACCTCGGCTGCATCCATCCCCCTGGCAATGGAAGAACTGCTGCGCACCGGAAAAGCCAAAGCAGGCGACACAGCGCTGCTCCTCGCCTTCGGTGCGGGACTGTCCTATGCCGGACAGGTCGTCAAACTCCCGAAGCTGTAATCGCTCCACCCGTCTGCGGCCCACACCCACCCGCAGTCCACCTATCCGCAGTCCACTCGATGTGACATTCAGTGCCCTTTTCGGCAGTCAATGTCACGTTGAGTGGACTCAGGCCCGTGGACCCGGGGCGGGTGGCTCGGGCCGGGTGGGTGTTGGGCAAGGGTCTGGCCGAGTCAACTCTTGGGTCGTAGTGTTGGTTCATGCCCAAGCCTCCGTTGCCCGCTGATGCCGTCGAGTTGCTGAAGAAGGCGAATCCCGCCGTCATGGCGGTGGTTCGTGCCGATGGAACTCCGATCACCGCGCCCACCTGGTATTTGTGGGAGGACGGGAAAGTCGTGCTCAATTTCGATGCCTCGCGGAAGCGGCTGGAGCACATTCGGGCCAATCCCAAGGTCTCGATTTCGGTGATGGACGAGGCCAGTTGGTATACGCATGTGACGGTGCACGGTTCGATCGAACTGCAGGACGACCCGGATCTGGTGGATATCGACCGCATAGCGACTCATTACACCGGCGAGCGGTATCCGGTTCGGGATCAGCCGCGGGTGACGGGTTACGTGACCGTCGACGCGTATGTGGGCTGGGGCAAGGTCGGTTCGTAGACACTGCGTTGCCGCTTGCGACGGCCCAACTCAGGTGTAAGACTCCCGCAATGGTCAATCCGCAGGGTGAAGGTAGCGACGCATTCGAGAAGGACGAGCCGTACGGGGGTCAGCAGTACCCGCCATATCAGGACCCCAATACGAGCTACCAGAACCCGCAGTACGGACAACCCCAATACCCGGGCCCCCAGTACGGGCAACCGCAGTACGGACAGCCGCAGTACGGACGGGCCCCGTATGTCGGTGCAGGTTTTCGGCCGGCACCCGCGACGAATACGTTGGCGATCGTATCGCTCGTGTTGGCGGTGTTGGGTCTGACGTTCGTTCCGTTGATCGCGTCGGTGTGTGCGGTGGTGTGTGGCCACGTCGCGAAGGGTCAGATCAAGCGCAATGGCGAGGGCGGGTCGGGTTTTGCGACGGCAGGTCTGATCGTCGGCTACGTGTCGATTGCACTGTTCGTCCTCGTCGTGGGTGCGATCTTCATCTTCGCGATAGCAGCCTCGAATTCATCCACGTACTGAGTTCGGCTGCTGTGCCAGTCGGCCGTTCATCGCTGCGGCCCACAAGCCGGCGGTGACTGCCAATGCAATGACGAACAGCGCCAGGGCATTCCATCCGAGCGACTGGAAAACCACTCCGCCGAGCCAGCCCACGACGGACGATCCTCCGTAGTAGAACAGGTTGTACAGCGATGTCGCCTGCGCGCGCCCGTGGACGGCTCGCTGGCCGGTCCATCCCGACGCGATGGCGTGGGCGGCGAAGAATCCCATCGTGAAGATCACCAGCCCGGTGAGGATCACCGCCAGGTTCGACGCCATCGTCAGTGCGACTCCGGCGATCATGGTGGCGGTCGATCCGGCGAGGACGATCGACCGGCCGTGCTTCGTCGCCAACTTCCCCGCCACTCGCGAGGACACCGTGCCACTGAGGTAGGCCACGAAGATCAAGCTGATCAGAGACTGTGGAAGACCGAAAGGCGCTGCCTCGAGCCGGAATCCGAGGAAGTTGTAGATCGCGACGAACCCTCCCATCAGCAGGAACCCCTGGCCGTACAGCGCCAGCATCCCCGGCTCTCGGAGATTCACCCACAACCGACCGGGTAGGTCGCGAATTCGGCTGTGTACGAGGGTGGTTCGCGGCCGCGGTGCCAACCACACGAACAGTCCTGCTGCCAGCGCCGCGATCACCGACACCGTGAGGGTTCCGATTTGCCAATTGGTTTGTTCTGCAACGGGTCCCGAAACTATTCGCCCCAGCAGCCCACCGAGCGTCGTACCGGACACGTAGGTCGCCGCTGCCAGCGCGGTGTGATTGCGGTGCACCTCCTCGCTGAGATAGGCGATCGCGATGGCCGGAAGTCCACCCAGCGCAGCACCTTCGAAGAATCGCAGGACCAGCAGCACCTCGAGAGAAGGCGACAGAGGCACCAGCAAACCCAGTGTCGTCGCGACGAGTATCGAGGCGGTCATCGCTCGAACGCGTCCGATCTTGTCGGCCGCTGCCGACCACGGAATGACCGACACTGCGACGCCGACGGTCGCCAGCCCGACGGCGAGCGAGGACTGCGACGGTGTGATGTCGAGACTGGACGCGATGAGCGGCAGAATCCCCTGCACGGAGTACAGCTGAGCGAACGTCGCCACTCCGGCGAACAGCAGCGCCAGCACGAGGCGTCGGTACTCGGTCGACCCCTTGGGGTGCCCCTCCCACTCCAGAACCTCGGGCTGCGTCGTAGTCATACCAAATACGTTAGAAGCGCTCACGGTATACGTCCAATGCATGAGACGACACTGATCGATACTTCAGCGATATGATTGGCTCATGCGCCGCGAGACCACCGAGCTGCTACCGCTATTGCCGACCCTGGTCGCGGTGGCGGACACCGAGCACATCACCGACGCCGCCCACATCCTGGGAGTCCCACAACCCACCGTCAGCCGCCAGGTCGCCCGCGCGTCGGCGATCCTCGGCGTCGACATCGTGGAACGACGGGGCCGCGGCATCGTGCTCACCAGTACCGGCCGCGTCCTCATCCCGTATCTGCAGCGAGCCCTGAGCGACATCGATGCCGGTATCGACGCCATGACCGAGCACGACGCCAGGGCACGTGGCCGAATAGCTGTCGCGTTCCAGAACACGCTCGGCGAGGACGTCGTGCCGGCACTGATCCGGCATTTTCGCGTCGACCATCCCGCCGTGACGTTCGATCTCGACCAAGGCGCACGTGCACGCTGCCTGGATCGCCTCGCGGACCGCACGTCCGACCTGGCGTTCGTGTCTTTGAGCGCCGAACACACCGAGTCGAATTCCTTCCAGCTGTACGGCGAGCGGCTGATGCTCGTGGTCCCCGAACATCATCGCCTCGCGTCGAGGAAGTCGGTCGATCTCGCAGACACCGCCGACGAGAACTACATCGCCATGGGTCACGGCTTCGGAATGCGATCCATCTGCGACGAGCTGTGGGCCGAAGCCGGGTTCAGCCCGCACATCGCGTTCGAGGGACAGGACACCCATACCGTGCGCGGACTCGTCGGCGCCGGCCTCGGCATCGCCATCCTGCCGCGGATCCGTGCACACGGCGCCGAGGGTGGAACGGTCGACGTGAAACTCACCCAACCCGCCGCGCGCAGGCGAATCGGCATGGTGTGGGAGCCGGGGACGGACATGCCGCGTCAGGTGGCGGCCTTCCACTCGATGGTGCAACGCAGCGGCCGCACACTCGTGATTAGGTGAGTCGATGCAACTGGTTCTGGTACGGCACGCCCTTCCTCGGCGATCGGAGTCCTCGGCCGATCCTGATCTCGACGAACTCGGCGTCGAACAATCCCGCAGAGTGCCGGATGCGCTGGCACGGTTCACGGTGTCTCGGATCGTGTCGAGTTCGCAGCAACGCGCAATCCGGACTGCGCAGCCACTCGCCGACCGGCTCGGTCTCGAGATCGCGACCGACGATCGCCTCACCGAATACGACCGCGACTTCGGTGGTTACGTCCCGATCGAAGCCGCGAAGACCGAGTTTCGCGACGCCTACGACCGCATCAAGTCCGGTCACCTACCCGAGCAGGTCGACGAACAGGCCTTCCGCCAGCGGGTTCTCGCCGGGGTGGCCGATATCGTCTCGACCGCCGCGCACTCCGATACCGTCGTCCTCTTCGCCCACGGCGGCGTCGTCAACATGCTGTTGCAGGACATTCTGCAGACTCCGAAGGTGCTCGGATTCCCCATCGACTACTGCTCGGTGACGCGTGTGCTGTTCTCCCGCAGCGGTGCCCGATCGGTCTCGTCGGTCAACGAGACCGCCCACGTGTGGGACCTGTTGCCGCGCAACCGACAATCCACAGAGACCTCTTAAAGTCCCAGGTGGAGGGCCAGATCGACCGCTGTGGGCAGCTCCGAGTGGTCGGTGCGGCCTGCGGTGGCAGTTAGCCTCGAAGTCATCATGGGTGAAATGCGTATCTTCCGACGTCCTGCCGTTGCTCTCGTCGCACTGGCGTTCCCTCTGGTGGCTGTGGGTGCGTTCGCACTCGGCACCGGTTACGACCTGGGCGGAGAATCGACTCCGACGACGGCAGCGGCCGCCGACACGCAGCAGGCCCCAGCAGAGGTACAGCAGACGGCCGATCCCTTGTCCAAGGCCAGGAGCAGCCTCAGCAGCGCGTCGCTCCCGATCACCTTTCTCTCCAGCGGCATCGGTCAGCTGACCGAAGGCGGAACGCAGCTCAACGACGGCGTCGGCCAGCTCGCCGACGGCATCACCCAGGCTCACGACGGAACCATTCAGCTCGCCGACGGGTTCGGGCAGTACCGCGACGGCATCGGCCAGCTCGGTGACGGCGCATCGCAGATCAGCGGGGGCGTCGACCAGGTCGTCGACCAGCTCGCCGGATTCGGAGCTCTGCAGGCCGACTTCACCGCAAAGCTTGCCGCCACGGCAGACACGGTCGACCGCTTCCCACATCCGGGATCCGACGCCATCTCCGGTGAAATCAGGGGCGTCATCGACACCTTGAACACGCAGGCCTTCGGTCCAGATACGCTCGCTCAGCTGCAGACCCTCAAGGGTGGTGCTCAGCAGCTGTCGACCGAACTCAACGACCCGAACAGTCAGTTCCTCGGTGCTACCGCGCAGCTCGGCGACGCGACGGTGCAGTTGCGTGACGGACTCGGCCAACTCGACGACGGCGGCCAGCAGCTCAAGGCAGGCACCGATCAGCTCGTGACGTCGGTCAAGCCGGTCGAGGGAATCGTCAACGGCATCGCCACCAACGTGCGCGACGCCTCTGCGGCACTGCCGCAGGGGACCGCAGCCGCCACCGACGACGCCACCTCCGACCAGAACGTTGCAGCCACGTCGACGAGCACCGGCACGGGTGCCACCCCGTACCTGATCGCCGCCCTCGTGGCACTCGGAGCTCTCGGCTGCGTCAGCCTCGTGCGGGTCCTGGGCAGGGACACCAAGCCGCGGTGGCTCGCCGTCGGAGCGGCCGTCGCCGCAGTGGGTGTCAGCGCGGCCGTCGCATTCGCCTTCGCCACCGACGCCGCCCTCGGACCGGTGATCGGAGCCGGCGCGTTCCTCATCGTGTCGGCCGCGGCTTATCTCGCCACCGCAGGCGCAATTCAACGAGTCCTCGGTGCCGTCGTCGGGCAGATCGTCAACGTCGTCGCCCTCGTGGTGCAGGTCGTCGTCTGCGGATTCGCGTACGCATCGACGGCACCGATCTGGGGCGACGTCGCAGCCTTCATGCCGATGAGCTACACCGCCGCCGGTGCCCGCATCATCGCGTCGGGAGAGATGAGCGGAACCGGGTGGCTGGCGATCGGTGCCACGGTGGCGCTGCTTGCCGTCTCGGCACTCGTGTACGTCAGCGCGCGGGCAGGCTCAACCGACGGGCCGGAGCGGATGGATGGCGGGCGGGGCCGCGAGATGGGCACCGAATTCGCTTAGCGCCTGCTGCAGGTGCGGGGTCTGCATGTGGCCGTCGAGGTCCTCCTGCGACTTCCATACCTCGATGGTGATGAAGGTGCCCGGCTCGACCGCCGACTCGAACAACTTGTAGGAGACGTTGCCGCTCTCCTTGCGTGACTCGGCGACCAGAGCCACGAGCCCGTCGCGCACGGTGTCGATTGCGTCCGGCTTGGCGGTGATCGTCGCGACTACCTCGAGATCGTTGATCATGCGGAATCGGTTCCTTCGTTCGGCGAGACACACTCTTCCTCACCGAACGTACTCCCGACCCACCTAAGGTGAGGTGTCCACGCGGGAAGGGAAGAAGCAGTGAATCAGACGGCAACCGAGGATCGCGCCACGAAGAAGGAATGGCTCGGCCTCGCGGTACTGGTGGTGCCGATCCTCGTGGTCTCCATGGATATGTCGGTGCTGTATCTCGCGCTGCCCTTCATGACCGCCGATCTCGAACCCACCAGCAACCAGACCCTGTGGATCCTCGACATCTACGGATTTCTGCTGGCCGGTCTGCTGATCACCATGGGCTCGCTCGGCGACCGCATCGGACGGCGGACCCTGCTGATGGTCGGCGCGGTGGTCTTCGGCGCGGCATCGCTCGCCGCGACGTTCTCCACCTCCCCCGAGATGCTGCTCGTCGCACGTGCTCTGCTCGGAGTGGGCGGAGCCACCATCGCGCCGAGCACACTGTCGTTGATCCGCAACATGTTTCACGACCCTGCACAGCGCAAGGAAGCGATCGGCCTGTGGACCGCCGGTTTCGCAGGCGGCGCAGCCGTGGGCCCAGTTGTCGGAGGCGTTCTGCTGGAACACTTCTGGTGGGGTTCAGTCTTCCTGATCAACATCCCCATCATGGTCGTGCTCTTCGTTGCGGCCCCGCTACTGGTCCCCGAGTTCAAGGACAGCGACCCCGGAAAGTTCGACCCGATCAGCGTGATCCTCGCGATCTCGTCGATGCTCTCGATCGTGTTCGCCATCAAGCACGGTGCCCAGGACGGTATCGACGCCACGACGATCACCACCGCGATCCTCGGCCTGGCACTCGGCTTCGTGTTCGTCATCCGGCAAAGCAAGGCATCGAACCCGCTCATCGACGTGACGCTCTTCGCCGAACGTGCTTTCAGCGCTGCAGTCGTCGTGCAATTTCTGGTCATCTTCTCCATGACCGGATTCAGCCTGTTCGCCTCTCAGTACCTGCAGCTGGTTCTCGGACTCGGACCACTCCGCGCCGGACTGTGGTTGCTGATTCCCGCTGCCGCAGCGGCGGCCGGTGCCGTCACCGCACCGACGATGAGCAAGGTGATCCCCACCGGCACCATCATTTCGGCGGGCCTGCTGTCCATCGTCTTCGGCTGCGTCGCACTGATATTCGTGCAATCCGACTCCGGCCTTCCACTGCTGCTGACCGGAATGGCCCTGGTCACGTTCGGGATCGGAGCAGCATCGACTCTGAACTCCGACATCGTGCTGACCGCTGCAGCCCCCGAGAAGGCCGGGGCTGCATCGGCATTGTCGGAAACCGGGGCCGAGCTCGGCGGTGCCGTCGGCATCGCGATCCTCGGCACCATCGGCAGCACCGTCTATCGACACCGCATGGAGGACGCCATCCCGGCGGGCACGCCGGCCGAGATCGCCGATCCAGCCCGCGAAACCATCGGCGGCGCGATAGCGGTGGCCGACTACCTGCCGGAGCCGTTCGCAACGCAGTTGACCGACGTCGCGCACTCGTCCTTCATCGACGGCTTCAACCTCGCCGCCGGTACGAGCGCCGTGCTGATGTTCGTCAGTGCCGTCGTCGTGTTCCTGTTGCTCCGTCGGGTTCCTGCTAGTACGTCGTAGTCAGACCGCGTCGGCGAGGTAACGCGCCAACCACCGCGTCGCCGACACTCCGTCTCCGACGTCGTAGGTCTGATATTCCTGGTGGATGCCCGAGCGGTAGAAGGCCTCGATCTCCCGCTGACGTTGGGCGTTGGCCTGGTCCGACAGCTGCCCCTGCAGTACGGGTAATCCACCGGACGCAGCGAGGTCGGCGATCAACGATTGTGCTTCCTGGGTGTACTGATCTGCGACGTCGGGCGCAGGGTTGGACGACACGGCGAGGAAGCCCGCGAGTCGCGCCACGTAGTCGTCCTTGGGCGTCGAGCAATACAGATCGCCGACGGCGCAGAACGTGCGCACCACCGGGCTGACGTAGCCGAATCCACCGACCCTGGGTCCACCGACGCCGGTACCCACCACAGGGGGACCGACCAGGGCGTCGGTGTCCGACCGTTTCGGGTCGGAGACCAGCCCGACCGCCACCACCTTGTCGGCGGGGACCACACCGAGACCGGTTCCGATTGACGCGGCGAGATCACCGGCCGCGTCGGCTCCCTGGCTGTAGCCGATGATGCCCAGTTTCGTTGCGCCGCAGCGATCCGCCATCGCCTTCAGCATCCCACCGGCATTGGTCACCGCGGCTGCGCGCGACTGCCCGTAGACCTCGCCCTCCCATGGAAAGGCGGTGGCGGGATACGAAACGTAGTCGGTGCGAATGCCGTCGCCGAGACGATCGGTGACATCGGTGAGCATCCCCGGCTTCGGTGCTGCACCGGAACTGGTCTCCCACGTTCCCGGAATCGCGACGACGTACATCGAGGGACAGCCGCCGGGATCGGCGACGGCGGGCGACGCCCCGACGACCAGGCCGGACGCAACAGCTGCAGCGACGCCGACACCGGCGCAGAACTTCTTGACACTCATGGGGAGGGGGCCTCACTGGGTGATCGAACGCTTCTTGTGTTCGATCACCACAATGACAGTGGCCTGTGACCATCCGATGCCCACATGGTTAACGGACGTAACCGTGCGTCACACGGTTCGCCGCCACCCCGTCGGGATAGGTCGCCGCCGTCGGGATCAATGCGGCTTTCAGTCGCTCTGAGTGCAACAAAGGGACATTGATCCCGAGGGGTGCGCCGGGAAAATACCTACCGCTGCGGCGCCTGGGTGGGCACGATCGGCGACGGCAGTGCGGTCGCTCCCTGCAGGAAGGTGTCGACGGCCGCTGCGCAAGAGCGGCCCTCGGCGATGGCCCACACGATGAGCGACTGACCACGGCCCATGTCTCCGGCGACGAAGACGCCGGGCACGTTGGTGACCCACTCGTTGGTGCGCTCCACGTTTCCGCGCTGGTTGAAGTCGACGCCCAGGTCGTTCAACAGTCCGCCCTTGTCGGGTCCGACGAATCCCATGGCGAGGAGCACCAGATCGGCTTCGAGGGTGAACTCGCTGCCCTCGATCTTCTCGAACTTACCGGCCTTGAATTCGACCTCGCAGGCTTCGAGTGCGGTGACCTTGCCGTCTTCTCCGACGAAACGCTCGGTGTTGACGGAGAAGACGCGTTCGCCACCTTCCTCGTGTGCCGACGCGACGCGGTACATCAGCGGGTACGTCGGCCACGGGGTGGAGGTGGCACGCTCCTCGGGCGGCCGCGCCATGATCTCGAACTGGTGGACGCTTTCGGCACCCTGACGGTGCGAGGTGCCCAAGCAGTCGGCTCCGGTGTCGCCGCCGCCGATGATGACGACCTTCTTGCCCTCGGCGCTGACCGGCGGCTGCTCGAAGTCGCCCTGCTGGACACGGTTGGCGTGCGGCAGGAACTCCATGGCCTGGTAGATGCCGTCGAGTTCGCGGCCCTCGATGGGCAGGTCACGCCAGGCGGTGGCACCGCCGGACAGGACTACGGCGTCGAACTGCTCGCGCAGTTCGTCGGCCGAGATGTCCACGCCCACATCGACGTTGGTGCGGAAGACGGTGCCCTCGGCCTCCATCTGCGCGAGCCGACGATCGATGTGGCGCTTCTCCATCTTGAACTCGGGAATGCCGTAGCGCAGCAATCCGCCGATGCGATCGGCACGCTCGAACACCGTGACGGTGTGGCCGGCGCGGGTGAGCTGCTGCGCTGCAGCAAGTCCCGCGGGTCCGGAGCCGACGACGGCGACGGTCTTACCGGTCAGGTGCGTCGGGTAGACCGGCGTGACCCAGCCCTCCTCGAAGGCCTTGTCGATGATCTCGACCTCGACCTGCTTGATGGTGACCGGGTCCTGGTTGATGCCCAGAACACACGCCGCCTCGCACGGAGCGGGGCACAACCGCCCGGTGAATTCCGGAAAGTTGTTGGTGGCATGCAGGCGATCGATGCTGTCGCGCCAGCGGTCCTTGAACACCAGGTCGTTCCATTCGGGAATCAGGTTCCCGAGGGGACAACCGTTGTGGCAGAACGGAATGCCACAGTCCATGCATCGGCTGGCCTGGGTGCGCAGAGTGTCCTTCGAGAAATCCTCGTAGACCTCTTTCCAGTCCATCAGGCGCAGATCGACGGGCCGCCGCTTGGGTACTTCGCGAACCGTGTTCTTCAAAAATCCCTGTGGGTCACCCACGAGCTGCCTCCATGATCGCTTCGTCCACGTCCGCGCCGTTCTTCTCGGCTTCGGAGATGGCCAGCAGTACCTTCTTGTAGTCGCGAGGCATGACCTTCACGAAATGGTTCACCTGCTGTGACCAATCCGCGAGGATCCGCTCGGCCACCTCGGAGCCGGTCTGCTCCTGGTGACGGGTGACGATGTCCTTCAACCAGGTGAATTCGTCGCCCTCCAGCTCGTCGATGTCGACCAGCTCGGTGTTGAGGTTGGCCTCGAACGTCTTGTTCGGATCGAAGATGAACGCGACGCCGCCGGACATGCCGGCACCGAAGTTTCGTCCCGTCGCGCCGAGGATGACGACCTTGCCGCCGGTCATGTACTCGCAGCCGTGATCGCCGACGCCTTCGACGACGGCAACGGCACCGGAGTTACGAACCGCGAACCGCTCGCCGACGACACCGCGGATGAGGGCTTCACCGCTGGTGGCACCGAACAGGAACACGTTGCCGCCGATGATGTTGTCCTCGGCCACGAATCCCTTCGGAGCGTTCAGCGACGGCCGCAGCACGAGATGTCCACCGGACAGGCCCTTGCCGACGAAGTCGTTGGCATCTCCGTTGAGGCGCAACGTCATACCGGAGGGCACGAACGCACCGAAACTGTTGCCGGCCGAACCTGTGAACGTGATCTCGATGGTGTCGTCCGGGAGGCCGACACCGCCGTAGGCCTTGGTGACCTCGTGTCCGAGCATCGTGCCGACGGTGCGGTTGACGTTGGTGATCTTGGACTCGAACGCGACCTTTTCGCCCTTGTCCAACGCGTTGCGGCTGGCCGAGATGAGCTGCTGATCGAGGGCCTTGTCGAGACCGTGATCCTGAACGCCTGTGTTGTACAGGTTCTGGTTCATGAACGCCGACTCGACCTCTTCGAGGATCGGCGACAGATCGAGCTTCGACGCCTTCCAGTGCTCCTTGGCCGCGGTCGTGTCGAGCAGACCGACCTGGCCGACGGCCTCGTCGAGGGTGCGGAAGCCGAGCTCGGCCATGAGCTCACGCACCTCTTCGGCGATGAACATGAAGAAGTTCTCGACGAACTCGGGCTTGCCCGCGAAACGCTTGCGCAGCAACGGGTTCTGTGTCGCAACGCCGACGGGGCAGGTATCGAGGTGGCAGACGCGCATCATGATGCAGCCCGACACGACGAGCGGAGCGGTGGCGAAACCGAACTCCTCACCACCGAGCAGAGCAGCGACCATGACGTCGCGGCCGGTCTTGAGCTGGCCGTCGACCTGCACGACGATGCGATCGCGAAGACCGTTGAGCAGCAACGTCTGCTGGGTCTCGGCCAAGCCGAGCTCCCACGGTCCACCTGCGTGCTTGACCGACGTCAACGGCGTCGCGCCGGTGCCACCGTCGTGGCCCGAGATGAGCACCACGTCGGCGTGCGCCTTGGACACACCCGCCGCAACGGTGCCGACTCCGACCTCGGAGACCAGCTTGACGTGGATGCGAGCCGACGGGTTCGCGTTCTTCAGGTCGTGGATCAGCTGCGCCAGATCCTCGATCGAGTAGATGTCGTGGTGCGGCGGCGGCGAGATCAGACCGACACCCGGCGTGGAATGCCGAACCTCGGCGACCCACGGGTACACCTTGTGAGCCGGAAGCTGGCCGCCCTCACCGGGCTTGGCTCCCTGCGCCATCTTGATCTGGATGTCGGTGCAGTTGGTCAGGTAGTGCGAGGTGACGCCGAAACGTCCCGACGCGACCTGCTTGATGGCACTGCGTCGCCAGTCACCGTTCTCGTCCGGCTCGAAGCGCGAGACGTCCTCGCCGCCCTCACCGGAGTTCGAGCGTCCACCGAGTCGGTTCATCGCGATGGCGAGGGTCTCGTGTGCCTCGGCCGAGATGGAGCCGTAGCTCATCGCGCCCGTGGAGAATCGCTTGACGATCTCGCTGGCCGGCTCGACTTCGTCGATCGAAATAGCTTGCCGCTCTTCGGTCTTGAACCGGAACAGACCGCGCAGCGATGCGAGCCGCTCGGACTGGTCGTCGACCATCTTCGTGTATTCCTTGAAGATGTCGTACTGACCGGTGCGGGTGGAGTGCTGCAGCTTGAAGACGGTGTCGGGGTTGAAGAGGTGGTACTCCCCTTCCCGACGCCACTGGTATTCGCCGCCCGTCTCGAGCTCACGGTGTGCGCGTTCCTGACGGTTGTCGAGGTACGCGACGCCATGTCGCGCTGCGACGTCGTCGGCGACCTGGTCGAGATCGATACCGCCGAGATGGCTGTTGAGCCCGGTGAAGTACTCGTCGACCAGTTCCTGCGACAGGCCGATGACCTGGAACAGCTGGGCTCCCGTGTACGACGCGAGGGTCGAGATGCCCATCTTGGACATCACCTTCAGCACGCCCTTGCCTGCGGCCTTGATGTAGTTGCCGACGGCCTTGTCGAACTCGATGCCGGTGAGGGCGCCGCGCTCGATCATGTCCTCGATCGACTCGAAGGCCATGTACGGATTGACCGCTGCCGCACCGAATCCGATGAGCAGAGCCATGTGGTGCACCTCGCGGGCGTCACCGGCTTCGATGATCAGACCGACCTTGGTGCGGGTCTTCTCACGCACGAGATGGTGGTGCACCGCCGAGGTGAGGAGCAAGGACGGGATAGGAGCGAGCTTCTCACTGGACTCCCGGTCGGAGAGCACGATGATGCGCGCTCCACCCGAAATGGCAGCGGAAACCTGTGCGCGGATGGCCTCCAACGCCTTTCGGAGACCTTCACCACCCTCGGCAACCGGGTACAGGCCACGAACGACCACCGAGCGCAGCTCTTCCTGCGTGCCCTCGTCGTTGATGTGGACGAGCTTGGCGAGATCGTCGTTGTGCAGGATCGGCTGGGGCAGCACGATCTGCTTGCAGCCGTCGGCACCCGGGTTGAGCAGATCGCCCTCGGGACCGATGGTGCCGCCGAGGCTGGTGACGATCTCTTCACGGATTGCGTCGAGCGGCGGGTTGGTGACCTGGGCGAACAGCTGCGAGAAGTAGTCGAACAGCATCCGCGGACGTGCCGACAGCACGGCGATCGGGGTGTCGGTACCCATCGAACCGATGGCCTCGGCACCGGACTTCGCCATCGGCGAGACCAGCACGTTCAGTTCTTCGGTGGTGTATCCGAAGATCTGCTGGCGGATCAGCACGCGATCGTGCGGCATGTGCACGTGCGGCCGCTCGGGTAGATCGTCGATCGACGTCAGGCCCTCGTCGAGCCACTGCTGGTACGGATGTTCGGCGGCGAGTTCGTCCTTGATCTCGTCGTCGGAAACGATGCGGCCCTGCGCGGTGTCCACCAGGAACATCCGGCCCGGCTGCAGACGCACCTTGCGGACGACCTTGGACGGGTCGATGTCCAGCACGCCGACCTCGGAAGCCATGACGACCAAGCCGTCGTCGGTGACCCACAGGCGGCTGGGGCGAAGACCGTTTCGGTCCAGAACTGCGCCGATGACGGTGCCGTCGGTGAAGCAGACCGAAGCCGGTCCGTCCCAGGGCTCCATCAGCGAGGAGTGGTACTTGTAGAACGCCCGACGTGCGGGGTCCATCGATTCGTGCCGCTCCCAGGCCTCGGGAATCATCATCAGCACGGCATGCGGCAGGCTACGGCCGCCGAGGTGCAGCAGTTCGAGGACCTCGTCGAAACGTGCCGTGTCACTGGCTCCGTGGGTGACGACGGGGAAGATCTTCTCGAGCGCTTCCGAGCCACCGAACACGTCGGAGGTGATGAGGGCCTCGCGGGCGCGCATCCAGTTCTCGTTGCCGGTTGCGGTGTTGATCTCACCGTTGTGCGCGACCCGACGGAACGGGTGGGCCAGCGGCCACGACGGGAACGTGTTGGTCGAGAAACGCGAATGCACAAGTCCCAAGGCACTTTCGACGCGCTCATCCTGCAGGTCGACGTAGAAGCCCTTGAGCTGGGGCGTGGTCAGCATGCCCTTGTAGACGAACGTCTGCGAGGACAGCGACGGGAAGTACACGGTCTCGCGACCGGGTCCGTCCTTGCCGGCGCCCTCTTCGCCCAACTCGTGTTCGACGCGCTTGCGAATGACGAAGGCACGACGCTCGAGTTCGAGGTCGGTGATCGCCGCGTCGGGAGCGGAGAAGAACAACTGACGGAACGTCGGCATCGCGTCGCGAGCCAACGCGCCCAAGGAGGAATCGTCGGTGGGGACTTCACGCCATCCGAGGACGGTCATGCCTTCGCTCTCGACGATGCGCTCGACACCCTCGCACGCGCGCGCTGCGTCGCTGCGTCCCTGCGGCAGGAATGCGACACCGGTTGCGTAGGCACCGGGCGCGGGCAGCTCGAAATCTACGACGGCGCGGAAGAACGCGTCCGGTACCTGGATCAGAATGCCCGCACCGTCACCGGTGTTCGGTTCGGAGCCCGCGGCACCGCGGTGCTCGAGGTTGACCAGCGCGGTGATCGCCTTCTCGACGATGTCGCGACTGCGGCGACCGTGCATGTCCACCACGAACGCGACACCACAGGAGTCGTGTTCGTTGACGGGATCGTAGAGGCCTTGCGGGCCCGGAGTGTGCTTCATACCTAGCCTTCGGATAAGTCCAGCCTTGAAACTCGTCGGCGACGGTGTGGTGTAACCGGCTGCACGAACGGCCTGCGGTGCGTCCTCGCCGTTGAAGCAGCACCTGTCGATCGTCCACGCTTTCCTCTGCACGGGCGGGTGGGCTCGTGGTAGAAAAGTGAAGGTCTCGACGGATCAGGCCGTGGTGAGGCCGATCCAATTACGAACGATAAGTCAGTACCAGGGTGCTCTCGCAAATAAGGTAAGCCTACTTCGGGCTCTCACCTGCGATTTTCCACCGAATCGACGGGGCCGAAATCCGGCCGGGGATCGATGTGTCGACATCGTTGTCGAACAACAAGAATGTAAGGCATCGCCCGCGCTCGCACGCCGGGGTTCGAAGAAACTACTGGCCGCAGCGATCCAGATCAGCTGCGGCCAGTGTGGTGGGCGGAGGGGGACTTGAACCCCCACGTCCCGAAGGACACTGGCACCTGAAGCCAGCGCGTCTGCCATTCCGCCACCCGCCCGGGTGACGGCGAGAACACTAACACGCACCCCGCCGCGCTAGAAAATCGCCGTCTCGGGCTGCCCGGAGCAACCAGCGGCACACCGTTGCTGTCGGCCGCACCGTATATCATGCTTGCAGCGCGACTTCGTGATGACACGCGGCCGTCGCACCGTTGTAGGCAACAGGCACCACAGGGTGGAAGAACACAGTGAGAGGAGGGGTCACGATGGGCATCGTTCAGCGTTTCGAACGCAAGCTGCAGAGCGCTGTCGGCGACGTCTTCGCCCGCGTGTTCGGCGGCGGCGTCGTACCGGCCGAAGTCGAGGCGGCGCTGCAACAGGAGGCGTCCGATCTCGTTCGCCCCTTGGACGGCGGTCACTACCTCGCACCCAACAACTACGTGATCACGATCAACAGCTCGGATCACGAGGAACTCGCCGGTGATCGCGAGCTCACGGTCAAGGCTTTCTCGCGTCACCTGGACGATTACATCCGTGATCAGGGGTGGCAGACCTACGGTGACGTGGTGGTTCGCTTCGAGCCGTCGCCCACCCTTCACACCGGACAGTTCCGGGCCAGTGGCTCGGTCGATCCCGATGTGGGACGATCGGCGATTGCTGCGCAGAACAGCTCTGTTCAGCAGAACGCGTCGGCACAGCCAGCCCGTCCCGTCCCTTCAGCCACGCAGCGACCGACTGCCCCACCGATGTCGATACCAGGAGCCGGCCACATGACGCAGAACCCAGGCTACGACCCGCAGCGCGACCCCGCGGACGGACATCGTCCGGATCCGCGAGCGCGCAACGGATACGCCGGTGGCCAGGATCCTCGCTACGCGGCGCGTGAGCAGAACGGATACGACGCGCAGAATTACGCGCCCGCCGATCACGATCAGCGCTACGACCAGCAGCCGTACAACGCCCAGGGTTACGACGCCCAGCAGCCCTACGCCGAGCAGCCCTACGCCGAGCAGCCCTACGCCGAGCACGGCCAGGCATACAGTGCCGCCGGCGGCCAGGATCAGGGATTCGACCAGGCGTACGGAGCACCCAACAGCCAGGAGCAGGGTTACGACGCCCAGGGCTACGACCGAGCGGGCTACAACGCCCAGGGATACAACGCCCAGGGTTACGACGCCCAGGGCTACAACGGTGCCGGCTACGACTACAACGGTGGCGAGCAGGGCGGTGCCTACAGCGAGGCCCCGTACCAGGAGCAGGCGTACGGCGAGCCCGCCGGCCGGTATGCCGAGCCCCAGGGTGCCGGTTACCCCCAGCAGGGCTACCAGCAGCCCGCCTACGACTACCCGTCCGCCCAAGCGCCCTACGGCCGCGGCTACCCCCAGGGTGCCGGTGATCGCGGTGACGGCTACGGCTACGACCAGCCGGCGTCCTACGCCGGGCAGTCCCAGGCACTCGCCGCGACCCTGCAGCTCGAGGACGGCAGCGGCCGCTACTTCCAGCTCCGGGACGGACAGAACATCATCGGGCGCGGCCAGGACGCCCAGTTCCGCCTCCCCGACACCGGAGTGTCACGCCGACACATCGAAATTCGCTGGGACGGCCGAGTGGCCATGCTGTCCGATCTGGGATCCACCAACGGAACCACCGTCAACGGTGCTCCCGTCCAGGATTGGCAACTGGCCGACGGCGACGTGATCCGCGCCGGTCACTCCGAGATTCTGGTCCGGATCGTCTGATCACGGGAGTGGCCCGGCCGACCGAGATGTTCGTCTCCTCGACTCGCAGGTTCGCCCACCCGTATGTCGTCCACACGAGCGACTGCACCCTATGATGCTGCGAGACAACCATGTCTGTCGCGCCGCCGCGTCGGATTGTGGGGGATGCAGGTCCGATCGCGAAGGAGGAGGTGAATCGTCGTGCAGGGATTGATTCTGCAATTGACCAGGGCGGGTTTCCTGCTCCTGTTGTGGTTCTTCGTCTGGGCCGTACTTCGGACGCTGCGCAGTGACATCTATGCCGCAGCCGGGATGCGCGTGCCTGCCCGCTACTCCGGTGGCTCGAAGGTGCTCCCGTCGTTCAACAAGCAGAAGGTGGCGAAGTACCTCGTGGTGACCCAGGGCGGCCTTGCCGGTACGCGCATTTCGCTCGGCACTCAGCCGGTTCTGATCGGACGCGCAGACGATTCGACTCTCGTTCTGACAGACGATTATTCGTCCACCAGGCACGCTCGCCTCTCGCCTCGAGGCGGAGATTGGTACGTCGAAGACCTGGGCTCGACCAACGGCACCTACCTCGACCGTGCGAAGGTCACCACCGCTGTACGCGTTCCGCTGGGAACACCGGTTCGTGTCGGCAAGACCGTGATCGAGTTGCGCCCGTGACCCTTGTTCTCCGCTACGCCGCCCGCAGCGATCGCGGTCTGGTCCGCTCCAACAACGAGGACTCCGTCTACGCGGGTGCGCGGCTGTTGGCGCTGGCCGACGGCATGGGCGGTCATGCCGCAGGCGAAGTGGCCTCGCAGTTGATGATTGCCGCGCTGGCGCACCTCGACGACGACGAACCGGGCGAGGACCTGCTGGGCAAGCTCGAAGCCGCCACCCGCGAGGGCAACGCCTCCATCGCCGATCAGGTGGAAGACGAGCCCGAACTCGACGGCATGGGAACCACGCTGACCGCAATCCTGTTCGCGGGCAAGCGAATGGGTCTGGTGCACATCGGTGACTCGCGGGCCTACATGCTCCGCGACGGCTCGCTCACTCAGATCACCCGCGACGATACGTTCGTCCAGTCACTGGTCGACGAAGGCCGCATCACCGCCGAACAGGCGCACACTCACCCGCAACGCTCGCTGATCATGCGAGCACTGACCGGCAACGAGATCGAGCCGACGCTCACCGTTCGCGAGGTCCGTGCCGGCGACCGCTACCTGTTGTGCTCGGACGGTTTGTCGGACGTCGTGAGCGACGAAACCATCGAGAACACTCTCGCCGAGGGCGAGACCGGGCCGTGCGCCGACCGCCTCATCGAACTCGCCCTGCGCAGCGGTGGTCCCGACAACGTCACGGTCGTCGTCGCCGACGTCATCGACCTCGACTACGGCCAGAGCCACCCGATTCTCGGCGGCGCAGCCAGCACCGAGGACGAGGAGGACGCTCCTCCACCGAACACCGCAGCGGGCCGCGCCGCGGCGATGCGTCCCCCGCGCACGACGCCCAAACGCGTGACCGCTCCCGTGGTGACACCGGAGAAGAAGTCGCACAAACTGCGGTGGTCGCTGATCGCGCTGACCCTGGTCGTGTTGGCCGGAATCGGTGTGGCCGTTGCCAATTCGGTGATCAAGGGCAATTACTACGTCGGTGCCGACAACAGCAAGGTCACCGTGCTGCGTGGTCTCCCCGGTTCGGTTCTCGGGTACTCGCTGCAAAGCGTGGAATTGATCGGCTGCCTCGACGACAACGGTGGCGTCACACTGACCGCACCCGACGCCGCGCCGGCCGATTGCGTGCCGTTCGAGATCGACGACCTGTTGCCGGCCGCCCGTGAGCAGGTCAGTGCCGGACTTCCGTCGGGATCTCTGAACGACGCGCGCGGTCAGGTGGAACGCCTGGCCTCGGGAGACCTACTGGAGGTCTGCGAGACCGAGCCGGCAGTGACCACCACGGCTGCACCGACCCCGACAACGATCATCCCGCCCCCCGGAGTTCCGTTGCCTCCGACCGCTCCGGAGCCCGTTCCGGAAGCTGCCCCGACCACCACCGCCGTGCCGACACCGACCGTCGCGCAGATCCCGGGCCAGAACTGCAGGACCGGTACTCGATGAGTTCCAATCCGTCCGCAGGAGGCTCCTTTCCGAGTCCTCCCGGTGGGTTCGCTCCCGCACCGATCCAGTCGAATCGTCGCAATGTCGAACTGCTGCTGCTCGGTGCCGCGGTCCTGATCACCACCATCTCGTTGATCCTCGTCGAAGCCAGCCAGGAACAGACGATCACCTGGGACCTGGCGAAGTACGCGCTGGCCTACCTCGCACTGGTGACGGTGGCGCACTTGGCCGTCCGACGCTTCGCCCCCTATGCGGATCCGCTGCTGCTGCCGATCGTCGCGCTGCTCAACGGTCTCGGCCTGGTGCTGATCCATCGACTGGACCTGGCCGATCAGCAACAGGCGCAGTACCTCGGCAACCCCATTCCGTCGCCCGACGCCAACCAGCAGGTGCTGTGGACGACGCTGGCCATCGCCGGCTTCGTGGCACTGCTGGTGTTGCTGCGCGACTACCGCACCCTGGCTCGCTACGGATACACCCTCGGACTGGCCGGGCTCATCCTTCTCGCCATTCCCGCGCTGCTGCCGTCGGCGTTCTCAGAGGTCAACGGCTCGAAGATCTGGATTCGGTTGCCCGGCTTCAGCTTGCAGCCCGGTGAGTTCGCCAAGATTCTGCTGCTGATCTTCTTCGCGTCGCTGCTGGTCTCCAAGCGCGAACTGTTCACCACTGCAGGCAAACACTGGCTCGGCATGGACTTCCCGCGCGCTCGCGATCTCGGGCCCATCATCGTCGTGTGGATCGTCTCGGTGGCGGTGCTCGTGTTCGAGAAGGACCTGGGCACGTCGCTGCTGATATTCAGCACCGTTCTGGTGATGATCTACATCGCCACCGAGCGTGTCGGCTGGATCATCATCGGCAGCGGTCTGCTGATGGTCGGATTCTTCTTCGCCTACCAGGCGTTCAGCCACGTGCGTGTGCGGACACTGACCTGGTTGGACCCGTTCGCGGACTACAACGACACCGGCTACCAGATTTCCCAGTCGCTGTTCGGCCTGGCCACCGGTGGGCTCGCCGGCACCGGCCTGGGCAGCGGTCGCCCGTCGCAGGTTCCGTTTCCCAAGACCGACTTCATCATCGCCACCGTCGGCGAGGAACTCGGCCTCATCGGTTTGGCCGCAGTGCTGATCCTGTATCTGCTGTTCGTCATTCGCGGAATGCGTACTGCGCTCGCCGTCCGAGACAGCTTCGGCAAGTTGCTCGCCGCCGGGCTCTCGTTCACCGTCGCCGTCCAGCTGTTCGTCGTCGTCGGCGGCGTCACCAAACTCATCCCGCTGACCGGTCTGACCACCCCGTACATGTCGTACGGAGGATCCTCGTTGCTGGCGAACTACCTGTTGGTGGCTCTGCTGATCAAGATCTCCGACGCAGCGCGTGAGCCTGCGACCCCCAAGAAGAAGCCCGCTGTGGCCGCCCCGATCGCCGAGGCGCCGACCGAAATGGTGAAGCGCGCATGAACACTCCCCTACGCCGCGTCTCCATCGCCATCATGGTGATGGTGGTCGCCCTGCTCGCCAACGCGACCTACGTTCAGGTCATCAAGGCCGACGACCTGCGCACCGACCCACGGAACTCCCGCGTTCTGCTCGACGAGTACTCACGTCAACGCGGTCAGATCTCGGCAGGTGGACAGGTTCTCGCATCGTCCGTTGCCACCGACGATCGCTACAAATACCTGCGCACGTATCCCCAGAACTCGATCTCCCCCGTGAGCCCGCAGGCCAACGCCCCGATCACCGGCTTCTATTCGATGCTGTACTCGAGCACCGGTCTCGAACGCGCCGAGGACCCTGTTCTCAACGGATCCGACGACCGGTTGTTCGGCGGACGCCTGTTCGACCTCATCTCGGGCCGTGATCCCCGCGGCGGCAACGTCGTCACCACCATCGACCCGGTCGTCCAACAGGTCGCGTACGACCAGCTGACCGCCAAGGGATACACCGGCTCGGTCGTCGCCCTCGACCCCGCCACCGGCAACATTCTCGCCATGGCCAGCACGCCGAGCTACGACCCCAACCTGCTGGCCAGCCACGACGGCAGCACCACGTCGACCGCCTGGGAAAACCTGAGCGACGATCCGGGCAAGCCGCTGGTGAACCGCGCGATCTCGCAGACCTACCCACCGGGATCGACGTTCAAGGTGATCACGACCGCCGCTGCGCTCCAGGCGGGCGCCACTCCGGACGATCAACTCACGGCCGCGTCGAACATCACCCTTCCGGGAACGTCGACGACGCTCGAGAACTACAACGGTTCGACGTGCGGAGGCGGTCAGACCGCTTCGCTACGTGAGGCTTTCGCACGGTCGTGCAACACCGCCTTCGTCGAACTCGGCATCGACACCGGTGCCGACAAAATGCGCGAGACCGCCGCCAAGTTCGGCATCGGAGAGGACACCAGCATCCCGCTCACCGTCGCCGACAGCACCATCGGATCCATCGACGACGACGCCGCACTCGGCCAGTCCAGCATCGGTCAGCGCGACGTGGCGCTGACCCCGCTGCAGGACGCCGTCATCGCCGCGACCGTCGCCAACGGCGGTGTACGGATGGCCCCGAACCTGGTGCAGCAGTTGCAGTCTCCCGACCTGTCGGACCTGTCCAGCTACCAACCCAAATCGATGGGTGAGGCGATCAGCTCCGATACTGCGGCGACCCTGACCGATCTGATGATCGGTTCCGAGAACAACACCAGCGGGGAAGGCAAGATCCCCGGTGTGCAGATCGCGTCGAAAACCGGTACTGCAGAACACGGTTCGGATCCCCGCAACACTCCACCCCACGCGTGGTACATCGGATTCGCACCGGCCAAAGATCCCAAGGTCGCCATCGCCGTCATCGTCGAGGACGGCGGAGATCGAGCCCTCGCCGCCACCGGCGGTTCGGTGGCAGCACCTATCGGCCGCGCCGTCATCGCCGCCGCATTGCAGGGGAGGTGAGCATCGGTGCCATTGAGTAACGGAGCCGTCATCGCGCAGCGCTACAGACTGCTGCGCCTCATCGCCACGGGCGGCATGGGACAGGTCTGGGAGGCGATGGACAATCGCCTCGACCGCCGTGTCGCCGTGAAGGTACTCAAAGCCGAGTTCTCCGAGGACCCGGAGTTCTTGCAGCGCTTCAGGTTCGAGGCCCGTACCACCGCTCAACTGAACTACCCCGGAATCGCCGGCGTGTACGACTACGGCGAGACCCGCGACGGTGCAGGCGAATCGCTCGCCTACCTGGTGATGGAACTGGTCAACGGCGAACCCCTCAACGCAGTGCTGGGTCGCATGTCGCGGCTCCCGCTCGGTCACGCCCTGGACATGCTCGAGCAGACCGGGCGCGCGCTGCAGATCGCGCACACGGCAGGGGTCGTCCACCGCGACGTCAAGCCCGGCAACATCCTGATCACCCCCACCGGGCAGGTCAAGATCACCGACTTCGGCATCGCCAAGGCCGTCGACGCCTCCCCCGTCACCAAGACCGGAATGGTCATGGGCACCGCCCAGTACATCGCTCCCGAGCAAGCCCTCGGAGAAGAGGCGACCTCTGCATCCGACGTCTACTCACTCGGCGTCGTCGGATACGAAGTACTCGCGGGCACACGGCCTTTCGTGGGCGACGGCGCCCTGACCGTCGCCATGAAGCACGTCCGCGAAGCACCGGCACCCATGCCGGTCGACCTGCCACCGGCCGTCCGTGAGCTCATCGAGATCACGATGGTCAAGGATCCGGCCGCCCGTTACGCCAACGGCGGCGAATTCGCCGATGCCGTCGCCGCAGTTCGGGCCGGCCGCCGGCCGCCGGCACCCGGCAACTCGCGTGGTACCGGAACCGGGAGAGTCATGATGCCCGGCGTCGTGCCCAGCCCGCAGCCGTCTCCACCGTCGAGCACCCAGATGATGCCGACCTCGCAACGGGATTACCGGGGCCCGGCTACCGGCACTGCAGCTGCAGCGGTTCCCGAGCAGACCGGCATGTCCTCGGCGCAGAAGGCGTTGGCCTGGGGCGGCGGCGCGCTCCTGCTGTTGGCCATCCTGATCGGCGGTTACGTGCTGCTGACCGGCGGTAGAGACGACTCGCCGACACCGTTCGTACAGCCGACGACCACCACGCAGCCGACGACCACGACCACAACGACCACCGAGCCGTCGACAACGACCGAAGAAACCACGACCACCGAAGAAACCACGACGACCACCACGACGACCACGACCACCTCGGAGGAGCCGACGACCACCGAAGAAACCACGACGACCTCGGCGCAGCCCACCCAGACGACGACTCGCAGGCCGCTGATCGAGATTCCGTTCCCGCAAGCACCACAAGGACAACGATGACGACTCCCCGTACGCTCTCCTCTCGCTACGAGCTGGGCGAGATACTCGGTTTCGGCGGTATGTCCGAGGTTCACCTCGCTCGGGACACACGGCTCGATCGGGACGTCGCCATCAAGGTTCTGCGCGCCGACCTCGCTCGCGATCCCACGTTCTACCTCAGGTTCCGACGTGAGGCACAGAACGCTGCTGCGCTCAATCACCCCGCCATCGTCGCCGTCTACGACACCGGTGAAGCCGAGACCGAAGCCGGTCCGCTCCCGTTCATCGTCATGGAATACGTCGACGGCGACACCCTGCGCGACATCGTGCGCGCCGAAGGCCCCATGGCGCCGCGTCGAGCCATGGAGGTCATCGCCGACGTCTGTGCCGCCCTCGATTTCAGCCACCGCAACGGCATCGTGCACCGCGACGTCAAACCCGCCAACATCATGATCAACAATGCAGGCGCGGTGAAGGTGATGGACTTCGGCATCGCCCGTGCCATCGCCGATTCGTCCTCGCCGATGACTCAGACCGCCGCCGTGATCGGAACCGCGCAGTACCTCTCGCCCGAGCAGGCCCGCGGGGAACAGGTCGACGCGCGTTCGGACGTCTACTCGCTCGGGTGCGTACTGTTCGAGATCCTGACCGGCGAGCCGCCGTTCAAGGGGGATTCGCCGGTCGCCGTCGCCTACCAGCACGTCCGTGAAGACCCCCAGCTGCCGTCGCTGGTCAACGAGACCGTCCCGCGCGAACTCGACTCGATCATCCTCAAGGCAATGGCCAAGAACCCGGCCAATCGCTACCAGAGCGCTGCCGAGATGCGCACCGACCTTGTCCGCGTTCTGGGCGGCCAGCGACCGAGTGCGCCCATGGTGATGAACGACGAGGATCGAACCACCATCCTCGGCTCCGTCGATTCCCGTCAGGCCGATTTCTCCGGCAAGGACAAGCCCGCCGCTACCGCGGCACCTCGGTCGTCACGCCATACGGAGGACTACGACGAACCGAAGAACCGCCGCGGCCTCAAGATCGCGTTGATCTCGGCGGCCGCGATCATCGTCGTCGCTATCGTCGGCGCATTCCTGTGGTCGCTCGGTCCCGGTGCCGACCCCAAGACCGTCGCCGTGCCTACCGTCGTCGGAATGTCCGCAGACGAGGCGCAGCGGCAACTCGAAGACGCCGGCCTGCGAGTGAGCATCCAGGAGAAGCCCGACGCGGCGATTCCAGAAGGATCGGCCATCGGCACCAATCCGGCGGCCGGATCACAGACCGAGTCGCCGGGGAACATCCAGCTCGACGTGTCCTCGGGGCCGCAGCAGGTGCAGGTTCCGCGACTGACCGGCCTCACGCAGCAGCAGGCGTCGGATGCACTGAACGAGGTGGGCCTCCAGCTCGATGCCACCGTCGCCCGTGCTCCGTCGTCACCCGAGAACCTCGACAAGGTCGTCGAGCAGAATCCGTCCTCGGGCGTGAGCATGAACGCGAACTCGCAGGTTCGCATCACCCTGGGCACCGGGCCGGCGCAGGTGCGGATGCCCGACGTCGTGGGGCAACTCGTGAACGTGGCGCAGCCGAACGTCGAGGGAGCCGGACTGCGCGTCCAGGTGCAGAACATCGACTCGGGACAGCCGACGGGTCAGGTCGTCTCCACAGACCCCGTGGGCGGCACCAATGTCACCGAGAACACCGTGGTCACGCTGCGCGTGTCGAACGGCGACAAGATCCCCATGCCCGACCTCGCCGGTCTGACCGAGGCACAGGCGTTGGCCGCGCTGCAGTCGGCCGGCTGGACGGGCACGGCAGCGGAACTGACGGCGACAAGGGAAGCGACGCTGGATCCGTTGATGGTCGGGCGAGTGGTGAATCAGACGCAGCCGGCAGGGTCCGAGATCAGCAAGTCCGACACCGTCACGATCAGCATCGGCGCCCTGGGCATCCCCGGGCGTTAGCGATCGACGATCAGGCGAAGGCCTCGGCGACCTGCGCCTCCAGGGTTCCCACCAAACCGGAATCGGTGGGCATACCGCATACAGCGAGCCAGTTGGCCAGCATCCGGTGCCCGCCCTCGGTGAGGATGGACTCCGGATGGAACTGCACGCCGTGAATGGGTAGCTCGGTGTGCCTCATGGCCATCACCAGACCCGATTCGGTACGGCCGATGATCTCGAGCTCCGCGGGGATGGTGTCCTCGCGGACGGTCAGCGAGTGATAACGGGTGGCAGTGAACGGCTCGCTCATCCCTTCCAGGACGCCGACGCCGGTGTGGTGGACGAGGCTGGTCTTACCGTGCAGCAACTCCGGGGCCTTCTCGACCGTGGCACCGAACGCGGCTCCGATCGCCTGATGTCCCAGACACACACCGAGCAGCGGGGTTTTGGCCCGCGCACTCGCCGAGACCAGGTCCATCGTGGCCCCGGCGCGCTGCGGAGTTCCCGGGCCAGGGCTGAGCAGAATGCCGTCGAACTCCGCGGCAACAGCGTCGCGATCGGCGAGTCGCTCGTCGTCGTTGCGCCACACCTCGACCTCGGCGTTCAACTGGCCCAGGTACTGGACGAGGTTGAAGACGAAGCTGTCGTAGTTGTCGACGACGAGAATGCGCATGTCGACAGCGTACTCAGCGCGGCTCCGCGAACCGCATGCGCACCGATTCGGTGTACGCCGGAACCGATACGTTCTGATACGCCGCGACCTCGTAGCGCAGGCCGTACCGCAGCGCATACTGCTGGTACAGCCGCACCCCGGGCTCGTTGTCCAACGCCGCCCGCAGTCGATCCGGGTCGCCGAGAGCCGTCATCACGTACGGCGGACTGTACGTCCGGCCGCCCAGTAGCAGCGTGTTCCCGATGCACCGCGGTGCCGACGACGCCACCAGACGCTGATCCTGCATCGCCATCGCCGACGCGCCGCCGGCCCAGAGGGCGTTGAGGACACTCTGCACGTCGACCTGATGAACTACCAGGTCGTCCGGGGACGCGTCGGACGCATACGACCCGTCGGGACCGCGTGGAGCGTCGGCCATCGTCACCGTCAACCCCGTGCCGGACGCCTCCTCCCGGCCCGCCGCGTCCGAGAGGGCGTCGACCCGGGCCAACGCGTCGGCCACCTCGGAGTCGCCCGCCGCCGTGCGTTGCTGCAGGAGATCGACCTGCTGCTCGAGCGCATCTCTACTGCGCAGCGCATCGTCGCTGCTCCGCTGGGCCGCGTCGACCAGATCGGCGAGCCGCGTCGTGTCACCGCCCCGCAACTCGTTGCCGTCGGAGGCATGCCTCGTGGTTCCGAGCAGCAGACCGACCACAGCGCACACCGCCACAGCGAGCACCCACCATCGGGTCTCGGAAGAATCGGTCGATCGTCGTCTCACAGAGTGCTCGCCACTGTTCGGTAGGTCGGTGCTGCGCTGATCTGAGTTAGCGTGTACTACAAACCGGGTGGATGACCGCCACGGCTCTCCGGGAGACAATAACCTGGGGATGCACGCAACTCGATCGATCCACAGGTTGCCACCGTCAGTTGTCCACAGGCACGGCGCACGCCGATGACCGTCAAGAACACGAAGAGGACGCAATGCCGAAGTCGAAGGTACGGAAGAAGAACGACTACTCGATCAACCCGGCCAACCGGACGCCGGTGAAGGTCAACGCCGGACCGTCGCCGGTCTGGTACGTGGTCCTGATGCTCGGATTCATGCTGGTAGGGCTGCTGTGGCTCATCGTGTACTACCTGGCCCAGGAAGACATCTCGTTCATCGGCAACCTCGGTGCGTACAACTTCCTCATCGGATTCGGATTCATGGTCGTCGGCCTCGTCATGACCATGCGATGGCGCTGAGAGCCGGCCGAGTTACACCGATGTCATTCATCCCCAATGTGGATAAACCCTGTGGATAACTTTCCCAACCATCCACAGGGTGTTTACGAACACCGATGGGCGACGCCGGCGATAGCCGTCGGCGCGCTGGTCGCAGGCGGTATCGCACTCGCCATCGGTGCCGTCCTCGCCTCCTCGGACGCCGCCGGAACCTTCCTCGTCGGACTCGCCGCCGTCGGAACCTGGGTAATGGCAGCCCTCGCGGCCGCACAACGCCCCCGACTCGCCATCACACCCGACGGCTCACTGGTGATGAAACGACTCACCGGCACGCGCACGTACTCGCGCGCCGACATCGTCCAAATCAAAGTGGTCCGCTACCCGAGACTGGGACGACGAGTCCCGATGCTCGAACTGGACGTCCGCTCACCCGACGACGACGACGATCGACTGATCATCTTCGGCCGATGGGACCTGGGAGCCGACCCACGCGACGTGTTCGAGGTACTCGACACCTACGGACTGGTTCCGCCGAACAACTGACCGCCCACCTTCTGAACCCCCGGAGGGCACTCAATGTGACGTTCGGTGGACTTTTCGGGGGTCAATGGCACATTCAGTGGACTTCAGAGGCCCATCTGCGCGCGGAGGTCGAGGACTCGGACTGCGATGGTACCCAGGGATATCAGGGCCACGGCTGCCACGGAGAGCCAGGCGAGGGATACGCCTGCAGGTCGTTGCGCACCGTTGCGGTTGGGTAGGAACACCAATCCGGCGGTGGCTGCCGCTCCGGCGACCAGTCCGCCCATATGGCCCCACAGCGAGATGCTGGGGATCGAGATGCTGATGAAGATGTTCAGCGCGATCACGATCAGGACCGGGGTCGGGGAGCGCTTGAGTCGCAGCAGAATGACGGCCTGCGCACCGAGCAATCCGAACACGGCACCCGACGCGCCGGCGGTGGCGGCCAGAGGATTCTCGAACAACATGACCGATGCGCTGCCACCGAGCAGCGACAGGAAGTAGACGGCGAGATAGCGGCTGCGGCCCAGCACCAATTCGACGTCACGCCCGATGACGTACAGGGCGAACATGTTCACGAGAAGGTGAATGGGTCCGATGTGGATGAACCCGCTGCTGAGCAGGCGCCACACATCGCCGTTCGCGACCAGCAGGCTGTTCAGTGCCCAGGCGTCGGCCAGCGACGATCCGCGGAAATTGCTCATGAGGTCGCCGGATTGAGCGGCGGTGATGCCGAAGATCACGACGTTGATCGCGATCAATGCGAAGGTCAGCGGTGTCTTGGCGGAGCGTGTCATCGGCGCGCCGGCGACCGTACGCGCGGTCCGCACGTTCTTGTTGCCCTCGCGAACACAGTCGACACAGTGCTGCCCGACGGCCGCGGGCTGCAGACACTGTGGGCACGCGGGCCGGCCGCATCGAGAGCAGGCCAGGCCGGTCGGGCGATCGGGATGTCTGACGCACACCGACTGGGGTGGGTTGGGCTGGTCGCCGTACGCGCCACCCCAGCCGGGGTTTGTCATCGTGTAATTCCTTCTACAACCGAATCAGGCGATGGTGATGCTGTTGATGACGACCTCTTCCACCGGGCGATCGCCGCGGCCGACCTGCGTGCTCGAGATCGCGTCGACGACCTTCTTGGACGCTTCGTCCGTGACCTCACCGAAGATGCTGTGCTTGCGGTTGAGGTGCGGGGTCTTGCCGGTGGTGATGAAGAACTGCGAGCCGTTGGTGCCGGGGCCTGCGTTGGCCATGGCCAGCAGGTACGGGCGGTCGAAGGAGAGCTCCGGGTGGAACTCGTCCTCGAACTTGTAGCCCGGTCCGCCGGTGCCGGTTCCGGTCGGGTCGCCGCCCTGGATCATGAAACCGTCGATGACGCGGTGGAACACTGCGCCGTCGTAGAACGGTCCGGTCTTGGCACCCGATGCGTTCTGCGTCGTGTATTCCTTCGACCCGTCCGCAAGGCCGACGAAGTTCGCGACGGTCTTGGGGGCGTGATTGCCGAACAGTTCGATGACGATGTCGCCGCGGTTGGTGTGCAGCGTTGCCGTTTGGGTCTTGTTTGGTGAAGTCACGCTCACCATCGTGCCATCTCGAGCGACCGGGTAGTTCACAGGTGGTGTATCGAGAGGGTCGATCGGGGCGCTGTTGTGGAACAGTGAGGGCATGACGAGCACTACGAAAACCGAGCGGGTTCACTCCTCTACCGGTACGGCGGCGTCGACGCTGCTCGGTGCCGCTTCCGTTGTGAGCAAGGGCCCTGCCGGAGTGGGCCTCTTGCTCGCCAAGCGCGGCTACGGGTTGGCACGTAAGCAGGCTGCTCAGCGACGCGCGGCTACTGCCGAGCGGATTGCCCGGGCCGATCTGACCAAGGCAGCTCTGACTGCTGATCGGACGCCGGGAAACAGGCGCCGTGTCCTGGCGTTCGGAGCGGCTGCTGTCGTCGTCGGAGGTGTCGTGTTCTACCTCAGCCGACGCCGCCACGAGGTGCCGCCGCCCGCAGATGCGCCGCCCAGCCTGGTCGATTACGAAGACGAGTCGACGTCACAGGTATAGGAGCTTCTGCAGTAGATCGAACAGGCCGGGCCGGGACCTTTTTTCTGCGTCCTCGCCCCGGCCGGCGACGACCAGACCGACGGTGTGTTCGGTGCTCGAACCTTCTGTGAGGTAGTCACTGTGACCTGTCGCGCCCGGACGGCCGTCGGCCTCGTCGGTGGCCAGTTGGGTCACTCCGTCGAGCGTGCCGGGATCTCGTCCGAAGGCACCGATGTCTGCGACGATGTCCCCGCGCGCCTCCGCCGCGAAAACGTGACCGTCGGGAACCTGTAGTTCGGTCACACTGCCGGTGCCGAGGCCAGGTGATCCGAGGGACACGAACTCGTCGACGCCGGTGCTTTGGTGCAGAGCGGCGGCTGCGGTCAGTGATCCGTAGGAGTGTGCCAGCACCGACAGATGTGGATCGTTCGACCGGGCCACATCGAGGCCTTCCAGAAAGGGCACCAATCGCGTCGCCCCTGCTTGCGCGGCGGCATCGGATGCGACTGTCCGATCGGGATCGAGCAGACCCCATCCCAGCTGTGGAGCCTGGTAGTTCATCCACGTCACGGCTGCGACGGTGGGCGGTGGATCCTCCGAAAGCATCTGTTCCACAGTAGTTTTGAGATTCTCCAGGTCGCCGTCGTACCGTACCGCGTCTCCGTGGACGGTCGAGCCGAGGCCGGGTACGAACACCGCCACGTGTGTTGCTGTGTCGACGTCACCCACCGCGATAGCGGCAGTGGTCTCCGTGTACGTCGAATTGTCCAGCGCCAACAGTTGCCTGTCACCTTGTGCCAGAGTCGTTTCGATCGCGTCGAGCGAGCTCAGGCGCGTTTGCGTCTGTTCCAAACCGGCGTCCGCATCACTGAACAATCCTCCGAAAGTGTTGTCCTTCAACTGGTTTCCGAGTTCCTCTGCCACAGCCTGCAGTCGAAGGCGCTCACTGGCAAGTACCCGACGGTTCGCGCAGTCTCGAATTCGACCCGGCAAGCCGTCGAGATTACCGATGAGAGACGGTTGCTCGACGAGCAGTCGAGTGCGCTCGGCGGGCGAGAGTGCGCTCCAGAACGCCGCATTCGTGGCCGGACTCCCCTCGAGCGGCACTACCGATACCCCTGCTCTGACCACGGTGCCCGGGGAGATGTCGCCGGCGAGGCGTCGGGCAAGGTCCTCGTCGAACGCGGTCGCGGCTCGCATCAGTTGGGTGATGCGTTCGGCCAACTCGGTGCAACGGTGACGCCGATCGCGAATGGTCGACGACAGGTCCTGCTGCGCAACCGAATACGACGTCAGTACGTCGGTCACCGAACCGTCGCGTCGGATATCGAAGTGCTCGCGCGCGGCGTTCGATTCCAGAGCGGTCAGCGTCGAGACGAGTCCGGCCATGTCGATGGCCGCCGGAGCGGTGCACAGCGCTACCCGCAGTAGCTCCGTCGCACAGTCCCCCACCTGCGCACGCAGAGCTCCGATGGCATCTCGGTATGCCGTTGCCGCGGGGCCCTGCCATCCGTCGTCGACGACGGTTTCCAGCAGGGCGCTGTGCACAGCGGCCAAACCGCGCCAACAGTGCATCAGCTCGTTCGACACGGTGGTCAACGCCTGGCTGTCCCACGATCTGACGTCATCGAGCGTGACCATCGCAATCCCCTCGCCGAGTTGTCGTCGTATTCGACGAGTCAACGTCAGCGAGTCGGTGCGGCGAGAAATCTATCCCCAGCCTGTGGATGAAATCTGGGGATGACGGGAACGTCGTTGTATCGCTACACGATTCTGCGTATCGGCCCGCGATGCCCGTCACCGGGCTCGGCGGGGCGAGACGCCTTCGGGGGGCGACTCCGCTTGGCGCGATACAGGTCTGCATCCGCGGCGCGATAGATTTCACCCCACCGGCGGCCGGCCGGCATACACGCCAGACCGACGCTCCACTCGGCGCGATGGGATCGGCGCAAGCCGTCGATGATCTGCCAGGCTTCGGCCTCGAGAACTCCTGGCATGAACAGGACGAATTCGTCTCCGCCGAGCCGGCCCAGAACATCCCGTTTGGTCAGTTGCCCCTTCCAGGCCTTCGAGACACGAGTGAGCAATACGTCGCCGGCAATGTGGCCGTACTCGTCGTTGATCTCCTTGAAGTTGTCGAGATCGAGCACCGCCAGGCTGACCGTCAGACCACGAGCGGCGCACGCGGGCAACATCTTCTCGATTTTCGACTCGAAGCCGAATCGATTGAGCAGGCCCGTCAACGCGTCATGAGTGGCCGAATACCGCATTCGACGCGCGAACACACCGAACACTTCCGTTGCGCCGACGATGCCGAGGGCGACCAGAATGTAGCTGATGAAGGGCGTTCCATAGGGGGCAACAGCGGCACCCACGACCGCAGACACAGCCAGTACCGCAACCCATATGCCGGCGTCGCGCTCGGACCAGAAGGCACCGATGTGCATGCCGAGGAACATCGCCGCTTGCACACAGATCAGGAACGCGGGCATCGTGTTGCTACTGCCCAATGCGCAGGCAAGCGCGCCCACCGACAGCGCGGTGGCGGTGCCGACCGCATGCTTGGGACTCGGCGCTCCTGCTCGTGCGAGAACAACGATCGCCGCCGGCCCCAGAACCACTGCGAGCGCGGCAAAAATTTGCTGCGGGCCGGACAGGTCCGACCACGATGCGATGCCGTTCGCGATGTAGAGAACCGTGGTCACCGCGGCGAATACCGCAAGCATCCGCCCGGACTCGTCGAACCTGAATCTGCTCACCAGCAGACACCGTCCATACCGACCATTACGCGTGACGCCTCACCCAAGCACACAACGAACCGGACACCACCGCTCACGCGATTCCCCCCAGGCACCATCGGCCCTCCCCACGCACTACGACCGTTGCCTCATCGGGCCCACCCGTGACCGGACTCTAACACCTCCGAGCTTCGATCACGACCCGCAGCAGCGATTGCGTAGCAGGTCAGGACGCTTTCGCGGCCCGCGCTGCCTCCCGCGCCAACAGTCGATCGCGGGATTCCTCGAACTTCGTCGCCTTCGACTCCAAATCCTGTACGAACGCAGCCAGACGATCGCGGTCCCGCTCGCCCTCACCGCTGAAGTCGTTGCGCTCGAATATGTTCCATTTGCGCAGCACCGGCATCAACACCTCGTCCAGATGCTGGCGAAGATCGTAAATCCCGTGCTTTGCCAGAATCATGGCGTTCTTCCGAAAGTTCGGCATGTTCAGTCCCGGCATCTGAAAATCCGTCGCGACATCGGCGATGGCACGCACCATCTGGTCCGGCACCAGGTCGAGCGACGCCTCGCCGAGGTTCCGGTAGAAGATCATGTGCAAATTCTCGTCCGCGGCCACCCGGGCCAGCATTCGATCGGCGATCGGATCGCCACAGGCCAGACCCGTGTTGCGGTGCGACACGCGCGTCGCGAGCTCCTGGAACGTCACGTACGCCACCGAGTGCAAGAAATTGGAGCCGTCCATCGGGGCGTCGACACCGACCGTCATGTGGTGCATACGAGCCCGCTCCAGCTCGACCGGGTCCACGGCCCGTGTCACCACCAGATAGTCGCGCATGACGATCCCGTGGCGGTTCTCCTCCGCAGTCCAGCGGCCCACCCAGGTGCCCCATGCGCCGTCCAACGAGAAGTTGTCGGCCAGACCGCGGTGGTACGACGGCAGATTGTCTTCGGTCAACAGATTGGTGATCATCGCCGTGCGCGCCAATTCCGACAACGACGACTGTTCCAGCGACCAGTCCTCCCCACCCATCGCCGCAAAATTGCGACCCAGATCCCACGGGACGTAATCATGCGGATGCCATTCCTTCGCCATCGACAGATGGCGATTCAGGTTGGCTTCCAACGTGCCGTCGAGCTCGGTCAACAACTCTTCATGATCGAGAACACGCGTCATCTGTGGGGCTCCTCCGAGAAATATGAGACGCCCGAACCGAAGACCGATCCGAGACGCCGAGATCGAACGACGGCACACCCCCCTGCGGTGCGCCGTCGCGACCTGTCCCGTCGATCCGAGAACCGACGCTGCTGTACCCGAAGAACGCTAAAGACCACGGACGCGATGCGAAACGAATCGAACGATGATCTGGATATCTGGGCACCGATCTCGACAGCGGTTGGTCCGAGTCACAACGGCGGTGGATGAAGCAGCCCTCCGCCCGTCCGGGACTCGATGTCACGTTCGGTGGACTTTTCGGGGGTCAATGTCACATCTAGTGGACTTGGGGGCGAGCGGCAGCGGGGTGGAAACACAAAAAAGGACGTCCATCGGAATGGACGTCCTTTTGATTGTGGAGCCTAGGAGATTCGAACTCCTGACATCTGCCTTGCAAAGGCAGCGCTCTACCAACTGAGCTAAGGCCCCGGGTGTTGCTGTCGAACGTGCACGAACTTTACACGTTCTCTCCGAGCGATTGTCACCCGGTGGAGATGCTGTGCCAGACGCCTTCCGAGCTGCGCGTGGAGCGCACCTTCGATACAGTCAGCACTGCTATCACCACCGATGCAACAAGAAGAAGGATTTTCACGTCCTGCCTCTTTTCGTTCGTTCGGTGTGGGCCTAGGAGGACTTGAACCTCCGACCTCTTCCTTATCAGGGAAGCGCTCTAACCGCCTGAGCTATAGGCCCTCGATACTGCTTCGGGCCGAAGAATTGCTCTCCTCGAACCGAGGGATGAGATTACCGTATCGGGCCGCTGTCTTCCAAAACGGCCCGATACGGCAGTCGTTCGTGCTGGTCAGTCGCGATCTGCCAGCGTCACTTCGACGCCGCCGACCAGGTCCGACGACAGGTTGTAGATGAAGGCCCCGATCGTGGTGAGTGCGGTGAACAGTACGACATTGATCACACCGATCACTGCTGCGTAGCCGAACACCTGACCGGCGCTGACGAGTCCACCGTCGCCGGATTCGTTGACGATCTCGGTGAAGGCACTGTTGAGGCGGTCCCACACACCCATGCCGTCGAGAACGGCGTAGAGCAGGCCGACGGCCACCATCCACACGAAGAACAGCGACACAGCGATGACAAGAGCGATCTTGAGCGTCGACCAGGGATCGATCTTGCGAATCTGGATCGTCGCCCGCAGAGGATCGCCGTCCGCGCTGGGTACCGCCGTGATAGCGGTGGGGGCTGCGCGATCGGCTGCTGCCGACTCGGGATGCCGGGTGGCAGACAGATCCGGCATGTCCTTCGCCAGATCCTTGCGCTCGATGTGTCGGGTCGGTCCGTCGATCACGGCCGCCTTCGACCGCGCTGCCTCGCGTCGTTCGGTCTTGTCCTCACCCGATTCACGCTGGCCCGGCTCTGCCGAGGTGGATGCAGCAGCCACTGTCGAACGATCGAACTCGCCTGTCGCCGGCAACGCGGTGCCGCGCCCGGACAGGTTCGTCTGAGGTTGGTTCTGGGGCTGACGGTCGTCGGGCCCCTGCTGTGCAGGACGCTGGCCGGGACCGCGCTGCCACGGCGGAGTGCCGGAACCACCCTGCGGGCCGTCTCCGCGCTGAGTCGGTATCGCCTGGGTCGGTGCCGGAGCCTTCGACTCGGTCGATCCGTCGGCAGGAGCAGCATCGTTGGCGGGACGCGGCGGAGCAGGCCGAGATGCGGGACCGGACGGCCCCTGACCCTGCGACGGCTGACCGTTGGCGGGACGAGCGCCGTCGGCGTTTGCCGCACCCGGCTCACCGGGCCGACCATTGGCCGGCTGAGGCGGACGAGACTGGTCCGGTCCCTGCTGAGGTGCTCGAGGCGGCGGACTCTGCGGTGCCGGCTGCCCCTGATGCCCCTGATGCCCCTGATGACCCGGCTGCCCCTGCGGTGCTGGTGGACGCTGCGGCGGAGGTCCCTGAGTCGGACGGGGCGGACCGGCCGGACCACCTTGTGCCGGGCGTGCCGGCGGACGAGCACCCTGTTGCGGTGCCGGACGCGTCGCCGGCTGGGGGCGGCTTCCCGGCCGGGCACCTTCGGGAGGTGCCGAACGCGGTGGCTGCTCGGTCTGGGCAGCGTCCCTGTTGTCCGGTCCACCCGTGGGGCCTGGCCTGCTGCCAGGCCGGTTGGGAGTGCTCACTTACGACTCCTTCGGTGCATCGTCTTCGGGACCTGCTGCGTCCGGTTCGATCTCGTCGGCGTTGCGCGCTATCGCGAGCAGTGTGTCGCCTTCACCGAGATTCATCAACCGCACGCCCTTGGTCTGTCGGCCGGCTTTCCGAACCTGCTTGGCAGCGGTTCGGATTACGCCACCACTGGACGTGATGGCGTACAGCTCGTCCTCGTCGTCGACGATGAGAGCTCCCACCAGCGTGCCACGCTTGGGGTCGTACTGGATTGTCAGTACTCCCTTTCCGCCGCGGCCCTGCTGCGGGTAGTCCTCCATCGCTGTGCGCTTGGAGTAACCGCCCGATGTCGCCACCAGCAGGAACTTGTTCTCGCTGACCACGTTGAGCGACAGCAGCTCGTCCTCACCGTTGAAGCGCATGCCCTGCACACCGGACGTCGCGCGGCCCATGGGTCGCAGTACCTCGTCGGTGGCCGAGAATCGGATCGACTGACCCTGTGCCGAGACGAGCAGCAGATCGTCTTCGGAGGATGCGAGCACTGCGCCGACCAATTCGTCGTCGCCGCGCAGGTTGACCGCGACTATGCCGCCGCTGCGGTTGGAGTCGAAGTCGGTCAGGCGTGACTTCTTGACCAGACCGCCCTTGGTGGCGAGCACAAGGTAGGGAGCATCCTCGTAGGTCTTGATCTGGATGACCTGCGCGATGCGCTCGTCGGGCTGGAAAGCGAGCAGGTTCGCGACGTGCTGTCCGCGTGCCGTGCGGTTGGCCTCGGGCAGTTCGTACGCCTTGGCCCGGTAGACGCGACCCTTGGTGGTGAAGAACAGGATCCAGTCGTGCGTCGAGCAGACGAAGAACTTGCTGACGATGTCGTCCTGCTTCAGGCCCGCTCCCTGCACGCCCTTGCCGCCGCGCTTCTGCGAGCGGTACAGATCGGTTCTGGTGCGCTTGGCGTATCCGGTCTCGGTGATCGTGACCACCACGTTCTCCCGGGCGATCAGATCCTCGTCGTTGACGTCACCGTCGGCGGCAATGATCCGCGTTCGACGGTCGTCGCCGAACTTCTCGACGATCTCGGCCAGCTCGTCTCGCACGATCTGACGCTGACGCTCCGGCTTGGCCAGGATGTCCTGCAGGTCGGCGATGGTGCGTTCGAGTTCGGCCAACTCGTCGATGATCTTCTGGCGCTCGAGGGCGGCGAGGCGCCGCAGCTGCATGTCGAGGATCGCCTGCGCCTGGATCTCGTCGATGTCGAGCAGATCGATCAAGCCCTGCTTGGCGAGATCGACCGTCTGCGACGCACGGATGAGGGCGATGACCTCGTCCAACGCGTCGAGCGCCTTCACGAGGCCGCGCAAAATGTGGGCGCGCTCCTCGGCTCTGCGCAAGCGGTACCGCGTACGACGAACGATCACGTCGAGTTGGTGAGTGACGTAGTACCGGATCATCTGATCGAGCCGCAGGGTGCGCGGCACGCCGTCGACGATCGAAAGCATGTTGGCGCCGAAGCTGGTCTGCAACTGCGAATGCTTGTAGAGGTTGTTCAGGACGACCTTGGCGACGGCATCGCGCTTGATCGTCACGACGATGCGCATACCGACGCGGTCCGAGGACTCGTCGTCGATCTTCGAGATACCGGACAGCTTGCCGTCACGAACCTGCTCGGCGATCGAGGTGATCAGGTTGTCGGGGTTGACCTGGAAGGGCAATTCGGTGATGACGATCGTCGTGCGACCGTTGGAGTCTTCCTCGATCTCGACGACGCCGCGCATCCGGATCGAACCGCGGCCGGTCGAGTACGCATCCTGAATTCCCTGGCCGCCGACGATGAGTCCGTGGGTGGGGAAGTCGGGACCCTTGACGCGTTCCATGCAGGCCGCGAGAGTCGCTTCCTCGTCGGCCTCGAAGTTGTCGAGGGCCCAGAACACCGCGTCGCCGAGTTCACGCAGGTTGTGCGGCGGAATATTGGTGGCCATGCCGACGGCGATACCGTTGGAGCCGTTCATCAACAGGTTGGGCACGCGCGACGGAAGTACCGTCGGCTCTTGGGTTTTGCCGTCGTAGTTGGGGATGAAGTCGACGGTTTCCTCGTCGATGTCGCGCAGCATCTCCATGGCGAGCGGGGTCAGGCGCGCTTCGGTGTATCGCATGGCGGCGGCGCCGTCGTTGCCGCGCGAACCGAAGTTGCCCTGGCCGTCGACCAGTGGGTACCGCATCGACCACGGCTGAGCCAGACGCACGAGCGCGTCGTAGATCGAGGTATCGCCGTGGGGGTGGTAGTTACCCATCGTTTCCGCAACGGGGCGTGCGGATTTGACGTAACTGCGGTCGGGACGGAAGCCCGAGTCGTACATCGCGTACAGCACACGTCGGTGCACCGGCTTGAGACCGTCGCGGACCTCGGGTAGCGCGCGGCCGACGATGACGCTCATCGCGTAATCGATGTAGCTGCGCTGCATCTCCTGCTGGATGTCGACCGGATCGATCCGGTCGCCGCCCTCGGCGTTGGTGGTCGAGCCCGGCGGGGGCCCGACCGGCGGTTCGGTGATGTCAGACATAGAAGATCTCCTCGAAAACGGTCGTCGGACGCACCGACACTGAGTGCGGTGCGTCCGAGAAACGACTAAACGTCAAGAAAGCGAACATCTTTCGCGTTACGCGCGATGAAGCTTCGGCGGGCGGACACGTCTTCACCCATCAGGACGCTGAACAGTTCGTCCGCGGCCGCGGCATCGTCGAGAGTGACCAGACGAAGAACTCGCACTGCCGGGTCCATCGTGGTTTCCCACAGTTCCTTGGCGTTCATCTCGCCGAGGCCTTTGTAGCGCTGGACGCCGTCCTCGACGTTGATCTTGCGCTTGTTGGCGATACCGGCCTCGAGCAGACCGTCGCGCTCGCGGTCGGAGTACGCGAAATCCGGTTCGCCGCGGCTCCACTTGAGCTTGTACAGCGGCGGCATGGCCAGGTAGACGTGGCCGTTCTCGATCAGCGGCCGCATGAACCGGAACAACAGGGTCATCAGCAGCGTGGAGATGTGCTGGCCGTCGACGTCGGCATCGGCCATCAGCACGATCTTGTGATAGCGCAGTTTGGCGATGTCGAACTCGTCGTGAATGCCGGTGCCGAACGCGGTGATGATCGACTGGACCTCGTTGTTCTTGAGGACGCGGTCGATGCGAGCCTTCTCGACGTTGATGATCTTTCCGCGCAGCGGCAGGATCGCCTGGAACATCGAGTCGCGGCCGGATTTGGCCGAGCCGCCGGCGGAGTCGCCCTCCACGATGTAGATCTCGGACTTGCTCGGATCGTTCGAGCGGCAGTCGGCGAGCTTGCCGGGCAGGCCACCGATATCGGTTGCGCTCTTGCGGCGCACCAACTCTCGTGCCTTGCGCGCGGCCATGCGGGCCTGCGCGGACGACACGGCCTTGTTGATGATGGTCTTGGCATCGGCCGGGTTGGACTCGAACCAGTGCGACAGGTGCTCGTTGCACGCCTTCTGCACGAACGACCGAATCTCGGTGTTGCCGAGCTTGGTCTTGGTCTGTCCCTCGAACTGGGGCTCCCCGACTCGCACCGAGATGACGGCGGCCAGGCCCTCGCGGATGTCATCGCCGGTGAGCTTGACGTCCTTTTCCTTGACCAGTTTCTTCTCGATGGCGTACTTGTTCACCGTCGACGTCAGAGCGGTACGGAAACCCTCTTCGTGGGTTCCGCCCTCGTGCGTGTTGATGGTGTTCGCGAAGGTGTGCACCGACTCGGAGTAGCCGGCGTTCCACTGCATGGCGATCTCGACCTCGTGGCCCTCGCCCTTGCCGGTGAAGCCGACGACCGAGTTGTGAATCGCGGTCTTGGTGCGGTTGATGTGCTTGACGAAGTCCACCAGACCGTCGGGGTAGTGGTACGTCCGCTTACGAACCTTGGCCGGCTTCGCGTTGGCCGCGTCGGCCTGCTCTTCCTCGGCGGTCTTGGGTGCCTCGGCGGTCTCGCCGAGTTCTTCCTCGGTGGCGTCGGTGGCCGCGACTCGCTCGTCGGTGAAGTTGATGGTCAGTCCCTTGTTGAGGAACGCCATCTCCTGCAGGCGACGATGCACGGTCTCGAAGCTGTAGTCGAGGGTCTCGAAGATCTTGCCGTCGGCCCAGAAACGCACTGTGGTGCCGGTCTCCGTGGTGTCGCCGACGGTCTCGAGCGGGCCGGGCTTGGCGTAGTCGTAGGTCTGCTTGTAGCGGTGACCGTCACGCGCGATCTGCAGTTCGACCTTGGTCGAGAGTGCGTTCACGACGGAGATACCGACACCGTGGAGACCACCGGACACCGCGTAGGAGTCGGAGTCGAACTTGCCACCGGCGTGCAGCTGGGTCATGACGACCTCGACGGTGGGAACACCGGAGGAGTGCATGGCGACGGGGATACCGCGGCCGTCGTCCTTGACCTCGACGCTGCCGTCCTCGTGGATGGTGACGTCGACGGTGGAGGCGTAGCCGGCCATGGCCTCGTCGACGGAGTTGTCGACGACCTCCCAGATCAGGTGGTGCAGGCCTCGTTCACCGGTGGAACCGATGTACATACCGGGCCTCTTACGGACTGCTTCCAGGCCCTCGAGGACCGTGATGGAAGATGCGCCGTAATCCTTGCTGTTCTCACTGTTACCTGACTTCTGGGCAGCCACGGTTAGCTGGTTCTCCTTCTACGCGTCCACTACCCCGCTCACACCTGACGTAGGTGCTACCGCAGGGTCGGCACGGTCGTTTCGGCCGTGCTCGGTCCATGCGTTTGTTCCGGGCTTGATGTCGTACCGGTCCATAGTACTGGGTGGCTGCGACAGCATGGGGACGATGACACCCCTAAAAGGCCCCTGATTGCTTCACAGGCGCATTTTCTCGACATCGGACGACAAAGATGAAGGGTAAAACCGGCGATTCGACTACAGATCGAGGACGATCCGTTCTCCGTCCGAACGCGAGACACAGATCAACATCTCGTGCCGCTGCTCCTCGGTCGTCAGCCGATTCTCTCGATGCTGCGGTGTTCCGCTGAGCACTCGCACCCGGCACGTGCCACAGAAACCCTGCTGGCACGAATACGCGACATCCGGCCTGATACGTCGAATGGCTTGCAGTGCAGTCTCTTCCGCACCGACCGACAGGATTTCGCCGGAATCGACGAGCTGCACCTCGAATTCCGTCCCGTTCTTCACCGGCGGCGGCGAGAAGCGCTCGAAGTGCAGATGCGTTGCCGGGAGGGCGTCGAACGAGGCGCGAACGAGGTCGATCATCGGCGGCGGGCCACACACGTACACCGAACCGCCGGGGGCCGTCGAGCCCAACAGATCCATGCTCGACGGCATGCCGTCCACGTCGTCGGTACGCACGGTGACCCGGGCGGAATCCCAGGCCTTTATCTCGTCGAGAAACGGCATCGACTCGCGTGAGCGGCCGCAGTACACGAGGTGCCAGTCCATGCCCAGATCGCGAGCTCGGCGCACCATCGAGATGATCGCGGTGATACCGATTCCACCGGCGACGAAGACTGCGTGTTCGGACGGTACGAACGGAAACCCGTTGCGCGGCCCCCTGATCGACACCCGAGTGCCGACCGTCAGGGCATGCATCTCCGGAGATCCGCCGCCGCCGTCGGGCACGAGTCGTACCGCGATCGAGTACGTGTCGTCGCTGGGCGATCCGCACAGGGAGTACTGCCGTCGCCGACCGGACGGGAGGTAGAAATCCAGGTGCATCCCCGGTGCCCACGCCGGCAGGGCCGACCCGTCGGCGGCGGCGAAGGTCAGCTGGACGACCTGTTCGTCGATGCAGAGAACGTCACGGGAGACCAGTGTCAGTTCTCGGGTGCGCACGACGGGAGGTGCCGCGAACGTCGCGTCGTACTCACCGTTGTCGAGTAGGGCGAACCACTTGTCCAGCGCGTCGGTGACCAGTGACACCGTCTGATCCGGCTCGTCTCGCCCGTACAGATTCTGTGGAATCGTGCGGCCGACTCGAAACGAGTCGACCTTTCGAGCCATCGCGTCGAGCCTGCTCCGCAACGTGCGTTTGGTCATCGATCAGCGGACCGCGCCGCCGGCGAGGTGGCGAGATACTGCACGGCCTGGGCCGTCGAGCCTTCCTGAGACGGGTGATATGTGCTCTTGAAGTACCGCAACGATGCCTTCACCATCGACATCGGTGTCGGGAACAGACCGGACTTCGCCACTCGCCTGAATTCTCGGAACGACGGTGTCCGTTCCTTGGGCGACAGATGAGCCAGCGTCGGATCCTGGCTCATCAAGTAGCGCACGCCGCGCGTCCAGAACCACACGAGTGTCGGTGCGATGACGACGTAGGTACGGATACGCCGCGCCGGACGAACGTCGAAGTAGCGCATCACCTCGTATGCCACGGAACGATGCTCGACTTCCTCGGCGCCGTGCCACCGCAACAGGTCGAGCATGACCGGATCGACGTCGGCTTCGTCGAGCTCGCGCGCGTTGAGAACCCAGTCACCGAGAAACGCGGTCAGATGCTCGGCGGCGGCGATCAAGGCGAGCCGCTCCACCAGACTGTTCTGACCGTGGCCCGAGCGATTGCCGAGCGCGCGTCCGAACAGGAACTTCATCTGGTCGACGTACGGATCGACGTCGATGCCATGGGCACGAAGCTGGTCGTGGACTTCGGTGTGGGCCTGCGCATGCATGGCTTCCTGGCCGATGAAGCCGATCACGTCGTCTCGCAACTGATCGTCGTGGATCAGCGGCAACGCCTCTTTGAACGTGCGCACGAACCACTCCTCACCCTCGGGCAGAAGCAGGTGCATCACATTGATCAGATGCGTGGCCAAGGGATTGCCGTCCATGTAGTGCAGCGGCAGGGTATTCCAGTCGAACTCGACGTTGCGGGCGTGGAGAACTACTCGATCTTCGGGGGTTCCGTCGACGTCGACAGCCGTTGTCGACGTCTTCTTCGTAGGTGTGGACACAACTTCTCCTCGTCCGATGGCCGCATGGAACAGTATTCGGTCCCCCGACCGTTGCGTGTCCCGAATCACGCTACGCATACCGACAGTCTCACAGCAACACTGCCCCCAACATCTGTTGAGGATCACGTGTACCAGGGGCTACGACAAACCGCCGTTGGGAACTTTCACTATCCGTACGTGTCCCGCGGACCTCGACCCTTGACGTGACGCTCGCCCTTTCGCCAGCTCTGCGTCGTCGGCCCGGTGATCCGAAGCGACGTGACCACACCGTGGCCTACCGCCGCCGCGATCTTCGCCAGAATCTGCGACTGCATCAGTCTGAGCTGCGTTGCCCATGCAGTCGACTCGGCGGAGATACTGAGTACACCGTCCTTGAGACCGGTGGGGTCTGCGTGGGCCGAGATGTCCTCACCGACGACGCTGGGCCAGCGCCCCAGCACGGCACCCTCCGATACCTTGGCCGACCACCCACGCTTGGACGCGATGCTGTTGGCCAGTGCACCGAATGCCTGCGGATCCCGATCGTCGGGGCCGGCTCCCGACCAACCCCGTCGTCGACGCCCCCGCAGTGCCCGGACTCCACCGGTCGGTGACGAACGACCTTGACCGACCGACTTGCCGCTCGCCTTGGCCGCCGCCCGGGCATCTTCGAGCGCCCGACGAGCGAGGTCGACGCCCTTCAGCTCCGGCTGCTCATCCGGCACGGGTGAGTTCGCTTCGTCGCTCATGACACCTCACTGTCCGACGTCGACAGTTCGGTGATGGTCGAAATACGTCCTGCTGCACCGGAATCGGATTCCTGACGAGCCTCGACGCCGTACCGTCGTGCATCGAGTTCGGGTGGCACGTCCTCGGGAACCGCCGCCGTGATCAGTACCTGTTCCGCATCGGCCGCGACCGCCGCGAGGGCCGTGCGTCGCTTGCGGTCGAGCTCGGCGAACACGTCGTCGAGCATCAGGACGGGGTCGGTCCCGTCCTCGCGCAGCAAGGAAAAGGAGCCGAGCCGAAGAGAGAGTGCATACGACCACGATTCACCATGGCTGGCAAAGCCTTTGGTGGGTCGGTCGCCGAGCATCAACTCCAGATCGTCTCGATGCGGACCGACCAGACACACCCCACGTTCGATCTCTCGCTGTCTCATCACCGAAAGTTGGTGCAGGAAAGCAGCTTCCAAAACATCGACGTCGTCGGACTCCGGTGCTCGGCCGGCATCGGAGAATTCCGGCGGCAGTGCCTCGGCGAGGCTGCAGCGATAGGACAATGTTGCCAGCCGCGATTCCGGTGCTATCGACTCGTAGGCTTGCTGCACGAAGGGCATCAGCTCGTGCACCAAAGATATTCTGGCCGAAAGCAATCGGGCACCGTGGGCAGCAAGATGGCCGTCCCAGACGTCGAGCGTGGCCAGCGCACTCGAGCCGTCGGTGGACGACGAGCCTCGACGGAGCGGCCCGCTGGCAGTCTTGAGCAGTGCAGACCGCTGACGCAGCACCTTGTCGTAATCTGCACGCACAGCGGCCATTCGAGGAATTCTGGTGGTCAGCAGCTCGTCCAGATACCGACGACGCTCACTCGGGTCTCCGCGCACCAGAGAGAGGTCCTCGGGCGCGAACAACACACTCTGCAGTACACCTAGAATTTCTCGTGGACGACGCAGCGGAGACCTGTTCATCCTCGCCTTGTTCGCCTTGCCCTCGAGCAGTTCGACGTCGATGATCAACTCGCGTCCGTGGTTGACCACGGCGCTCCCGACGAACGCGGTGGACGCACCCGCCCTGATCATCGGAGCATCGGTCGAGACCCGGTGTGAGGACAGCGTCGACAGATATCCGAGTGATTCCAGCAAGTTGGTCTTACCGTGTCCGTTGGGCCCGACGAACACGGTCGATCCCGGGCCCAGGTCGACGATGACGTCGTCCCAGGACCGGAAATCGTGAAGTTGCAAAGACCGTACGAACACTTACTCGGTGTTCTTCGGCGCGGGTGCGCGCAGTGTCTCGTCCGCATCCGCCTTCTTGACGGCATGCCCGCCGAACTGGTTCCGCAACGCCGACACTGCCTTCATTGCAGGCGAATCTTCTTGTCGCGACGCGAATCTCGCGAACAGAGCTGCGGAGATGACCGGGGCGGGTACGGCATGCCGAATGGCCTCCTCGACGGTCCATCGACCCTCGCCGGAATCCTCTGTGTACCCCGAGATCTCACTGAACTCCGGATCCTGACCCAGTGCCTCGACCAACAGATCGAGCAGCCACGACCGCACGACGGTGCCCTTGCTCCAGGCCCGCAGTACACCCTGCACGTCCTGCACCAATTCTTCGGCCTCGAGGATTTCGTATCCCTCGGCGTACGCCTGCATCAATCCGTATTCGATGCCGTTGTGCACCATCTTCGAGTAATGCCCGGCACCGACAGGACCGGCGTGGACGAATCCGTCCGCGCGTTCCCCTTCCGGGCGCAGGGCGTCGAAGATCGGCATAGCGCGTGCAACGTGCTCGTCGTCTCCGCCGACCATCAGGCCGTAGCCGTTCTTCAATCCCCAGACACCACCCGAAACACCGGCATCGATGTAACCGATTCCCTTGGCGTCCAACAGTTCTGCGTTGGGCTTGTCATCGGTGAAGCGCGAGTTTCCGCCGTCGATCACCAGGTCGCCCGGTTCGAGAACATCTCCGAGTCCGATGATGGTGTCCCGGGTGATCTGTCCGGAGGGCACCATCACCCACACCACGCGGGGAGCGGTGAGGGACTCCGCGAGACCGGCGAGCGACGGGGTGTCCGTCACCTCGGGCCTCGGGTCGTAACCGATGACCTCGTGGCCGTGCTCGCGCAGCCGCTCGCGCATGTTGAAGCCCATTTTTCCGAGACCGACCAAGCCCAGCTGCATGAGGAAGCGTCCTTGTCTGTGTCAGGTGTAAATCCGGTCGAGCGGGAGTGGAGCCGACGGAACGACTCGTACGATCCCGCAGCTCCAACAGTAACCAGGCAGGATCAGCCCGGCAGCCTGACCGGCATCAACAGATAGGTGTACTGGGACTGAGGCGCCGCGAACTTACCGGAATCGTCGGGCACCAGTTCCTCGTCCGACGTCGGACGCAGCACTGCAGGCCGACTCGGGGTGGTGAAACCGAACGTGACCTTCTCGCTGTGCAAGGAGGACAGGCCGTCGATGAGGTACCCCGGGTTGAACGCAATGGTGAGCGCCTCGCCCTGGAAGTCGGCCGGCAGAGCTTCCTCGGCGCGGCCGGCATCGTCGCCGCCTGCCGAGAGCAGCACACCTTCGGCGTTGAATTCCAGACGCACCTGCGCACCGCGTTCGGCGACGAGAGCCACGCGCTTGATGGCCTCGACCAGCGACGCGATCTCGAGCGTCGCGACGGCCGTGTGCTCTGCCGGCAGCAACTGACGGAACTTCGGGAATTCCGCATCGAGCAGACGAGTGGTCGTGCGGCGCCCGTCGCTGACGATTCCGAGCAAACCGTCGCTCCCGATGGAGGAACCCGAACCGAGAGCGAGCTCGACAGGAGAACTCGCGTTGCCGCCGAGCGTTTTGGCCGACTCGGACAGGGTCTTCGCCGGAATCAGCACTGCGGTGGTGGTGTCGGCGCCGGCGGGAGTCCAGTCCACCTCACGAACCGCCAACCGGAATCGGTCGGTCGCCGCCAGCACGACGTTGGTGCCGTCGATCTCGACACGAATACCGGTCAGCATGGGAAGCGTGTCGTCTTTGCCCGCCGCAATGGCGACCTGGGCAATTGCCTCGGAAAAGACGTCACCGGCCAGCGAACCGGTGTTGCTGGGCAATTCGGGGAGCTGAGGATAGTCCTCGACCGGCATCGTCGGCAGCGAGAATTTCGCGCTCCCGCAGTTGACCAGAACGCGGGTTCCATCGACCGTGACGTCGACAGGCTTGTTCGGCAAGGACTTGGTGATATCGGCAAGTAGCTTGCCCGACACCAGAACTCGTCCTGCGGTGGCCACCTCGGCCGAGACCTTCACCTGGGCGGAGACCTCGTAGTCGAAGCCCGAGACCGTCAATCCCTGTTCGTCGGCGGCGAGCAGAACTCCACCGAGAACGGGTACCGGCGGCCGGGACGGCAGGCTGCGGGCCACCCACGCCACGGAATCGGAGAAATCTTCACGAGCAACGCGAAACTTCAAACTTCCAAGCTCCATCGCTCGGCATTTCCTCTCGTTCGGGGCATTCGTATGCACAGTCGAGCGGTGCGACCACGATCGTCGCGGCTCCAACCGATGCAACGACGAGTCTGGCACATCCAGCGCAAGCACACCGTATGCCCTTCGAGACGAAGTTGAAAGCTCGGGCGAGGCCGCGAAGGGCATCGATGCGGTCGCCGGAAGGGGGCTGTGAACGGATCGTTCCCCAACACCTGTTTTCAAAGAAGTTCTTTCAAGGAGAAAACAGAAGTATTAATAGGTCCTGTGCAATCTGTGCATGGAGCCCTCGCCCTGCTGGTGGCTCGGCGTGGTGTCGTGGGGATGAACTCGGGACCAATCTGCGGTTGACGGACGGCTGCCTGTGGACCAATCGCATCGGTGCACAGGCGCCCACATTCCATCCCCAGAAGTCGACGGTTGTCCACATGGTTATCCACAGGTGTGAATCAATGGTCGACGGCTCCGAAATGTCATCCGATTCGGCCCAGAATCGACCCAGATTCGGCCCTGGATCGGTCCGGAATCGGCTGGGGATTGTGTTCGATCGACGCCCGAGTCGAACCGAGGCAACAGCGATCACCGACGAAAACGGCGACGGCGCCGACCCCCGCAATGGGAATCGGCGCCGTCGCCGTCGTTGCCGGAGAACCGGTGGGTCTATCGCTTCGAGCGCTGCTTGATGCGGGCCGTCAACTCCTGGACCTGGTCGTATACCTTGCGACGCTCGGTCATTTCCTTGCGAATCTTCTTGTCCGCGTACATGACCGTCGTGTGATCTCGGCCGAACGTCTGACCGATCTTCGGTAGCGACAGGTCGGTCAGCTCTCTACAGAGGTACATCGCGATCTGCCTGGCCATGGCCAATGCTCGGGCCTTACCCGGTCCGCACAGGTCCTCGATGGACGTGTCGAAGTACTCCGCGGTGACGGCCATGATCGTGGCCGCGTTGATCTCCAGGCTGGACGAATCGGGAATCAGATCACGCAGAACGACCTCGGCGAGGGTGAGGTCGAGGGCCTGTCCGTTCAACGAGGCGAATGCCGTCACGCGAATGAGGGCGCCTTCGAGCTCGCGGATGTTGCGCTCGATGCGGCTGGCGATCAGCTCCAGGACATCGTGCGGCACGTCGAGTCGATCCATCCGAGCCTTCTTGCTCAGAATGGCGATCCGCGTCTCGAGCTCCGGTGGCTGGACGTCGGTGATCAGGCCCCACTCGAAGCGAGTGCGTAGCCGTTCCTCGAGGGTCGCCAACTGTTTGGGTGGCCGGTCGGACGAGACCACGATCTGCTTGTTGGCGTTGTGCAGCGTGTTGAAGGTGTGGAAGAACTCCTCCTGGATACCTTCCTTGCCTTCGATGAACTGAATGTCGTCGACCAGCAGCACATCGGTCTCGCGATAACGGCGCTTGAACGCCACCTTGCGGTCGTCACGGAGACTGTTGATGAAGTCGTTGGTGAATTCCTCGGTGGAGACGTACTTGACCCGCATCCCGGGGAACAGACGCTGGGCATAGTGTCCGGCTGCGTGCAGAAGGTGAGTCTTGCCCAGGCCCGACGCCCCCCACACGAACAGTGGGTTGTACGCCCGGGCCGGTGCTTCGGCGATCGCTACAGCGGCGGCGTGCGCGAACCGGTTGGAGGCACCGATCACGAACGTGTCGAAGGTGTACTTCGAGTTGAGGCTGTTGGCACCGGACGACGGTGGCGTCGACTCCGGTGGCTTGGTGAAGTACGTCGGCCACGAGTTCTGGACGCTGGCGAGGGCTTCCCGCTCGTCGTCCACTTCCTCGTAATCGGCTGTCTCCGAGTCCGAGGGCTCGTCGTCTCGGCTGGTCAGGACGCGGCGCCGGTACGTCGGAGAACTGGCGGCATCGGGATACGTCGACCGCTCCGTTTCGAGCTTCTCGTCTTCGGGAGCGGAGATACGAACGCCGAGACCTTCGACACCCTGTCCCAGATGACGCCCGAGAGCTCCCAGGATGGGTTCGCGCAGGTCGCGTTCGATCGCTTCCTGAGCGAAGGTCGACGGCACGGCGAGCAGAGCGAAGCCCTGAGTCAACGTGAGCGGTTTGACCAGCGCGAGCCAGGCCTTCTGGCCCTTGGTCAGCGGCGACCCACTGTGTCGGTCGGACGTCAGCTCCGCGACTACCTCGGGCCAGATGCGCGCAAGCGCATCCGGATCGTCGTTCACGTCGATCCCTCCGTCGTCGAGCTTGTAGGTCTCGCCGGACTCCGACAACCGATTCGGTGGGGCGTTTCGAACCCGCGCTACCGCGTCGTCGGATAGCGTCGTCGATCGTGCGCCTCCGCGGCCGAGACAAGGGTCCTTCGGTGGACCCCGCAAGGTACGAATATGCCACCTGAACTGTGTTTCCACACAATTATCCACAGGTGTGGATAAACGACACCGATGTGAGCCCGAACGTCATCGGGGGTCGTGGTATCACGTACACGACAGTCTGACCTGCGCCGATAGCAATTGTCAGTCGTTCGATCGCAGCAACGACCAGTCGCGCGGCGCTACGGAACGACAGATATCGTCGACTGTTCTACCGGTCCGACGTCTCTTTCTCCGGGGCCTGTGTATGAATCGACAAATCGACCGATGCCGCGCGAGTTTGACCACCGGTGACTCGATCAGTACTCTCGAACAGTCACCCAATAGCGAGGTGGCCGATGCTTGCTGGCTGCTCACAGTCTGTCTTCACTCGGATTTCTCGCTCGGGAGGCTAGCGACTTCATCCGAACTCGCTGAGAACCTTTACAGCAGGCGCCGACAGATCGGCGTCGTCGAATCTCGAGGAGTGTTGACCGTGGCCAAGGGCAAGCGGACGTTCCAGCCGAACAATCGCCGCCGCGCGCGCGTTCATGGCTTCCGTCTTCGTATGCGTACCCGTGCGGGTCGTGCAATCGTTTCCGCACGTCGCGGCAAGGGCCGCAAAGAACTCACAGCCTGATAATCGTTCGTCCGAAGCTTGGAGCTCGGGATGCTTCCTGAGCCGAATCGACTGCACCGCGCACGTGATTTCACCGTGGTGATGCGTCGAGGACGCCGAATGGGTAGATCGGATCTGGTCGTACACGCTGTCGCGCGTCACGAGCAGGACATCGCATCCACCGTTCATGGGCCACGTTTCGGATTGATCGTCAGCAAGGCAGTCGGGCCGGCCGTAACTCGTCATAGAGTTGCGCGCCGGCTTCGGCATATCTGTGCCGAGGTGATCGAGGGGCTCGCGGACAACACCGACGTGGTCATCCGAGCACTTCCGGGTGCTGCACACGCATCCTCGGCAGATCTACACGTTCAACTGCGCTCAGGTTTGAAGAAGCTCGGTCTACTCGAAGCTCCGAAGGGTCCGCCGTCATGACATTCATGGGCAACCTTCGTTCCATTCCTGCTCGAACTCTCGTCTACTGCATCGTGTTGTACCGGACCTATGTGTCCCCGATGCGGCCCCCTACCTGTCGCTTCTCCCCCACCTGCAGTGAATACGCCATCGAGGCGCTCCAGGTGCACGGGATGCCCAAGGGCTCGCTCCTGGCAGTCGTTCGCCTCCTCAAATGTGCTCCCTGGCACTCTGGAGGGTGGGACCCGGTGCCCGAACCCGGTAGGTGGCGCGCAACCGTCACCGAGCTGACCGAAACCGAAGAACACCACGATCTCCTGCGAGTGGAAGAACAGAGGAGTACATAGAGCCGTGCTCGACTTCATTTACTACCCGGTTGCCTGGATTCTCTGGGTGTGGCACAAGGTGTTCGGCTTTGTGTTCCAGGACCCCAGCAATGGCTTTGCCTGGGCATTGTCCGTCGTCTTCCTCGTCTTCACCCTCCGGCTGATCCTGTACAAGCCCTTCGTCAAGCAGGTACGCACGACGCGGCAGATGCAGGAACTGCAGCCGCAGATCAAAGCGCTGCAGAAGAAGTACGGCAAAGACAAGCAAAAAATGGCCGTCGAGATGCAGAAGCTGCAGAAAGAACACGGCTTCAACCCGCTGATGGGCTGCCTCCCGGTGTTGGCACAGGCACCGGTGTTCATCGGCCTGTTCCACGTCCTCCGTTCGTTCAACCGCACCGGAACCGGTGTAGGTCAGCTCGGCCTGAGTCCGGAACAGAACCGCGAACTCTCGAATTATGCGTTCAGCGTTGCCGATGTCCAGTCGTTCCTGGATGCTCGCCTGTTCGGAGCTCCCATCTCGGCATGGATCACCATGCCGCAGGATCAGCTCAACGCCTTCGCTGTCGGTCCCGACGCGACCATTCCGTCCACGTGGGTCATCGCGGCTGTATCCATTCCCCTGATGATCATCGCGGCCGTCATGACGCACCTGAACTCACGTGCGTCCGTGGCCCGGCAGAGCGCCGCAGCGGCCGCAAATCCGCAGTCGGCCATCATGAACAAGCTCGCCCTCTACGTGTTCCCACTGGGTGTTCTGGTGTTCGGCGCACTGTTGCCGGTGGCAATCCTGCTCTACTGGGTCAGCAACAACACCTGGACCTACGCGCAGCAACACCTCGTATTCGGCAAGATCGACAAGGAAGAGGCCGCCAAGGTCGCTGCCGCCGTCGAGAAGCGCTCCGAGAATGCGCCCAAGCCCGGAGTGAAGCCGGTCTCGACTACGAAGCCCAAGCCAGGTGCTCGGCCGAAGCTCTCGAAGATGGCACCGACAGGTGAAGAGTCGTCGACCGAAGCCGGAACCACCGGGACGGACTCCTCGTCAGGGTCAGCCACTCCGAGCACACCGCGACCGCAGGCGAACAGGAACAAGTCGACCAAGCGCAAGCGGCGCTGACCGACACGTCGAGAGAAGGACGAACATGGCAGCGCACGCCGAAGAGGCACAGAACGACGAAGTACGGAACGCAGCAGCTGGGGATGGAGTGGGTGACGTGATGGTCGAGACCGATCAGGTGAGTGCCGTCGAGACGGAGTCCGACGACGAAGCAACCGTCGACGACGTCGTGCAGAAGACGCCGTCGGTTCCCGCAAGTGCCGATGACGTTGCCGAGTCGGATGACGAAGACGACGAAGACGACGAGGATTACTTGGTCGAGGAAGGCGAAATCGCCGGCGACTACCTCGAGCAGCTTCTCGACGTGCTCGACTTCGACGGAGACATCGACCTCGACGTGGAGGGTGATCGCGCGATCGTCAGCATCGACGGCGGAGACGATCTCGCCAAGCTCGTCGGTCGCAAGGGCGAGGTGCTCGACGCTCTGCAGGAACTCACCCGTCTGGCTGTGCAGCAGTCGACGGGCGAGCGCAGCAAGCTGATGCTCGACGTCGCCGGCTGGCGCGCGAAGCGCCGCACCGAGCTCGGGAACCTCGGCGCCGAGGCAGCGCGTCGAGTACTCGAATCCGGAGAGCGGGAAGAGCTGACTCCAATGACTCCGTTCGAGCGCAAGATCGTGCACGACGCAGTCGCCAAGATCGACGGTGTCGCAAGCGAGAGCACCGGCGTCGAACCCGCTCGACGGGTAGTCGTCGTCAAAGCGTAAACACTTCCGGTAAGCGATGGCCCCCACTTCGGTGGGGGCCATCGTTGTTTGTATCGAATGCTCAACTCGAATTGCACGGGTGTAATTCGTGCCGGGTGTCGCCGATCGGAGGGGCTCCGAGGGCGGTAAAAAGCGGGTCCAGCGGTATCGAAGTCTTTCGTCACTGTGACGGGTGGTCGCGGCGTGGCTCTGTCCGTGTCATGCGGCGTGAAGGACGTGTTTCACGTGAAACGGACGCTGAGGCAGATGTCGATCGGTAGATCGAGGCGGCTCCCCTTCTGGCGGTCATACGCACGGAGATCATGCGACTGGATCCCGGTCCCTTTCAGTCGACAACCGATGCTCGAGGAACGCTTCCCAGCTTGGCGGGGTGGAGGGTGTCAACCAACTCTGTGCCCCAGCCGATCACGAGTAGCCGAGGCCACCCATCGTGCAGACGCTCAGAACCGCCCGCTCAGTTCTGCCACATCAACGCACGCGGGCGCTGTGTCCCAATTTTCGAGAAAGTAATCAGTCACGGTGGCGCAGCGGACTATCCGACCGTCGGTTCGCTTGCCGCGATGCGCGCCCGCAGCGGGCACATCGTCACCGTGGCCCGTTGCTTGCGGACACGGCAGGCGGGCCTCCGTGTATCGGCCCGGTACACCGGGCTAGTTCATGACCCCGAACGCTGCTGTCGTGTCGGGAGAAGGTTTGCTTCTTCTGATTACCGAGACGGTATCGGATGAAGACGTGAGCCGATCGACGGACGGTGGGTTGTCACTGTGCTGTGCTTGCCGCGCGAACATTTCGAGGCATGAGGCGAAGCAGTTTCCGTGTGGTCGAATCCTGTGATGACCTCGTTCTCGAACGCGACGGCGGTGCGTCCGGGGGCGGCGATGATGCAGGTGGTGTCGGACGATCATGGTCGATTCGCTATGGCGTGACGTGTGGCGGCTCGTAGTCACCTTCGGTCGCTTCATGCCGAGCTGGACTCGGTACCCCAGCATCGGATCGCGAACGTCTGCGAACAGAGGATCACTCATCGTGAGTGCGCCCCGGCGTCGCGTCATCTATACGACGGTCGCGCAGGGACAACGACCTACCCAGGTTGCCCCGCGAGGGGTGCAGACGCGTGTGCGTGTTTCACGTGAAACAGTCGGGTCTCTTGGCCGGCTGTCACTTTCTCGAATCTGGGCTGGCTCGGACTGATGTCGGCTCGCTCCATGAGTCCGACCCCAATTGCACGTGGAGGGGATGGCGTCGCCGCTCCCGATGGCCGTGCAGCCGTCGTCTTCGAGTTGCGTCTGAGGGTGAAGTGATCCAACCGATCGAAGGGACCGAGGGTCGCCTGCGAAATCCGACGACCAGACTGATCGTCAGCAGGACCCGTTGTAGAACTTGGCGCCGAGCCCAGCTGACGGTCATCGAGACGCCGCCGCCGGCGACTGCGTATCCGACCCGCAGAATCGGATCGTGTTTCACGTGAAACACGTTCCAGGGCACGGTCCTGCCATCGAATCGTGCGACAGTTTTGGAGACGCTCTCGCCGATGCCCGGGGTTATCGATGGACCCGGCCCGAGGAGCAGTCGTAACCGCGCGACGTGACCTCGACCGGTGTGGGGTGCTCGCGACAACCGTCGTGACCCGAACTCCGGGAGCAGATACGAACCGTATGACGTTCGTGGGACCGGTTGACGGGTGCCGGCTGCAATGCCGTCGTATCCGGAAGCATGGGAGCCAATCGCGGACGACCCCACGGCGGGTGTTCCCAACAATCGGTCCCAACGAGTGGCTCATGGAATCGGCATTGAGACGGGTGCTGTGTGGCGGAGCCACGGTTGACATGTAGCGGGCTCGGTCGAGTGCGAGATGACGTCTCAGAAGCTGCCGGACGACGAAACCGCCGACGCTGTCCGACCAGAGCGAGCTGTCCGGTTTCACGTGAAACTGTGGCGGTGCCGAGAGCACGGAGACGGCTATCAGCGTTATGACTCGTCTCGACGAAGTGGTGGCTCAGATCCTGGGTGGGAAGGCGGATGCACGACCGCTGTCCACAGCGCCGTCCTTGGGTGGCCTCATTGGATCGACGGATTCTGTAGGACCCGCGATGGTGGTCGGGTCAATCTGCCGGTTGGGTGCTTCGCTTGCGGGCTCGCCGAGTGTCTATGGAGCAACGGTCGTAGTCGGCCCGGCCGAGGACACACGACGGCGGAGGGCAAAGGACAGCGATCCACTTCGAGTCCCCAGCCTGACGCTCTACGTCGAATGGGAGAAAGGAAAGGGCTCTCGTACCGGATGGGTCGGGCCGAACCGGCACATGGTTCACGACCGCCGAGCCTCTGAGACCTCGTCCGTATGAACATGTGCACGACTATTCGGCACGCGGGGCCACCCAGTCGACCGTTCGCGGCAACGCGATCATTGCGGCCTTTGTCGTGGAGCCTCCCACGGTTTCACGTGAAACATCGGAGCGATCCCCCAAGGCTGAACGGTCTCGGTGAGGTCGAACTATCGAGTAGCGACAAAGCACACGGATGGGAGCCCAAGGGTCGACGACATACGATTTGGGCAACTTACAGAGGTGTCGTTTGGCGATCCATGCCCGAGCACGGGATGATGTTTCACGTGGAACAAGAAGCGTCGGATAGCACCGAGTTGATGGCCGTCGCCGAGCAGATGTTCGGAGATGGACTGGATCTCGCCCGGAGGTATCACGAGTCCTTGGCTACCGCCGGGGTCGAACGAGGGCTGATCGGTCCACGGGAAGTTCCGCGACTCTGGGAGCGGCACATTCTCAATTGCGCCGCGATCGGCGAACTCATCGACGAGGGCGAGACTGTGGTCGACATCGGCAGCGGTGCCGGTCTGCCCGGTATCCCTCTCGCCATCGCTCGACCGGATCTTCGGGTGACGCTCGTCGAGCCTCTTCTTCGTAGAACCGTCTATCTGGCCGAGTTCATCGACGAGCACGATTTGAACGTGTTGGTCGTACGCGGGCGGGCCGAGCAGCCCGGCGTGAAGAAGGAAGCCGGTGGCGCGGATGTCGTCACATCCAGGGCTGTGGCACCGTTGGAGAAGCTCGCCAAATGGTCTCTCCCCCTCGTTCACGAACGCGGCCGGATGCTCGCGCTGAAGGGTTCCAGTGCAAGTGAGGAGATCGAACGCGACAGGACTTCCCTCACCCGTATGGGTGCTGGCAAGCTGGAGGTTGTGGAGTGCGGTGTCGGTCTTCTTCCGACGCCCACCATCGTCGTCAGGGCAGTCCGTGAGCCGCGGCGGCTCAGTCGTCACTGATGTCCGATCGCGGGGATCGACCCGCGTCGTCTGTATCGAACGTAGAACACATTCAGTTCCGCACTAAGGAGCACATATGTCGGGTGGGTCGGATCCCGCTGTTTCACGTGAAACAGAGTCCAAGAAGAAGTCGTCGAACGTAGCCGCCAGCAAGGCGGGGGTGACGAGTGGCTTCGAGTACGCCAACTCGATCTCGACCGACGACACCCCGATCGGGGCCGCGGCGCACCGGGCCAGTCAGGTCTTGCATCCCGGATCGGTGACGCTACCGAAGCCGGCGAAGCGACGCATGCTGACGATCGCCAACCAGAAGGGCGGGGTCGGCAAGACCACCACGGCGGTCAACCTCGCAGCCGCACTCGCGCTCCAGGGCCTGACGGTTTTGGTGGTGGATCTTGACCCTCAGGGCAACGCCAGCACGGCACTGGGCGTCGAGCATCACTCCGGGGTGCCGTCGAGCTACGAAGTGCTCATCGGCGAAGTGAAGGCCAAAGACGCAATCCAGCAGAGCCCGCACAGTGAGCGGTTGTTCTGCATCCCGGCGACGATCGACCTCGCGGGTGCGGAGATCGAGTTGGTCTCTATGGTTGCCCGAGAAGGACGCCTCAAGACGGCGTTGTCGGTCGAGGAGTTGTCCGGACTCGACGCCGATTTCATCCTCATCGACTGCCCACCTTCACTCGGCCTGCTGACCGTCAATGCGCTCGTGGCGGCGACCGAAGTGCTGATTCCCATTCAATGCGAGTACTACGCACTGGAGGGTGTGGGGCAGCTGCTTCGGAACATCGAGCTGGTTCAGTCCCATCTCAATCCTGAATTGCACGTCTCGACCGTCATCCTCACGATGTACGACGGCCGCACCAAACTGGCCGATCAGGTCGCCGAGGAAGTGCGGAAGCACTTCGGCGATGCCGTGCTGCGTGCCGTGATTCCGCGCAGTGTGAAGGTCTCCGAGGCGCCCGGGTACGGCATGACGGTGCTGGATTACGACCCGGGTTCACGTGGAGCAATGAGTTACTTGGACGCCGGACGAGAGCTCGCTGCTCGCTCGGCCGGCATCGACGCACGAAAGAAGTAGGGACATGAGTCAAGCACGTAAGGGCGGTCTGGGACGCGGGCTCGCGTCGCTGATCCCCACGGGCCCCGATGCCGGACCGCGCCTCGGCAACGCAGCAGCCGACGTCATCATCGGTGCCGACCGCAACGCCAAGGACAAGCCGGATACCTCGACGAAGCCCAAGCGGGCAGCGGCGTCCGACGACACCACAGAGACTGCAACGGCACCTACTCCGACGCCGCCGGTGCTGAACGGGGACGACCTCTCCCCTGTCGGTGCCGTGTATCGGGAGATCTCGCCGGACCGAATCGAGGCGAATCCCAAGCAGCCGAGGCACGTCTTCGACGACGAATCCCTTGCCGAACTGGTGCACTCGATTCGCGAATTCGGTCTCATGCAGCCGATCGTGGTGCGGCTCGTATCCGGTTCTGCAGCTGCAGGAGATGCCAAATACCAACTCGTCATGGGCGAGCGGCGGTGGCGCGCGAGCCAGGAGGCGGGCCTCGAGACCATCCCCGCGATCGTCCGGGAAACCGCAGACGACGCAATGCTGCGTGACGCACTGCTCGAGAACATCCATCGCGTACAGCTCAATCCGCTCGAAGAGGCGGCCGCATATCAGCAGCTGCTCGAGGAATTCGATGTGACGCACGAGGAACTCGCGGCAAAGATCGGTCGCTCACGCCCCGTCGTGACCAACATGATCCGTCTGCTGAAGCTGCCGATTCCGGTACAGAGACGTGTCGCAGCCGGTGTCCTGTCGGCGGGACATGCACGCGCATTGCTGTCGTTGGACGCGGGATCGGATGCACAGGAATCGTTGGCTGCGCGCATCGTGGCCGAGGGTCTCTCGGTTCGAGCGACGGAAGAAGCCGTCACTCTGGCCAATCGAGAGGACGGTAAGTCCCCCGAACCGGCGCCGAAGCGCAAGCCGATCCAGATGCCGGGTCTTCAGGATGTGGCCGATCGCCTCTCGGATTCGTTCGACACGAGGGTGACAGTGAGTCTGGGTAAGCGAAAAGGCAAGATCGTCGTCGAATTCGGGTCGGTCGACGACCTTCAGAGAATCGTCGAGATGATGGAAGCTCAGAAGAAAAAGTAGCCGCGTTTTTTAGGACCAGTCATACCAGGGCGTAACGTCACTGTGACGTATATCGACGACGAGTGGTCCTGAAAACGGCTAGTTCGATCGAAAACTATTGTGATGCACTAGATTTCGAGGATCTTCCCCGATCGCCAGGTAGCGCGACCCCGTCGCCTATCCTGGTCGAGGAGAGAATCGGCTCCCCACCGAGAATCGAGCGGTGGAACGACTGCACGGAGGCTGAGGTACGCGGTGTCGGCGATGGTGACCGGAGTGACCCTCGGCTCGTTCGAACATCTGCCGGCACATTCTCGGCGGTGCAGCTTCTGGGTCCTCGATCCCGCGTCCGACGGTGCGGCAGTGGACCTCGAATTCGAGAACGAGGTGTGGCTGTCGACGATCATGCTCGAGTGGGGATCGTGCGGACAGTTGTTGTCCGTGGACGGCAACACGATCGGGTGCGCGCTGTATTGCCCGCCCCGCGCAGTTCCTCGGGCGTCGACCTTCCCTACTTCGCCCGTCAGTCCCGACGCGGTCCTACTGACTCAGCTTCGTATAGATTCCCCGGCCGATGCGGATCTGCACTCGGCAACCCTGATTCAGGCGGTCGTCGGCGATCTCGTCAATCGTGGTGTTCGTGCCCTGGAGGCCTTCGGCATTCGCCACAATGCGGACGACGCGTCGCCCGCAATTCCCAACGCGACGGCACACGCAACATGCTCGGCCGCGACATGCATGATCGACGCCGACTTTCTGGAAAAGGTCGGCTTCGAGGTGGTGGCACCGCATCACAGGTTCCCGAGACTCCGCCTCGAATTGGATCGCGATCACGGATGGAAGCAGGACGTCGAATCGGCGCTGGAGCAATTGCTGGTGGCGGCGAGTATCTCCGTGGTCGACATCGAACAGAAGTCGACGGTCGGAGCTCGCTGAACGACGGGCTCGTACCGGTGGCGCGGGGGCGCCGTCGATCAGGGACGGTCGGCGGCTGCGAGTTCCTCGGCCAGTAGTTCGGCGAACGTGAACGTGCCGGTCGGTTGGTCGTCCTGACCCAGGAGGTACAACCGCTTGACGGCGATCAGGATTGCTTCGGCAATGATGTCGCGGAATCGCGGATCGCTCAGTACTTCGACGTCGGATTCGTTGGTGAGGTAGCCGAGGTCTATCTGGATGGTCGGCATGTTGGTGAGCCGCAACAGATCCCACGTGCGGCCGTGACTACGGCAATCCAGAAGTGGTGTGCGAGCCACGATTTCGCGTTGCACGTAGCTGGTGAGGACCTGGCCGATCATCGACGTGGATCCGTGCGAGTTGCCGAAGTGGAAGCTGGCCACTCCGTTGGCCACAGGACTGGTGCTCGACGCGCAGCGAAGCGAGATCATCAGATCTGCGCCCCAGGCGTTGGCGGTCTCCGCGCGGTCGGCCACCGACGGGTTGGTGCCCCGTGCACGAGAGAGGAACGTTTCCATTCCGGTCGCCGCCATTCGGCCTTCGAGACGACTGGCCAGATCCCACAGAATTTCCGATTCGGAGACGCGTCCGAATGTGCCGTCGACGATGCGGCCGGTGTCGGCACCACCGAGATCGGGGTCGATGACGATTCGCTTACCCGTCAACTGTGGGCCCGATTTGCGCACGAGTTCTTCTTCGCTCATAGCGTGGGGCGATCCACCGGTGACGCGGGTTCCGAGGAGGTCGAGTGAACGCAGTGTCGCCGGGCCACAGATACCGTCTGGTGCCAGACCGATCTCGCGTTGGAAGGACGACAGGCCCTCGTGCGTCTTCGGACCGAAGAAGCCGTCGACGCGTTCGTTGTAGAAGCCGAGGTCCTGCAGTCGTGTCTGCAAAGTGGCGACGTCGTCGCCGTACAGCGGAGCGGAGAGCTGGTAGATCAGTGTGCGGGCACCGAGGTGGTAGGACGCCTCTTTGAGGGCGCGATACGTGGCCGGTCCGACGACACCGTCGACCAGAAGACCACGATGCTGCTGGAACGCACGTACGGCACCGTCGAGGGCCCGGTCGAACACCGATCCTGGGGCCGTCCAGTGGCCGTCGTCCATCGGGCCGGGCGGAACCACGGCCTCGTGGAGGAAACCGAGTGCCGAGAGAGTGCCGCGGACCTCGGCGACGGCGGGTCCGGAATCGCCGTGACTGAGCTCCTGCATCCTGGAAAAACCCTCTCGATCGTCCTGACGGTCAACACGCACTTCGATGCGCTGATGTGCCGACGCAAGCATCGGCACATCAGATGATTGTCGCAGAAAGACGGGCGTCTGCGGCAATCCACACCAAGCTTGGGTGAGTCAGATAACGCCCTCGAGGTCCTTGAGCAGCGCGGCCTTGCCCTTTGCGCCGACGATCTGCTTGACCGGCTTGCCACCCTGGAACAGGATCAGCGTCGGGATGGACATGACCTTGAAGTCCCGAGCCGCCTGCGGGTTGGCGTCGATGTCGAGCTTGGCGATGGTCAGCTTGTCCTTGTGCTCGGCAGCAATCTCCTCGAGAACGGGAGCAACCATCTTGCACGGGCCGCACCAGGTGGCCCAGAAGTCGACCAGCACGGGCTTCTCGCTGGTCAGAACGTCGTCGACGAACGACGCGTCGGTGATGGTGACTGTGCTCTTGTCGTCGGACATGTGAATCTCCTCGGTGTGGGTCTGCAAACAGGTGGTGGGGCTACCGGTCAGGCGTTGACGGCGTCGACCGGCTGATCGGCGTGCTCGAGTGTGTTGGTGGTGATGTCGCCCTGCTCGGCCAGCCAACGCTCGGCGTCGATGGATGCGGTGCAACCGGTACCCGCAGCGGTGATGGCCTGCTGGTAGACGTGATCGACGAGGTCGCCTGCAGCGAACACGCCTTCGACCGAGGTGGCCGACGTGGGCGATGCGACCTTGACGTAGCCGGCATCGTCGAGTTCGACCTGGCCCTTGACCAGCTCGTTGCGAGGATCGTGGCCGATCGCCACGAACATCCCGGTGACGTCCAGAGTCGTCTTCTCGCCGGTGACTGCATGTTCCAGTGCCAGGCCGGTGACGCTGGTGTCGCCGAGCACTTCGAGAACCTTGGTGTCGGTGAGGAAGCGAATCTTCTCGTTGTTCTTGGCGCGCTCGAGCATGATGCGCGACGCGCGGAACTCGCTGCGGCGGTGCACGATCGTCACGCTGCGGGCGAAGCGCGTGAGGAAGGTTGCCTCTTCCATTGCCGAGTCGCCGCCGCCGATGACGGCGATGTCCTGGTCGCGGAAGAAGAACCCGTCGCAGGTGGCGCATGCGCTGACGCCGCGTCCGAGGAGCTTTTCCTCACCAGGAATGGAGAGGTACCGAGCGGCTGCACCCATCGCGAGAATGATCGCCCGAGCACGGTAGGTCTCGCCGCCGGCGGAGACGGTCTTGATCGGCCCGGTCAACTCGAGCTCCTCGACGTCCTCGGTGCGGATGTCGGCACCGAAACGTTTGGCCTGCTCGCGCATCTGTTCCATCAGATCGGGGCCCATGATGCCCTCGCGGAAACCGGGGAAGTTCTCGACCTCGGTCGTCGTCATCAAGGCACCGCCGAACTGGGTTCCCTCGAACAGGATGGGCTCCAGCTCAGCGCGGGCGGCGTAGACACCGGCGGTGTATCCGGCCGGTCCCGAGCCGACGATGATGAGATCGTGAACCTTGGGGGTACTCAATGCAGACCTTCCGATCTTGTGCGGCGTGTTCGTGGCGTCGACGCGCGAGTGCACTGAGCACTGCCTATCGACGTACATCTGGTCAACACCACCCTAGAGGCAGTTGTTCCCCGGTGAGAGACGTGTCAGCCGATATCGCGACGCGTGAGGACGTCGGGATTGCCGCGGCGGCAATCGTTGCCCACCGCCAGAGCGACGAACTGCGCCGGACGGGACCCGGCGAGGACGAGCAGGGTTCCCTGTCGGCCGTCGACTCGAACCTGACTGGATCCGAGCACGGCGACGGCGGGATCCACGCCGTTGGCGTCGAGACACGCGGCCAGGGCGGCTGGATCCGACAGGCTGCCGGGGTCGCTTTTGCCGATGACGGTGAACGCGACGTTCGAGTCGAGATCGGTGGAATCGAGAACAAGGGATGGATCGGGTGGCGTGGTCCCCGGCTCGGCGACGACGGGATCCGACGTGCCCGGGCTGTGCAGGACGGCGGCGAAGGTGACCGAGCCACCCGCGAGAAGTGCTGCAGCAGCGGCAATTCCGACGATCATGTGCCGGCGTGTACGCGCGGTACGGGGACGTCTGCGAAGCGGAAGGACGTCGGCGGTACGGTCCGCAGACTCCGTGTCGGCCAGGTTCACGAGAGTGCGATCGATCTGCCGGGCGACGTCGTCGGGAATGGGCATCGTGCCGTTCGGATCCTCGCCCAACTCGTGCAGCTGAGCGGTGACGGTATCCAGTGTCGCCAGTATTCGCATCGCCTCGGCGTCGGCTCGCACCAACGGCCACAGCCGACTGCTCACGTCCTCGGGCAGTGCATCTGCATGCAGGTCGGCCAGCAACTCGGGTGAGAACGGGGCACCGGGTAGAGCGTCGGTGTTCGACGACACGTTCCTGCCTCCCTTCGCCGAGTCTTCTTTCCCTCTCACACGGTTTAGACGCGAGGGGTCTAGATTCGGTTCCCTGCGTCCTTGAGGTACGCGAGCTGCGTCGACAATTTGAGTCTGCCGCGAGCGCATCGACTCTTCACGGTACCGGTGGGAACGCCGAGCAACGCTGCGGCGTCGGCTACCGAGTAGCCCTCCATATCCACGACGACCACTGCTGCTCGCTGGTCGGGCGGCAGCGTCATCAGGGCCTGTCGGACCAGGATGCTGGTCTCGGATTCGGAGATTCGGTCCCGAGGCGACACCGGTTCGTGACTCTCGTTCTCGCTCAACGGAACCGATGGACGCGCCTTGTTTCGGCGAATCCGGTCGAGGCACGCGTTGACGACGATCTTGTGCAACCAACTGCGAACTGCAGCGTCGGCGCGAAACGACCCGGCCGTTCGATGCGCGGAGAGCAAAGCCTCCTGTAACGCGTCGGATGCGTCCTCGGGTGTGTAGCTCGTGCGGCGAGCCGTGAGCCACAGGTGTTCATGATGGCGATGGATCAACGTGGCGAATGCGGTCGGCTCACCGGCTGCATGAGCAGCCAACAATTCCGCATCCGTGCGCTCCCCCAGCGCCGAATCGATACGTTCGGTCATACGAAAACGGCTCCCCCCGTGTCAACGCATGGGGGGAGCCTAGGCCATCGATACCGCGAAGTACGAAACGAACGCGATTTGCCTGTGTATCGCCGGTTTCAGGTGTCGAAACCGATCCCGGAGATCGAGGTTGCGATGCGGCCACCCTGCTCTCCGAGGGTGGTGATCCACACCAAGACGTTGCCGGTGGGTTCGGTGCCGTCGAGTGCGATGTCGGTGCGGCCGTTCTGCAGAGTGGCTTCACCGAGCAGTGTGGTGTCGCCGAGGCTCGGCGAATCGTTGGGAGCGGACCTGATCTCGACGACCGTTCCCGGCGACGTCGATTCGATCCAGGCGTTCTTCAACGTCGACGACGGGATGGTGACGAGCAGTCCGACACCGTTCTTCAACGCCGGGAACTGCTGGAAGTAGGAGTCGGTGGTCCACGCCGTGCTGGGGTTGTTGTCGATCACGTTCGATGCCGTGCCCGGGTTGTCTGCAGACCCCTGTGGGGAGAAGACGCTGACATCGCTCATCGCGACAGGCCCACCGGTCTGCGCCGGGGGTGCAGCGGTATCGCCGGCCGGCGGAGCGGCAGCCGGGGTCGTCAGCCCGAACTCCTGACTGTCCAGCGGCGCATCGGTGCTGTCGCCCGCGATGGAAGTGAACAACCAGTACCCGGCGAACGCCAGAATCAGCACTGTCAGAGCGCCGAGAACGGCGATGGCGATGTTGGTTCGCGTCGACTTCGCCTTCTCGGCTGCCAACTCTTCCGGGTCTGCGAGAGAGTGCCCACTGGCTCCCGGGGCACGCTGGCCCAGTCGGAGTGCCGGCATCAGATCGGTCTTGTCGTTGACCACCGCGGCCTGATCGAGAACGTGCTGCACCGTCGCGGCAGTGCGAATGCCACTGTTCTGCTCGAGCGCTCGCACCGCGACGGCAGAGATCTCGAACGGAACGTCGGGGCGAATTTCGCGAGGCTCGCGCGGCGCACCCTTGTCGTCCCGATCGGCCGGACGCATTCCGCCGACGCTGCGCAGGGATGCTGCGTCACCGGGAACGACGGCTTCTCCGGTGGTGTCCGACAACGGCCAGCGTGCAGTGATCAGGGCGTAGAGCATGGCACCGAGACCACGGACGTCCGAACTGGAGTCGGCATCCGCCAGAGTCGCGGGAAACGCCAGGACGGCGTTGCCGCTGGTACTGATGCGTACACGATCGGGGTGATCGATCGACAGTGCGCCGCCGCTTCGGTGCGCAGCCTCGGCCGCGGCCGCCAGGACCTTGATCGCACGAGCAGCCCCGGTGGGGGCAGGAACCGTGTCGGCCATCTCGCGCAGCGAGCGACCGGGAGTCCACTCGGCGACGACGATTCCGCCGGAGCTACCGCGCACCACGTCGAGCACCCGGGCGAGGCCGGGAGAGTTGATCCGGCCCAGGCGCAGCGTCCGGGACAGGATTGCCTGCGGGCCCTGAGTGCGGTCGTTGGGTGACGCCGTGGACTGCTGATCGGCGTCGACGAACGTCAACGCGACCTCGCGGTCGAGCTTGACGTCGTGGGCCTGCCAGAACTTGAGCCCGCGAGCTCCACCGTGCGGTGCCAACAGGCGGTAGCGTCCGCCGGCCACCGACGCGCCGGGAATCAGCGTCGGTCCGCGAAGGGTGCGCCCGGGGGCATCCGCGGTGGACTTGTCCTCGGCTGGTTTTTCGGCAGCTTTGTCCGTCGTCGGCTTCGGTGCTGGTTTGTCGACTGCAGCCGACTTCTTCGTCGCCTCCACCGGTGTGCTGTCGGTCTTCGGCTCGGCCTTGCTCGCGTCGTCGACCGGCAGCTTCGCCTTCGAGATGGAGACGGTCTTGTCCGACGGCTGGGCCGCCAGCGCTGCCTTGGAGATCGCGATCGTCTGATCCTTGGGAGCAGATGCTTTGCCCGCGTTCTTCTCGGGGGCCTCGGCACTGGATGCTGCCGCCGACTCCGGCGTGCTGGGTGTGCCCGGCTTCTTCGACGACTCGGCTGCTGTCGGATCCGGTGCTGTCGTTTCAGCTGGCTTCGACGGAGCAGATTCCTTGGCTGCAGCAGTGTCCTTGGACGACCCGGCAGATTCGGCCTTCACGGGCTCGGTGCGGTCCTGGGTGTCGACTTCGACTCCGCCGCTCGTTCGGTCGGCTTCGTTTGCTGGAGACTGTGCCGGCCCCCCAGCAACATCGTCGTCGGTCACTGTTACTCCTTCAGGCGAATATGCCCCGTGTTGTTCTACAAGCGGTCGACCTGCAGGGGCGTCTGCCCCCGGGTGCCGTTGACCAGGGTACGGGAGTCGATCCCGCGCAGTGTCCCATGTGGGCTCGGTTCGAATAACAGGAATCACGCTGGTTTCCGCGGCAGCCGGATCCGGCACCGAACCGGACGTCGCAGGCTCGGGCGGGGCCGACCGTCCGAGGACCCGGCGGACAAGACGGCTCAACGCGACGGTGACGGCCAGTACTTCGGGAATCTTGCCGAACCACAGGATGGAGAACGTGATGCCGAGCATGATGACGGCGTCCATCGCGACGCGCACGAAGTTGCCGATCCAGCCGTTCGCCATGGCGTCGAATCCGACGATCCGGTCGATGGCGAGCATGGCTGCGCCGCCGGCCAGCGAGGCGATGAGAACCAGCCAGACAGTCTTCCCGACGTTGGCCATCCGCAGGTTGCCGAGGCTCTTGTGCAGCAGGTACCCGCCGATGACGGCACCTGCGGTGTAGCCGAGGCCGGTCGCGGCGCCGAGGAGCAGCACCACCTGGTCGGGATCGGATGCGACGATCGGCGCGAGCAACGACAGGCCGATCTTGACGGTGGTGATGCCGAGCACGATCCACGTCGGAGTCCAGGCCTTCTCACGCGCGTAGAACACGCGGAGATGGATCAAGACCAGGGCGTACGGGATCAGGGAGAACGCCGACCAGCTCACGGCCTCGCCGAGTCTGGGTGCGACGTCGGCGAACCGGCCGAAGCCGTACAGCGCCACGCCCACCCACGGGCCCGCGAACGTCAGGAACACGACGATCGGCACCAGCGCGACCATCGTCAGCCGAGTGGCGACGGAGAGATCGTCGACCACCGAGGGCGTGTCACCGTTGGCGGCATTACGACTGAGCCTGGGCATGATCGCCGTCAGAACCGTGACGCCGAGAATGCCGTACGGCAACTGCAGCACGATCCAGGCCTGGGAATAGATCGTGGGGCTCGCGTCGTCGGCTCCCGACGAGATGTTGGTGGCGACGATCAGTCCGATCTGACTGATGACGACGTAGAGCACGATGGCGGCCGCCATCGCGCCGAACTTCTTCAGGCGCGCGTCGAACCCCCAGAGTGGGCGCAGGTCGATGCGCTCGCGGCGGAGCGCAGGGATCAGCGCCAGCACCTGGGTGATGACACCGGCGGTGACGCCCAGGCCGATGATCAGCAGCTGCGGGTTCGTCATGTCGACCGGGTTGACGGTGATCTCACCCGGCATCAGGAAGTAGATGCCGAACACCGCAAGTACAACAAGGTTGTTGAACACCGGTGCCCAGGCACCAGGCTTGAAGTTCTGCCGGGTGTTCAGTACGGCCGTGAGCAGCCCTGAGAGCCCGTAGAACATCAGCGCGGGCAACACCAGATAGGTGAACGCAATGGTCAGGTCCTCGTTGACCTTCGGGTCACCGTTGAGCATCAGACGCGCCAGCAGCGGCGCAGCGATGGTTGCGGCTAACGCCACGGTCCCGAGCAGCGCGACCGCAATGGTGAACAGGCGTCGGACGAAGTCACGTCCACCGTCGGCGTCCTCTTGCTCTGCGCGTACCAGGACGGGAACGACGATCGCTCCGAGGACGGCACCGAGCACCAGCTCGGAGATCATGTTCGGGAGAATCGTCGACACGGTGAACGCACTGGCCAGGCCGGCGCCCAGGGTGGCCGTCATGGCTACTTGCTTGGCAAAGCCCGTGATGCGGCTGACGAGGGTCGCCACGGCGATCGATCCCGATGCGGCCAGCAACGACTTCTGAGGTGTGGGTTCGGGCTGTGGCGCCGAGTCGTTGCCGCCCGGTGGAGTCTGCGGCGGAGGAACGGCACCCGACGCCGCTTCAGGTGGGTAGTCCTCGTCCCGGAACCGTGGGATGAGCTGGGTGACGGAGTCGTCCGCTGCAGGTTGACCGTCGAGCGGGGGCGGCGCCGGATAGGAACGCATCTCCGGTCGCGGTTGCCGCTCCCAGGGGGCGGGTCGTGGGGGCGTCGTGCGCCGGAACACCTGCGCTGCGGGCATGCGTGACCGGGGCAGGTCGCCGTCGTACGGCACATTGCCTGTCATGGTCTCTCGTACCCTTCGTCGGCCGGGTCGGGTTGTCCTCGGAATCGGTGCCAGAGTCGTCGGCCTGCAAGCAACAGTAGGAGCGCGCCGGCGCAGGCGGTAATTATCGCGAGGGCTTGACCGTATGCGTTCGATCGCACCGACACCGTCGATACCTCACCGAGCCGGGAGCCGTCGAGAGTGGTGACGGAGAAGTCGACCGACAGATTGCGTTTGTCGTCCACCTCGGCGGGCACGGTGATGGTTCGCGATCCGCGCGCCGGAAGTTGGGTCACGCCGACGTCGCTGATCGTCATCTCCGGTGGCGCGTCTACTCGGAGTAGTACGTTGACCGGCACCGGTAGGTCGTTGCGGGCCACCAGCAGCAGCGGACTCTGCTCGGAGGCAAGTGTGTAGACGCCGCCCGGGGCCAGCACCGTCACCGATCCGTAGACGGTGTCGAGTCCGACGCGGGTCGCGGTGAGACGGGTGCGTGCCATGGCCGCGGCCTCCTCGCCCTCGGCGCTGTCGCGACCTGCGGTCGACAGGGCGCGAAGCATGTCCTCGCGAAGTGGGGCGGTGTACAGGCGCGGAGTGAGAGCGGACTGGGGATCCTCGACCAGCGACTGCGTCAGAGTGTCCACGCGTGCGCTCTGAGTTCGCACCGTCTCGATGGCGGCGGCATCGAGATCGGTCGGCACATCGATGCTGGTCACCGGGATTCCGGTGGGAGGCTCGGTGATCAGGCCGGGTAGCGGGCGCGGCGTCGCCAGGCCCGAGCGCAACAGCGAGGACACCGTCGACAGGATTGCCGACGGCTCGTCGCCTCCCGCGGTCCAGTACTGCGGCGGTGCGACGGTCACCGTGCGGCCGGGTCGATCGGTGCCGACGAGGGCATGGAAATTGATGGCGCCGAGGGCGTCCTGCAGCCTTGCGGTGCGAGAGTCGGTGCCCAGGTCGAAGCGTTGATTCGCCGGGGTCAAGGCCGGGGTCGACGGCGTGGTCCCGACGCCGGCCAGTGCGGCGGTGGTCGCCGAGTCGTAGTGGGTGGCGGCCAAGGTGCCGGTCGGGTCGGCGGCGGTCGGCGCGGTGTCGGTGGACACCAACAGAGATGTCGGCGACGACGTGGGTGGGCTGATGCTGTTGTCGGCGACGAGGACAGTCCCGGTTCCCGACGATCTCAACGCGTCCGCAGCACTCGCGTCGACGCCGCCGGTGGCACTCCAGGTGAAGCCGCGCACCGAGCTGGTGCCGAGGATGCCGTCGACGATGTCGGCCGGAGCAGTGACAGCGCTGCTGAGCAGCGAGGAATCACCGATGTCGGCGACGGCGGCGAGGTCGGTCTGGGCGAACGGCAGGGCCGTCACGCACATGTTCGACGCCAGTGCCTCGAGCCGCGTCAACCATTGGGCTGCGGCCCCGCTGCCGGAGCCCTCCCGCGCGGAGCTGGCCGGATCGGCCGGGTTGTCGACGACGAGGTAGCCGCGGGTCATGTTCGAGACGGTGACCAGCAGGTCGGGATCGATGCCGATGCACAGGCTCGACGCCAGTTTGCCGTCGGGATCGAGACCGGGCTGCGTTGCGAACTCCAGTGCTTTGAGCAGGGTGTCGAGTCGACCACCAGCGGCGAGCTGGGTCGCCAGATCGTCGTCGATCAGGCGCACCCGGTCGTCGATGGAACCGGGAATTCCGGCCGCGAGACGGGGAATGTCGGCGAGCGGCCACAACACCGTCATCGCGACGGGGTTCCGGGTGTTGGGGGGCAGTGGCATCGCGTCGGGCGCTGCGGGGTCGAGCTGACCGGGATTCCGCGGCAGTCCGACGACGGGCAGCAGGAAGCGGGCGTCGTCGAGTCGAGCCGTGCCCCCGTACTCGGGGGTGCCGTTGACGTTGAGCAGCAGGGGGTAGACACCGGGAGCATCGATCCCGAGGGAGGGCTCGGTACTGCTTCGTAGCTGCATCGACAGATCGAACTGGCGGCTCTGATCCTTCTCCAGGGACTCCGCGACCGTAACGAAAGTCCCGACGCGATCGAATCTCTCCTGGTCGAGGGTGAGCGAGGTCCGCAGACCGGACGTCGTGTCGATGGCCGCCGCGCCCTGCAGGCGAACGCTGACGTCGTCGACGCGTCGATCTCCGGTGTTCTTCACCGTGGCGCGAACCGTGACGAACGGGTCGCTGCTGGTGGTGACCGTCGAGGGGGCGACGGTATCGATGCTCAGCGTCAGGAAGGGATCGCCGGACTGCGTCATCGGGGTATCGGGAACGGCGCTGGTGGTGCCGCTGGTGTCTCCAGCGGAATCTGGCTGCGCCGCGGCAGTAGGGAGCTGTTGGGGTACGAATGTTGCTGTGCCGACGGCCGGCGCTGCAGCGAGGAAAAACGAGGTCAATGCGGCGGCAGCGACCTTCCGGGCCCGCACGATCACTTCCCGCCGGGCGTGGGTGCGTTCGTGTCGCCGCCGGTTACGTTCTCGCCGTTCATGTCCTCGATGAGGCGGGTGGCGATGGCGGCGAGTTTGCGTTCGTCGGCGTAGGCGAGTCGGGACGGCAGTTCGCTCAGCGGTACCCAGGCGACCTCGGTGACTTCGAGGTCCTCGTCGGACAGTTCACCGCCCAGGAAGCGGAGGAGATAGTGGTGAACGGTCTTGTGGACTCGGCGGCCTTCGGTGACGAACCAGTAGTCGATGCTTCCCAGCGACGCCAGCACGGTGCCGCGGATGCCTGTCTCCTCGGCGACCTCGCGCATGGCCGTCTGCTCGGCGGTCTCGCCCTGCTCGATGTGTCCTTTGGGCAAGGACCAGAGCAGGCGTCCGCGCCGGTCGGTGCGGCCGATCAGGGCTGCGCAGCGGGTGGCAGGCGGGCCGTCCAGGCCGTCGACCACCAGGCCTCCGGCAGAGGTTTCTCGAACGGTCCGCAGCTTGGGTGCTTCGGTGTCGGCGCGTGCTTGACGCCGCCGCGGGTTGCGGCGGCTCCTGTTCGCACGTTCGGCAGCAGACACCCGATCCATACTAGTTGCCTCGGCGCGCCGCTCCGGCGTGCCGCACCGTGGCCGATGGCCGAGACAATCCGGTCGGTACTGCGCCAGTAGGCTCTTCCACCGTGGCCGATCAGTCCCTGTCTTCCGTTTCCCCCGAGCACGCCGATGCCCGCCGGGAAAGGTTGCTGGCCGCAGCTGCGGTGACGTTGCGTGAACTCGCGCCGGTACTGACCCCGTTGGGCGCGTTGTTCGCTGCCGCGGGCCACGAGCTCTACCTCGTCGGTGGGTCCGTTCGGGACGCGGTTCTCGGTCGTTTGGGAACCGATCTGGATTTCACCACCGACGCCAGGCCGGAGGTCGTTCAAACGCTGCTGTCCGGGTGGGCGGACCATCAATGGGACACGGGCATCGCGTTCGGAACGATCAGTGCGGCCAAGGACGGCCAGCAGATCGAGATCACGACGTTCCGCACCGATTCGTACGACCAGGTCTCGCGTAACCCCGAGGTGCAGTACGGCAACAGCCTCGAAGAGGATCTGATCCGACGCGATTTCACCGTCAATGCCATGGCCGTGCGGTTGGGTGCCGACGGCGTGCAGGAGTTCGTCGATCCGCTCGGCGGCATGGACGCGTTGCTCGAGGGCGTACTCGATACCCCGTCGGCACCGGAAACGTCGTTCGGTGACGATCCGCTGCGGATGCTGCGCGCGGCTCGTTTCGTGTCGCAACTCGGTTTCTCGTTGCTGCCGCGGGTGCACAGCGCCATCGTCGACATGGCGGATCAGATCGACCGCATCACCGCCGAGCGCATTCAGGTGGAGCTGGACAAGCTGATTCTCGGTGCCCACCCGATCGAGGGCATCGACGTGATGTGCGAAACCGGTCTGGCTCAGCGCATCATTCCCGAGGTGCCCAACATGAAGCTCGAAATCGACGAGCATCATCAGCACAAGGACGTGTACTGGCATTCGTTGACCGTTCTCAAGCAAGCCATCGACCTCGAGGACGGCGACCCCGATCTCGTACTGCGTTGGGCCGCACTGCTGCACGATATCGGCAAGCCCGACACCAAACGTAACGAGCCCGGCGGCGGCGTCAGCTTTCATCACCACGAAGTCGTGGGTGCCAAGATGGTGCGAAAGCGTATGCGCGCGTTGAAGTATTCGAAGAAGATGATCGAGGACGTCTCGCATCTGGTGTTCCTGCATCTGCGATTCCACGGGTACGGCAAGGGTCAGTGGACCGACTCGGCCGTCCGCCGCTACGCCACCGATGCCGGGGAGCTACTCCCCAAGTTGCACAAGCTCGTTCGAGCCGATTCGACCACCAGGAACAAGCGTCGAGCAGCCGCGCTGCAGGCGACGTACGACGACCTCGAAGAGCGTATCGCCCGCATCGCCGAGCAGGAGGACCTGGCGCGGGTTCGTCCGGACCTCGACGGCAACGCGATCATGGAGCTGCTCGGTATCCCCGCCGGCCCCGACGTGGGCAAGGCATGGAAATTCTTGAAAGAACTCCGACTCGATCGGGGACCCCTCTCCCGCGAGGACGCCGAAGCCGCGCTGCTCGAGTGGTGGCCGACGCAGTAGCGCGTCCCGCGCACGTGCACGGAACTTCGTAGCCCACTACGAGCTTCCACTCACGACGAGCGAAGCTCGGCCTTGACGAGAGAGACGTTGTAGCTGTCCCACTCGGAGACGGTGAGGGTCAGCTCGTTCGACGTCAGCGCGGTGCGCGCCTCGTGTTGAGTATCGCTGCGACGAAGCCGACCGCGTAAATCCCTGCTCCGACGAACACCAGCGCGTGCGCAGTGGGATCCTGGCTCAGTTCCGTGGCGTCGGGGCCGACGGCGAATGCGGCCGCGGCGAGGGCACCGACGAACGCCACGTTGAACACGGTGTCCTGCAACGCGAATACTCGTCCACGATGCGCGTCGTCGATCTCGATCTGCATGGCCGCGTCCCCGCTGAGTTTGACGGTCTGCCCAGCGATGCCGAGGAGAAATGCTCCGAGCAGCAGGCTGGTCTGGGTGAGACCGGAGACGGCACCGACCTGAGCGGCGATGGCCAGGACGAGGGCGGTGGCGATGGTGCGGGTGCGGCCGAACCGTGGGACGGCGAACGGGGCGATGACGGCAGCGAGAAACATTCCGGTCGCCGTGGCTCCGACGGCAATGCCGAAGCCGGCGAGGCCGCCGGGCAGGGAACTGTGCGTGCTCTCCCGCAGCACCAGCACCATGATGAGGGTGTTGATGCCGAACACGATGCGGTGTGCCCCGATGCCGATCATCGCGGTGGTCACTCCCGGCGACCGCCACACCGCCAGGGCACCCGACTTCAGTCCGGCGGCAACATCTTTCAGCGGGTTGCCGGGCCGATCGACCGTATCGGGACCGAGAGACCGCGGCGCGAACCGTCCGGCCGCGACAGCACCGACCACCGAGCCGGTCGCGGCCAGCCCGACGGCGACGCCCGAACCGAGATCCCCCGCTCCGACGGCACCGATCACCGCGACCGCCAGTCCCGCGCCGCCCGCCGCGAAACCGGAGCCGACGGTGGCCAGTACCGAGTTCATCGGCACCAACCACGATTGCCGCACCACGTGCGGCAGGGATGCCGATGCGCCCGCCAGCACGAATCGACTGAGCCCCACGGTGGCCAGAGCCAACAGAAGCAGCGGTGTGGCGTCGACCCCGGCACACAGAAGTACGGAGGTCGCGGTGATGAGCACGATGCGAACAATGTTGGCCCACAACAGAACCGATCGACGATCCCAGCGGTCCAACAGCGCCCCTGCGAACGGGCCGACCAGTGAGTAGGGCACGAGCAGAACAGCGAAGCCGGCGGCGATCTCGGCGGGGTTGGTGGCGCGTTCGGGATTGAACAGGATGGCACCGCTCAATGCGGCTTGGAACAATCCATCACCGAACTGACCGGCGAAACGAACGGTGGTGAGCTTTCCGACGCCCGGTGACTCACGTAGGCGGGTACGAAAGGTGGCGTCGTTCACCGACGGGACTCTATCCCGCGTCGATCACACCGATACGGCGGGCTTGTCTGCCTTCCACCATGCGATCGTGGCGGCCGTGCCGTCGGCGAGAGGGGTGGGCTCGAGGCCGAGAACGCGCTCGCTGTGGCTCGAGTCGAGGATGTAGGGGTAGCGGAACTGGTACAGGGTGTCCCCCAGCTCGTTCATCGGACCGGAAACGAGCCCCAGTGCTCGCATGACCCAGGCCGGTATGACGCCGATCTTCGGGGTCGGCAAGTGCGCTGCAGCAGAGTACATCTCGATCATCTCTCGTTGCGTCACCGCAGGAGCGGTGGGTGCATGCAGGACGGTGTTCCACGTGGACGGTCGTGCGGCCGCGACGATCATCGCGGCTGCGAAATCCGGCACGTACGTGAAGGAATGGGGCAGGTTCGCGGCCCCGATCACCCGAATGGTCTTACCGGCGAGCACATTGGCGACCACTCGTTCTCCCATGTGAGAGGTCAGCACCCGTGGGCCGTAGAAGTCCGAGGCGGCGACGCTGACGGTGGGGGTCGAGTGCGCGTCGCGTGCGGCCAGGAGTTCGGTGCGCACACCCAGCTTGCGGAACGTGGCGTTTCTGGGCGAGTCCTCGCGAATGGGCCCGTCGATCCGGCCGTAGGCGTAGAGACTTTCGGGGAACACGACGACCGTGCCCGCCGCCGCGTCGAGCACGCGCCGTTCCATCGCCTCGAGCTTGTCGCGCCACACCTTGTCCTCGTAGGCGGCATGGGTGCAGTGATAGATGGCGGTGGCTCCGTCGACGTGCGCTCGGAGGTCGTCGGACTCGATGTCGACCGATCGCCGTTCGATGTTCGGATGCTGTGGTCCGCTGCCGGATCGAGTGAGGATACGCACCGTATGTCCCTGCGCGGCAAGCTGTTCGGCGATCGTCCAGCCGACGGGTCCGGCACCGGTGACGACGTGAAGTTCTGACATGGCTACTCCGTTTCAGTAAACGAGAGCGGTGCTCTCTGATGTATCGAGTGTGCACCTCTGCTTGCAGAAAAGCAAGAGCAGTGCTCTCTCAAAAGAGCGGCAGTTACAGTAGCGAGCATGTCGAGCACTCCGCGTACCCGAGCCCGCGCCCAGACTTTGAGCGACATCACCCGCATCGGACGCGAGCACCTGGCCGCAGACGGTGCTGCGGCCCTGTCGCTACGCGCGGTCGCCCGAGATCTGGGCGTCGTCTCCTCAGCGGTCTATCGCTACGTCTCGAGCCGGGACGAACTACTGACGTTGCTCGTCGTCGATGCGTATTCCGAGTTGGGCGACGAGGTCGACGCGGCCGTCGACGCCGCGGACGGCCCTGCCGACAAATTCCGGGCGTTGAGCCGGGCGGTGCGTCGATGGGGACTGCGAGAGCCGGCCCGGTACGCGCTGCTCTTCGGCAGCCCTGTACCCGGTTACCACGCGCCCGCCGAACAGACCACCGGCCCGGGTACCCGGGTGATCACTACATTGGTCGCAGTCCTGAACTCGGCCTGGAGCGTCCGTCGCCCGGACATCGAACCGGCACGTACCGAGTTGGCGTCGCTGCACGGTAGTTTCGAGGACATCCGCGCCCAGATGGAGATGGACCTGCCCGACGAGCTCATCGCCCTGGGCGTGATGGTGTGGGCGTCACTGTTCGGTGCGATCAACTTCGACGTGTTCGACCAGTACGGCGCGACGACGTTCGCCGACCGGGACGCGTTGTTCGAGTTCCAGTTGGGAATTCTGACGAAGATTGCCGGGCTCGAGTAGGACTGAGGACTGGCCGTCGTGCTTGTGCCACATCCGGCGGTGTGCGGTGCCACAATGGCTGATGTGGCAGCGCATGCGGAGGAACCCGAGGACCGGACGGCGTCGGCACTGCACGATGTTCGCCCCGGCAGTCTGCTGGTGTCGTCCATCGAACTCGTGGAGCCCACGTTTCGGCGCACCGTCATCTACATCATCGAACACAACGACGCGGGCAGTCTCGGCGTCGTGATCAACCGTCCCAGTGAGACCGCGGTGCAGAACGTGCTGCCCGATTGGTCCGAGCTCGCTGCGAAGCCGCGGGCCCTGTTCGTCGGTGGTCCGGTCAAGCGTGATTCGGCACTGTGTCTGGCCACGCTGCGCACCGGTGCGTCGATCGACGGGGTCGCCGGTCTGCGCAGAGTCGACGGCCGGGTGGTGATGGTCGATCTGGATTCGGACCCCGCAGACATCGCGCCGTACGTGGAGGGTGTGCGCATCTTCGCCGGGTACTCGGGGTGGACGTTCGGGCAGCTCGAAGGTGAACTGGACCGAGAAGACTGGATCGTGTTGTCGGCCTTGGCTTCCGATGTGATCGGTCCGCCGCGAGTCGACCTGTGGGCGCAGGTTCTGCGTCGTCAGCCGATGCCGTTGGCGCTGTTGGCATCCCACCCGATCGACGTCGAACGGAACTGAGAGCGGCTGCGCCGCACGTGCGCGGAACTTCGTAGCAGGGGTCGAGTTTCCACTCACGACCCAGGACGCAACCTAGTGCGAAAAAGCCCGCGCGGTCGAGTGTCCACCTGATGTCAGTCCGTCGATCACCTCGTCGATGGCGATGCAGAGCATGCGTCCGAGGTCTGCGCTGAAGCCCTCTCTGACGACGATTCTGAGCACGGCGACGTCGGTGGCGTTGTCGGGCATCGTGTACGCCGGCACCTGCCAGCCGCGGGCTCGCAGTTCGTGGGACACGTCGAACACGGTGAACTCGCAGTGCTCTTTCAACATGAACGACAGGACCGGGATGGCCGATCCATTGGTGATCACCTCGATGTCCGGGTGCTTCTCGAGGTGTTTGCTGACGCGAACTGCGGTGTCGCGCAGTGCTTTCATGATGTCGGTGTAGCCGGACCGGCCCAGGCGCAGAAAGTTGTAGTACTGGCCGATCACCTGATTGCCCGGCCTCGAGAAGTTCAGAGTGAAGGTGGGCATGTCGCCGCCGAGGTAGTTCACGCGGAACACGAGATCCTCGGGCAGGTCTTCTTTGGTCCGCCAGACCGCGAATCCGATTCCCGGATAGGTCAATCCGTACTTGTGTCCGCTGGCGTTGATGGACTTGACCCGAGGCAGACGAAAGTCCCATTCGAGCTCCGGGTACAGAAACGGTACGACGAAACCACCGCTGGCCGCGTCGACGTGAGCCGGTACGTCGGGTCCACCGCCGTCGGCGATCTCGTCGAGGACGGCGCAGATTTCCTGTACCGGTTCGAGTTCACCGGTGAACGTGGTGCCGAGAATTGCGACGACGCCGATGGTGTTTTCGTCCACCGCGTCCCGAACCTGGTCCGGGGTGATGACGTAGCGCCCGCGTTCGACGGGCAGGTACTTGGGTTCGACGTCGAAGTAGCGACAGAACTTCTCCCACACCACCTGGACATTGCTGCCCAACACCAGGTTCGGGGTTCCTGTCCCGGCCCCCTTCGCCCGCCAGCGCCACTTGAGCGCCAACCCCGCCAACATGACTGCCTCACTGGAGCCGATGGTCGAGACGCCGGTGGCCGACGACGGGTCCTCGCGGTCGAGGCCGGGTGCGTGGAACAGGTCGGCGACGATGTTGACGCACCGTTCTTCGATGGCCGCGGTCGACGGGTACTCGTCCTTGTCGATCATGTTCTTGTCGAACGTCTCCGCCATCAGCTTCTCGGCCTGCGGATCCATCCATGTGGTGACGAACGTCGCCAGATTGAGGCGTGAGCTGCCGTCGAGCATCAGTTCGTCGTGGATGTAGCGGTAGGCGGCGTCGGGGTCGAGTTGATTCTCGGGGAGTCGTAGTGCGGGTACAGGATCGGTGGCGAGGCGGCCGGTGTAGGCGGCAGAGACGACGCCATCCGTGTGCAGTTTCCTGGGCATTGTCTTCTCCGATTTCTCGACTGACACCCAACCTAGTCCGCGACGACAGCCGCCGGGCTCGGTTCCGGTCGACGCGCGAAATGCTGAGCGATGACGGTGCACACCATCAGCTGGATCTGGTGGAACAGCAACAGCGGCAGGACGATCAACCCGATGGGCTGGCCGACGAAGAGCACGGCGGCCATCGGCAGCCCGCTCGCCAGGCTCTTCTTGGATCCGCAGAACAGCAGTACCAGACGATCCTCCAGCGAGAAACCGAACCACTTGCCTGCGTACCAGGTAATCGTCAGAACGAGGGCGAGCAGCAGGATGCACACGGCGACGACGATGCCGATGCGCCACAGGGCGACCGAAGACCACACGTGTTGGTTCATCGACGCGCTGAAGGCGGAGAAGACGACCAGCAGAATCGATCCCCGGTCGACGAGTTTCGTCGACGCGCTGTGGCGGGTCAGCCAGCCCGTCACCCAGGGTCGGAGCAGCTGACCGACAGCAAACGGGAGTAGCAGCTGCGCAACGATGTCGAGGATCGAGCTCGGATCGATGCTCGCCGAACCCGTGGTGGTCATCAGCGCGAGCACCAACAGTGGGGTGACGAACACGCCGAGAATGTTGGAGAACGACGCGCTCACCACGGCACCGGCCACGTTCCCTCGGGCGATGGAGGTGAACGCGATCGAGGATTGGACGGTCGAAGGCACCAGGCAGAGGAACAGCACTCCGGTGTAGAGGTCCTCGCTGAGCAGACTCGGTTCGAGGACCCGCAGGGCCAGGCCGAGCGCGGGGAACAGCAGGTACGTCGACGCCAGGATCACCGAGTGCAAGCGCCAGTGTTTGACGCCTTCCCAGGCGTCACGTGGGGACAGTCGCGCGCCGTAGATGAGGAACAACAGCCCGATGGCGACGCGTGTGACCCAGCCGAGAACGTCCTCGGCGGTTCCCGACGCGGGGAAGATGCTCGCCAGCGCGGCTACCGCGAAGATGCTCAGCAGGAAGGGGTCCAGGACGGTGTCCCGCAACGCTTTCACTCGGCCTGCTCAGTCCGCAGTGGTGGTGCGGGCGCGATCGGTGAGGGTGTTGAGCATTCCCGCGATCGTGTCGGCGGCTGCGGTTCCGATGGTCAGTCGATCACCGTTGGCGAAGGTGACGAATGCCGCCGGCCCGGCTTCGGTGGCGACGGCGTAGTTGCCGCGGCCCTTCGCTCGCAGACCCCACCCGCCGAAGTCCTTGGCCGGGTTCACCGTCCGCACCGAGGCACCGGTGATCTCGCCGATGTCGTAATCGAATGCCGCCATTCCCAGGCTCGAGACGTAGAGACCGTCACTGTCGATGTGCACGGTGAATCGCAGCAGGGACAGGATCAGGATGGTCAGCGGAACGAACAGAAAGATCGGCCAGGGCGAATTCGATAGATAGCACGTCACGCCGGCTCCGGCTGCCGACAGTGCGATCACCGTGACTGCGGCGACGCGGCTCGCTCCGACGGGAACCACCAGCGGCAGTTCGAGGCCGCACCGAGGAAGGTCGGTGTGCAGGGGTGCGGTGGCGACGACGCGTTCGCGATGATCCCGCAGGCGCGACGCTCCGAACAGTCCGATGGCGAACCCGGCAACGGTACCGACGGCGATGGCCCAGCCGGGAATGGTGACGCTCTGCTCGGTGGGTAGGTCGAGTTCGCGTGTGAGGGTCGCGATCTCCAGCACGCCGATCGTCCCGACGACGGTGAGCCCGATGATCAACATCGTCCGACGCATGATCAGCAGCACTCGGGCCAGGGCAGCCACCGCGCTCACACCGCCGCCGACCAACACGATGACGATGGCGACGGTCCAGGCGTTGGCGAGCGGATTGGAGAAGTCGTCCGGTTCGGTTCCGCTGAAGTGAGTCGCCACCTGGTCCGGCAGGCGACCCTCCCACAGGTAGGCCAGGACGAGGCAGAGAGCGGCAACCGCGAGCGGGAGGACGACGCCGAAGACGACTCCGGCCGGATCGAAGGTGCGCGGACTCTTCTGTTTCATGCGCTCAGCTCGGCTGGCAGGCGTCCTTGAGGCTGCACGAGATGCACGATTGTCCGCATCCGTCGGCCTCGGCGGGTGCCGGCGCTGCCGCGGCTGCGCGGGCACCGATGGATCCGCCGGCTGCGGCGATGAACAGCGCTGCAGCGAGGGCAACGACCACTCCGACGACCGCTGCGATTCCGTTCAGTGCGAGTGCGGCGACGCCGCCGATGGCCAGTACCAGCGCAGATGCGGCTGTGGTCGGGCCGGCGACACGATTCGCGAGGACGAACGTCTCGTCGTCGCGCATTGCCTCGGGGGTGCGGACACCGGCGAAACGATTGCGCGGGAGTCGGCCGAGCAGCGACAGGGCAGCAACAGCCCCGACGACGAGGGCGAGCACGAACAACACAACCGAGACGATGACCACCTGGCCAGGATACGGCGCAGCGAGGTCCTGGTACCAGGCGGGCCGCGTCACACTTTAGGCTGGTAGGTGTGACCGATTCCGTTGAAGCATCCACCGAGTCCGTTCCCGAGTACCGCTACACAGCCGAACTCGCCGGGCGCATCGAGGAGCAGTGGCAGGACCTGTGGGAATCGCAGGGCACCTTCGACGCGCCCAACCCGGTCGGAGCGCTCGCCGGAGACGTCCCGAAGGACAAGCTCTTCGTCCAGGACATGTTCCCGTACCCGTCGGGCAGCGGCCTGCATGTCGGGCACCCACTGGGCTACATCGCCACCGATGTCTTCGCGCGGTACCACCGCATGCAGGGACGCAACGTGCTGCACGCACTGGGCTACGACGCCTTCGGACTGCCCGCCGAGCAGTACGCCGTGCAGACGGGTACGCACCCGCGCAGCACCACCGAAGACAACATCGTCAACATGCGACGCCAGTTGCGTCGCCTGGGTCTCGGGCACGATCGTCGACGGTCCCTGGCGACGACGGATGTCGACTTCTACCACTGGACGCAGTGGATCTTTCTGCAGATCTTCAATGCCTGGTTCGACGACGAGCTCGGCAAGGCGCGCCCCATCTCGGAGCTGGAGGCGGAATTCGCCTCGGGTGAGCGGACCTTGGACGACGGCCGCTCCTGGGAGTCGCTGACCATCGGTGAACGCCGCGAGGTGATCGACGGCTTCCGTTTGGTGTACGAGTCCAACTCGATGGTCAACTGGTGCCCCGGGCTGGGTACCGTGCTGGCCAACGAGGAGGTCACCGCCGACGGACGTAGCGATCGCGGCAACTTCCCGGTCTTCCGAAAGAACCTGCGCCAGTGGATGATGCGCATCACCGCGTACTCCGATCGGCTGGTCGACGACCTCGAATACCTGGATTGGCCCGAGAAGGTCAAGACCATGCAGCGCAACTGGATCGGGCGCTCCCGCGGTGCGCAGGTCTCGTTCTCCGGGATCGAGGTGTTCACCACTCGCCCGGACACGCTGTTCGGTGCGACCTACGTGGTGCTGGCGCCCGAGCACGATCTGGTCGACGGCATGGTGGCCGAGCAGTGGCCGGCCGGAATTTCGGACAAGTGGACCGGCGGTGCCGCGACACCGGCCGAAGCCGTTGCCGCATACCGCGCGTCGATCGCCGCGAAGTCGGATCTCGAGCGGCAGGAGAACAAGGAGAAGACCGGCGTCTTCATCGGTGCGTACGCCGAGAACCCGGTCAACGGCGAGCAGGTGCCGGTGTTCATCGCCGACTACGTGCTGACCGGGTACGGCACCGGTGCCATCATGGCCGTTCCGGGCCACGACGCACGTGACTGGGAGTTCGCGACGGCATTCGATCTGCCTGTGCGCGAAGTTATCTCCGGTGGCGACGTCACCGAGGCCGCCTACGTCGGCGATGGCGAGCTCGTGAACTCCGGTTTCCTCGACGGCCTACCGGTCGACGAGGCCAAAGCCGCTGTCATTTCCCGACTGGAGTCGGAAGGCAAGGGCCGCGGCACAATTCAGTACAAGCTGCGCGACTGGCTCTTCGCGCGCCAGCGCTACTGGGGCGAGCCGTTCCCGATCGTCTGGGATTCCGAAGGCAATCCGCACGGACTGCCCGATTCTGCTCTGCCGGTAGAACTTCCCGAGATCGAGAACTACGCCCCGGTGTCGTTCGATCCTGACGACGCCAGCTCCGAGCCGTCCCCACCGCTGGCCAAGGCCGATGAGTGGGTCAATGTCGAACTCGATCTGGGCGACGGACTGCAGACCTACACCCGCGACACCAACGTGATGCCGCAGTGGGCCGGTAGCTCTTGGTACCAGCTGCGCTACGTCGACCCCACCAACTCCGAGGCCTTCGCAGACCCGGAGAACGAAAAGTACTGGGTGGGGCCGCGTCCCGAAATCCACGGACCCAACGATCCGGGCGGAGTGGATCTCTACGTCGGTGGCGTCGAGCATGCGGTGTTGCACCTGCTCTACTCGCGCTTCTGGCACAAGGTACTGTTCGATCTGGGTCACGTCAGCTCCAGCGAGCCGTACCGTCGCCTGTACAACCAGGGCTACATCCAGGCCTACGCGTACACCGATTCCCGCGGGGTCTACGTTCCTGCAGCCGAGGTCGTCGAACGCGACGGCGGCTACTTCTACCAGGACCAGCCCGTCAACCGCGAGTACGGGAAAATGGGTAAGTCGCTGAAGAACTCGGTCTCCCCCGACGAGATCTTTGCCGAGTACGGTGCCGACACCCTGCGTGTCTACGAGATGTCGATGGGTCCGCTGGACACCTCGCGCCCGTGGGCGACGAAGGACGTCGTCGGCGCGCAGCGGTTCTTGCAACGCGTGTGGCGTCTGGTGCTCGACGAGGTGACCGGCGAGGTTCGCGTCACCGATGCCAAGCCCACCGAGGACACGCTGCGAGTGCTCAACCGGGTGATCGACGGTGTGCACGCGGATTACGCTGCGCTGCGCGACAATACGGCCGGTGCCAAGCTGATCGAGCTGACCAACCACATCACCAAGGCGTACCCCGACGGTGCTCCGCGCGGGGTGGTGGAGCCCTTGATCCTGATGCTCGCTCCTCTGGCACCGCACCTCGCCGAGGACCTGTGGGGCAGGCTCGGACACGAGAAGTCGTTGGCGCACGGGCCATTCCCGCGCGTGGAGAAGAAGTGGCTCGTCGCCGATACCGTCGACTACCCCATCCAGGTCAACGGCAAAGTTCGTAGCCGCATCACCGTGCCGGCAGATGCAACCAAGGACGACGTCGAGAAGACGGCCCTGGCGGACGAGAAAATCGCGGCCCTGCTCGACGGCAAGGCCCCGACAAAGATCATCGTGATCCCGGGAAAGATGGTGAACGTCGTCCTGAAGTAGCTCTCGCCTCCGCCGAACTCGAAGTTATGGATGAAAATCTTGCGATTTCCGTCCATAACTGCGAGCTCGCGGGGGTTTAATTTGTTGCATGTCACTGGCTGGTAGAGGGTTTGCGTTGAGGCTGATGGCCTCCGTCGTGCTACTTCTTGGGTCCGCGACGCTCGTGAGTGTGCCTGTTGCACAAGCAGATCCGGGGCCCGGCTCACCGATTCCCGCCGACGATCCGTTCTACGATTGGGACGGCGGCCTGGACGTCTCTCCGGGAACGGTGCTGCGGTCGAGGCCGATGACGTTCCGTACCCCCACCCAGCCGACGCCGATCACAGGTAGCCAGGTTCTGTACCGAACTACCGACCAGCAGGGCGACGGCGTCGTCACGGTCGCCACGGTGCTGCGGCCGTTGGTCCCCGGGCCGACGCGGATCGTCTCGTACCACATGGCCTACGACGCCCTGGGCTCGCAATGCAATCCCTCGTACACCCTCAGCGGCGGGTCCACGAGTCCCATTGCCGGTGCGGAACAGGCGGTCATTGCCGGTTACCTTGCAGCCGGCTACACCGTCGTCGTGCCGGATTACGAGGGCGAAGAGCTCGAGTGGACGATCGGGCGGCAGTCGGGCTACGCCGCTCTGGACGGCATTCGTGCGGCGCAGTCCCTCCTGCAGGTTCCGTCGAGCACCCCCGTCGGGATGATCGGTTACTCCGGTGGATCCGTCCCGACGCAGTGGGGTGCCGAAGTTGCCCCCGAGTACGCGCCCGAGCTGAATCTGGTCGGTGCGGCGGCCGGCGGGCTACCGGTCGACCTGGCTCACAACCTTCCGTACGTCAGCGGCAACAAGCAGTGGGCGGGTGTCATTCCGGCACTGATCGTCGCCTACGAACGTGCGTACGGCCTCGACCTGAACAGTTTCATCTCCGACTACGGCTTCGAGGTTATCGATCAGGTCGATCAGGAGTGCATTGCCCAGTTCGCCGACGACTACCCGACACTCACCGACGCCTCGATGGTCAAGGCCCCGTACACCTCCCTGTTGGATGTACCCGAGGTGGCGGCGGCGATCGACGACAACATCATGGGTAGCCAGGGCACTCCGCGGACTCCGGTGTTTCTGGCGGTCGGCCACGCCGATCCGATCGGCGATTCCGTCATGATCACCGGCGACGTGCAGGGACTGGCTCACGATTATTGCTCCAGGGGCGTCGATGTGCAGTACGCGCAGTACGACGGCCTGACGCACAGCGACGCCTTCCCGGCCTTCGAGGCGCAGAGTCTGCAGTTCCTGACCGAACGGTTCGGCGGTGGGCCGACGCGCAGCAACTGCGGGACCATCCCGCCCGGTAATGCCTTGACCCCGACTTCGTAGTTCTCTCAGATGGCCCCGAGATCGGCAGACAGCCAGTGTTCGGGGCGCAGGTAGAACACAACGTTCTCCTCGTGCTCACGGTTGGCCATCTCGAGGTATCCGTCGACCTTCTCCGGGGGCAGGTAGCGGGCCGCCATGGCGCGCAGCAATTCCGGGGTGCTCGGTTCCTCTCGCGCCACCGGACCCTCGACGCTGACGTAGCGGATCGTCGGATCGGACTGCTCGATCATCAGGGTGAATCGCCCTGCAGTCCTGATCAATTGGGCCTTCTTGGACGTGGCACCGGTCAACACCCAGGCTTCACCGCCGGGGGTGTAGTCGTACCAGATCGGTACCGTCAGCGGGCCACGGTCCGCCCCGGCCGCTACCGAGAGGGCGGCGATATGCGATTCGGCCAGATACTCTTCGCGTTCTGTCTTCGACAGTGCCATGAACCAACCGTAAGACTTCCCCGGGCGAAGTTCCAGACCTGATTCGACGCCCAATGTGGCCTGATCCTGGTCCGCCGTGGACAGTGGAGGGATGCCGATCGACGAGCCGAAGATTGCGGGTAGCCCCGTGGGTCGCCGAGTCGTGCTCGGCCTGGTGGCGGCCGGGGTCGCGGGCATCGTCGGTGGGGGCGCGGTGCAGAAGGGTCTCGCGTCGGTACTCGGGCCGATCGGTAACCACGATCCGACGGGACTGATCGGACTGATTCCCGTCGGCGACAATTTTCGGTTCTATTCGGTGACGCAGGGCGCGCCGCGCAAGGACGAGAACTCCTATGCCCTGACGGTGGGCGGTTCCGTCGACACACCGCGCACGTTCACGCTGCAGGACCTCCGCGCGATGCCGCAGACGTCGTTGGTACGTGACTTCCAGTGCGTGACGGGATGGCGGGTACCCGAAGTTGCCTGGAGCGGAGTGCGATTGGCGGACATCCTCGACGCCGTCGGACCAACCGCGTCGGCCGACTCGGTTCGCTTCACCTCGTTCGACGGAACCTACACGGAGAGTCTGACTCTCGAGCAGGCACGTTCGGACGACGTCCTGGTTGCGTTGACCATGCTCGACGGTCCGGTGACCCACGATCACGGGGGGCCGGTGCGGTTGTTCGTCGCTTCGATGTACGGCTACAAGAGCCTCAAGTGGCTTTCCGGAATCGAGTTGACCGACAACGTGGTTCCCGGATACTGGGAGAAACGCGGGTACGACATCGATGGCTTCGTCGGCGAATCGAACGGACGTCGCGATGAACCGACGAGTTGACGACCGCGCACGGTTCGACCGAGTCGAGCGGTACGTGCACTGGGCGGTGGGAGTATTGGTCGTCGTCTGCATCGTGACTGCGGCAATTCTCTATGTAGGGTCGCTCGCGGTTCTCGTCGGCCATCGACCGATCGTGGAGTTCGTTCACGTGTGGTCCGGCTTCCTACTGCCGGTTCCGTTGATCGCCGGTGTGATTTCCAGGGGATATCGACGGGACATGACGCGCCTCAACAGATTCGTCGCCGACGACTGGAAGTGGTTGCGCTCCAAGGCTCGACGCATCGGAGCGATCGGCGTCGGCAAGTTCAATGCGGGTCAGAAACTCAACGGCGCGCTCAGCGGCGGGTCGATTCTGGTGCTGCTGCTCACCGGTGCAGTGATGTACTTCCAGAACTGGAGTCCGTTGGACTGGCGTATCGGTGCAACATTCGTACACGACTGGTTCGCCCTGGGATTCGGGCTACTCGTCGTCGGACACATCACGTACGCGTGGCGCGACCCGGAGGCAATGCGCGGGATGACACAGGGTGCCGTGACCAGGGAGTGGGCAGAGCACGAGCATCCGGAGTGGTGATCGTGCTCTGCGACACGGCTATTGGATGGACTTCTGTTTGCCACCGGTGACGAAGCCCTCCGAGCGGAACGGTCTCAGCCGCACGTGGGGCTCTGCTTCTCGACCCTTCTGGTCGTGCACCACTCGGTACTCGGCACTCAGTTGGCGCAGGCTTGCAATGGACAATTGGCGAACCTGTTCGGCCGTCTCGGTATCCGGCAGTTGTTCGGGCCGCAGTTCCACATCGAGGGTGAGAGTTTGCCGTTGTTCGCTGTCGGTCTCACAGCGGGCGATGAACCGACCGGTCAGCCGTGTTGCCAGGGAGATGTGCTCGACGGCGGGTCGGATGTAGTCGGGGTAGATGTTGACGGCACTGTAGATCGCGGCGACGTCGGTCCGTCCGAAAACGAGTAGGTAGTAGGCGTCCGTGTCGATGCCTTCGGCGAGCGAGGCGTAGCCGGCCTCGGCCAACCGAGTTCGAATCTCGCTGCCCCTGAGGATGTCTCCCCTGTCGTTCACGCGATAGCGGACGAGCGGAAGCACTCCACCGACAGTGAACAGGAGGTACCCGTCCGTGTCGACTTCGATGTAGGTGAATTCCGGTTGGTACTGAACGAAGGCAGGTTGCTGCACGACGTTTTCGGCTGTGTCGTCCGTGCCGAACATCAGGCGGTTCAGAGTCGAATCATGTGCGGCAGCCGAGCGGATGGCAATCGTGGAGGCCGTCTCGTAACCCACGAAGCCGACATCGGTCGCCCCGTAGACGACGCGTACTCGATCGCCGTGTGCATCGCCGAGCATGGAGTGAATCAGAGCGCGCCACGCTTCGCTCACGGGCTCACCACCCACGATGACGACCACTCGGTGCCGGCGTAACAGATCACCGTGAGTGTCGAGGAGGTCGCGGACGATCGGAGGGTACGCAAAGATCACGATCTGCTCGTACCCGTCGGCGGCTTCGTTGACCACGTCGGCGATGGCGTCGGGGTCCATGCCGGGGGTCGCGATGGACAGCCGGTGCCCACGCCTGCGGAGATCGAGCAGCATCGAGTACATGAAGGCACCACCGATATAGGGACCGAGCGGGAAGGTGACGAGTGCGAGAGTTGCGCGGCGTTCGGTATCGGCACTCTCCCGCAGAACACGACCGAACATCGCTGCGCCGTGGTCGGCGGTGCGTTGGCCGCGCGACCAGAACGTCGGTTTTCCGGATGATCCGGCGCTGCTCGCAATGGTCTCGACGTCTTCTGGGCGGCCGGCCTGCAAGTCGGTGAGGATGCTGCGTAGCCGATAGGTGTCTTTCGACGTCGTCGGCAAACGGGAGAGGTCTTCTGCCGTAACGATCGAGTCCACTGCGATCCCGTGCTCGTGCAGCAGGCGGCGATATGCCGGTACCGACTGGGCAATGGACTGGACGAGTTGAAGCGCCGTGTGCGCGGGGTCGTGGAGCTCTGCCGGTTTCATTGGCATGACCTTTCGATCGTGCCCGTCTCCGTTGGAGGGCAGACGGGAATCGCTGTGAGGAACAGTTTGATTCGATCGCGGATCGGTCTTGCTCCGATGTTCGAGAAATCGAGAGATGTCGATGAACATCGACGCGAACTATTCGGTGCCGGTCTACCTGTGCCTGTCCCGGGAGTGCCTCGCGTCGTCCGCTTCCTGCACCGCAGCGGCGTATGCCCTCTGCGCGGCTGCGAGTCCGAAGTGCTGGCCGACTGCCGCACCATGCGCATCGACGGCAGCACACAGTGCCGGTCCGGGTGCTGACCAGTTCGTGCCGGCCTTCAGCCTGTAGAAGGCCGATCTGGAAATCGAGAACAAAGTTTGCCCGAGATGGGCGTCGTCCCTGCTGTCCTCGATCCGACGGATGGTCCGGTAAGCCCTGTCGGTCGCCTGCTCGAACTCGTTTCGTCGTTGCTCGAGTCCACGAAGGGCATTGATGAGCCGCTGGTCGTATCCGGCCGAGTTCGATGACTCGTCGAAAATCGACGAGCACGGCACACCCTGGGCTGAGCTATCGTGTCGAACGAGAACCTCTTTGAAAGTGCCGCTTGCGATCAGTTTCGGTGCGAGGCTCAGTCGGTCGCCGAATTCCTGTGCGCGTTCTGCGAACAACGCTGACTCGAGCAGTCCCTGTATCAGCTGAGCGGTCAGTTCTATCGGCGTCGTACGGATCATGTTGGCCAGTCGGTCGTAGTGCCGATCGTGTGCTCGGCGCAGAATTGCTGTGACAGTGCCCGTCAACTTGTGGGACGCCTTGGCACGCGCCTTCTTGTTCAGCTGTGACAGCGCGGACCACGTCATTGCGAGGTGCGCTAGCGCGTCGTCCAGGGTTCCGGTCTCGGCCTCTGTACGCAGGAACCGTGCGAGAAGTCGAACACCTTCTGCATCGGTTTTGCCCGACGAGCGCGGTGCGAAAGTGAGGGTATAGACAGTGGGCCATTGGTCGGCAAACGATGTGGGACTGCGCGCTATGGTCTGCAACAACGCGTCTCGAGCGGCGTCGACGACCATCGGTGGCGAAACCTGTTGTGTTCGAGGCGAAACGGTAGGTTTCGGGGTGATGCTCGTCGTGATGAACTTCGACAGCAGGTCTGCAGCTACCGTTGACGAGTCCGCGCGGCGAGAGCAGGTTCCGATCGTCCGTAGTAGCAGCGCTGTACCCTCCACGCTCGTTGCCTGTTCGAGCCAGGCGGCCAGTAGGTCCACCGATGGCCGGATCATGTCGTGGCGCAGCAGGATACGGAGCATGCCGGCACCTGCCGCCTGGCTGTCGTGGGTGCCGGTGATCAGTTGTTCCGTCCAGCGCTGCAGGAATGGCGCATGTGCACGTAGCGCAGTGTGATTGTTCTGGTGACGAAGCAAGTCCGCGACGGCCTGGGGTCGACCGAGCCGGTGAGCAATCGCCAGCGCTGCACGAACGAGTAGCTCCGGTCTTTGATGTGCCCGAAGTAGCGAGTGATCGAGGAAGACCTCGGCCGCCCGAGGGCCGGGGCCGGCCACTGCGTCGACACGCGACAGGTGATCCGCAGCGGTAATTGCGGTGGGTTCACCCCACACGATCGCTACCGGGGCCAGCGCAACCAGGTAGTCGCCGGAAGTGAACAGTCGACGGTCACTCGCGTACCTGTGGATCGTCATGGACACGATGTCGCGAATCACCTCTGCGGGGACGGAGGGGTCGGACAACATCTGTCGAGTGACCGCCGCCCAAATCGCCGGGCCGGGGCCTGGATTTCGATCGTCGACAGGCAGGTGGTCGTGCAGCAGTACGGACAGCGTGGCGGTCAGCGACGTCCTCGCGAACGATGGTGTTGCGAGAACCTCGCGTGAGAACACGTCGGCGAGTCGATGCGGTGCCGTGGGCCCGGACAGCGAGAACAATGTGGCGAGCGTGGCTTCTACGAGGCCGACGTGGTGTGGTTCGTCGATGTGCCGCAGTGCCATGCCGACTGCCGTCAGGTGGGCGTCTGCGGTCGGATCTCGCTCACTACCTCGACGCTCGAGGTCGGCGCAGACTTCGCCGACCCAATGGAACCACCGGCCCGTCCAATCGTTTTCCAGGCGACCGCGAAGAATGTCTGCGGCCACCACAGCGCCCATGGCCCGTCGGATGATCTCGACGTCACGAGGGTTCGAGTGTGCCTGCATTTCAATGGCACTGTCCTCGAGACGGACGAGAAAAAGGTTGTCGACCAACGCATCCCAAAATTCTGCCACCATCTGCACGTACCGAGCAACGGTGTGCGCGCTCTTGCGGACCGAATCTTTGTCCGCCTCCGTCGAGCGTTCGCTGAGCCCCTCGATCACCGAAAGGATCGCGTCGCGAACCACATTCGGAGCAGCCGGGGTCAGGTAACGCAGAAGAGTGAGGGGCTCACTGCTCGATCGTAGGTAGTGAGTTCGGGCAGCTGCCAGATCCGCGTACATCGCGGTCCGGCTCACGAGGTTCGCAATGGTGTGTGGATCGCGCCCGGCGAGATACGCCGCAGTGGTTGTTATCTCTGGACGGAGTTCGGGACGTCGAACCCATAGACGATAGAGGTGCTCTGCCACCGACGTCGAGTGCCCATGTACTCGCGGGAGGGTCCGCAAGAAGCGTCGTAGTTGTTCGTCGGTCAGGACAGCGACCATGTCGTCGGTGAGTTCGAGCAGATCCGGGTGATGCGCCCAGACCGTCATGACAGACGAAATGTGTTGTGGGTGTTCGGTTCCGATGAGACTGCGGCAGCTCGCGCGCACAATCGTCCGCGCCATCACGTCCGCCCCGAGAACGATCAAGGTCTGTTCCACAACGGCCCCGACGAGCAGATCGTCGGGTACCCGCCCCGCCCGTTCGACCAATCTCGGAAGTTCACCGTCGGCACCTCGCGCAGCGAGACCCTGGGCGGCGGCGAACTCGAAGAACGTCCGATGGAGAAATCGGACGCGATTGTGGGTCGTGACCAGGACTCCTCGCCGCGTCAACGTCCGAACATGTCTACGCAGAACAGCGGCGTCGTACGTTCGATCGGCAGAAGCCGCAACCTGAGTAGTCCACCGAATCAGGACGTCGACAGGTGGTTCGAGAGTTCCCAACGCCAACAGGGCTATTGCGAGGAAGCCCGTAGTGGCGGAGAGGTCATCGGCGTCGTCCGGAGGGAGGTCGGCTCCAGCTCGGTGATCGCTGACGATACGGCGGCACCAGAACAAGTTGTAGAGGCCGGTGACGTCCAATTCCAAATGTGGGAAATAGGGAGCAGACAGGGAGAACAGTAGCCTCAGCAAGAGAGGGCTGGTACAGACGTCCTCGACGAGAGCCCCACGCGCGCGTGCTGATTGGATCGCCGCGACGGGGTGGGCCGGCCGGACGGAGTCGAGGTCGACGAACTCGTCGGTCAACGCTGTGATCGCGATCGGAAGCTCGGATTTGGAGGAGTACGGTCCGAGGGAGATCTTGTGGCCGAGATTTGTCGGAAGGCTCTGGCCTTCCAGCGGTCTGGTCGTCATCACCACCGGAACGTGTGCTCGTGACAGTGTCTCGACCAGATCGATGACGTGGTGGCGAGCAGCGGGACTGTGCAGCATGAGGTCAGTGGTGTCGAGCAGCAGAATCGAGTCCGGTTGGGAGACCACAGCCGAAACAACGTCGTCGAGCGACGCATTCCGGATTCCATCGGTACCGGACTGTAGCCACGTTGCCGACAGCAGCAACGGATTCCGTCCCAGTGTTGTCAGGGTGCGGTGTAACGACCACAGCAGGGTGGACTTCCCGTGTCCCGCTTCTCCGACGATGATGCGTGGTTCGATCCCCGGGGACAACAGCTGCTGAACCAGGGCAACTTCGATATCTCGCTCTACATACCAACCGTCGTCATCGTGGTGAGGCCGACTCCCTATGTCGTCGAGCAGATGCTCCGACAGACGGGTCAATCGATCCCACAGTGTCGAAACCGATTCGGTGACGGTCACCTGTCGACGCCACCCGCGTGGCCACGCTTGTCCAGCGTCGTCACCGCGGCCGTATCGCAACACCGGGCATCAATATTCGCAGGACACCCTGCGCCACTTCGGTTGCGGACTCCGCGGGACGCGTCAGGCAGCGGAAGAGAACGTTGTTGGTCAACATGATTGCAGCTTCGAGTGCCGTAGCGTCATCGCTGAACACACCGCTTTCACGTCCGCGTTCGAGGATGGGGACCACAGCGGACGGGAGATAGAGGTTTTCGATGACCGTTGTGACAGTGCTCGGTTGTTGAAACTGCTCGAAGCTCAATGCGAGCAGCATGCCCGAGCTCATGGCGCGATTGTCGATGACGAACTCGCCCAACGACACCAACGTGCGTTGCAGGGCAGTGGCGGGGTCGACTCCCAGACGTTCGTCGGCGCGACGGAGCCGAAGCACACGGTCGAATTGAGGTTTCAGGGCCGCAACGATGATGTCGACCTTGCTCGGAAACAGGCGTCGAAGGTCTTCCACGCGGATCTTCGCTGCCGCCGCGATGTCGGCCAGGGTGACCAGGAAGTAGCCATTGTCGACGAATAGAGTCTCGGTCGCCGCGATCACGTCGGCCTCGAGGTCGGGGCGCAGAGTATCCGAGATATCGCCCGGATCGGGTTGGGCACCGGTGCGGTCGGAATGAAGGGGGTCGATGGCCCACTGGAGAATCGAGTCGGTGGCCGATGCAACGTCGTCGGAGGACACAGAGCCCGGCGTCAGTACCTCCCGGAGCGCAAGCCCGTCGAGTAGAGCCCCGAGAACCGTCGAGAGGTTCGTCAGCGACAGTGGTTGGCGCAATGATCCGCCGTGAGCCTGCACTGCGTGGCCGATAATGGATCGCAGGTCGGTATCGAAGCGCTCGAACTCGGGGACGACGGCTTTCCGGGCACCGTTGTGATCGGCAGCCAGCAATACTGCGATGAGGCGACGCCGCATGAGACCGGCCCTGAGGTCGTCGAACAGCGCCGACACCGGAGCTTTCGCGTCCTGTGCACCGCCTGAAGCCGCTATACCGGTGTAATCCAGTGTGAGGTGGTCGAGGAGGTCTTCGACGAATGCCTCTTTGCCGCCGGACCCGCCGCCACGAGAGTTACCGGGGTACGTGTTGTGGAAAGTCTGGTGGGACAGGCCCGCGCGTTCGACGACGGCCGAGATCGAGAGCGAACGCGCAAGGTCCGTCGTGTCCATGTCACTGAGCAGGCGATACCCGGCCTGGAGGAACTGCTCCCGTGGGAGTGACTTCTGGTTCACCGACAACCGCCTTCGTCCACCTGGACCGCATTGGTTTGGATCTTGAACTATAGCAATCGGACCGTTCGGATCCGGCAGTTTAGTTTCAACTACAGGCCGGTGTAGGCGGACATGCTTTATGGAGTGGAGGCTCGAATACGCTTGTGTTGCATGGAGTTCGGCAACCGTGGTCAGATTCAGGTAGGCCTGTAGGCCGATTGTATGAGGAGGCCAAGATGGTAGCGACGAGTCATCGACCCCAACTTTATTCGCGAGTCTCGGTGTCGAGCAGCGTCCGCTCTCCACTCGGCACCAGGCCCGGCGGAGCACGGCCTACACCCGCGCCCACGCGGGCTGCGCCTGTGTACACCCCACCGGGACTGACCGCCCGTGAGATCACCGTGCTCAAGGCGTGGCTGGACTGCGACTCCAAGGTCGACGTGGGCGCACGCCTCCACATCGCGTTGGGCACCGTCAACACGCACCTGACGAGAATCCGCGACAAGTACTCCCGCGTCGGCCGCGCCGCTCCCACGAAAGCTGCACTCGTCGCGCGCGCCCTGCAAGACGGCATCGTGAAACTGGACGAGCTCTGAAGTTGGATTGTCCGCGTTGCTGAAACCTGTGGATGCGTTCCTGACAATTCGGCCACCGTCCCCACGACGACGTCCTCGAGCCCCTCGGCGACCGCTACCACCACGGTATCGCCTGCAATACGTAGAGGGTCGCAGTCAGTCCGTAAGCAACGCGGGGTCGAAGCTCACGTTGGGAGTGGAAACTCGACCCCTGCTACGAAGTTTCGCTCACCTGGTGCGTAGCACCAATTCCGTGGGGTGAGCATCGGCGGGAGTATCGATTGCGTTGCGCACTGCACGGGCAACGGTGCTGGGCTGCAAGAACTTCGAGCCGTCGTACTCCCCGCCCTCGTGCGCAACGATCTCCTGCTGCATCTCGGTGTCGATGCGCCCTGGGTGCACCGAGGTGACGCGCAACGACGGCTCCTCGAGGCGCAACGCATCAGCGAAGGCGCGGAGCGCGAACTTGCTCGCCGCGTAGGCACCCCAACCCGGGTTGGCGCGGATGCCGGCACCCGAATTGATCAGCACTACATGACCTTTGGCGGAGCGCAGGGCAGGCAGTAGCAGTCGGGTCAGCTCGACGACGGCGATGACGTTCACCTCGTACTGGCGACGCCAATCGTCCGCCGTCGACTCTTCGACCGTCCCGAGCGCCGCCACCCCGGCGTTGTGCACCAGAACGTCGAGAGAATCGATGTTCGACGCGGCGGCGGCCACCGCGTCCGGATCGGTCAGTTCCACCGGCCATGGGGTGGACCCGGACAGTTCCGACGTAATCGGCGCGAGGGACTCGGTGGACCGACCACCCAGCAACACGTGATGATCGGGAGCGAGCAATCGAGCGATATGGGCCCCGAGACCCCGGCTTGCTCCGGTCACCAACGCAGTACGAGTCATACAGCCACAGTAACCAGAGCGGCTAGAAGCTCATCCCCGCCTCGGCTGCCCACGCCTGAGTGGTGTTCGCGCCGTCGAGTTCCTCACGAATGATGTCTGCGTGGCCGGCGTGCTGGGAGATTTCGCGAAGAATGTGCAGAACCGTGAATCGTGCACTTTGCCAGATTCTTTCGGGTGCCCACGGTGCCGTCGGAACGGGTACCGACAGGTCGAGGTCCAACGTCTCCAGCGCTGCCGAAGTGGCACCTGCCACCTCTTCCCATTCGGCGACGAGTCCGGCGACGGTCTCGTTCTCGGCCATCACGTACTCACTGCCGGCGGCGGCCATGTCGAATTCGGCCGTCTCGTCCAGCTCTGCAATCACTGTCATCCAGTGCCGCTCGTTGCTGATCACGTGGTGCAGCAGTCCGCCGAGGGTCAGCTCGCTCGCGGTGGTGCGGGTACGCGCCTGTTCCTCGCTGATGCCGCGGACGGTGATGAGGAAGTTCGCGCGCTGTTCGGCGAGCATTTTCTGAATGTCGGTGTTCTCGGTGGCCATTGTTTTCCTCCTGGTAGCTGGTGAAACTCACACTAGGAGCGATCGCGGACACCTTCGGTCCGCAATCCAACCGAGCAGAAATCGGCCGCCGGACGCAAACTATCTGCATGGGCGATCGCGGTTTCACTTCCACGCAGCTGGCCGCACGTGCGGCGTATCTGCTCCGAGGCAACGACCTGGGCACCATGACCAGCGCAGCACCCAGGTTGTATCCGCACATGTGGAGCTGGGACGCCGCTTTCGTCTCCGTCGGCCTCGCACCGTTGAGCGTCGAGCGGGCAGTCGTGGAGATGGACACGTTGCTCTCGGCGCAGTGGAAGAACGGGATGATTCCGCACATCGTGTTCGCCAACGGTGTCGACGGCTACTTCCCCGGCCCTGCGAGGTGGGCCACCGGGACGTTGGCGACCCACGCTCCGATGAGTCCGCAGACCTCCGGAATCACCCAACCACCCGTCCACGCGATCGCCGTGCAGCGCATCCTCGATCACTCCAAACGCCACGGCCGCACGACGCGAGCGGTGGCGGAGGAGTTTCTCGATCGCCGCTGGGGTGATCTGGTGCGGTGGCATCGTTGGCTCGCCCAGGCCCGCGACGTCGACGACAACGGACGCATCGCGCTGTTCCACGGCTGGGAGTCCGGCATGGACAATTCGCCGCGATGGGATTCGGCCTACGCCAATGTGGTTGCCGGAGAGATGGATCCGTATTTTCGCGAGGACAAGGCGGTCATCACCGACTCGTCTCAGCGGCCCAGCAACATCGAGTACGACCGCTACATCTGGTTGGTGGAGGAGATGAAACAGGTCGGCTACGACGACGATGCGTTGAAGACCAAGATGAGCTTCGCCGTCGAGGACGTGTTCGTCAGTGCCATCTTCGCCGTCGCGTGCGACGTCCTCGCCACCATCGGGGAGGACCACTCGCGGCCGCGCTCGGATGTGCGCGAATTGCGCGGGTGGGCGGACAAGTTCCGCAAGGGAGTCATCGCGACCACCGACACGCGTTCGGGCGGGGCACGAGATTTCGATCTGCGGACGGGTCAGTGGATCGGCACCGAAACCATTGCCATGTTCGCGCCGCTGCTGTGCGGAGGATTGCCGCGTGAGCAGGAGCGCAATCTCATCCGGATCTTCGAGGGAACCCGGTTCTGCGGTCATCCGGATCTGCGGTACGCGGTGCCGCCGTCGACGTCCCCGGTGTCGAAAGACTTCCGCGCTCGCGAGTACTGGCGTGGACCGGTGTGGCCGGTGATGACATGGCTGTTCTCGTGGGCTTTCGCACGCCGCGGGTGGTCGGAGCGATCACTGTCATTGCGAGACGAGGGTCTGCGCCAGGCAAGTGACGGCAGCTTCGCCGAGTACTACGAGCCGTTCACCGGCAAGCCGCTCGGCAGCATGCAGCAGTCCTGGACGGCCGCCGCCGTGCTGGATTGGCTCGGATGAGCCGGACGGGTCAGCCGAGGTAGCTGTCGACCAACGGGCCGACGACGTCGAACGAGGTGGCGTCGGGCACGAGGTATTTGGCGATCGTGCCGCAGACGAAGGGGTGCCACGCAGATCCTGAGTCGGTTCCCATGGAGGAGACGGCGAGGATGTCGCCGAAGTAGATGCCCGGCAGGTGCCGTTGGGCGAGTTCGTCGTTGTGCGAGGCCACGGCGAGCAACTCCTCGGCATGGCTGCGATCGATGTCGTCGCCCATGGATCCGAGCAGGTCGGCGCTGTCGGCGCTGGACCGAACGGGGTCGCTGTCGAGCAACGTCAGTGCACCGACCGTGACGCCGCGACTCTGCAGCTCGACGGCGATGGCGTGCGCGAGTACTCCACCGAAGGACGTGCCCAGCAGGTGTACGGCTCCGTCGGTCTGGATGCGAACGATGTCGTCGGCGTACTGCGAGGCCAAGGCGACGAGGGACTCCGCGAGCTCTCCCGACGTCGGGACCTGGACGCCGTAGATGGGACGCGCGTCGTCGACGTGTGCTGCGAGTTCCGCGTAGCAGTCGACCAGCCCGACGAGGGGGTGGATGCAGAACACCGGGTCGAGGTGGCCGGCCGTACGGATCGGTGCGATGGTCGGCACCGCGTAATCGGACGGGTCGAGTTCCGTGAGAGCCACGTGGATGCGATCGTTCACGACAGTCATGGGTGCGCCTCCGAGCCAAGAGAAGTAGTTCGTGTTTCTATGGTTTGTTCGTGCCGACTCTGGGTATGTCGCCGTCGGCAGCGTGAGTGTTACCCACGTCTCATCGAGAACGACTCAACCACGTCTCGGAACAGAACGCATTAGTGACTGTTCACCATCGTCGGCTCGGGTCCACCGGGCGTCCCGCAGGTGTTTTCCCGCCGATGACGGGCGTCCACCTGCAGATCCAGCAGCCAGACCAGCAGTGCAGCGACCGCGAACACGGCCCCCGTCGCGCACACGCCCGTCCACTCGAAATGTTTCCAAGCCAACGTCCCGACCGCAGATCCTGCTGAGGCACCCACGAAGTACGTCGTCATGTAGACGGAGTTGATTCGGGCGCGAGCAGCCGGTTCCAGGGCGTAGACGATGTGCTGGTTGCTCACATGCACGCCCTGCAGTGCCAGGTCGAGAAGTACGAATGCGACCACGAACACCACCCAGTAGTGGCCGCCGACGGCGAACATCGGCCAGAGTGCGATCAGCAGAACGGCACAGGAACCGCTGGCCCATTGCACCAGTCCGCGGTCGGCAAGCCGGCCCGCGACCGAGGCCATCAGAGCGCCGCCGACACCGGCCAATCCGATCAGTCCGATCTGAACGGCACCGAAGCCGAATCTCGACGACAGCAACAGCGTCATCGTCGCGAACACCGCGCTCACCGACGCGAAGCCGAGACCTCCGAGCACCGCGCGGGTCCGGAGCCTGGGGTGAGTGCGCACCAGCCGAACCATCGACACCAGCGCCGAGCCGTAGGTGACGTCCGCCGTCGCGGTGTTGCGTGGCAGCACCCGCCACAGGCCGGCCGCGGCGATCAACATCAACACCGCCGCCACGCGGTAGACGCCCTGCCACCCCGTCACCGACGACAGCAGCCCCGAGATGCTGCGTGCCAGCAGGATGCCCGTCAGCAACCCGCCCATGACCACTCCGACGATGCGTCCGGATTGCTCCGGGTGTGCCATCGACGCGGCAAACGGCACGATCACCTGCGCCGCCACCGAGAACAGTCCAGCGATCGCTGTGCCGACGAGGAGCCAGGCGAGGCCGGGCGCGAATCCGGTGATCGCCTGACCCGTCGCAGCGAGAATCATCAGTCCGACGCTCAACGTGCGGCGATCGACGACGTCGCCGAGGGGCACGATGAGCAGCAGGCCGAGGGCGTAGGAAATCTGTGCGACGGTCACCGAGGTGGCTGCGGCTGTCTCGGACACGTCGAATTCGGAGGCAATGAGGTCGAGCAGCGGCTGGTTGAGGTAGTTGCCGCCGGCCGAGAGTCCGGTGGCTACCGCCATGAGGGCGACCACGGGGGTGCTCACGCCGGTACGCGAGGTGCTTGCTGTCTTCACTTGGACAAGGGTGCTCGTCGTACATCCAGCTGTCCAATAGAACGTTTCGCATGATCGATCGCCAAAACAGATAGAGTCGCGAAGCGTGGAACTCAGACACATCAGGTACGCCGTGGCGGTTGCCGAAGAGCATCATTTCGGGCGCGCAGCGACGCGGCTGCGGGTCGCTCAATCGGCGCTGAGCAGCCAGATCAAAGACCTGGAAAAAGAGCTGGGCGTAGATCTGTTCGCTCGCACGAGCCGAAGCGTCGCCATCACCCCGGCCGGGCAGATCTTTCTCGAACGCGCGCACAGTGTGCTCGGTGCCGTGTCCCGATTGGTGGCCGACGTCGCGCCCGATCCCACGACCGCCATCCGGCGGCTGCGCGTCGGCATGATCGCGCCTCTCGCCCGTGTCGATCTGGCCGCGGTGGTCGGTCGAGTCTCCCAGCGATTTCCCAACACGTCGGTGACGTTGCTGCCGCGGCCGAGCGCCGACATTCTCGACGGCATCGCACGCGGAGACCTCGATCTCGGAATCATCGGACTCGCGCCCGGACGCCCGCATCCGGGATTGTCGGTCACGGCCCTGTGGACCGAACCACTGTCACTGTTCGTCGGCCCCGATCATCCTTGGGCCCAGAGGGATTCGATCCGGCTGGCAGACCTGTCCGAGATGACGATGATCGACCGGCCGGCGGGCAGCGAGGCCAGACTGCAATCCGATCATGCATTCACCCGCTCGTCGGTTCCCCGTGGACGCATTCTGGAGGCCGATTCGGCCGACCTCATCGGTCAACTCACCGCAGCAGGGTTGGGTGTGACACTGCTGCCGTCATCCTTGGCGTCGATTCTCCCTGGACTACACATGATCGACGTCATCGATGCACCGACACGAACGGTGTCGGTGGTGACCAACCCCGAGCATGCGAATGCCGTGATCGCCGCGGTGGTCGCGGATTTGATCGCATCGTCGATAGCGACATGAACACCGCCCGACGCCCGTGGTCGAGGATTCGACTACGGGCATCGTGGCTGACTCGAAACAGCCTGGGCTAGGCGGACTTCCACACCGCGACGATGGACGGCCGCGGCTGGGTGTCGCCGCCGTCGGGCCAGTGCGAGATCGGAGCGTCGGCGGTGGCGTCGTCGCTTTCACCCGGGTGCTGGACGCAGACCATGACGCGCTCGTCGGTGACGATGGGGCCGCAGGTCTCGCCGCCGGCGGGGACGGTCAGGAACTGACGTGTCTCGCCGCGACGGGGGCCGTCGAGCACCACGGCGAACAGGCCGTCGTTGGAGTCGAGGGCATTACCGTCGGTCGAGACCCACAGGTTGCCCTTCGAGTCGAAGGCGAGGTTGTCGGGGCACGAGATGGGGCTGACCTGACTCTTGTCGAATCCGCCGAAGTACGTGTCGGCCTCGTTCGGATCACCGCAGACCAACAACAGGTTCCACGTGAACGACGTCCCGGCGTGGTCGTCGTCGAGTTCGAGTACCTGCCCGTTCTTGTTCTTGTTGCGGGGATTGGCCTCGTCGGCCGCCGCTTTGCCCTCGGTGCCGCGGTTGGAGTTGTTGGTCAGTGCTACATACACCTTGCCGGTCACCGGGTTCGGCTCGAAGTCTTCGGGGCGGTCCATCTTGGTTGCGCCCACGGAGTCACCCGCCTGACGGGTGAACACGGCCACCTCCTCGGCCGACATACCGTCGACGAGAGACTTGCCGCGGCCGTCCTCGCCGGTTTCGAGCAAGGGAATCCACGTTCCGCTGCCACGGAATTCACCGTTGGAGGGCAGCGTGCCCGAGCCGTCGATTTCGTCGGGCGTATCGCCGGTGAGGCTGGCGACGTACAGCGTGCCGGCGTCGAGCAAGGTCAGGTTGTTGCGCATCGCGGCCTGGCCGGTGCCGGGCATCATCTTTCGGCTCGAGACGAACTTGTACATGTAGTCGAAGCGCTCGTCGTCGCCGCTGTACGCCACCACCGTGCCGTCGTCGGTGACGTGGATGGTCGCAGCCTCGTGCTTGAACCGGCCGAGAGCGGTGTGCTTGATCGGTGCCGACTGCGGATCCCACGGATTCACCTCGACGATGTACCCGAATCGATTGACCTCGTTGGGTTCTTGCGCCAGATCGAATCGCTTGTCGAAGCGCTCCCACTTACGTTCGCTGGCGGCGCCTTCGACGCCGTAGCGCGACAGGCGCTTGGCCACAGTCGCATCCGTGACGCTTTCGGCATTGGCGAAATACTGGTTGAAGTTCTCCTCGCCGGAGAGCACCGTTCCCCACGGGGTGAGGCCGCCCGAGCAGTTGTTGAACGTGCCGAACACCTTGGTGCCGGTGGGGTCCACGCTGGTCTTGAGGAAGTCGCTGCCTGCGGCGGGGCCGGTGATCAGGAACTCGGTGGTGCCGGTGATGCGCCGGTTGTACTGGCCCATAGCGGGGGTGAGCTTGCCGGTGCCCGATTCGCCCTGCACCTGAACCACGGAAAGGCCGTGTGCCGCAAGGGCTACGTCGAACTGCTCTCGGGTGGGGTTCTCTGCGTCGTACCCCTTGAACATTGCCGGTTCGGTGCTGTACTCGTGGTTGACCACCAGCAGATGGGCGTTGGGTGTGCCCTCGATCGGCAGCAGGCCGGCGAAGTCGTTGTTGAAACCGAACTGCATCTCCTGCGCGGCACCGGTCTGTTTGTCGAAGTCGAAGGCCGGTGCCCCCGCGACGACGGCGTCGCCCCAACGAATGACGATGCCCTGCTCGTAGCCGTCGGGAACGACGACGGCGTCCTCGGTGTTCGGTTCCACTGCAACGAAATCCACGCCGTCGACCGGCGGAGTATCGGTTCCCGACGTACCCGTGGTTGCGCTACCGGTCGCGGCCGGCTCGTCGGTCGAACATGCGGCCAGTGCGCTACCGGCACCGACGGCGAGCACTGCCATGGCCCCGCCCTTGATGACGCCGCGCCGCGACATCGCGGTCTTGACGATGTCGCCGAAGTACTGGCCCTTCGACGTATTGGGAATCTCGTGGAAACAGGCATCGCCGCACTTGTACTTGCAGGTCAACGATGATCGTTTGGAGCTTCCGTCGTGAACGGCGAACAGGGGCAGTGGCTTCATGTCACGGCACGCTGTCACCCAAAAGCGAAAGTAAAGGAACGTTCAGGTGAAGTTGGGGAGAACGAGGTTGCCCTAACGTCCGATCGTCTGCCACAGCGGATCCGACGGTCCGATGTCGTAGGTGCAGTCCGTAGGCCGCGGATCCGGTACGAAAGCCCACAACAGCGCCCCTGCTGTACCAGCGGCACGCTGGCCGTCGATCTTCGCGGCAATACCGGTTGCTCGAGAATCGACATCGCCGCACGAGCCGGCGAGTTGACCGATCTCCCCGACCAGCAGGGGTTTGCCCACCGCGGCGCTCTGAGTGATCCGCCGCTGTAACCCGTTCCACTGATCTCCGGGCAGCGGCACGCCGTCGGCACCGTAATCGTGGTACTGCAACACATCGACGAAGGGCGACTGGGCGAGGTACTCGTACTCGTCACCCTGGCTTCCGCACTGGCCGCCGCCGGTGAGGCCCGCTGTGATCACAGTGCGAGGATCGACGGAGCGGAGCTGTTGTCCTGCAGTGTCGAAGAACGAGCGAAGCACCTCTGCAGCACCGGCCGTACACGTTCGGCTGGACCAGGAGCACGAGGTATCCGTGCACGAACTCGTCTCCGGTTCACCGACGAGCTCCCACGCAGCCAACGCCGATGAGTCCTTCCATCGATTCGCAGCGGTGAGCATCCATTGCTCGAAGCTGATCTTCGCGGTCGAGGTGGGCGTGCCGGGGGCCGTCGTCCAGCCGTCGACGTACCACTGCCTGTCTTTGAAGACGTTTCCCTCGCACGCCCCGTCCTGGGGTGACAGCACCGGTACGAGGAGTTGATCGTGAGCCTCGGCGGCGGCGAAGACCGCATCCATCGGCCCGAAGTCGAGGGCACCGGTGAATCGGTTGATCGCCAATGCCTGAAAGGCGTCGAACCGGGTCAGCGAATGTGGAGGAAGCGCCTCGAAGTAACTGTCCAGGTCCACCATCGCCCCGCATCCGGCATTGACCGACCAATCGGTGGCGAGTTGGTAGGCGTTGAACCCGGTCGGCCACCACGGTCGACCGTCGAGTGCGAGACCATCAGTGCTCGCGGAGACACGAGCGCCGGCAACAGGTGCCGCCGTGGCGGTCTCGGCCATGCCCGGTACGACCGTCGACATCAGGACAGCACCGAGAACGCACTGAAGGACTTTCGACGCGATGCGCATCGCCGTAATGGTAGACGCGGATGCGGAGATTCCGAAGCCGTCGATGACGAACGGCTTCACCGAATTCGACTTCGTGCCAGAGGAAATTGTCGGCTGTTGATCGACGGAATCGACAAAGAGCGAACTGAATCGCCGTTACAGTCGGAGAAACCGAATTCATGGGCGGGTTCCGGCGCTGTTTACGTGCTGTGAGTATTGTGATCGGCACTCCGAAAGTCCTGCGCGTCAACGAGTCGCGCTATTCTCTTGACTCTCCGTTCATTTCGAAGACTGGACATTTCTCATGCGAATCGTTCGCGCTGCGTCTCTGACAGCTCTCGCCGTGGTCCCGATATTGCTTCCGGTGACCACAGCGTCGGCGCAACCCGGCGATCAGGACCAACCCACTGCTGCAAGCGCAGACGAGCTCTCTCGTTTCACTTTTCCCGAGTTGGGCTTGGGGCAGTCCACCACGGTCGACCTGACAGGACCGCGTACGAGGGTGACGGTGCCATCTCCTGCAGGGGCCGTTCCGTCGACCCTGAACGCGGTGCTGACCACGCCCGCTTGGCTCGATCGCGGGTGGGTCGACGTCGAATCGGACGGGCGTCCGATCACTCGTATCGCCCTCGACGGCGCTGCCCCGACCACTCCGGTGTCGATTCCGCTGGCCGCTACGCGAACGGTCGACGGAGTGATTCCACTCGATCTGATCCCTTCCGTCATTCCCGACGATCGTTACTGCCCCGATCCCGATTCGGACGCGGTCCGATTGATCGATGCGACCGTCGACTACTCGGGAGCGCCGGCCGTCCCGAGGACCATCGCGGATTTCCTACCGGTGCTGCTGCGCAAGTTGACGCTGTTCGTGCCCGCCGCGCCTGACCGCGAAACAATCACCGCAGCAACAACTGTGGCCACATCCGTGGTACACCACTACGGTGCGCAGCCGGTCCAGGTAGAAGTGCGCCCGGACAGCGAGCTTCAGGGGGCGGTACCCGACGGCTCGTTCGAGAGATCGATCGTGCTCACGAAGAACTCCGACGCCGGCGCCGAGTTGATCTACCCCGTCGAGCAGGCTCCCCCACGGTTGTACCTCGCAGGTACGGGATCGGATCTCACCGATCAAGCCCGGTTGATCACCAGTGATCTCTCCCAGATCGCAATCGGCACCTCGGCATTGGCCGGACCGGGGGCACCCCAGGCTCGACTCGCACCCGATTCGATCACCCTCGACGACCTCGGAATCGGAACCGTTTCCGGCACAGGAGGTTCCACGGCAACCGCATCTGTCGACATCGATCAGACGCGACTCGGACGATCGGCCGGGAGCGTGTCCGTGCACCTGATCGGCAGCTACACCCCGGGTGCCGGATCTGTGCGAGCCTCGGTCGACGGATCGCCACTCGAAGTCTGGGAGGCCGACGACACCGGCCGTCTCGATCGATGGATCGACATCCCGGATACCGCACTCTCTCGCGTGGGGACTCTCGATGTTTCCGTCGACCATCCGTCGGCCTCTTCCGGCAGCTCCTGCGCTGCCGCCGCCGAAACGACTGTCACCGTGGCCGGATCGACGCTCGTGCGATCCACCGATTCGTCGTCACCGGTGCCGCTGGGGTGGCGGTCGATGCCGCAGGCCTTGATGCCGCAGTTCGACATAGCTCTCGCCGACGAGTCCTACGCCGGAGTTGTCCGGGCTGTCACCCTCGCGACCGGCTTGCAGCGGTTGTCGAGCCTGCCGCTCGATCCCGAGGTCGTATCGATGGAACAGGCGCTCGACGGTAGCGCACCAGCCGTCGTGATTTCGCCCGTCGCAGAGCTTCCGGACTCGGTGACGCTGCCGCTGTCCTCGGTCGACGAGACGACCTTCCGAATCACGGACCCCGAGGCCGCGGGCGGTGCCACCGAGCTCACGGTGGATATCGCCGAGCCCTTGGCGACGATGCAGGTCACGTCGGTGCGCAGCAACGCCGTCCTCGTGGCGTCGTGGAATTCGGCACCGGACGAACTCGACGGCATGTTGTCCTGGCTCGGTGCCGATCCGGCGCGGTGGTTTGCGCTGGACGGCGATATCCTGTTCGCCGCGCAGAACACGGAGCCGATGTCGTTGTCCAGCAGTGCATTGTCCGGAGCAGACGGCGCGGCGGCGGCCACCGACGACGGGACCTCCGATCGGATGGTGGTGGTCGTCGTCGGAGTCGGCCTGGCGGTACTTGCACTCGGCGGCGTCGCGGCACTCGTGTTCACCGTCCGATCACGTCGTTCGGCGCGCGATCCGGGTCGAGACAGCGGCTTGCAATGAGCGTCGCCGGGCAGCTGCCGCGGTCTTTCACGCGGTTCAGGTTGTCTCGCGGCCCAATCGCCGTTCTGGTATTTCGGTGGTCCGTTCTGGTCAGCTGCGTGGTGGTGGCTTTCTTCTCCACCTGGGTGCGGCTTGCACAGGAGGCAGCCGACGGTGCCATCACCGCATATGTTTTCGTGCTGCCGCTGCTGGCAGTGGTTGCGGCTCAGGGGGTGGCGCGGCGACGAGCCGACGAATTGCCCATCCACGACCGCCAGACCGACAACATAGTCGGCGGCATCGCGTTGTTGGTTTCCATCGCGGTCAAAGCGCTGTGGCTACCCCGGTACGCAGACCAGTACGAACTCGCCCACTTGGATGTGTTGGCGGCGCTTGCCTTCTTCTTCGGCGGGGCGATTCTCATGTTCGGCCTGCGGCCCGTCGGACGATTCTGGTCTGTGTGGCTGTTGCTGTTGGCGTTGAGTCCGCTGGGCTATCGGTTGGTCGCCATCGGACTCAGTGGCAGCAGGTTTGCGTATGCGGCTGTGATGGTGCTGTTGGCCGGCATCGCAGGTGCCGTTGCCGTCGGCCGAACCGCACGTCGGGGTTGGCTGGGCTTCGGGTGCACGGTGTCGACCGGATTCGCCGTTGCCGCAGTCATGTTGGCCCTGTGGCCGCAGGTCGACATCGTCTGGTTGCAGCTCGTCCCGACCGTCGGCGCAGCCGCGGTCACGGGAGGTGCCTTCTATGTCGTGGCCCGTCGCGGTCGGTTCGACGCCCGGCAGCCGCGCCGGGTCGGGTCGCTCACGGCGAAGTGGTCGCCGAGCTCGAAGGCCGTTGCGATCGTTGCTGCGGTAGTTCTGTTCTTCGTTCCGCTGCCCGGTCGAATGGAGTTGTCGACGGTTGCGGGACCACCGGGACCGGTATCCGAGCCACTCATGCCACCCGTTGGCTTCACCCGAACGGACCTGCAGGAATTCGACTGGGTGAGGGCATTTTTCGGGCAATCGTCTTCGTTGGTTCGACAAACCATGCGAGCAGACGTCGGAAATCCCGCATGGGATGTTCGTGGGCGGCCACGGACGGTGGTGGTCGACGTGTTGTCCACTGCGAATCGGGCCAGTCTTGCTGTGTACCCGGAGAGCACGCTCTATCGGCTCTCCAACACCCGTACGAGCCATCCGCTGCGCATCGATCTCGGTCGTGGAGTGACGGGCTCCTTGTACACCTCCGTCAGTGACGCTCTGTTGCTCACTTGGACGAAGCTCGTATTCGATTGGGAACGAGGCGATGTGACGCAGCGTGTGACCATCATCAGCGTCGACAACCACGATGCCGATGCCGAGTTCCCACAACCGACGCCCTCGATGGCGTCGAATCTCGGAACTGCCATCGGGACGTTTCTGCGTGGGAATGCGGTGTCCATCGACGACGATCCGGAGTACAAGGATCTTGAACTGCTGACCACCTTCGGGACCGGGTTGCTTCGCCAGCAGTGGCGCTCCGGGGACGGTTCGGCGAGATGAACGATCCCCGGAGTACGCGGCCGTCGCCGCCCCGCGTCGGTACGGAAACGGCAGAGTTCAAAGCGGCGGCGCTCGACGATGCCATCAACAGGCTCGCCGTCCGAAATCCGTTGGCTTCGGCTGCGATTGCTTTCGTGCCATGGCAGAAGTACACGGCGATCGTGGCTGCGGTGCTCCTCGTTGCCTGTGTGGTATTCGCCCCGATCGGGACCCTGCTCGCGGTCACGGTTCTCTGCACCATCGGATATCTCCTGGCGATGATCGACCGGCTCCTGCTGTTCTCCCGCGGTCTCGACGCTGCCGCAATCGTCACCGTGACCGACGAGCAGGCCCGAGCGATTCCCGACGAGCGATTGCCGATGTACACGATTCTGGTTCCGGCGTACGACGAGCCCGAGGTGGTGGGTGACCTCATCGCGGCGATGACGGGTCTGGACTATCCAGCCGAGAAGCTGCAGGTCCTGTTGCTGCTCGAAGAGGACGACGACGTCACCATCGAGGCGGCCGCGCGCAGCGGCGTCAGCGATCTCGTCGACGTCGTGCTGGTACCCGCCGGTGATCCCCGCACCAAGCCGAAAGCCTGCAACTACGGATTGCACTTCGCGACCGGTTCGATCGTGACGATTTTCGATGCCGAGGATCTGCCCGAGCAATTGCAACTGCGTCGCGTCGTGGCTGCATTCGAGAGGCTGCCCGACACCGTGGCCTGTGTGCAAGCAAAATTGGCTTTTCACAACGGTTCTCAGAATTTGCTCACCGGATGGTTCACCGCCGACTACGCACTGTGGTTCGGGTATCTACTGCCGGGCCTGATGGCCAGTACCTCGCCGATACCCCTGGGAGGGACGTCGAATCATCTTCGGCGCGATGTCATCGACGAGGTCGGTGCCTGGGACGGGTTCAATGTCACCGAGGATGCCGACCTGGGCGTTCGAATCGCGGCCTCGGGCTACTCCACGGCGGTGCTGGACTCGACCACTCTCGAAGAGGCGAACAGCGATCCGATCAACTGGGTACGCCAGCGGTCCCGTTGGTACAAGGGCTATCTGCAGACCTGGCTGGTGCACATGCGCAGGCCGCTCGCGACCGTTCGCGTGCTGGGACCGGTGGGCACCTACAGATTCACCCTGCTACTCGCGGGAACGCCGATCACCGCGTGCATCAACATGGTTTTCTGGTTCACCACGGTAGCGTGGATCCTCGGCCAGCCGACGCTGATTGCGCAACTCTTTCCGCCGTACATCTACTACTTCTCGTTGTTGTCTCTGGTGGTGGGCAACATCGCCACGGTCTACATGTACTTGATCGCGAGCAGGGAGAGCGACAACGCCTACTTGTTGGTTCCGAGCCTTACGATGCCCCTGTACTGGGTGATGATGAGCGTGGCGTCCATCAAGGGCTGTTGGCAGTTGGTGCGTAATCCGTCCTACTGGGAGAAAACTTTTCACGGCCTGTCCGGACCCGCGCCGGAGACCGGCCCCAGCGAGGAGCAGACCCCATGACGTCGCGGACCCCAGCGGTCGTGTTCGGTACCGCTCTGGCGGGCTACCTGGCGGTGGGACTGACTCTGAGCATGCGGTTCGGCTACATGCTGGGGGATGCGCTGTCACGAACCTCGGCCGCGCAGGCGGTGTTGCTCAGCCGGGATCCGCACGTCTCTGCCATCGGGTTCATCTTCACGCCGTTGACCGCGCTGGCACAATTGCCGATTGTCGCCTTCGCATCCTGGTGGCCGGGTATCACCCGGTGGAACATCTCGGGTATCGCCGTGTCGGCTGTGTTCATGGCCGGTGCAGTGGTGATGATCCACGGAATCTGCCGAGACCGTGGACTTCCCGGTCGTTACTGCCTACTGGTCACGGCGTTGTTCGCGGTCAACCCGATGATCGTCTTCTACGGAGCCAACGGCATGAGCGAGGCCGGGTTCCTGTTCTGTATGTGCTGGGCGGTGCGGCGATTGATTCGATGGGTCGGCACCGACGATGTGCACGATCTCGTTCTGGTCGGCATCGCTCTGGCTCTCGCCTTCCTCACCCGCTACGAGGGTGTGGTCCCCATAGCGCTCACCGCGGTGCTCGTGGCGGCCGTCACGGTACTCCGCCGGGGTCGAGTGCATTGGAAAGCGATGCGGCGCAGAGCAATTCTCGATGCTGTACTCGTCGCCGGCCCCGGTGCGGCAGCGTTCCTGGTCTGGATCACCACCAGCTGGTTGATCACCGGTGAGGCGCTTGCGCAGCTGTCCTCCAGCTACGGCAACGCCGCGATTCTGGCGCAGTCCGGTGGGTCCAGTGGCGACGTGCTGAGCACCGGCCTGTTCTCCTTTGCTGCAGTGATTTCCTTGGGGCCGACGTTGGCGGTGTCTCTACCGCTCGCGACGGTACTTGCGATACGTCGCCGGGATCTCGAATTCTCGGTGGCCCCCGTGCTTCTGGGCGGGGTGCTCGCATTTCAGGCCGCGAGCTACATCACCGGCTCTACGTTCGGCTTCCTGAGATTCTTCGTGTGCGCCATACCTCTGGCCGCTGTGGTTGCGGTGCAGCTGTTTCCGGCCGGTCCAGACCTGGCCACGCGACGCGCGGGTGCGTACCGAAGGCACCGCCCGGCCTTGCCTGCCCTGCGTTCTGTTGCCGCGGCCGGAGTCGTCCTCCTCTCTGCACTCGGTCTTCCGGTCACCGGGTGGGCGATGTTGCAGCCGTCGTTGTCGAGTCAGCAGTACGCACTCGGGGCGCTGTTCGACCGACATCCCTCGGCCGACGACCCTCGGGCTGTGGAAGCGCGGCGAATCATCGACTCGTTCTCCACCGAACGCCGACTCGCCTCTTTTCTCGACAGCCAGGATCTACCCGAGGGCTCGATCCTGGTCGACACCGTCTACGGGTTTGCCGTCGTGGCGGCGTCGGATCACCCGACCCGGTTCGTGATTCCGTCCGACCTCGACTTCACCAAAATTCTCAACGACCCGGCAAGCGGAGGCGTGCGATATCTGCTGACCGTGCCGAACGAGGGCCGCGGGGTGTCCGATGCGATCAACCGGCGGTACCCCACCATCTACGACAACGGCGCAGAACTGTATCCACTCGTTCTCGAGGTACCGAACGACGGTGCTGATCAACCGGATTGGCGCCTGTATCAGGTGCCCGGCTGACCGGTCGCTGTTACAGCACCTGAGAGAGGAACGTCTTCAGTCGATCGGTGTGCGGATCGTCGAAGAGTTGCTCCGGGGTACCGGTTTCGACGGCACTGCCGTGATCCATGAACAGGACCTTGTTCGATACCGATCGAGCGAAGCCCATTTCGTGGGTCACCACGACCATCGTCATGCCGCCCTTGGCGAGGTCGGCCATCAATGCCAGCACTCCCTTGACCAATTCCGGGTCCAGTGCAGAGGTGGCCTCGTCGAAGAACATCACCTCGGGCTTCATTGCGAGTGCCCGTGCGATGGCGACGCGTTGCTGTTGGCCACCCGAGAGGTTGCCGGGACGCGAGTCGGCCTTGTTGGCCAGGCCCACCAGTTCGAGCTGTTCCATCGCGGCCGCGCGCGCCGCATCCTTGTTGAGCCCGAGCAGCTTCTGTGGCCCGAGTGCGATGTTGTCTGCGACCGTCTTGTGCGGGAACAGGTTGAAGTGCTGGAACACCATGCCGATCCGCTGACGAAGTTCGTCGGGATTGTCTTTCAGCACCGACTTACCGTCGAGCAGGATGTCGCCCTGCTCGGGCTCGTGCAGGCGATTGAGGGCTCGCAGCAGCGTGGACTTACCCGAGCCCGAGGGCCCGATGACGGTGGTGGTCTTACCGGCGTCGACATGCAGGCTCACCCCACGCAGAACCTTGTTGGTGCCGAACGACAGGTGAATGTCCTTGCCGGTCAGAGAAACTGAAGTCACGTCGGCTACCTCTCCACCACGATGGATGTTTCGACGGGTCCGAGGGTGCCCGAGGTGTCGGCCTTGCCGGATCGCAGGCGTCGGTCGATGTAGTTGACCAGGTGTGTCAGAGGAATGGTCAGGATGAGATAGAACAATCCGGCGGCCAGCAGCGGCGAGAGATTGCCGGTCTGGGCGGCGGTGTCCTGGCCGACGCGGAACAATTCTCGTTGCGAGGCAAGCAGACCCAGGAAGTAGATCAGCGAGCTGTCCTTGATCAACGAGATGAACTGGTTGACGATTGCGGGCAGCACGCGCCGAATGCCCTGCGGCACGACCACCAGGTTCATGGACCGGCGGTAGCTGAAGCCCAGTGCGCGAGAGGCTTCGAGCTGTCCGGAGTCGACGCTCTGGATGCCGGAGCGGAAGATCTCACCGAAGTAGGCCGCTGCCATCAACGACAGTGCGAGGATGCCCAACGGGAACGGGCTTCTGCTGCCGGTGAATTGGGTGAGCGTCGGGCCGAACCCGAGGCCGATGAGCAGGATGACCACGGCGGCGGGTAGTCCACGAAAGATGTCCGTGTACACCCGCGCCGGCCACCGGAGCCAGCGGGTGCGGGAGATACCCGCCACCGCCAGCCCGAGTCCGATCACGGTACCGATCACTCCCGACGAGACCGCCAGAATGAGGGTGTTCGGCAATCCGACCGTGACCAGTTTGGGAATGGTCTCGCCGATCAGTTCCCAATCGAAGAACGTGTCGTACAGATTCGACAGAGTGCTCATGAGGTACGAGTGCCTTACGACGCCGGGAGAACGGACGCCTTGCTGCCCGGCTTCCAGTCGGCGGGGACCTCACGGTCCGGGTACCACTGCTTCTCCAGCGTGCTCCAGGTGCCGTCGTCCACCACAGCGTCGAGGCCGGCGTTCAGCGCGTCGATCAGCGGCTGGTTGTCCTTGGCGACGGCGTACGCGGTGAAGTTGGTGGTGTTGATGGTCTTCTCCAGGATGGAGACACCGTCCTCGGTCTTGACCTGACCGGTTGCCTGCTGCGACGGCGCGACCCAGGCGTCGACCTGACCGGACTTCACGTTCGCGTACGCGGTGTTGTAATCCGGGAACCGTACCGGCTCGATGCCGAGGGTGTTGGTGACGTAGTCGTCCTGCACTGTGCCCTGCACGACGGCGATGCGCTGATCGGCGTTCAACTCGGCGATCGTCTTGATCGAGTAGTCGTTCTTCGCGACCAGTGCCATCTCACCGAAGTCGTAACCGTTGGTGAAGCCGACGGTCTGGCGACGCGCATCCGTGGTCGAGATGGACGAGGAACCGGCGTCGTAGACCTTGTTGTTGACCGCTGCGAGCAGGCCCGAGAACTCGGTCGCCGAGAATTCGACGGTGAGGTTCAGCTTGGCCGCGACGGCCTTGAGCAGCTCGTTGTCGAAGCCGGTGAAGTTGCCTGCATCGTCGATGAAGATGTTCGGCGGTGCGTCGGACAGAGTGCCGACGTACAACGTCCCCGGCTTGATCAGACCGAGGTTCGCGGTGTCGATCTGATCGAGCGCGGTGACGCTGTCGGTCGTGTACTTGTCCAGCGAGGCCTGGTCGGAACCGGCCAGAGCGTTCTCACCGGTGCCACCCGAGCTTCCATCGGAACACGCGACGGCTCCGAGCGTGAGTGCGAGCGTCGCAGCAACGGCTGCGATGGCACGGCCTCGTAAACGACGTGTGTTCAAGATGGAGCTCCTAGGTGCAATCGGGAGGGACGAACGAGGCTATCGTGCCGATGGAGGCACACGACAATCACATTGCAGTTGTATGAAGCATCCCGCGTGTTCCCGAAATTCCCGCAGCCCAATCGCGTCTAGCGGTGTGCGTCCCGCCACGCGATGGCCTCGCCCAGTTCGGTGAGGTCGTAATCCGGTCCCCCGGTACCGACGGTGAACAGCGTGGCACCGGCATCGACGAAGTCCTGTGCGGTGTCCGCGCCCGGCCACGAGACCGAGCGGGTGATGCCCGAGGTGTCCCGCCCGACGGTGGTGCCGTGCTCGGCGAGGATCTCGGATTTACGCTTCAGCGCATCGAGGTCGGCGAAGCTGTGCCAGATGTGGGCGTACTCGGCGACGAGCTTGAGGGTCTTCTTCTCGCCGCCGCCGCCGATGAGGATCGGGATGTCTCGCGTCGGGGCCGGGTTACCGACGTCGAGGCGGTGCCGGATCCTGCCGAGGCTCTCCTTGAGCAGCGCCAGACGTGAACCGGCCGTACCGAATTCGTAGCCGAAGTTGTCGTAGTCCTTCTCGTTCCATCCGGCACCGATGCCGAGTATCAGTCGCCCGCCGCTGATGTGGTCGACGGTGCGCGCCATGTCCGCCAGCAGGTCGGGGTTGCGGTAGCCACCTCCGGTAACCAGCGCGCCGATCTCGACGTTCGACGTCTGTTCGGCCCAGGCACCGAGCATCGTCCAGCACTCGAAGTGTGCACCGTCGAGGTCGCCGTACAGCGGATAGAAGTGGTCCCAGTTGAAGACGATGTCGACTCCCGCGTCTTCGGACCGCAACACCGCGTCGCGGATCAGCTGATAGTCGGGTGCGTGCTGGGGCTGAAGCTGAACACCGATCTTGACGGTCATGTACGTCTCCTCGTCGTGTGGGCTGTCTCACCCATGATGCACCTCGTTCGGCGTGATGCACGTCGACCGAGATCAGCCGACTCGTACTCCGCTCTCGGCCATCATCGCTCGGAGGACGAACCCGGCCTCGGAGCCGACGATGTCGCCGACCAACGTGATGTAGCGATCGACGAACGCTCCGCCGTGCTGTTGCTCGTCCTCGTCACCGAAGTGGTGAGCCAGTTCGTGCAGCACCACCAGTTCGCGCAATGCCCAGGCCCGATTGCCCTGATGCAGGGGTACCGCGATGGTGGCGGCGTCGCGTTCGTAATGGGCTGCACCCGATCCGGATCTGGCGCGTACGGTCACCGTCCGGCCGGCGTCGGGCCAGGTAGTCGCGATCCAGTCCAGTGCCAACACCGCATCGACGTAGGACTGCACGGATTTCAACGAGGCGAACTTCCGCTCGATCGGCAGCGTGATCTGTGAGCCCAAGACCGTCACGACGCGGTTGTCGCGCTCCTCGGCTCGATCGAACATGATCCGCACCATCTGCTCGGCGTCGTACACCGCCGACCGCTGCGCATCCCTCGGTCTGCTCACTCGAACAGCTTAGGCGCGGAAATTTGTGCGGATCGTCCGACTCGCCTATGGTTTTATCGACAACGATTGTCGAAGTCATTCCCACGTCCAGCCTCAGGAGAGTGCCGTGCTCGTCGTCGAGAACCTCCGCATCGACGCCGGACGCACCCGCATCGTCGACGGCGTCTCGTTCGAGATAACCGCGGGTCGACGCCTCGGCCTGCTCGGCGCCTCGGGTTCGGGCAAGTCCTCCATCGCCTCGGCTCTGGTCGGATACCTTCCGCCGGGCATCACGTGTTCCGGTCGTGTCGTCGTCGACGGCCACGACGTCGCCGGTGTCCCGACTCCGCAGCGGCCGCGCAACGCGCGTCCGGCGATGGTCTTCCAGGACTCCGCGACGGCGCTCAACCCGATGGTCACCGTCGGTGGGCAACTGCGCACGCCCGACGCCGCCGCGCTGCTCGCGCGAGTGGGTCTGCACGACACCGCGCGCGTCCTGGCCTCGCACCCACTCGAACTCTCGGGTGGTCAGCGTCAACGAGTCTGCATCGCAGTGGCATTGGCGCGCGAGAGCTCGCTGGTGATCGCCGACGAACCGACGACGGCATTGGACGTCCTGAGTCAGGCGCGCGTTCTCGACGCTCTGCGGCAGGTGCCGTCGTTGCTGTTGATCACCCACGACATCGCCGTCGCCGCGCAGTTGTGCGACCACCTGCTGGTTCTGGATTCCGGCCGAATCATCGAATCCGGTTCCACCGCAGAGGTACTGAAGAGCCCTCGCTCGGATCGAACCCGACAGATGATCGACGTGGCCCGGGCGGCTGATCCGTTCCGGCAGCTGGTTGCGTTGTGAGCCTGGAACAGCCGGCCGGTTTGGTGGCCACGGCACTCACGCGACAGTACGACCGGCACGGCACGTCGCACACCGCGTTGGATGCCGTCACGTTCGCGGTGCCCCCGACTGGCCGGATTGCCGTCGTCGGTGAATCCGGTTCCGGAAAAACGACATTGCTGCGCCTGTTGCTGGCTGTCGATGCGCCCAGCGGCGGCAAGATCTCGCTCGACGGGCGAGTCGTCCGACCCGGATCGGCCGGATCGATGCGGTGGTTCCGTCGCCGCGTGCAGTACATTCCGCAGGATCCGGCGACCAGTCTCGACCCGCGCCACAGCGTCCTCGACCTCGTCGCTACTCCGCTACGCCTGCTCGGTATCGAGGGTGATCACCGAGCCAGGGCCACCGGCGCATTATCTGCCGTCGGACTCGATGCGCACTTCCTGGCTCGCCGTTCGGCCGAGCTGTCCGGCGGACAGCAACAGCGAGTTGCCATCGCCCGAGCCGTGGCCTGCGCGCCGCACTATCTGTTGGCGGACGAGCCGGTCAGTGGACTCGATCCCGACCTGCGAGAGCAGGTGCTCTCCGTCCTTGCCGGACTACCCGGTGCGCTGCTGATCGTCAGCCACGACCTGTCGGCCGTGGCTCGGCTCTGCAGCGACGTGTCGGTAATGCACGAGGGTCGGATCGTCGAATCCGGTTCTGTCCGAGACGTTCTCACCCGGCCCCAGCACGAGCACACCCGAGATCTGATCGATGCCGTTCCCCGGCTCACGTAAGAACAACAGGAGTTACATTGACCAGCAACATCTTCCGCATCGGCGCGCTCGCAGCAGTGGGTACGCTGACACTCACCGGATGCTTTTCCTCCAGTTCTGGCTCCTCCGACGACGAGAACCGCGTCCACGTCGCGATGCTGCAACCACCCCGTTCGGGCTTGTCCCAGTTCAGTGACGACGCCTTCAAGCTGTCGCGCTGGTCCACGGCCGAGACGTTGATCGTCCTCGACGATCTCGGTGAGGCCGAGCCGGGCCTGGCCACCGCGTGGAACCGCGTCGACGACCGCACCTGGAACTTCGACATCCGGCCGGACGTCACGTTCCACAACGGGGCCCCGCTCGACGCAGCAGCCGTCGTCACCGCACTGACCGCAGCCACGCAGTCGGCACCCAAGCCGCGCATCCTCGACGGCGTCGACATGACGGTGACCGCAACCGACGCCGACAGCGTTGCCGTGACCACTTCCGATGTGGATCCATTGGTACCGCAACGACTGTCGAGCCCGCAGCTGGCCATCCTGGCACCCGAGGCGTACTCGACGGGCAGCAGCAACCCGATCGGCACCGGCACCGGGCCCTTCGTCTTGAAGGCCGTGAACGGCACGTCGACAGCCACTCTCGACCGCAACGAGAACTACTGGGGAGAGCCGGCGAAGATCTCCGGCATCGACGTCGACTTCGTGCCCGACGGCACGGCCCGCGCCGCAGCGCTACGTAACGGCACAGCCGATGTGGTGGAGGCGATTCCGGTGTCGCAGGCCGTCAACGTCGACCGAGCGCTCGTGCACGAGGTGCCGATGCCGCGCACCAACACGCTGTACCTCAACACCGCGTCCGGGGTCTTCGCCGACCCGGCCATGCGCGCCGCGGCACGCGAGTCGGTCGATCGCGGCCGACTGGTCGACCAGGTGTACGAGGGCCGCGCCGACGCAGCGAACGGACTGCTCGGCCCGGCTCTGCCGTGGGCCGCCGACCGCCCGGCGCGTAAGCAGACCCCGGCCGGCGACGCCGCAGGCAAGAAGATCACCCTCGCCACGTTCACCGACCGAGCCGAACTCCCCGAGGTTGCGGTGCTGCTGCAGCAGGAGCTCGAAGCCAAGGGCTTCGTCGTCGAACAGGTCGTGCGTGAATACCAGTTCATCGAAACCGATGCTCTCGCCGGTGCTTTCGACGCGTTCATCCTCTCCCGCGCCACCGTGCTCGACTCCGGAGACCCAGCGGCGTACATGTACTCCGACTTCGCCTGCGACGGATCGTTCAACATCTCGCAGTTCTGTGACCCCCAGGTCGATGCGGCATTGGCCGACGCCGCTGCTACCGAACCCGGCGACGAGCGCCGCACCGCGATCCTCGAGGCCGAAAAACTGATCCTCGAAAAGGATGCGGTGGTGCCGCTGCTGCACGAACGCGTCATCCAAGGAGAATCCGAGAACGTGACCGGCGTAGCCCGTGATCCACGCGAGCGCACCTTGATCACCAACCAGACCGCCTTCGAGTAGTCGGTGAGAACGACTGTCTCACGGCTGCTCTCGGTGGCGGGCGTCGTACTGCTCGTCGGTATGCTGCCGTGGTTGTCCGACCGAGACCCCGCACTGAGCATTCTGCGGGCACGCTCTGCCGAGCAAGAAGCGACGCCCGAGGCCCTCGCGGCCATCCGCAACGACCTAGGTCTCGACGCCGGGCCGCTACGAACCTTCTGGAACTGGCTCACCGGCCTCGCGTCGGGCAACCCCGGAACATCCTGGAACACCGGCAAACCTGTACTCCCCGGTGCACTCGAGGCACTGTCCGTCTCGCTGACGCTGATGGGTTTCGCGATGGTCGTCGCGCTCGTCACGGCCGCTCTCGTCGTCGCGCCCAGCATGCGGGCCGGGCTGCGCGGCACGCCGAAACGAACCGGCGGAAGCGTCGCCGCCGCGCTGACGTCCCTGCCCGAGTTCCTGCTCGCCTCGGTACTGGTGGTCGTCGGAGCGGTGTGGTTCTCGTTTCCGGCGTACGGGTGGAACGGGCCGGAATATGCGGTGCTTCCCGCATTGGCACTGGGGCTTCCGGCCGGTGGTTTGATCGGCCGCCTGCTCGCCGACGCGGTGGCCGTCACCTTCACCGAGGGCTGGGTCACCACATGGACGGTCGCCGGATTCTCCCGGTCGCAGATCGCCGTCGCCGTGTTGCGCCGCGCCGTCCCTGGACTCGCCTCGCAGGTCGGCTTGATCATGGTCGCCATTACGGGTGGTGCAGTGGCCGTCGAAAAGGTATTCGCCATACCGGGATTGGGGCGCTCGACACTCGGTGACGCGCAGTCGCAGGACTTACCGGCGCTGCAGATCGACATCCTCCTGCTGCTGGGCGTCAGTGCCGCCCTCGGCATCGCGGCGGAACTGTTACGTCGTCTTCTGCTCGGCAGTGCATTGCACGAGAAGGCCATGCCGATCCCCGCGGGAGTGTTCCACCCGTCACCGCGTCGGTGGATCGTCCCGAGTGCAGCCGCATCGATGCTCGCGGTCATCGTCCTGGTGGGGCTGCCACGAGACGGCCAGATCACCACCCGTGAGAAGTTCGCTCGACCATCGTCGGAGTTCCCGTTCGGAACCGACGCGTCCGGCCGCGACCTGCTCGCCCGAGTGGCGGACGGGGCCGTGCGATCGATCGGCCTGTCGCTGGCGGTCACGCTGGCAGCGTTGTGCGTCGGGGTGCTGCTGGGGCTGATTCCCCGAGCGTCCCGGGGCCTGGTGGAGGTCACCAATGCCGCTCCGCCCGTCGTGACCGGCATCCTCATCGCCGCGATCTGGGGTCCGAGCGCCGGCGGGGCGGCTGTCGCAGTCCTGATCGTGACGTGGGCTCCACTCGCCGCGCACACCGCGGCACTCGTCGACGAGGCGCGAGCACAGCCCTACATCTCGATCCTGCCGACACTCGGAGCCGGCAACGGTCGAATCCTGTTCGGCTCCATCGTTCCCGGTGTGCTGCCGGCCGTATTTCGGCACGCCATGATCCGGCTACCCGGTGTCGCTCTGGCGCTCGCCGCCCTCGGATTTCTGGGCCTCGGTCCGCAACCGCCGACCGCGGATTGGGGACTGATCCTGTCCGACGGGGTGGCCGCCGTCGAGCGTGCACCATGGGTCGCGGCAGCTCCGCTGGCGTCGTTGATCGCACTGGCCGTCCTCGCCGTCTCCGTCGCCAGTGCGACGTCGGGGCGGGTGAGAACGACCGGTAGCGTTGACGGGAAAGTCGATGCAGGAGGGCGCGTTACATGAGTTCGAGGACCGACAAGTCGCCGACGCGGTGGCGGTGGTCGTTTCTCGTCGACCTCGGGCGTGCCACGCCCACGGTGCGATTGCTGGTTCTCACCCAGATGACGTTCAACATCGGCTTTTTCATGGTGTTGCCGTATCTGTCGGTGCATCTGACGTCCGATCTGGGACTCGGAGCGGCACTCGTCGGTGTCGTCCTCGGTATCCGAACGTTCTCGCAGCAGGGCCTGTTCTTCGTGGGCGGCACCCTCGCCGATCGGTGGGGCATCAAGCCGGTGGTCCTCGTCGGCTGTGTCCTGCGAGTCCTGGGGTTCCTGGGCCTGGCCGCGTTCGATTCTCTCGCCGGTGTCGTCGCCGCGACGGTACTGGTCGGGTTCGCAGCCGCATTGTTCTCTCCCGCAGTCGAATCCGCGATCGCCATCGAAGCAGGCAAAAGCGAACGCACCGGCGGCGCCACCCGGGTTCAGACCTTCGCGCTGTTGTCGGTGTGCAATCAGATCGGATCGTTCACCGGCCCGCTCATCGGATCTCTGCTGTTGCTGGCCGACTTTCGGATCGCATGCCTCACGGCCGCAGTCATTTTCGTCCTCGTCATCGCCGCGCACATCGAATGGCTACCGCGCGAGCCCGGCGAACACCGCGACGATCCGTGGCTCTCGGGCTGGACCGACGTGATCCGCAACCGCACCTTCGTGCTGTTCGCCGTCGCCATGAGCGCGCAGCTGGTGGCCTACAACCAGCTGTATCTGCTGCTCCCCCTCGAGGTCGAACGGGCCTGGGGCTCGCAGACGGTACTCGGCTGGTTCTTCGCAATCTCTGCCGTACTCGTCGTCACGACGCAGTTGCCCATCACCCGACGCGTAGCGACGGTCTCGCCGCGCATCACGCTGCCGATCGGATTTGCCGTCATGGCACTCTCTTTCGCGCTGGTGGCGATCCTGAGTCCACTGGAGCTGACGGGGCTCGTCGGCCTGATTCCGGCCGCCCTGTTCGTGTTGCTGCTGGCACTGGGGCAGATGATCGCGATGCCGCAGGCGCGCGACCTCGTCCCCAAGATGGCCGCCGAACGCCGACTCGGCTCGTACTACGGATTCATGGCCTCCCTCGGCGGCATCGGGGTACTCCTCGGGTCGATCGCCGTGGGAGCGGTGATCGACGCCTCGCCCGACACCGGCTGGGGAACAGCAATCCCATGGCTGGTCGCTGCCCTGTTCCCCATCGCCAGCGTCGTGGGACTGCGAATCGTGTTGGCTCGCCTGGATTGAGTTGGTTCTGGTGTCGCCGGCTTCTGTCGGCCGCCCGCATTTCCCCGCCCCCATCCCGCCGTCGTCCCCATCCCGCCGCCCCCCATTTCCCGCAAACGCGCGCGCGTTTGTCATACGCGAGTGGATTCGCCTCGGATTCGGGGCTATTCCGCGCGCACCTGGCGAACGCGCGCGCGTTTGCGGCGGCCTCGGCTACATCCGGCGTCACCCCTCCCCCGGGAGAGTCGACTCTCCCCCAGGGGGAGGGGCCAGAATGTGGGCATGAACGGATTGCTGACGATCGGCGAGTTCTCCCGGATCACCCATCTGTCGGTGAAGACTCTGCGTCGCTATCACGAGTCGGGCCTGCTCGAACCTGCGACGGTCGACGAGTACTCCGGATACCGGTATTACGCCACCGATCAGGTCGGGGTGGCGCAGATCATCGGTCGATTCCGGAAGATGCAGATGCCCGAGCGGGAGGTGAGGGCGATCGTGCAGACACCCGATCCCGATGCCCGCGGTCGCCTGATCACCGAACATCTCACTCGACTCGAGCGTCAGTTGGACGACACCCGATCGGCGGTGACGGCGCTGCGCCGATTGCTCGATCCCACTCCACCCGCGATCGATGTCCGACGCATTCTCGCCGAACACTGTTCTGTCGCAGCAATTTCCGAGGTGGTCGACGCGTCCGACGTATTGGGCTGGTACTCCGACGCGATGGCCGAGATCGACGCGGCCGTATCGGACACCACCGGGCCACCGGGCGGGCTGTACGACAACGAACTCTTCACCGACGGACGGGGCGTGATGACCGTCTACGTCCCCACAGACGATGCGCCACCCGTCGGCAGAGTTCGGCCGATGACGCTGCCTCCCGTCGAACTCGCGGTGACGGTTCATCACGGACCCCACGACGACATCGACGTCACGTACGGCGCGCTCGGGGTGCACGTGGAGACCAACGGCCTCGCCATTGCGGGGCCGGTTCACGAGGTCTACGTCGTCGGGCCGCGGGATACCGACAACTCGGCGCTGTGGCGTACCGACATCGGGTGGCCGGTGTTCACGGCATCACCGGCGCAGTAGAAGTCAGCGTCCCAGCTGCCGGCTTGCTCCGCCGATTTCTGCGTGTGCACCGATCTTCGCGTTTCTACCTGCTCGATCGCCGGCCTTGCGTGCGCCCTCCGAGTACCCGGCGTTCGCGCTCTGGCCTCGCCAGTGCCCGCGTGCAGTGGACGTCTGCCGGTAGTAGTCGCGGAGCTCGATCTCTTTGTCTCGCAGCACCAGAGCGGTTCCGGCACCGGAGGTCTCCTGTGCGATGGCCTTGGCCTCGGTGTCCTTCTTGACCTCCGCGAGCCGTTGACCGATGCGCGACGCGAATGCCGTCTGGAAGTTCAGTCGTGCCGTCACAGCAGCGACGGGCACTTCTTCGCGCCGGGTGTAGCGTCGACGATTCTTGATCTCGGTGACGGTACGGATGGCCGTCTCGGATTTGTAGGCACCGGACTTGATGTACGCGTCGGACGCTCGGACCATCTGAATCAACAGGGACGAGTACAGGGCCTCGGTGGTCTCGATGTCCGAGTCGAAACCGTAGGCGAACACCTGCGTCGACGATCTGGCGACATCGCACTGGACATCGTTTGCATGAGCGATGGCGACGAACAGCTGAACGTAGGTCTTGAGTCCACGCTTGCCCGGTTCACCGATGGGGATGACCTTCTGAGTCGGCGTCGCCTGCCGTTCGCGGGATGCGCTGTGCGAACGCGCCACCGCCAGGTCCACCGACGCCGACGTGGCCAAACGCTGCGCGGCCTCCATGAAGGCCTCGGCCTCGTGGGGGTTGTCGGTGGACTCCGCCTGACGCAGCAACCCGCCGATTCGCGTCAGCATCTTGTCCGAACTCATGAGCGAAAGGGTACCGGGCACCTCCGACACGTCCGGGTTGACCGATTCAGGAACTCGATAATGACCCCTACGCGGTGAGTTGTGTGCCACAGTACCCATCGACATATGTGTCGGGGGAGCATCAAAGCACGATTCTGCGTGCCCATCTCCGGGCGCATACCACCGCGTAGAAGTAAGTGGAGAAAACAATGGCGTCTTTGATCACGAAGGTGGCAGTGGTTGCGACAGCAGCCACGCTGCTGACGCTCACCGGATGTTCGAGCGACAGCGGTTCGAGCGGCGATTCGGGTGCTGCATCCGAAAATGCCGACGGCCGTGGACCTATCACCTATGTAGAAGGCCAGGACACCACCGAGACCGGTGTCGTCCAGCAGATCATCTCGGAGTGGAACGCCGCCAACCCTGATCAGCAGGTCACCTTCAAGGAGCAGTCCGCCGACGCCGATCAGGCCCACGACGACTTCGTTCAGCAGCTCCAGGCGCAGCAGAGCGACTACGACGTCATGGCACTCGACGTCGTGTGGACCGCCGAGTTCGCGGCCAAGGGCTGGCTCGTGCCGCTCGAGGGCGAATTCGCACTCGACAACGCAGGCGTTCTGCCCGCGACCGTCGCGAGCGCTACATACAACGGCAAGCAGTACGCCGCACCGAAGAACACCAACGGTGGATTGCTCTACTACCGCAGTGATCTGCTCCCCGAAGCGCCCACCACCTGGGCCGAGCTCACCGAGGACTGCCAGGTCGCCCGCGACAACAACATCGACTGCTACGCAGGGCAATTCGCCCCCTACGAGGGTCTGACAGCCAACGCGTCGGAGATCATCAACGCGCACGGCGGATCGATCGTCGGCGAAGACGGCAAGACCCCCACCGTCAACAGCCCGGAAGCCAAGGCCGGACTGCAGACTCTGGTCACCGCGTTCGAGACCGGCGTCATCCCGGCCCAGGACACCACGTTCAAGGAGTCCGACAGCCAGCAGGCGTTCCAGGACGGAAAGACACTGTTCCTGCGCAACTGGCCGTACGTCTACGGCACCGCCGCAGAAGAAGGTTCGGCTGTGGTCGGCAAGTACGCGGTCGCACCCCTTCCCGGAGTCACCGGCGTGGGCACCTCGACGCTCGGCGGATACAACGCCGCGATCAGCGCGTACTCCGAGAACAAGGCCACTGCTGCCGACTTCCTGCGCTTCATGCAGGGCGAGAAGGCACAGCGCATCATTGCCGAGGGTGCTTTGCCGCCCGTGCTCTCGTCGCTGTACGACGATCCCGCACTGATCGCCGCGATGCCGTACCTTCCCGCTTTGAAGGCATCCATCGAGAACGCCGTTCCGCGTCCCGTCACCCCGTTCTACCCGGCCGTCTCGAAGGCTGTGCAGGACAACGTCTCTGCCGCCATCAAGGGTGAGAAGAGCGTCGACCAGGCGATCACGGACATGCAGGCCGGTATCGAAACCGCCGGCGCCAACTGATTTCGGGAGAACCAATGGCTGTACCTGCTGGTGTGACCAGTGGGGCCGCCGCAACCACCGCGGCCGGGGGCTCGTCCCCCGGCCGCGGTCGGCATGTGCGGTCCAAGAACAAGCGGTTCGGCCTGACGCAGGGTCGGGCCTGGCTGTTGATCGCACCGACGATGGTGATCCTCGCGATCGTCATCGTCTACCCGGTGATCCGTGCCCTGGTGATGTCCTTCTCCAAGGATCCCGGTCTCGATCCCGCCACCGGCATGTTCGTCACCGGTGGATCTGCCGGCTTCGACAACTACACGCACTGGATCCTGCAGCAATGCACCTCGGCGTCGGGCACATCGGTGCCCTGCCCGCCGGGAACGCTGGGGTCTCAGTTCTGGGGCGCGGTCGGAAACACGGCGTTCTTCACGGTCGTCACGGTGTCCATCGAGGTGGTCATCGGCTTCGGGATGGCCGTCATCATGGGCAAGACCTTCGCCGGACGCGCCCTGTTGCGCGCGGCAATCCTGATCCCCTGGGCGATCCCGACGGCGGTCACGGCCAAGCTCTGGTACTTCATCTTCGCGTACGACGGCATCGCCAATCGCATTCTGGGAACGAACATTCTGTGGACCGGTGACGCGTGGCCCGCTCGTTTCGCCGTCATCATCGCCGACGTGTGGAAGACGACGCCGTTCATGGCGCTGTTGATCCTGGCCGGGTTGCAGATGATTCCCGCCGATGTCTACGAGGCGGCCCGCGTCGACGGGGCGTCGGCGTGGCAGCGGTTCACCAAGATCACACTGCCGTTGGTCAAGCCCGCGTTGATGGTGGCAATTCTGTTCCGCACCATGGACGCACTGCGTATGTACGACTTGCCGGCCATCCTCACCGAGGGCAATCCCGCGACGCGGACCATCTCGATTCTGGTGGTGGACCAGATTCGGCAGGGATTCAACAGCGCGGCGTCGTTGTCGACCATCTCGTTCATTTTCATATTCGTCGTGGCGTTCATCCTGGTGAAGTTCCTCGGTGCCAATGCCGTTGCCACTCAGGACAATCAGCGTAAGGGGCCCGGCCGATGAAGCAGGCTCGCATCTATCTCGGTGTCGTCGTCATTCTCGTCTGGGGACTGGCACCGTTCTATTGGATGGTCGTCACCGCATTCCGCGACCCGCGCTACACCTTCGACACGACGCCGTGGCCGACGCACGTCACGTGGGAGAACTTCCAGAACGCGTTGTCGACGGCGAACGGCAACAACTTCCTGCGTGCGGTGGGCAACAGTCTGATCGTGGGCGGCGCGACCACGCTGATCGCGTTGGTCATCGGCATCTTCACGGCATACGCGCTCTCCCGCATCGACTTTCGCTTCAAGTACGTGGTGACGGGCATCATCCTGGGTGCGTCGATGTTCCCCGTCGTCGCATTGGTGACCCCGCTGTTCCAGTTCTTCACCAACATCGGTTGGATCGGCAGTTATCAGGCGATGGTCATTCCCAACATCTCGTTCGTCCTACCGCTGACGATCTATACGTTGGCGGCGTTCTTCGCCGAATTGCCCTGGGAACTCGAAGAAGCCGCGCGGATCGACGGCGCCGGGCGATTCCAGGCATTCCGCCTGGTGATGCTTCCGCTCGCCGCGCCTGCCTTGTTCACCACCGCGATTCTCGCGTTCATCGCTGCAGTGAACGAGTACCTGCTGGCCAGTCAGCTCTCGAGTGACAAGACCGAACCGGTGACCGTGGCCATCGCTCGGTTCACCGGTAACGATCCGCTGGTGGTGCCGTATGCCGCGATCATGGCTGCGGGCACCATCGTGGCGATTCCACTGGTGATCATGGTGCTGCTGTTCCAGCGCCGCATCATCTCCGGACTGACGGCGGGCGGCGTCAAGTCGTGACGGCGCAGGACCACCTGCAGTTGTTGGCAGGCATTCTCGGGTTCTTCGCGCTGGTAGCTCTCGGTTTCGCCGTAGCCGGGATCATCGGAGGTGATCCCGGCGTGGTTCCGTCCGTAGCGCTGCTCGGCTTGCTGGTCGCACTGTGGTTCACCGTCAAGAAGATTCGCTGAAACTCGTCGTCGCGATAGCCACCAGTTCGGCCAGTGCCGGACTCATCGCGCTGCGCCACACCAGGGCCAACAGGGCGGCGGTGTGCGAGTCCGTGAGCTCGATCGCGACGAGCCGATCGTAGTAGAACTCGGCCATCGATCGGCTGAGAATGCCGACCCCCAAACCGCGAGCAGCGAGATCGGCGACTGCGTCGGGAGCGCTCGCCTGCAACATGATCGACGGTGACAGTCCTACACCGGCGCAGTCCCGGTCGAACACGGCTCGGATCCCGGTGCCGGGCGGAAGGGCGATGATCGGGTGTGCGCACACATCGGCGAGGGTCGCGTCCTTCTGCGCCGCCAGTGGATGCTTCGTCGGAACGGCTGCGACGATCCGCTCGTCGATCACCACCATCGATTCGAGTCCGCCCGGAGCACGGGCGGCGACGCCCACGAGCGCGAGATCCAGTTCTCCGGATCGAACATCCGCGACGAGTTGATCCGAATTACCCTCCCGCAGAGCGAGTTCGACGCCAGGATGAACAGAGTGGAAGCGCGCCAACGCGTCGAACAGTTGTGGGACGGTGCAGGCGGTCACCATACCGATGCTCAGGGAGCCGCGCAGTAGCCCGGTTACGTCGTCGACGGACTGTTTGACGGATCCTGCGGCGGCCAGCGTGGCGCGCGCCTGCGTCAGCGCGGCCTGACCCGCTGTGGTCAAAGTGGCTGTGCCACCGGATCTGTCGATCAACTCGGCACCGAGTTCTCGTTCGAGCGCTCTGATCTGCGCGCTGACCCCCGATTGGCTGATGTGAACGCGGGCGGCGGCTCGCGTGAAGTTCGCTTCCTCTGCGACGGCCACGAAGTATTCGAGCTGTCTCAGTTCCATCGCTGCACTCCCAGATCGGGACCTTCGCCGGCGTCGAGTCGGACTATCGCGCGCTTCGGTGCGGTGACCCGATAGCTGCAGTCGATCAGTTCGGCGGCTTCGGCCCAGACATCGCTGTCGGCCTTGTCTTTGCGGTCACGGCTCAGGTCGAACCCCACCCAGCCTGCGGGTCCGAGGTAGGCGGGATGGAAGTAGCGCGGCTCGAGCTCACAGGCCCGCTGCTCCTCGGCGCTTTCGCACTTGACGAGGATCGACAGGTCGAACAGATCGCCGCCTTTGACGCCGCCGCCGAAGTAGACGAACACCGAGGTCGTGCGGAAGGTCGGCCTGCCGTGCGAAATCTTCTCGGTCACGTCGGGATACGCGAACGCCAGAGCGCGAACGCGTTCGAGAATCGGATGCTTCGAGGTGGGATCGATGGCCACGCGAGAACGATAGCGCGTGATGTCTAGCTGCGGCTATGAGTAAAAGTTCTCGTGATGATCGGAACCAACTGTTGGACTTCTGGCTCCGTCGGTTCGAGACTCGAATCCATGACACAGACACCCGCACAAATTGCAGCGACCTACTTCGAGGCCTGGAAGGCGAAGGACTTCGACACTCTGGCGTCGATCCTGCACGAAGACGCCACGTTTCGGGGGCCACTGGGCACCGCCGACAGCGGCGAGGAATGCGTCGCCGGGTTGAAGGGAATGTCGCAGATCGTCACCGACATCGACATCGCGCACGTCTTCGTCGATGGCCCGAACGTGCTGACGTGGTTCGACCTGCACACGTCGATCGCACCCCCGGCCCCCACCGCGAACTGGCAACGAATCGAAGACGGCAAGATCACCGAAATCAGGGTGACCTTCGACCCTCGCGCCATCGTCGAGGCGGGATAGACGAACGCCCGCCGGTACTCAATGTGACGTTTAGTGGCCTTTTGGGGGGTCAATGTCACGTTGAGTGGACCGGCGGGCGTCGGTGCCGCGGAGAATTACGCGTCGATGATGAATGCTTCGAGTTGTTCGCGAGCGACGTCGTCGGCCAACTGCTTCGGCGGGCTCTTCATCAGGTAGGCGGAAGCCGGGATGACCGGTCCACCGATGCCGCGGTCCTTGGCGATTTTCGCGGCGCGGACTGCGTCGATGATGACGCCGGCGGAGTTGGGCGAGTCCCAGACCTCGAGCTTGTATTCGAGGCTCAGGGGAACGTCACCGAAGGCGCGGCCTTCGAGGCGGACGTAGGCCCACTTGCGGTCGTCGAGCCAGCCGACGTGGTCGGACGGTCCGATGTGGACGTCCTTGGCGTTGAATTCCTTCTGCAGGTTCGACGTGACGGCCTGGGTCTTGGAGATCTTCTTCGACTCGAGGCGGGTGCGCTCGAGCATGTTGAGGAAGTCCATGTTGCCGCCGACGTTGAGCTGCATGGTGCGGTCGAGCTGCACGCCGCGGTCCTCGAACAGCTTCGCCATGACGCGGTGGGTGATGGTGGCACCGACCTGGCTCTTGATGTCGTCGCCGACGATGGGGACGCCTGCGTCCTCGAACTTCTTGGCCCAGACGGGGTCGCTGGCGATGAAGACGGGGAGGGCGTTGACGAAGGCGACGCCTGCGTCGATGGCGGCCTGTGCGTAGAACTTGTCGGCTTCTTCGGATCCGACGGGGAGGTAGGACACGAGGACGTCGACCTTGGCGTCACGCAGTGCCTGTGCGACGTCGACTGCTTCGCCGTCGGCCTCGGTGATGGTTTCGCGGTAGTACTTTCCGAGGCCATCGAGGGTCGGTCCGCGCAGGACGTGGACGTCCTTCGGGGGCACGTCGGCGATCTTGATGGTGTTGTTCTCGCTGGAGAAGATGGCCTCGGAGAGGTCGAAGCCGACCTTCTTGGCGTCGACGTCGAACGCGGCGACGAACTCGACGTCGCGGACGTGGTACTTGCCGAACATGACGTGCATCAGGCCGGGAACGGTGGCGTTCTCGTCTGCGTCCTTGTAGTACTCGACACCCTGGACCAGGGATGAGGCGCAGTTGCCCACACCCACAATGGCCACGCGGATTGCGTTGTTGTTCTCACCCATGGTCGGGTTCTCCTTCTGTCTTGACTGTCCTGTTTGGTGCTGTGTGGGACGGTGCTGGGTTGGGGGCGGCTTGCTCGGCTGCGATGACTTCGTTGAGCCAGCGCACCTCGCGTTCGCTCGATTCGAGACCGAGCTGGTGGAGTTGCCGGGTGTAGCGGTCGAGTGTTCCGTTCGCCTTGGCCACAGCGTCGCGGAGGCCTTCTCGGCGCTCCTCGACCTGGCGTCGTCTGCCTTCGAGAATGCGGACCCGAGCTTCTGCGGGGGTTCGACTGAAGAAAGCCAGATGTACGCCGAATCCGTCGTCGGTGTAGTTCTGCGGTCCGGTGTCGGCCACCAGTTCGGCAAATCGTTCCCTGCCGAGGGGGGTGAGCACGTACACCCGTTTTGCTCGTCTTTTCACGAGCAGTTCGGGACCGGCGTCCTCGGCGATGAGCCCGTCGGTTTGTAGTCGACGGAGCGCCGGGTACAGCGATCCGTACGAAAACGCGCGAAATGCTCCGAGCAGGCCGGTCAGCCGCTTGCGAAGCTCGTAACCGTGCATGGGTGATTCGAGAAGCAGTCCGAGAATTGCGAGCTCGAGCATGCAACTCCCCCTTCTCGAATCCAACGATCACATCCTGGCGATGCGATTGACTGCACTATCGAAGAATGTATCGCGCCGATACATGAAGTGACAAACCAATGGCCGGTTACATCGCGCGAACCGGCATTCGCGGCCGGTCGGCGTCGTCGTGGCTGCAGTGTTGGTGACCCTTCTTGTTCGTCGCCTACGTACGAGAAAGGTGTTTCGATGAGTGCAGTAGCGAAGGCGTTCCACACACCGATGTCGTCAGCGACGAATGTGCTCGGCGGGCTCGCGGCAGCTGTCCACGGTGCGGTGTTCGGCGTCGTCAAGGCCGCAGTCGACCGGGCAGGGGCAACCGGTTACCGAGCAATCACGCACGAGAGCCCGAAGTAGCTGACACGCAACATAATTCGCAACGTCCTATCGGCTGACCGAGACGATGTTGCCCGCGAAGTCCGCTTCGACGCGGCCACCCTGATCGTCGTCGTTCTCTGCGGTGATCGAGATGCGCTGCTCGCCCCGGGAATCGGTGATCGTGACGTACTCGACGGCGGCGTCCGGGACCCCGACGGCCTCGGGCGTTCCCGCGACGAGGCCTGCCAGAACCGCGGAATCGATTGTGGCCCAGTCGAAGAGAGCCTCTTGTGCGTCTGGCGCGTCGGTCTCGTGATACACCTCGAACCCCCCGGAGACGAACACGCGCTCTCGTCGGCCCTCTGCCGTCGGGCGATAGACGTCGGCACGGTTGCCGTCCATCTGAATGAACACCTCGAGAACCTGCGAACTGCCGAAACGTTGCACGTAGCGTTCTCGGAAATCGTCGAGTCCGGCGGCGGTGTCGAAAACGAACGGGCGAGCGACTATCGGGGTGACGTCGACCGGCAGGTCCATCGGCACGGTGGGGGTCACGCTGCGCGTCGTCGTGGACCCGACGACGGCAGCAGTCGGAACCGGTTCTTCGCCGGTCCTGGTCGACAGAAACACCACCAGCCCTACAGTCACGATGACGACCGAGCCGAGTGCCAGCAGTAGCCGGTTCTTCGGTTCGGATGTTCGCGGTGGTGGTTCCGGAAGGTCGACGTCGCTTTGTAGGTCTGAGACCAGGCGTCGTAGGTCGCGCAGGGTGATGGCTACCCGCGCACGTTCGCTGCGTAGGCGGTGCTCGTCGAAGGTGAGCTGGCCGTCGGCGTATGCGGAATCCAGAACGGTGGCGGTCAGCGCGCGGTCGATGTCACGGGCGCGAAAATCGGGTCGTTGTGCCATCCTGCGGCCTCCTTTCCGGACACATCAGCCGAACGAAAACGGCGTGACACGCAGGAAGTTGCCTGCGGGATCGAATAGGAGAGTTCCGCTTTCCTGGTCGGTGTTGTCGGCGGAGACGGATATTTGCGGACCGTTGTCGCTGCCGTGGAAGCTCACGTTGTAGCTGTCGATGCGACTCATGTTCAAGCTCTCGCGGGCACCGGCGATGATCCCCGCTGCCTTCGTCAGATCGACCGTCGCCAGGTCGATCTGAGGTTCGTCGAAGTCGCGGGTGCTCGAGAAGTTGTCGTCGTAGTCGTCGATCACGCCGTTGCGATAGGTGTAGCTGACCTGCTTCTGTGGTACCCCTGGTGCAGGTGCCGAAATGACGGCGTGGTCCTCGTACAGCCCGAGTCTGTCGACCACCGACGTGCCGATCTTCTGTTGCAGTGCATCGACGATGTCCACGACGACTGCGGGATTCTTGTACCCGGCCGACCCGAGACCCGATTCGGGGTCATTGGTGTTCGAGCACGCGCGAATGCCGAAGGTGAGCGCCACGAGTGCGGCAACGGCAGGGACCGCGACGGCCATGAAGCCCAGGCGTGAGCCCTTTGCCGTCGTGATCGGATGCGCGAACTCGATCGGGTCGGCCATCGGCGGCAGATCGGTGTCGTTCTGAAGGTCCTCGATGAGGGCGTGCAGATCGGCGATCGTTTCGGCTTCCTTCGCCAGATCGATCCTTGCGGCGTGCTCGAAATCGGACAGCTGGCCGTCGGCGAGTGCCTCGTCCAACGTGGCGCAAGTATCGGTGCGATCCACATCACGCGCTCGCGTACTGGGTGACAGTCGCGTCGGCACAGGTGGAGCATAGTTTCTCGGCCCAGGAATGTGGGTCGATCGTCGTCCAGGCGGGGATCGCAGGTCTCCATCGACACTGCCGCACGTACTCTGGTTCTCGTGCGACTTCAGCGACAGGTGGTGGACTACGCCCTTCAGCGTCGGTCGCTGCTGGCCGAGGTCTACTCCGGTAGGACGGGCGTGGCAGCGGTCTGCGACGCAGATCCCTATCTTCTACGTGCCGCCAAGTTCCATGGACGCGGCAGCGACGTGGTGTGCCCGATCTGCCGGAAGGAGCAGCTCACGCTGGTGTCGTGGGTGTTCGGCGAGAAGCTCGGACCCCTGTCCGGCTCGGCGAGAACGGCCGACGAACTCGGTCGGCTGGCTGCCACCCAAGAGGAATTCTCGGTCCATGTGGTCGAGGTCTGCCGCTCGTGCAGCTGGAATCACCTCGTCCAGTCCTACGTCCTCGGGGCCGTGCCCGCACCCAAGCAACCCCGTCGCCCACGATCGGGATCCCGTCAACCCAACCGTCGAACTGCGAGTGAATGACACAATCGCTTCGCTGAACCCAGCCACCGAGAATTCGATGCGGCCGCCGAGATTACTGGAGATTCGTACGTGAGTTCCCCCTACGACAACAACCCGGGTAACAACGAACCTGGCCGTAGCGACTCCGGACGGCGACCCGACGTGCCCGGACCGCCGCGCGGCAGCCGCCATTCCGATCCGCCCGGACGTCGTCCGGTACCCCCACCGGGCCAGCGTCCGGTGCCACCTCCGGGTCAGCGCCCCGGACCGCCTCCCGGGCAGCGTCCGATGCCACCGCAGGGTCGACCGCCGATGCCTCCTCCGGGGCAGCGTCCGGGACCGCCTCCCGGCCAGCGCCCCGGGCCCCCTCCCGGGCAGCGTCCGATGCCACCGCAGGGTCGACCGCCGATGCCTCCCGTCGGCCAACGACCGGGTCCGCCTCCCGGGCAACGTCCGATGCCACCGCAGGGCCGCCCGTCCGGTGACGGTCGTTACGCCGCGGCCGGTGTCACCCGATCGGGATCCGTCCCGCCGCCACACGAACCGAACGATCCATCAGCTAGCTCCTCGGGCAACGAACCGCCCGAGCCCCCCGAAAGAGGTTCCGCCGCGAAAACGAAGAAGAAGTCCAAGTGGCGGGTTGTTCGACGCACCATTTACGCGTTGATCGCCTTGGGCCTGATAGTGCCGATTCTGCTGTTCATGGTGGCGTACACGCTGGTGGACGTCCCGCGTCCCGGCGATCTCAGGACCAATCAGGTCGCGACGATCTACGCCTCCGACGGGTCGAGCGTGCTCGGAAAGGTGGTGCCGCCCGAGGGCAACCGGACCGACGTGACGATCGACCAGATCCCGGAGCACGTTCGTAACGCCGTGCTCTCGGCGGAGGATCGCGACTTCTATTCCAATCCCGGGTTCTCGGTGACCGGCTTCGGCCGTGCTCTGCGCGACAACGTGCTCGGACGCGACAGTGCGGGCGGTGGTTCCACGATCACCCAGCAGTACGTCAAGAACGCTGTGGTCGGCTCCGAGCGGACGCTGACACGAAAGATGCGGGAGCTGGTCATCTCGTCGAAGATGGCCCGCCAATGGTCCAAGGACGACATTCTTGCGGCCTATCTGAACACCATCTACTTCGGTCGAGGTGCCTACGGCATCGCTGCCGCATCGACGGCGTACTTCGGCAAATCCGTCGATCAGCTCTCGGTCGAGGAAGGTGCCGTGCTGGCCGCGACCATTCAGCAGCCATCCGGACTCGATCCGGAAGTCAACCCAACCGGTGCCCAGTCGCGGTGGAACTACGTGCTCGATGGCATGGTCTCCCAGGGCAATCTGGATCAGACTCAACGTGCGGCGATGCAGTATCCACAGTGGGTCCCCATCTCCCAGGTCGACTCCGGTGATGCCGCCGACGCCGGTCCCAACGGTCTGATCAAGGCGCAGGTGCTGCGTGAATTGTCGGCCGTCGGGGTCAGTGATCAGGACCTGAACACCGAGGGCCTGCAGATCACGACCACGATCGACCCGAACGCGCAGGCGGCTGCGGTCGAGGCCGTGGACAAGAACCTGCAGGGTGAGCCGTCGGAGCTGCGCACGGCGTCGGTGTCGATCGATCCGCGCAGTGGTGCGGTCCGCTCGTACTACGGCGGCGCGGACGGTCGCGGATTCGATTTCGCGCAGTCCGGATTGCAGACCGGATCGTCGTTCAAGGTGTTCGGCCTCGCTGCCGCGTTGGACCAGGGCATTCCGCTCTCGAAGATGTACGACAGTTCCTCGCTCGACGTCAACGGCATCCAGATCAGCAACGTCGAGGGCGAATCCTGCGGCACGTGCACCATCGCCGAAGCCCTCAAGCGGTCACTGAACACGAGCTTCTACCGCATGATGCTCGGCATGGACAACGGCCCGCAGGCAATCGCGGACATGGCTCACAAGCTCGGAATTCCGCAGGAAATCGAAGGCGTCGGCCCCACGTTGACCGAGCCCGACAACGCGGGCCCGAACTACGGAATCGTGCTCGGCCAGTACCAGTCACGGGTGATCGACATGGCCTCGGCCTACGCCACACTCGCAGCATCCGGCGTCTATCACGCCCCGCATTTCGTGCAGAAGGTCGTCACGGCCGACGGCACCGTGTTGCTCGATCGTGCACCCGATGCCGGTCAGCAGGTCGTTTCGGCGGCGGTGGCCGACAACGTGACCTCGGCGATGCGTCCGATCGCCGGGTACTCCAACGGTCACAATCTCGCGGGTGGTCGTCAGTCGGCGGCCAAGACCGGTACCGCGCAGCTCGGTGACACCGGGCAGAACAAGGACGCGTGGATGGTCGGATACACCCCGTCACTGTCGACGGCGGTATGGGTCGGTACCGAGCAGGGCCTACCGCTCGAGAACAGTTACGGCGGTCCGATCTACGGATCGGGCATACCGTCGGACATCTGGAAGGCGACGATGGACGGCACGCTCGAGGGCACCTCGAACGAGACGTTCCCGACGCCCGAGGCCATTGCCGGTCAGGCAGGTGTCCCGCAGTACTCGGCACCGGCCGCCCCGGCCACGACGGTGGCACCGTCCGCGCCGCCGCCCGTGACTCTGCCGATTCCGACGGAGATTTCGCCGCCGGTGGTCATCACGCCGCGTCAGGTCGAGATTCTGCCGGGCGTCACCATTCCGCTGCCGGGCCTGGCACCGGCTCAGCCCGCACAGCCACCGGCAGCGCCAGAGCCGGCAGCCCCCGAACCGGCGTCTCCCGGCCGGTAGCACCGACCGGTGACGACCGAACCCGAGCGCAAGGGCAGAGCCCTTGCAAGTCCTGGCCGTCCGGACACGGCGAGTGCAACGGACCGCGACGTACCGAGCCGTACCGATCCGATGACCGAGGAGCTTTCCTCGGTCATCGGCGGGCCGGTCGGCACGCACGCTCTGGTCGGTCGGCAACGGTGGTTCACTGCGCTGCGGGTCATCCTGTTGCTCGCGGTGGTCTTTCTCTGTTTCGGTTGGTTCGCCAAGGCAGCGTGCATTCAACAGGCACCGGTGGGTCCGAACGGTGAACTCGGGCTCGACTGGAGTGGCAGTCGCCAGTACGTGGCGATGTGCTACTCGGACACCGTGCCGCTCTACGGTGCCGAGCGGCTCGACCAAGGCGCGTTTCCGTACAAGAAGTCCTGGGAAGAAACCAAGGCGGACGGGTCCAGTCAGATCCGGTACATGGAGTACCCGGTTATTGCCGGCCTGTACCAGTACGGCTCGATGGTCGTCGGAAAGGCATGGAACTCACTGAGCTTCCTGCCGCAAGCCCTGCCTGTGGTCGTCTACTTCAACGTCGTCGCTCTGGGATTGGCAGTCGCGTGGCTGGTCACCGTCTGGGCTACGGCCATCTCGGCAGGACGACGCATCTGGGATGCCGCCCTGGTAGCCGCCTCACCGTTGGTGATCGTGCATGGATTCACCAACTTCGACGCTCTCGCAACAGCATTCGCGCTCACCGGTCTGCTGGCCTGGGCCAAGAAGCGTCCCGTGCTGGCCGGCGTACTGCTGGGACTCGGCGGTGCCACCAAGCTCTACCCGTTGTTGTTCCTGGGACCACTGCTGGTGTTGTGCTGGCGGGCCGGCCGAATGCGCGAGTGGGGGCTGACCGCAGCGGCTGCCCTGGGTGCCTGGCTTGCGGTCAATCTCCCACTGGCCCTGCTGTATCCGACGGGGTGGTACGAGTTCTTCCGGCTCAACTCCGAGCGCGGAGCCGACCCCGACTCGCTGTACAACGTCGTCACCTCCTTCACCGGATGGACGGGCTTCGACGGCCCCCTCTATCCAGGGGACAAGCCGCTGGTTCTCAATGCAGTCACGCTGCTCTTGTTCGCCGGCGTGTGTGCGCTGATCGCATACATCGGGACGACGGCTCCGACCCGGCCGAGGCTGGCCCAGTTGGTGTTCCTGGTGGTGGCCGGGTTCCTGCTCACCAACAAGGTGTGGAGCCCCCAGTACTCGTTGTGGCTGGTGCCTCTGGCGGTGCTGGCTCTGCCGCATCGTCGAATTCTGTTGGCGTGGATGGCAATCGACGCGTTCGTCTGGTTCCCCCGGATGTACTACTACCTGGGAGTGGACAACAAGGGGTTGCCCGAACAGTGGTTCACCGCCACTGTGGTCGTGCGCGATATCGCAGTGATCGGATTGTGCGCGTTGATTGTTCGGCAGATCTACCGGCCGTCGGAGGATCTCATTCGAAACGGCAGCGCCGTCGACCCGCTCGCTGGGGTGCTCGACGGCGCTGCAGATCGACCGGGTCGGCGTGCGGTCACATATAGCGGCCGAGCTGCTTGACGGCTTCACCGGCGTGCTTGGCCTGGATGCCGTCGCCGATGGCCTGCAGCTTCCATTCGCTGCCCTGGCGATAGACCTTCGCCATCACCAAGCCGGTGAACGGCATGCCGCCCTGCAGGGTGAAGCGGGCGAGCTCGGTGTTGGTGGTGTTGTCGACCAGACGGCAGAACGCATTGGCGACCTGCTCGAACGTCTGGCCGCGGTAGGAGGTGACCGTGAAGACGATGCCGGTGACGTGCTGGGGTACGCGCGTCAGATCGACGACGATGACCTCGTCGTCGCCCTCACCCTCGCCGGTCAGGTTGTCTCCCTTGTGCGTGATCGACCCGTCCTTGGCGTTGAGCTGGCCGTAGTACACGACATCGTTGACGTTGCGATCTGCCAGCATGATCGCCGACGCGTCCAGGTCGATGTTCGCGGCACGGCCTCCGCCGCCGAACAGTCCACCCTTCTTCGGTGTCGTCACCGGATCCCAGCCGAGGCCCATGCGAATCACCGTCAGGGCCACGCCGCCGTCCTTGCGCAGCGTGACCTTCTGGCCCTTGGACAGACTGACGGGCTTGGACTTGGTGAGACTGACTTCCGGAGCCTCGGAGCGAACCGGGGCGGAAGGGGCTGCGGGTGGAGCGGGAGGCGCGACCGGGGCGGGTGGCGTCGGCGGTGCAGGGGGCGGGGTGGGTGCCGGAGCCGGCGCGTCGTCCACGGAGACACCGTGATCGGTCACCAACGCAGCGAAACCACCCGCGTAACCCTGCCCGACGGCACGAACTTTCCAGCTCCCCTGGCGGCGGTAGATCTCCAGTGCGATGACGATGGATTCGGAGCTCAACCCGTCGATCGTGTACTCGTACAGCACGTTTCCGGCTGTGTCGCTGACTCGCGCGACCGGGGGTGCCGATCGGCCGAAGTTGCTCGACGCGTCGTCGAGGGTGATGACCGCACGGATCTGCTCGATGTCGGACGGAACGGCGCCGAGTGAGACGGCGAGCCGCGCCGGCCCGCCCTGCCCGGGTTCGAGTCGGACACCGGGACCGGTCGGCTGATTGAAGAACACGAAATCGGCGTCCGTGCGCACCTTTCCGGCGTCGGTGACCAGTAGCGCAGACAGATCGGCGGGCACCGCCAGGGCGATGGACACGATGACGTCGCCGACGGTGAGGGGGCCGTTCTGACCCTTGGACAACGGTTGACCGGCCGGAGCAGACAATGTGGTGGACTCTCTCTCGAAGTGCTGGTTACCGTCATCCAATGTACTTGGTCGATTTGTCCGACTGGTGTGACCGCGAAGGCCTGTCGGTCAGATCTGGCGGAGAGTGAACAGGTCACCCGGGGTGCAGCCGAGCACCCGACATACGGCGGTCAGGGTGGAGAATCGGATGGCCTTGGCGCGGTCGTTCTTGAGTACCGACAGATTGACGACGCTGACCCCGGCCAGACGCGACAGCTCGGCGAGCGTCATGCCGCGGGCTTCGAGGATCTCGCCGAGATGACACACGACGAGATGGTCGACGAACTCCTCGGCCATCAGACCAGACCATCGGCGTCGCGAGCGAGCTTGGAGCCTTGGGCGATGGTGGCGTAGACGAATTGCAGGAACGTGGACACGAAGATTGCGATCCAGAGGCCGGTGGCCGGCCGAGCGGTGTCCACGGTCCCGCTCAGCTCGAGTGCGCCGACGACGCTGTTGGTGCCGAGCATGTTCATGAACCCAGTGATGATGGGGTACGCGAGAATGCACGCGCCGATCACCACGACGTCGGTGCGTGCAGCGTTCACGAAGGGATTGCCGGTGATCACGCGATTGCAGAAGCGATAGAAGAACAGCAGGCCCACCAGGATGATCACCAGTCCGACGGCGAGGGATCCGTAGCGCATCACGTCGATGAAGCCCAGCAGCCGCGCGATCTCGGCCTTCGGAACACTGAGCTCGACCGAGTTGCCCGGTTGCAATTGGCCCCCGAACAACTCGACGGGTGGGGTGTTCCACTCGGGTTCGACCGTGGCGCTGACGTAGTCCGAGGAGTGGTATTTCCACATCTTCCAACCGGTCCAGCCCACGGCCAGGACCGCGTAGAACACCATCGCCGACTTGTTGGTCTTCATGGAACCCAGTCCGTACGCCATCCCGCCGCCTCCATATCGATAGTCGATAACAACGAATATCGATAACCTATCGAAAATCGATACGGTGTCAAGGGGTGGGCTGCCTCATCGGCGTAAGGCCGACTCCAACTGTCGCCCGATTTCGGCGACGAATCGGGTGGAATCGGCGGGCACGACGTCGATCGACGCGTGAGAACGAACGAGGTAGCGGCCGTCCCCGTCGAAGTCCATCCAGAAGAACGAGACGGCATCGGTATCGCGGCGGTGGTCGTAGGTGGCTCCGCGCGCGACGATCACCTCGCCGACTGCCGATCGCGGTCGGGCGAAGAACGCCTCGAACCTCTCGTCCGCAGTTGCGTTTCGAGTGGCCGTGGACAGGATAGCTCCGCTCGATGTGGTTGCGGTGCAGGGACGTTCGAGCGTAGCGGCCGCACGTCGTCCGGCCTGCACGGCCGGTACGGAATCGGCGATCCGTGCGGGGGCAGATGCCGGGGTTACCGTTTCGATCGTGACCGAACACTCCGGCCCAGGTCGTTGGGTCAGAACGACTGCGAGTTCGTGGGTCACCGCAGCATGAGCGCGTACCGAGGATTGCCCGAGATCGACGGTGTCGCTTCGGCATTCGATGCGAACAGCGGGGTCGATCACCACTCCGATGGCTGTTTCGAGCCGCTCGTCCACCAGCGCGTCGATCCTCGTCGACGCTTCACGCCGCAGCTGTCGGAGCTGACCCTCGGTATCGACGTCGACGGTGACGGCGAGAGGGTAGGGCAGCCGATCCCGTCCGAATCGACTGCAGAGCATCGCGAAATCCATGCCGCGCAGGGTCCACTGAGTCACCGTCAGCCGCCGAGCACTGGGGGTGCGACGAGTGGCAGCTCACCGATCAGTTCGCTGCCGTTGCCCACGTCGATCAAGTAGCCGGGGGTGGTGTGTTCACCGTCCTTGTCGCCGGTGCCACGACCTCCCGCCGCGCCCATACCGCCCACTCCGGGCATACCGTGAGCTCCTGCTCGACCGGCCGCGGACGCACTCGCGCCGCCCTGGCCGCCGCTGGAACCGCCGGAACCGATCGGTGACCCGAGAACAGAGCCGCCGTAACCTGCACCGGAACCCATACCGCCACCGGATCCGCCGCCTGAGCCGTTGAAGCCGGAGCCGCCGTAGCCCGAACCGCTGTAGCCCGAGCCGCTGTGGCCGGCACCGAGGGAGCCTGTCCCCGAGGAACCGCCGGCACCCACACTGCTTCCGAGTCCGCCGGGAGCATTTCCGGTCCCCTGGCCACCTGCTGCGGCGGCCCGGGTTTCCCCGGACCGATCTGCAGGCGGCAGCGGTCCGGATGGACTCGAACCCGGTTGCCCGGGGCCCGATTGTCCAGGCGTCGCGGTGCCGGCATCGGTCCGGTGCGCAGCCGACTGCGCTGCGGGATCGACGGCTCCTGCCGAGCCTGCGCCCCCACCGGACGTCGCACCGCCGCTCCCACTGGCGGCCGGGAAGCTGCCTGCCGGGAAACCGCCTGCCCAGCCGCCGGTGGAACCACCGCCTCCGCCGTCGACGGGATTGTGCGCCGTCGGCAATACCGGAACGTTGGTGTCCGACAGCACCACACCCGGTACGTACACCGATCGCATGATGCGACGCGCTTCGTTCTGCTGCTCTTCCTGCACTGCCGTCGCCGTCTTGGTGGCGAACGGAATGGGGAGCAGGGAACCGATCAGGGTGCTGCTCTCGGACGCCACCACCGGCGGCATTCTCGACTTGGTCTGCTCGAATCCCGCGTGTGCTTCGAGCAGCTTGTTCCCGATCAGGCTCATCGACGTGGCCAGCGCGGACGCGGACGAGACGTAATCGCCTACGCCGCCGCGAACGGCGTCGGACGTCGGCCCGGACCAGCCCGACGCCATGGCCGCCTCGATTCCCGTTCGGAAGCCGTCGGATCCGGAGGTGGCGGCGGCCGAGAGGTCGTTCCAGTTCTTGGACGAGGTCGCGATGGGATCGATGGCCAGAGACCCGACCATGCCCGCGATGTCCTCGTGTGACATCACCTCGAACGGTTCGGTGATCGTTACCTCGTTCGGTTCGTAGTCACCGCGGTAGTCGAAGGCTCCGTTCGCTTTCTCGAACGCCGCCCCAAGCATGGTGCCGACCAGCTCGGGCCCCACCGGGGTCACGAATATGTTGGTGACTATCCCGTCGATCGTCGCTTCGAGTTCCTCGTACGGATTCGCCATGCCCACCCCTTGCCACGCGCCTGTCCCCCCGACGAACTGTTAGACGCGCTGCGCTGTGGTTCGGTTCCGCAGCCACTCGAGAATTTCCTCGCTGGCCCGCACGCCGGAGGAATCGGTGACGGTCAACCCGGGGCGGGTGAACCCCAGCAGTTCCAGCTCGCCGTGCCGCGGCCGAACGGCCTCGTCGGCGGCCATGAGCATCTCGGCGTCCAGCGCGCCGTCACCGGCCGCGAACACGCCGGCCTCGGGGTCCAGAGCGCCGTCGTGGATCAGCCTGGATCGGACCTCGGCGACCGCGGAGCTCTTGCACACCGCGTTGGGCATCGTGTAGATCTTGCGACCCTGCTGGGAGACGTTCCAGTCGCGTGCCGCGCACCACTGCGACCAGTCCGAGACGAAGTCCGGCGGGACGGCGGTGACGTCGACGACGAGGTAGCAGAACAGGCCGTCGGCCTCGCGGTACTTGAGTACCCAGTCCTCGGAGACTCTCGATCTCAACTCCGCCCCGATGCCTGCCAGGTCCAGATGGAAGCTGTTGCGCCAGGCCGTATCCGGCTCGCCGTCGACGAGAATGTTGCCGCCGTTGCTGGTGATGGCGTAGCGCCACGGGGCACCTGGCAGGTCGATACGCTGGAACTGCTCGATGGTCCGGGTCGTCGTCGGAACCACTGTGACGCTCTCGCTCAACCCGCGGAGCAACGACATCGACCGAGTGCTCATGTACGACAACGGTTTACCCTCGTACAGCTCCACGCACTCGAACGTCTCGTCCAGTGGCACACCGAGCGCACCCTCGGAGAAGATCATCGTTCGATCGAGGTCGACGGCGACGAGGGCGCTCACGAGGCATCCTCGGTGGAGACGTTCTTGATCAGACCCATGCACGAGTAGGCGAGGTCGGGTACCACGTCGACCGGTACTCCCCTGGCGTCGGCGAGCATCCGAATATGTTGATGCTCGGGAGCATTCGCGTCGCGTACCAACACGCGCCACGGTACTCGGCGTAGCAGCACCCGCGTGGTCTCGCCGACGCCGGGCTTGACGAAGTTGACGTGCGAGATGCCGTACTCCTGGCGGACCTTCTCCACCGATGCCCATCCCGACCAGGTGGGAGTTCTGTCGGATGCGAGCACCGACGACACCGTCTCCGCGACCTCGTCACGCACGTCGTCGAATCGAGCCGTCACCGCGTCGAGCAGATGCCGTGACACATCGTCGGGGGCGAGGTCGGCGTAGTACTTCGCGCCGTGGAAGTCACCCGGACGAATCAGGCTGTCGTTGAGCACTGTTCGCGAAACGAGACCAGAGACGGTCGAATTCAGGCAGGCCGACGCGATGAGAAAATCGTCTCGGGTTCCGTAGGTGCGAGCGCAGTGACCGGGATCGGCGAGCACGGCCAGATCGTCGTCGAACTCCGCCTCCGGGAAGTCGCGCAGCGCCGCCGTGAGTTCGCGTGCGATGGCACCTTTTCCGGTCCAGCCGTCCACGAACACCACCGAGCGTGAATCGTGGTGCTCGGCGAGGTAGTGCAGAGCGACGCTGTCGATACCCCGATCGCGCACTATCGAGACGGCGTAGTGCGGTATCTCGATGCCGTGGGCGGCCAAAGCCCAGCGCCTCATCAGAATTCCCACCGGAGTACCGGCCCGCGCCAGTGACGCGAGCACGATGTCGTGTCCGCGCTCGGCGAGCACCACTTCGGTGACGGTTCCGACGGCGACCGCGAGCCGCGCTGCACTCTCGTGCAGTACCTTCTCGAACAGTTCGCGATACGCAAGATCGGGTTGGTATTCCACCGGCAGCGATTCGGCGTAGTGCGCCGCGCCGGCCTGAATTGCCTTCTCGCGCTCTGCCGTTGCTGCTTCCAGCGAGATCCCCGACAGGTCTTTGAGTAGCCAGGTCACCTCGTCGGGCGCGTACGAGCCGAACTCGGGACCACGCAGCGGACGGGCGCGTCTGGCGATCTCGAGCGCCTGCGGATCGGCACCGGTCACGACCACGACCAGCACGTCGGTGCCCGCCGCCGCGAGTGTCTCCGCCGCGGCGGAGAGTGCGTCGGTATCCGCGGGGGCATCGGCGACGAACACCAGGGTCGAGCCGGCCGGCGCGTCGGAGTTGTAGAGGTAGCGCAGAGAAGATTCGTCCTCGGGCGCTGCGAATTCGAAGCCTCGGCGCAGCGGGTAGCCCGCCACGTCGAGTACGTAGGCGGGCGAGCGGGTGGTCGTCTGGAACAGTGCGCTGTGTCCGCGTCGTTGCAGCGCTGCCGCCAGGCGTAACGGCAGGTACATCAGCTCCTCGTGCCCGACGACCACGACGGCACCCGAGTCGGGGAGCGACGCGTCGACGGTGGCCGCGACTGCTTCGATCGCGTCGTCGAACCCGGCTGCATCCGACCGGAGAAAGCCGTGACGGCCGCCCTCGGGTAGAGCTGCGGGCCAGTGCGCGTCGATGCGGTGTACCGAACCGGGCTGTGCAGCAACCGGATTGAACGTCGGATCGGGCAGGCTAAGAACTCTCTCCACGAGCCCGGGGGCCAGCTCGACCGATCCTCGAGCGAGGCTGACGTTGTCGATCACGACGCCCAGTTCGGTGGCCGTCGCTGCGGTCGCGTCGAGATGCTCGGCGCTACGCATGTCCACCAGGGATGCGATGACGTAGTGGGAACGCGCAGCCGTGGAATGGATCTGGCGGAGCGCATCGAGTGCGGTGGCTCCGGTCGATATCTCGTCGTCGACCAGAACGAGGGGTAGTTCGCCGCCGAGCAGGTCCGCCGAGGTCGGCATCAGCAGATGGTCGGTGGCGTGCGAGTGTCCTTCCTCGAACTCTCCGTGCACCGTCATGCCCGGGACCGTGCGGCGAGTCGAGTGCACGTAGCAGCGAGCATCGAGGGCGGTCGCCACCGTATGACCCAATCCCGTTGCCGTCTCGGCAAATCCGAGGACATCCACGTCGGAGCCGCCGACCGCCGCAGCGACCAGGCCCGCCAATTCGTCTCCCGCACCGATGACGACGTCCGGATCCACGGGTATGTGTTTGCCGAGCACTGTGGACACCAACAGGTGCGCCCGTCGAGGGTTGCGGCGTAGGCCGGGACGTACCAGTTGTCGCGCCGTCCACGACGACGAGGAACCGGTGTCGGTCAGGACGATGCCGTCGGCCGGGTTGTCGGTCATCGCTGAGCCAACGCTGTCAGTAGGTCCACGAACGTGATCCCTTCGTTGGTGACTCCGAATGCCCGGGCGCGGACCATCGTCTGCTTCGCCCAATTACGATGTGGTCCAAGCTCGTTCATCTTGTTCCGGTAGCCGGAGGCCTGCGCGCCGCCCTGATCGGAGGCCAGAATGTCGAGGGCGTCGTGGTATTCCTCGTGCGTCACTGCCGACAGCGCGTGTACGGCAGGAACGTGGGATGGATGGATGACGGTCTTGCCCTGGATACCGTTGGCGCGGTCGAGGGCGACCTCACGCAGCAGTGCGTCCAGGTCGCTGCTGACCAGTTGTTGCCGGAAACGCACGGCCTCCTGGTCGACGAACGGCGTCTGACGCAGCAGTGGACGGAACATGCGTTCGTGGTCCGCGAAGTACTCCCACACCGGCCCGGTGATGACGAATCCCGATCCGTCGTTGCGGCCCAGGTGGTTGACGATCGCGCTGATGACGTCGGCCACGACGCGGACGTCGTAGATCGTCAGGTCGCGGTCGCGGCGGATGCCGAAGTTACCGCACATGTCGGTGGCTCCGATGCGGACGGCCAACACGATGTCTCGGTACCGTCCCAGAAGCTCTCGGATGGCAACGAGTTCGGTGTCGCGTGTTTCGCGGTGGACCACCTCGGCCGACTCGAGAACCGGCATGGCCAGTAAGCGGGTGTTGTGTGCAGTGGATGCGGCGAGGATTTCGTCGAGGTATTCGGCTCCGGTTGCCGAGGTGAACTTCGGCACGACGAATCCGGCGAGTCCTGCGGCCCCGGGAGCCAGGCCGTCGCAGACCGTCCGAATCTGTTGGGCCGTGCGGGCTCGGACGAATACCAGCGCCTCCGAACCCGAGAGTTCGTTCAGAGTTCGGATGGTGTTTTCCACCGCGTACTGCAGATCGTGATCTGCGACTGCATCTTCGAGATCGATCACAATCGATCGAACGCCCTCGTCGGTGCGCTTGTGCACCGTCGCGGTCAGGTCCGCGCGGGTCGCGGGAATGTACAGCGTCGCACCGAGTGCTGTTGCTACGACGTTGTTTCCGTCGCTGACCGCGATGTCCTCCGGTTGCAGGAAGAACACGCGTTCGCGGGTGCCGGCGTCGAGATGGCGAAAGTGTTGCACCTTGATCCTTCGTGTGAATGCGGTCGGTGCTAGCTGCGCATGCGTTCGATCACGCCTGCGATGAAGTCCGAAATGGTAGCCAGATCCTGCAGATATGACCAGTAGTCGGGATGGGTACCCGTCAGTGCGTTGCTCGCCCTGTCGATCCGGGCGAGCTGAGCATCCAACACCGAGCCCCATTCGGCAACCAGACCGCGATTGATCGCGAGTTGTTGAGCGTCACGAAGTTTGAACCGGACCTTGTTCTCGGTCTCGCTCGGATCGGCTTTGACTGCGCGCAGCAGACGAACACGATCGGTTACGGCATCGACCAGGTGCTCGGCATCGGTCAGGTGCGACCGGGCCTGGGCGACGAGATCCAAGGCCTGCTCGGGGTTGCCCGTGTCGAGCGCCGAACGTGCCGCTCGTAGATCCTCGTCGGCCTGCTCGATGTGGCGTGTGCTCGATCGTTCGTTGTGCGATAGATCTGCCGAGCTCTTGGCATTGAATTCGCGAAGCAGGCTCGAGAACGCCGGCGCGATTCCCTCGGATCTCGTTCGTACGGCTTCGATTCGGGTCCGCACCGAGACCAGTGCGGTTCGGGCCTCCTGCTGGCGTCCGGGAGCCGAGCGAACCGCCTCGCGCAACGCAGTGGACCTGTCACGGACGACGGCGGCCTGCTCTCGCGCTCGCAGCGGATCCCGTCGAACATTATGCAATTGTGTTGTGGCGGAGTCCAGTTCGTTCCAGGCCTGCCGTAGTGATGGATAGGCGGCGTACTGCTCGTCGACGGTGGACCGCGCAGCGTCCGCCTCGGCCAGTGCGTCCTGCACCAGGCGCGGTGTGGCCGCGAATTGTGCCGAGGCGTGCTCGAGAGCGCCACGATGTGCCTCGTAGAAACGATCGACGGCGACGCTGGCGTCGTGCAGCAACCGCGTCGCGTTGTCGAATGCCGACCTGGCGGTGGCCGTGGTGATTCCGTCGAACTGTTCGACGGCAGCGAGATACGCTGCTCCGGCGTCGAAGCACAGCTTTTCGGTGTCGACCCATCGGCGGGCGAGTCCGTCCTCCGGACGCAGCGCGGTGGATGCCTCGACGCCGGCGGACGCGATGGACTGTCGCTTGTCCATGTCGAGAAAGGCGGCGACAGCGGCGTCCTGGGAACGACGCGCGGCGGCGTCCGATTCGGAACCTCGGCGAAACACCCCAGGCCAGCGACTTGTCACCTGTTCGATACTACCGACGGGAACCTCCGCATCACCGCGCTCGTTGGTCGAGTACGTCCAGAAACCGGACATTCCCACTACGGTTGTACCCGTAACGGGAAACCAATTGCGAAAGGACCTCTCAATGGGCGTCAGCCTCAGCAAGGGTGGCAATGTCTCGCTCACCAAGGCAGCACCGAACCTGACCGCGGTCGTGGTCGGCCTCGGTTGGGACATCCGCACGACGACGGGCACCGACTTCGACCTCGATGCCAGCGCCATCGCATTGAACTCGACGAAGAAGGCCCTGAGCGACGGGCACTTCGTGTTCTTCAACAACTTGAAGTCTCCCGACGGCTCGATCGAGCACACCGGGGACAACACCACCGGTGAAGGCGACGGAGACGACGAGCAGATCAAGGTCGATCTCGCCGCTGTGCCGCCGGAGATCGAGACCATCACGTTCCCCGTGTCGATCTACGACGCGGACGCACGCTCGCAGTCGTTCGGTCAGGTGCGTAATGCGTTCATTCGCGTCATCAACCAGGCCGACAACTCCGAGCTCGCTCGCTACGACCTCAGCGAGGATGCCTCGACAGAGACCGCGATGGTCTTCGGCGAGCTGTACCGCAACGGCGCGGAGTGGAAGTTCCGTGCGGTCGGTCAGGGCTACGCGTCCGGACTCGCAGGCATCGCTCGAGACTTCGGAGTAAACGTCTAGTAAAGACACTCCCAAGATTGGGGATACCCCCGCCTCGTCATTCATGATGGGCGGGGGTTTTTCCGTTTTGTCCCCCAACTTGGTCGCGCCTGCGGGCTCTGCTCCTAGTCAGAAAGGCCACTGACGTGGTTATGAGAATCTTCGGCTGGTCGATTGCGGTCACCATCGTGTCCGTCATCGTGGCCTTCTTGTACGGCGGACTTGAGGCGATGATTCTCGTCCTCATCCTCGGTGTCCTCGAGGTGTCCCTGTCCTTCGACAACGCCGTCATCAACGCCACCGTGCTGCGACGAATGAGCGAGTTCTGGCAGAAGATCTTCCTCACCATCGGCATCGTCATCGCGGTGTTCGGCATGCGGTTGCTGTTCCCGCTGGTCATCGTCTGGGCTGCATCGGGCCTCGGTCCGGTGGCCGCCATCGACCTGGCGCTCAACCCGCCCGCCGACGGTGCCGCAACCTTCCCGGACGGGTCGCCGAGCTACGAAACTCTGCTGACCGACGCCCATCCGCAGATCGCGGCCTTCGGTGGCATGTTCCTGCTGATGCTGTTCCTCGGCTTCATCTTCGAAGATCGTGAGATCACGTGGCTGAGCTGGCTGGAGAAGCCTCTCGCCCGGATCGGTCGCCTCGACCAGCTGTCCGTTGTCGTTGCCGGCCTACTGCTGGTCCTGAGCGCTGAATTCCTCGCCGACGACGACAAGATTTCCACGGTCATGGTCTCCGGCGTGCTCGGCATGATCACCTACATTGCCGTCAACGGTCTCGGCGAGCTGTTCCACATCGAGGAAGAGGGCGAAGAATCGTCCAGCGGCCCGAGCGAACTGGCGAAGGCGACCGGCAAGGCCGGCTTCTTCCTGTTCCTCTACCTCGAGGTTCTCGACGCGTCCTTCTCGTTCGACGGTGTCATCGGAGCCTTCGCCATCACCGCGGACCCGATCATCATCGCGCTCGGCCTCGGCTTCATCGGTGCCATGTTCGTGCGCTCGATCACGGTCTTCCTCGTGCGCAAGGGCACGCTGTCGGACTACGTGTACCTCGAGCACGGCGCGCACTGGGCAATCGGTGCCTTGGCCCTGATCTTGCTCGTGTCGATCGGCGTCCACATCAACGAACTGATCACCGGCTTCGTCGGAATCCTCTTCATCGGTGCCGCACTGATCAGCAGCATCCGACGCAACAAGCGTCTCGAGAGCGAAGGCGTGGACACCGAAGTCCACGTCTGACCTACGGTCTCGAACCACAACAGCTCGAAGACTTACAGCTCCGAGATGTCGACGAGTCCGTCCTGCAGGGCCCGGGCCACCAGCGCAGCTTTGGTCGGGGCGGACCGTCCGACGGACGTGTATTTCGCGCGGATACGCGTCAGGTGGGTGTTGACGGTTCCCAGCGACAGAAACAGTGCCTTGGCGACCTCGGTCTTGGAGTCGAGGCGAATCCAGCAGAGCAGTACCTCGATTTCACGATCGGTCAGGCCGGGCCGCGTCAGGAACGGGCCCGTCTGCTCAGCGGGGGGTACCAGGCTGATCAGTCCGCGAGCGAGCGGTGCGGCAGAGATGGAGTCGCTGTGTTCCGAGGGCATGGGATCGAGCAGTGCGGACATCAGTTCTCCCGAGGGCCGAGGCAGGTTGAGACGGTCTAAACCTGAGTCGACTTATTCTCACAGGTCGATCACAGACTCGCTGCCCTGATTTCTATGGGCATTTGAACCGTCAACTCCGAGGATGAGTCATGAATCGCGCTCGAACCGGTCATCAGTCCTGCGAGGGGAGCTCGGGCATCGGGAGCCACCCGTCTTCGACCGCGCGTTTGTACAGGTCGGTTTTGGTCGGAGCCGGACGCCCCGCCTCGGCGTATTTGTTGCGGATGCGCACGAGGTAGTCGTTCACGGTCTGTTCCGACAGTCCGGCCAGGCGGGCGACGCGTCCTGCCTTCTCGCCCGACGCGTAGAGAGCAAGCACCTCGCGTTGACGTGGGCTCAGACCGACGTCGGGCAGTTGCGGATCGCCGTCGATCGCCGCGGCCCAGTCCGTGGTGACCACTTGCCCGCCGCTCGCGGCTCGCCGGATCGCAGACACGATGGCCGATGCGGGCGCGGACTTGCGCACCACACCGAGCACTCCCGCGCGTGCAGCGGACCGAACCAGGAATGCGTTCTCGGCACCGGTGTACATCAGCACTCGTGATCCCGCGGCGTGCAACTGTTCCACGTTCGAGCGCGGAGACGATCCGTCGCCGAGGCGCAGATCGAGTACCACCAGGTCGAGCTGCTCTCGGTGGGCGAGCAATTCGTCCACGGTGGAGGCCATGATCACGAGATCGAGATCGGGTTCGTCCGCCAGCATGGCCTTGAGGCCGAGCGCGACGGATTCGTGGTCCTCGATCAAACCGATGCGACGTACCGCGGCAGTGCCGTCCTCGGTACTTCCCTGAGATTGCGACACCTGTGCCATGTCCCCGCCCCGCTCTGCGCCCTTGTTTCCCCAGCGCCCTGTTTCCCGAAGCTCTAGTGCCCCGGTGATGCCGTCACAGATGTCGTCGACGGACGGGGCGACGTTACCGACTCCGAGTCGGTTTCGCCCGGTTGGGCGAACCGCAGGCGAGCGCGGGCGAACATCACGAACAGCACCACCAGCAGCAGCGCTCGCCCCCAGACTCCGACGAGTACGAAGAATTCCTCGTCGTTGGCGTCGACGCCGGAGGCCAGTGCAGCGAAGTACTTGAACACTCCGATCCCCATCGACAGATCGACCATCAAGTACGCGGCGACGATCCCCCAGGGGATCCGAAGCAACACGAGGAATGGGAGCAGCCACAGCGTGTACTGGGGTGAGTGCACCTTGTGCAGCAGCATGAAGCCGCACAGCATCGACCCGCTCACGGCGACCCAGGGATAGGTGCCGATCACGTTCGCGCGCCGGAAGCCGAGCCACAGCGCGATCGCGAACGCGACGAACACCAGTAGCGGCGAGGCCACGTCGACGACCTTCTGGAACGACGCTTCGGCGTCGTTGTACGCGTCGGGCGTCATGCGGTCGTTGACGTAGAGGTGGCGCAGCCCCCAGTACCAGATGGAGTTGGTCGTCAGGTCCGCCTGGCGCAGCGACTGGAAGGTGAAGGACGCGCGCCAGCCCTCGTAACCAGTGACGGCGAACGGCAGGTTGACAGCGACGACGGTGGCGATCGCGGCTCCCGCGACCTGCAGCCCGCCGCGTATGTCGTAGCGGCCACGGACGGTCTCCGGTTTTTCTCGACCGTTCGTTCCGCCGGTGACGACATAGGCAATGAGCGGGAGCACGAACGCGCCCGGATAGATCTTGAGGCAGAAGCCGATCGCCAGCAGCACCGAAGCCACGATTGCCTTGCGCCGCAATGCAATCGGCAATGTCATGACGAAGATCGCACCTACCGCAGAGGCGACGACCGGTAGCTCCCAGTTGTGGAAGGCATACATCACCAGGGGTGGGGAGATGGACCACAGCAGCGCCGGCCAGCCGGCCATCCGCCCGAGCATCCAGGCGGTGAGAAGCCCGAACGGCGCCAGGATCAGTGCCGAGGTCAACAGGAACTGCGCGTCGGTGTGGGCCGGGATCGCGCCGAGCCACATCAGCAGACCGCTCAGAACCGGATACTCGACCGTCCCTCCGGTGAGGATTCCGTCGCTCGTGATGGCCCCGTGGATGTAGGGAAATATGTGATTGTCGATATCGCGGCCCAGCCACAGGAACTGGATGTCGGAGTAGCAGACGGACGAGTCCTTGATGACGTCGAACACCGTGCTGCGTCCGGACTCGTCGAACGGTGCGACGGCGCAGCGGGCCTTGTTCAGATATCCCAGAATCAACCCGATTGCTGCCATCGCGACGACCACGACAACCGTCGTCGGACTGGCGCGGACCCCGGATCGCATGGTGCAAGAGTATGACGAGCGAATGCCCGACTGTGCGCCCAGAGGGAATTAGCAGGTCAGGGCCCTGTCGTGTATCTTCGAGGGGTTGCTGACGCAACGACCCTCCTGCCACGGATAGTCCGTGGCCGTTTTCACTAGTCCACAGGAGGTGATGAGGTCTTATGCGTCATTACGAATTGATGGTCATTCTCGACCCCAATCTGGACGAGCGCACTGTCGCTCCGTCGCTCGATACGTTCCTCAACGTCGTTCGCAAGGATGGCGGCACCGTCGACAAGGTCGATGTATGGGGCAAGCGTCGTCTGGCTTACGAGATCCTCAAGCATGCCGAGGGCATCTACGCCGTTGTGAACCTCAACGCCGAGCCTGCCACCGTCAGCGAGCTGGATCGTCAGCTCGGACTCAACGAGTCCGTGTTGCGTACGAAGGTCCTGCGACAGGGCAAGTAATTGTCGGTGTCCGGCCCTAGGCTGGCACTCACAACGCTTACTACTGAAAGAGGAACCATGGCAGGCGAGACCGTCATCACCGTCATCGGAAACTTGACGGCTGATCCAGAACTTCGATTCACCCCCGCCGGTGCGGCAGTTGCCAACTTCACGGTTGCATCCACCCCGCGCACATTCGATCGTCAGACGAACGAATGGAAAGACGGCGACGCGCTCTTCATGCGCTGCAACATTTGGCGCGAGGCAGCGGAGAACGTTGCCGAGAGCCTGACCCGAGGCTCACGAGTGATCGTGAGCGGACGGCTGCGGCAGCGTTCGTACGAGACGCGCGAGGGTGAGAAGCGGACAGTCGTCGAGCTCGAAGTCGACGAGATCGGACCTTCACTTCGCTACGCCACCGCAAAGGTCAACAAGGCCAATCGCGGTGGAGGTGGCGGCGGAGGCGGCTTCAACTCCGGCTCGGGTTCCTCCGGCGGATCGGGCGGCGGCCGCTCGAACTCCTCGTCCAACTCCGGTTCCGGTGGAGACGACCCCTGGGGCAGTGCCCCGGCGGCGTCGGGCTCCTTCGGCGGACGTGGCGGAGACGAAGAGCCACCGTTCTAGATCCTTCGATCGAGAACAACCAGATGTAACGGAGAAAGACCCATGCCCAAACCGCCATTGCGCGACAAGGTGCTCAAGAAGAAGGCGTGTTCCTTCTGCAAGGAAAAGAACACGGCGATCGATTACAAGGACACGACGTTGCTGCGTAAGTACGTCAGCGATCGCGGAAAGATCCGTGCTCGCCGTGTCACCGGCAACTGCGTCCAGCATCAGCGTGACGTGGCCGTTGCCGTGAAGAACTCGCGTGAGGTAGCACTGCTGCCTTACGCCGCGACGGCTCGATAGAAAGGGGCGATTGGTATGAAACTGATCCTCACCGCTGATGTGGACAACCTCGGTGCGCCTGGCGACACCGTAGAGGTCAAGGACGGCTACGGCCGTAACTTCCTGCTGCCCCGCGGATTGGCCATCCAGGCCACCCGTGGAGCTCAGAAGCAGGTCGACGGCATTCGCCGCGCTCAGGAAGCTCGGGCCGTTCGCGGCCTCGAGCACGCCAACGAGCTCAAGCAGGCCATCGAGGGCCTCGAGTCCGTCACGCTGTCTGTCAAGACTGCCGGCGACTCGGGCAAGCTGTTCGGCTCGGTCACCGCGTCGGACGTCGCTTCTGCACTCAAGGCTGCCGGTGGACCGGTTGTCGACAAGCGCAGCATCGATCTGCCGAAGGCTCACGTCAAGAGCACGGGCAAGCACGACATCGTCGTGAACCTGCATCCCGACGTGACCGCCAAGTTCAAGCTGGAGGTCGTCGGAAGCTGATTTTCAGCTTTCGGCCCGAAACGGCTGCAAGAAACCCCACGAACTTCGGTTCGTGGGGTTTTTTCGTGCCATCTCACAAAATTCAACTGTCACAACGGTTTCCAAATTGTGAAGGATCTCTCTCGGTTCCACCTTCGGCCGAGGTTTGCGTACCCTTTACTTGGGGGCGACATTCCAAGCCGGAACACGATCGACCGACCTGACGCCTAGACGCCCGGAGGAACTGCCGTGACAACGACAGCAGAGCACGATTCAGAACCCAGTCCGAAGACCCGATCCGAGCCGCCGTCTCGGGTCGGGTCGATAATCAAGTACGACCTACCAGCCTCGCTGGTCGTTTTCCTTGTGGCAGTGCCACTTTCGATCGGTATCGCTGTCGCCTCCGGCGCTCCCATCATGGCCGGCCTCATCGCAGCTGTGGTCGGCGGCATTCTCGCCGGTATTCTCGGCGGATCGCCGTTGCAGGTCAGTGGTCCGGCTGCGGGTCTGACTGTGGTGGTCGCCGAGTTGGTCAATCAATTCGGTTGGGCCACAACATGTGCCATCACGGTGTTGGCCGGCCTCGTCCAGGTCCTGCTGGGTATGAGCCGCATTGCTCGTAGTGCACTTGCCATTTCGCCGGTGGTCGTTCACGCGATGCTCGCCGGCATCGGTATAACCATTGCGTTGCAACAGATTCACGTGCTGCTCGGCGGTGAATCCGAGAGCTCCGCGGTACAGAACCTGCTCGCCATTCCGCGTTCCGTGGCCGACGGCCAATGGCCGTCCATCGTCGTCGGCGGCATCGTCGTCGTGCTGATGTTCGCGTGGCCTCGACTGGCCGGCGTGTCCAGTGTGATGGCCAAGGTCTCGAAAGTGCCTGCGGCACTGGTTGCAGTGGTCACAGCCACCGCGGTCTCGATCTTCTTCTCGCTGGACGTAGAGCGAATCGAGTTGCCGGGCAACCTTATCCAGTCTCTGAGCTTCCCGATCATGCCCGACGGTCAGTGGGGCGCATTCGCCACCGGTGTCATCACCATCGCGCTGATCGCCAGCGTCGAAAGCCTGCTGTCCGCTGTCGCCGTCGACAAGATGCACAGCGGCGAGCGCACCAACTTCGACCGCGAATTGATGGCGCAGGGTGCGGGCAACATGGCCTCCGGTGCCATCGGTGGGCTGCCGATCACCGGCGTCATCGTGCGTAGTGCGACCAACGTCAAGGTCGGTGCCAAGTCTCGCGCGTCGGCGATTCTGCACGGCGTGTGGATTCTGATCTTCTCGGTGCTGTTCATCTCGATCGTCGAGCTCGTGCCGTTCGCGGCGCTCGCCGGTTTGCTCGTGATGATCGGTGTGCAGCTCATCAAACTGGCCGACATCAAGATCGCGAACAAGACCGGTGATATCGCTGTCTATGCAGTCACGGTGCTGGGTGTCGTGGCGCTCAACCTGCTCGAGGGAGTGCTGATCGGCCTGGCGCTCTCGATCATCCTGGTTCTGCGACGCGTGGTGTCGGCGAAGATCCGGGCCGAGGAAACGGTCGACGGAACCTGGCGGGTGACGATGGAGGGCTCGCTGAGCTTCCTCGCGCTGCCACGACTGACTCGGGTGTTGGCCACGGTGCCCGCAGGCACGTCCGTCACCGTCCATCTCGGAGTCGATTTCCTCGACCATGCAGTCCACGACGCGTTGAACGAGTGGGTTCGCCAACACGAAGCGACCGGTGGTTCCGTGCGGGTCGAGGAGGTGGGCACGGCATCGATGGCTGCGGCCACCGAAGGGCCACCGCGGCGTGGATCTGCCACCGTGCGCAGCTCGTTGGCACCGTGGCGGGCGTGGCAGCTCAAGAGCGACGACACGCAGGAGGATTCGCCCGCCGCTCTGCGTCCGGTGTTGAGCGGAGTGGCCGAATATCACCGCACTCATGCCCCCAACATTCGTCCGCACCTGGAAGGTCTGACCGAGTCTCAGGACCCGGACACGCTGTTCCTCTGCTGCGTCGACTCTCGCGTCATGCCGAACACCATCACCAGCAGCGGCCCGGGTGATCTGTTCACCGTGCGCAACGTCGGCAACATGATCCCCACCCAAGGTCAGGATTGCTCGGTGGAGGCAGCTCTTGCCTTCGGCGTCGACGAAGTGGGTACGTCGTCGGTCGTGGTGTGCGGCCATTCCGGCTGCGGTGCCATGAAAGCGATTCTCGGCGGGGCGGAGAACGCCGCCGATCCGTCGGTGGTGGAGTGGCTCGGGCACGGGCGGGCCAGCCTGGACGCGTTCCGCAGTGGGCACGCGGTGGGCCGTCAAGCGGCGGAGCTGGGCTTCGGGGAAGCCGATCAGCTGGCGATGGTCAATGTCGCGGTGCAGCTGCAGACGTTGACCCGTCACCGGGTGGTGGGACGGGCGAACGCGGAGGGTCGTCTGCGGATCACCGGCCTCTTCTTCGACATTCCGTCGGCCCGGGTGCTGCAGATCGGTACGAAGGAAATCACGGTTCTCGACCCGGCTCTGTGCCCGCAGAAGGCCGATCTCTGACGGCCTGTTCGAGCGAAGTACGAGGGCCCGATTCCCGACGGGGATCGGGCCCCTCGGCTCGAAAACCGGCATTAAGACTTTTTCGGTGTGAATTTCCAGCCGGTGTGACGTACTTCACCATGGAGTTCACTCGGCATTTACTCAACACGCCCGAGTTGTCAATTCGGCCGACACGCCGCCCCCAGAACGATGCACAGGCAAAAAACTTTATGTACACGCCTTGACGTGGAGGAATGGCACAAACTCCAAAAGTTATACCCAGGTTATCCCCAGACGGTCAACACCGTTGTTCAACATGATCCACATTTCATCCACAGATCCATCCACAGGCTGTGTTGTGACTCCTGGCGATACCGCTTAACGTCCCTCCAGCGTCTCTCTCGATGCCGTCGAACGGTGCCGGGCAGCGCGGATCCGGTACCGAACAGGACCTGTCGGTGCCCGGGGGTAGAACTTGCTTGACCGCACGTCCGGGTGTTATCCGGGCCGTGCTCGGACTATGGGGAGAGGACGGCCGGTTCGCGTGGCAGTTGTGGACGATCGAGGACAGTCCGACTACTCCGGCTCCTCCTCCAGTGAAGGTCCGGGCGAAGACTTCGGGCGACAGCCGCCACAGGACATGGCCGCCGAACAGTCCGTGTTGGGCGGCATGCTGCTGAGCAAGGATGCCATCGCCGACGTGCTCGAGGTGCTCCGTCCAGGCGACTTCTACCGGCCGGCACACCAGAACGTCTACGACGCCATTCTCGATCTCTACAGCCGCGGTGAGCCTGCCGACCCGGTGACTGTCTCGGCCGAGCTGGATCGCCGCGGCGAGCTCAAGCGCATCGGCGGTCCGCCGTACCTGATCACGCTGACTCAGACGACGCCCACCGCCGCCAACGCCGGGTACTACGCCGAGATCGTGGCGGAGAAGTCCATTCTCCGGCGGCTCGTGCAAGCCGGTACTCGCATCGTGCAGTTCGGTTACGCCGGAGCCGACGGTCAGGACGTCGCCGAGGTCGTCGACCGCGCGCAGGCAGAGGTGTACGAGGTCACCGAGCGCCGCACCTCCGAGGACTTCCTCCCCCTCGAAGAGCTGCTGCAGCCCACGATGGACGAAATCGACTCCATCGCCAGCCGTGGCGGTATCTCCCTCGGTGTGCCGACCGGATTCGCCGAACTCGACGAAATCACCAACGGTCTTCACCCTGGTCAGATGATCATCGTGGCGGCTCGACCTGGCGTAGGTAAGTCGACCCTAAGTATGGATTTCATGCGTTCGTGCTCCATCAAGCACGGTATGCCCAGTGTGATCTTCTCTCTGGAGATGAGTCGCACCGAGATCGTCATGCGTCTGCTGTCCGCAGAGGCGAAGATCAAGCTCGGTGACATGCGTTCCGGAAAGATGACCGACGACGACTGGACCAAGCTGGCCCGTCGAATGAGCGAGATCAGCGAAGCACCGCTCTTCGTCGACGATTCGCCCAACCTGACGATGATGGAGATTCGAGCCAAGGCGCGACGCCTCAAGCAGCGCAACGGTCTGAAACTCATTGTGGTGGACTACCTTCAGCTGATGTCGTCCGGCAAGAAGGTCGAGTCACGTCAGCAGGAGGTCTCGGACTTCTCCCGTCAGCTCAAGCTGTTGGCCAAGGAACTCGAATGCCCGGTGGTCGCGGTCTGCCAGCTCAACCGTGGTCCCGAGCAGCGAACCGACAAGAAGCCGATGGTCTCGGACCTCCGTGAGTCCGGCTCACTGGAGCAGGACGCCGACATGGTGATTCTGCTGCACCGCCCCGACGCCATCGAGCGCGACGACCCCCGCGGCGGCGAGGCCGACCTGATCCTCGGCAAGCACCGTAACGGTCCGACCGCGACAATCACTGTGGCACACCAGCTGCACCTGTCCAGATTCGTGGACATGGCGCGAGGCTAGGGACAGCGACGCTGGTCCAACGCTAGGTCGCGTATTCTTCATGGGGTTCAGACCCCATCACCCAACCCAATACATCGACGAAAGTAATCATGCCCGAGGACCAGAACGCAGACGTTCCACCGAATCATCTCTCGATCGATCCGAGCAGCCGCTTCTACAGCGAAGAGGTTCTTCGCCGTGACGTGGGCATCCGCTTCAACGGAGTCGAGAAGACGAGCATTCGCGAATACAACGTGTCCGAGGGTTGGGTGCGTGTCGAGGTCCCGACCGCGAAGGATCGCTACGGAAACCCCATGCTCGTCAAGCTCAAGGGCACGGTCGAACCGTACTTCCGCGACGCGAAGTAGCGGAGTAGGTACCGAACACCTCGCCCTGGCGTTCGGTACCTACTGATCAAAGTCGATAACGGATCAGTCGCGAACTGTTGCCGACCACCGCGACGGACGAGGCGTTGTGCAGGATTGCCGCCAGCACTGGTGACAGCGCACCACCGGCGCTGACCGCCAAGCCGAGAGCGTTGACGGCGATGGACATTCCGTAGTTCTGACGGATGACCGATACCGAGTGCCGGCCGAGGTCACGTACGTCGAGCAGACGCGACAAGTCGTCGCTTGCCAGTGCCACGTCCGCGGTCTCGACGGCAACGTCGGTGCCCGCCAATCCCATTGCGATTCCGATATCGGCGACGGCGAGAGCAGGGGCATCGTTCGTACCGTCACCGACCATCGCCACGATGTAGCCCGCGTCTTGCAGTTCGCGGACTGCTTCGAGCTTTTCGTCGGGCATCACTTCGGCACGCCACTCGGTGATGCCGAGTTCCGCGGCGACCGCCGCCGCTGTCTTCGGGTGGTCGCCGGTGAGCATGATGATGCGTTCGACACCGTCGGCTCGAAGCGCGTTCAGAACGGCGGATGCGTTGGTACGGACCTCGTCGCGCAGACTGATCAAGCCGACGAGTACGCCGTCGACGGCCAGCAGCAGCGGAGTCTCGGCCTCGTCCTGTAGCCGCGAAACCCATTGCTGCGCATCCTCGGACACCGCGACGTTCTCGCTGCGCAGTAGAGATGGACTGCCCAGGAGCAGTGTCCGTCCGTCTGCGACCGT